>NZ_CAKZJO010000052.1 GCF_936943645.1 uncultured Bradyrhizobium sp. | reverse complement strand
CGCATCTGCGCAAAATTGCTACGCAATTTTGTCGCTGAGCTCCTCGCAATGACGGCGAGAGAGAATGGCTCACACTCCTCTCGTGCCCCGGACGCAGCGCAGCGCCCCGCGATGCGAAGCATCGTCGGGAGCGGTGCGCTGCAGAGCCGGGGCCCATGCTTCGGCACGGCGCGCGGCTGCTGGGTCCCGGTTCAGCGCAGCAGCGCTATAGAGGCGCTGCAGCGCGTCCGGGACACGGCCGGCATAACGACTGGCGCTTTACGCCGCGGTCGAGGCCTTCTGCGCGGCCTTCGCGGCAGCGGCTTCGGCCTCGTCCTTGCGGATCTCCGACAGGCGCTTCTGCACTTCCGCCGAGAAGATGTATTGCGCCGGGCGCTGCTTGCTCATGTCGATCTCCGGCGCCATCGGACCGGAGGTCCTGATGCCGCGCAGCGACACCCACATCGCCTTCAGCGGGTTGTTGAGGGCCGCAGTCGCCGCCGTCGGCTCGTAGCCGCAATGGGCCATACAGTCGGCGCACTTCTCGTACTTGCCGGTGCCGTAGGTCTCCCAGTCGGTGGTGCCCATCAGCTCCTTGAAGGTCTTGGCGTAGCCTTCACCGAGCAGATAGCAGGGCTTCTGCCAGCCGAAGATGTTGCGCGCGGGCATGCCCCACGGCGTGCACTCGTATTCCTGGTTGCCGGCGAGGAAGTCGAGGAACAGGCCGGAATGCATGAAGTTCCACTTCTTGCCCTTGCCCATCGCGAAGACGTCGCGGAACAGCTTCTTGGTCTTGGTGCGGTTCAGGAAGTGCTCCTGGTCGGGCGCGCGCTCATAGGCGTAGCCCGGCGACATCGAGACGCCGACGCCGAGCTCGACGGTGAGGTCGAGGAATTTTGCGATCTCCTCGGCCGGGTGGCCGTCGAAGATGGTGGCGTTGACGTTGACGGTGAAGCCGCGCGCCTTGGCCGCCTTGATCGCGGACACCGCGCGGTCGAACACGCCCTTCTGCGACACCGCCTTGTCGTGGTGATCCTTCAGGCCGTCGAGATGGACGGAGAAGAACAGGTAAGGGGAGGGCTCGAACAGGTCGAGCTTCTTCTCGAGCAGCAGCGCGTTGGTGCAGAGCGAGACGAACTTCTTGCGCGCGACGAGGCCGCGCACGATCTCGCCGATCTCCTTGTGGATCAGCGGCTCGCCGCCGGGAATCGCCACCATCGGCGCGCCGCACTCGTCGGCCGCGTCCCAGCACTCCTGCGCGGTCATGCGGCGGTTGAGGATCGCATCCGGATAGTCGATCTTGCCGCAGCCGACGCAGGCGAGGTTGCAGCGGAACAGCGGCTCCAGCATCAGCACGAGCGGATAGCGCTTGCGGCCAAGCAGTTTCTGCTTGAGCAAATAGCCGCCGATACGCATTTCCTTGAAGAAGGGGATAGCCATTACAACGTTTCTTTCTGGGCTTTGAATTCAGGTGGGTCAGCTCGCAGCCAATTGGGCCGGAAGCCGGAATTCGATGTTTTCCTCGCGGCCCGGCAGCACCTGGACCTTGACCGGTCCGATCCGCCGCATCGCTTCGATCACGTCATCCACGAGTACCTCAGGCGCCGAAGCGCCGGCCGTAATGCCGACCGTTCTCGCACTCTTCAACCACTCCGGATTGAGCTCGCTGCCGTCGGCAATCAAATAACTCGCGACGCCGGCCTCGGTGCCGATTTCGCGAAGCCGGTTCGAGTTCGAGCTGTTGGCAGCGCCCACCACCAAGATCACGTCGACCAGCTTGCTCAAGTCCCTTACCGCAGATTGGCGGTTCTGTGTCGCATAGCAGATATCCCGGATATCCGGACCTTGAATATCTGTAAAGCGGGCCTTGAGGGCGGCGATGATGTCCTTGGTGTCGTCGACCGACAGGGTGGTCTGGGTAATATAGGCCACTGGCCTATCCGCCGGCAGGCTCAAGGCCTTAACCTCTTGAACGCTTTGGACAAGCAGCACGGGGCCCGGAACCTGGCCCATCGTGCCCTCGACCTCGGGGTGCCCGGCATGGCCGATCAGGATCAGCGTACGGCCCGTGCCGACGTAACGCTTCCCCTGATTGTGAACTTTCGTGACCAGGGGGCAGGTGGCGTTGAGCACCGGAAGGTCGCGCGCGGCGGCCTCTTCCTCGACGCTGCGGGCGACGCCATGGGCGCTGAAGACCGTGACCGCCCTGGGCGGAACCTCGGACAGTTCCTCGACGAAGATGGCGCCTTTGTTTTTCAGGCTCTCGACGACGTATTTGTTGTGCACGATCTCGTGGCGCACGTAGACGGGCGCACCGTATTTCTCCAGCGCCCGTTCCACGATCTCGATCGCACGCACCACGCCCGCGCAGAAGCCGCGCGGTTGCGCCAGATAAACTTCCATGGGACGCCCATCACGCAAGTTGCACCAATCCGCTTTTCAGTCCCCGGCGGCACCCGAACCTGACCAATGAGTTGCAATATCCGCACCATTGGTTCGCGCACGCGGTAGCCGCCCACCCCCGTGGGGCTCCGGCGCATGGAGGCGCAATTCTTTGTGTCAAAAAATCGGCAGCAAGGAAAGGTCGAATGAAACCGTCAGGTCCGGACGCGGTTGATTCCAAGGTATTATAGTAGGGAGATGGGCGCCAGCAAGAGGTGCGACAGGGCTGCTCAACCTTTCGTCACGTTCCCGCCTCAACTCCCCGGCTATACCGACCGCCCCGCATGAATTTGCCCGGTCTCCCGCCGTTTACTTCGAACCTTGTTCCCGGGAGAGCCACCCAAAACAGCAATAGGTTTCGCCCGGGAACTCCGATAAACAGCGGGCGTTTCCGGCAAGCTGTTAACCGCAGAAAGAAAAGAAGTGCTGCAAAGCGTCGTCGTCGCCATCGTCAGGGCCTGCACCCGGTTTGCCTCCCTCGTCGTCGTTCTCGGGCTGCTGCTCTCGGTGGCTGCGGGCTATTACGCTGCCCGTCACTTCGCCATCAACACCGACATCAATTCGCTGATTTCCCAGAACCTTGACTGGCGCAAGCGCGACCAGCAGTTCGACAAGGCGTTCGACCAAAATGAAACGATCCTTGCCGTGGTCGAGGCGCGGACTCCGGAGATGGCGAGCGCAGCGGCAGACGCGCTCTACGCCAAGCTGAAGGATGACAAGACCAACTTCCAGTCACTGCAGCAACTCGGCAGCGGAGAGTTCTTCGAGAAGAACGGCCTGCTGTTCCTGCCGACCGAGGAAGTCGGCAAGATCACCGGCCAGTTCGAATCCGCAGCGCCCCTGATCGAGATCATGGCTGGCGATCCCTCGATCCGCGGCCTGACCGGCGCGCTTGAGACGGGGCTCGCCGGCGTCAAGCGCGGCCAGGTCAAGCTCGACAGCACCGAGCGGCCCTTCAACCTGATCGCGCAGACGGTCGAGACCGTGCTGGGCAAGGGCGACGCCAGCTTCTCCTGGCGCGAGCTCGTCAGCGACGAGCCGCTCAAGGATTCGGACAAGCGAGCCTTCATCGAGTTCAAGCCGATCCTCGACTACAACGCGCTCGAGCCGGGCAAGGATGCCACCGACGCGATCCGGAAAGCGGCTGCGGAGCTCGATTTTGCTGGCAGATATCAGGCGCGGGTGCGGCTGACCGGGCCGATCCCGATTGCCAACGAGGAATACGCCACCGTCCAGGAAGGTGCCGTCGTCAACGGCGTTGGTACGGTTCTCGTCGTGCTGGTCATCCTGTGGCTCGCGCTGCATTCGTCGAAGATCATCTTCGCCGTGTTCGTCAACCTCTTCGTCGGCCTCGCGCTGACGACCGCGGCCGGCCTGATGATGGTCGGATCGTTCAATCTGCTGTCGATCGCCTTCGCGGTGCTGTTCGTCGGCCTCGGCGTCGATTTCGGCATTCAATACAGCGTCCGCTACCGCTCGGAGCGCTACAAGCATAACGACCTTTCGGGCGCGCTGGTGCTGGCGGCCAAGCGCTCGGCGGTGCCGCTGTCGCTGGCGGCGATGGCGACGGCCGCCGGCTTCCTCTGCTTCATGCCGACCGACTACAAGGGCATCGCGGAGCTCGGCCAGATCGCCGGCGTCGGCATGCTGGTGGCGTTCATCTCGTCGATCACCGTTCTGCCGGCGCTGTTGAAGCTGCTCAACCCGCCGGGCGAGATGGAACCGGTCGGCTATGCCTTCCTGGCGCCGCTCGATCACTTCCTGGAGAAGCATCGCGTGCTGGTCGTGGGCGGCACGCTGCTGCTCGCGGTCGCCGGTCTGCCGCTGCTCTATTTCATGAAGTTCGACTTCAACCCGATGAACCTGCGCAATCCGCGCGCCGAATCGATCGCGACCTTCCTCGATCTGCGCAAGGATCCCAACACCGGCGCCAATGCCATCAACGTGATGACCACGTCGGAGGAGCAGGCGAGGGCGGTCGAGGCGAAGCTGGAGAAGGTGCCCGAGGTGCTCAGGGTGATGTCGCTCAACAGCTTCGTGCCGGAGGACCAGCCGCCGAAGCTGAAGCTGCTCGCGCAGGGCGCCAAGGTGCTCAATCCCGCGCTCAACCCCGATCAGATCGACGCGGCGCCGTCGGATCAGGAAAACGTCGAGGCGCTGAAATCCTCGGTCGATAATCTGCGCCGCACCGCAGGCGATGCGAAGGGCCCGGGTGCGGTCGCCTCGCGCCGTCTGGCCGACGCGCTCGAAAAGCTCGCCAATGGCGACGAGGCCACGCGCAACAAGGCGCAAAACGTATTCGTCATGCCGTTGAAGATCGTGTTCGACCAGCTCAGGAATGCGATGCAGGCCGGACCCGTCACCCTGAACTCATTGCCCCCCGATCTCGTCAGCGCCTGGAAGAGCAAGGACGGTATCATCCGCGTCGAGGCGCTGCCCAAGGGCGATCCCAACGATAACGACACGCTGCGCAAATTTGCGGCGGCGGTGCTCGTTGCCGAGCCGACCGCCATCGGCGGGCCGGTCTCGATCCTGAAATCCGGCGACACCGTGGTGCGGGCGTTCATCCACGCCGGCATCTATGCGCTGCTGGTGATCGGCCTCCTGCTGTGGATCACCCTGCGCCGCTTCGTCGACGTGCTGATGACGCTGGTGCCGCTCCTGGTTGCGGGCGCGGTGACGCTCGAGATCTGCGTGCTGATCGGCCTGCCGCTCAACTTCGCCAACATCGTCGCGTTCCCGCTGCTGCTCGGCGTCGGCGTCGCCTTCAAGATCTATTATGTCGTGGCCTGGCGCTCGGGCAGGACGAACCTGCTGCAAACCAGCCTGACGCGCGCAATCTTCTTCAGCGCGCTGACGACCGCGACCGCGTTCGGCAGCCTGTGGCTGTCGAGCCATCCCGGCACCTCCAGCATGGGCAAGCTGCTTGCCCTCTCGCTGGTGACGACGCTCGCGGCCGTGCTGCTGTTCCAGCCGGCCCTAATGGGCAAACCCCGCAATCTCAGGGAGTAGGCAGATGTCGCCGACCGGGTCCGCGGCGCCCTTCTGACCGGGCTTGGCGGCGGCCGGGGCCTTCGGGGCTGCGGGCGCAGGCGCGGCGGCAACCGTCGTGCCTGCGGCTTTCGGCGTCGCGGCCGGGGACTTCGGCGCGCCCTTGGCGTTGGCGGTGCTCAAGGGGATCGGCGGACCAACCCGGGTCCAGGTCTCGCCTCCGCAGAGGAATCCCATCACGCAGCCCTTGATTTCGAGCTGGTCGGTGCCGACAGGCGTGATGGTCGCGCTGTAGATCTGGCCGTCCTGGGCGTTATAGACCTGTCCTTCCCACTGCTCGGCGCCGGGCTTCTTCTTCATGTCGATCAGCGTCGCCATGCCCAGCGTGGGCCTGTTCTTTTTCGAGGCATCCGGATTGTTCTCGTCGCGCCCGCCGGGCTTCTTTTCCCAGGCCACCGCGCCCCACATGCTGCCATTGCATTGGGCGACACGGATGTTGGCGACGCCGTCGGCGACGCGCCAGTCGCCGGTGGGATCGGCGGCGAGCGCCGGGGTCAGGCAGGCGCAACCGCCAGCCAGTATTAGTCCGGTGTAAAGGGCTAAACGCATGATAGTTCCTCGGCAGTGCAACATGGTTTAAAGCTGTGCTTGCGAAGATGGTCCGAAAAAGGGCAAAAGGCCGCACAGACCGTTTTCAGTGACGGTCCCTTTTCAGTTGACGAGACGACCCTCAACCGAAGTATGTAACGGATGCACAGCCCAAATCCAGACATGTCTCAGCTATTCGCGGACCGTCAGGCCCAGCGCAGCACCCTGCATAATCGGTATCTGAACGAGCAGTTCGTTCGGGTCCTCAAGACCATCGGCTACGATGTCGGCTTCCAGAAGGGGCAGGGGCAGTATCTCTACGATCGCGACGGCGCGCGCTATCTCGACCTGCTGTCCGGCTTTGGCGTGTTTGCGATCGGGCGCAATCATCCGGTCATGCGCGATGCGCTCAAGAGCGTGCTCGATGCCGACCTGCCTAACCTCGTCCAGTTCGACGTCTCGGTGCTCGCGGGCGTGCTCGCCGAGCGGCTGCTGAAATATGTCCCGTATCTGGACAAGGCGTTCTTCGCCAATTCCGGCGCCGAATGCGTCGAAGCCGCGATCAAGTTCGCGCGCGGCGCGACGGGCCGCCCCGGCATCGTCTATTGCGCCCACGGCTATCACGGCCTGACCTATGGCGCGCTGTCGCTGACCGGTGATTCGAACTTCCGCACCGGCTTCGAGCCGCTGCTGCCGGGCTGCACTTCGATCCCGTTCAACGATCTGGCCGCGCTGGAAAAGGCGCTGGCCTCGCGCGAGGTCGCGGCCTTCGTCGTCGAGCCGATCCAGGGCAAGGGCGTCAACATGCCCACCGACGAATTCCTGCCCGGCGCCGCCGCGCTCTGCAAGAAATACGGCACGCTGTTCGTCGCCGACGAGATCCAGACCGGCATGGGCCGCACCGGCCGCTTCCTGGCGGTCGAGCACTGGAACGTCGAGCCCGACATGGTGCTGCTGTCGAAGTCGCTCTCGGGCGGCCACGTGCCGGTCGGCGCGGTGCTGACGCGCAAGGCCATCTTCGACAAGATCTTCAATCAGATGGACCGCGCGGTGGTGCACGGTTCGACCTTCTCGAAGAACGACCTCGCCATGGCCGCGGGCATCGCCACGCTCGATGTCATGGAGTCCGAGAAGCTGATCGAGTCCGCCGCCAAGCGCGGCGCCGAGCTGCGCCTCGCGCTGACGCGCATGGTGCCCGGCTACGAGCTGATGAAGGAAGTACGCGGCAAGGGGCTGATGATCGGCGTCGAGTTCGGCCCGCCGAAGTCGCTGCGCCTGCGCGCCTCCTGGAACGTGCTGGAAGCGGCCAACAAGGGCCTGTTCTGCCAGCTCATCACCGTGCCGCTGTTCAAGGATCACAAGATCCTGACGCAGGTTGCGGGCCACGGCAGCCACACCATCAAGCTGCTGCCGCCGCTCACGATCACGGAGGAAGATTGCACCTGGATCGAGAAGGCGTTCGACGATGTCATCGCCGGCAGCCACAAGGTCCCCGGCGCGATCTGGTCGCTCGGCAAGACGCTGGTGGACAACGCGGTGCGAAGGTCGGCGTAACACTCCAGCCGCAAAGCTGAAGGGCCGTGTCGGCCGTTCAACCGTGCACGCTGTACCGCCAGAGTTCAAGCATATTCAGGACCGTCAAACCGGCGAAGCCCGCGAGTATGGCGAGCGCTGCGAACCAGACCCATTGCTTGCGATCCTTCAACGCCAGCAACGTGGCACACGCGGTAGCGAACATCGACGGCAGGCCGGCGCAAGCGATCATCAAAGCAACCATTTTCGTTCTCCTCGACAGCTCCAATCTGATGCAGAACTGTCGGGAGCACCGTGAGGCGCGTCACGGGGAGGCCGGCCCGCGGGCCTGACGCAGACTTGCTACCCCTCCACATTCGCCTTCATCGCCGCCTCGAACTTGTCGACGAACTCGGCGAGCTCGTCGCCGCCGATGTCGCTGACGGCCCAGAAGTTCAGACCGCGCTCGCCCCAACGGCGGCAATTGAAGCCCTGCATGGTCTGCGTCTTCGGCGGCCGGTGCTCGGTGCTCGATGTCTGTGCTACGAACAGGTTGATCACGTGCTGGCGCCGCTTGTAGACGACGGCGCCGATGGCGCGCGCGTCGATGTAGTCGAGACGGCCGCCGACCAGTGTAAAGCCTTGCGCGGTCAGGTCGATCACGGGCGGGGCGACGTCGAGCTTGCCGTTGAACCACGGCTTGACCGTATGCTGGTCGGTCGAGACCACGTCGATGAGATGGCCGGCCTGCAGCGAGCGCAGATGCGCGGAGACGACCTCCGAGAGGATGCGCTGCTGGTCGTCCTGGCGCAGCACCACGGCGACGATGCCTGTGGCGGCGAGCGCGGACACAGCTGAGCCCATCGCAAAGCCGCGCAGCACGGAGCGGCGGGTCGGCTGGGGCTGCGCCTTCGGCAGCGAGGCCTCGATCTTGTTGCGCAGGCTCGCGGGTGCGGTGTAGCGCAGATTGGTGTCGGCAAGCGCGCGCTGCATCTCGCGCTGCGCCGCGAATTCGGCGGCGCAGCCGGGACAGCCGGCGATATGGGCTTCGACCTCGCGCGCATGGCCGGCGTCGAGCTCGCCGTCGAGCAGCGCGTGAAGCATGATCCTTGCTTCGTCGCAGGTCATCTTGAGTGCTCCTCTTCCGCCGTCCAGGCCGCGCGCAGCATGGCGCGGGCACGGGCGAGGCGGGACATCACGGTGCCGACGGGGGCGCCGACGGCCTCGGCGATTTCACGATAGGACAAATTGTTGATCTCGCGCAGCACGAAGGTTTCCCTGAACGGCTCGGCGAGCGCGTCGATCAGCTTGCGGATGGCGCCGGCATCGCGGCTGCGCAGCACCTCGGTTTCCGGGCTGGCCTCGTTCTCCTGCCAGATCGGCGTCTGATCGGCCGCGCCGGGCGTATCCTCGATCGCACTGGGCCGCGACGCCCGCCTTGCATATTCGGCGTTGCAGACGTTGCGCAGGATCGCGAACAGCCAGGGTTTCATGGCCGGGCCGCGATAGCTGTCAAAGTGCTTCAGCGCCCGCAGATAGCATTCCTGCACGGCGTCTTCGGCGTCGGAGGCATCGCGCAAGAGATAACGCGCGAGCGTATAGACATCGTCAAGATAGGGCAGCGCCGCCTCGCGGAAGCGCTGCGCCTTCTGCAAATCGTCGTTGGCGGGCATCGCTCCTCGCTTTGCCTCTTGTCCTGCTTGCGGCTTCGTTTCGTCCCTGTTCGTGCCGGTCGGGTGCACGACCGAAGGCGCACGAGCCCGGCCGGCGTGGGACCACCGGCCGGGCAAGACGTTGATGCCTTGGTTGGAGACGTTACTCAACCTTGATCATCCCCGTCATGTGCGGGTGCAACGAACAAAAATACTTGTAGTCGCCCGCGTTGGTGAAGGTGAACGAGAACTTGTCGTCGGTGTCCAGGGTCTTGGACCTGAACTTGCCGGCCGAGACCACGGTGTGAGGAATATCGTCACGGTTGGTCCAGGTCACGGTGGTGCCGACCTTGATCTTGAGCTCGGCCGGCTGGAAAACGAAATTGTCGATATGAACCTCCAGATCGTCGGCACGGGCTGTTGCAGGCAGCAGGATGGCCGCGGCCAAAGCGAGACCGAGGTCGACACCGAAGTCGCGGCGGTTGAGAGTCTTCATTGTCAGCTTCCACCTTAGCCCTGGAGCGGCGTGTCGATGATCGCCAGCCGCTGCTCGTTCTGCTTGAAGTTGATGCTGGCGACGCCGAGCATGGAGCGGAGTTTTGCGTCCTCGACCTTCATCGGTCCGGGTGAAGGCGCGGCTCCGGGCGCCGGCTGCGGGAAGGCAGTGGAGCGCGCGGTGTGGAAGGTGACGTTGCCCTCGACCTTCTGCATCACCTGGTGGATGTGGCCGTTGAGCACGGTGACCGAACCAAAGCCCTTGACGTATTCGAGCGCGCGGCCGCCATCCTCGGTGCCCCAGCCCCATTCGGGATAGACGGTCCAGAGCGGGATGTGCGCGAACAGCACGATGGGCGTCGATTTCGACTTGCCGCGCAGATCGTCCTCGAGCCAGGCGAGCTGCTCGGCGCCGAGATTGCCGAGCCCGCCGGCCTTGAGGTCGACGACGTTGACGAGGCCGACGAAGTGCACGCCACCGGCGTCGAACGAATACCAGCCGTGGCCCTTGGTGCCGCGGCCATAGCGCTCGCGATAGAGTTTCACCTCCTCGTCGAGGAAGTCATGCTCACCCGGGACGTAGTGCACGTCGAGCTTGCTCTGCGAGATGATGCGCTCGGCATTGTCGAACTCGGCGGCTTTCGACAGATGCGTGATGTCGCCGGTGTGGATCATGAAGGAGGGCTTTGCCGGCATCGCGTTGATCTTGCCCACGGCCTCCTCCAGCGTGCCGAGCGCGTTGGGATTGGCCGGCTTGTCGAAGCCGACATGGCTGTCGCTGATCTGGAGGAAGGTCATGCCGGGCGCCGCGGCGGTTGCAGCCTGCGCGGAATCGATGATGCCGAGCGAGCGCGGCACGCCGCCCGTGACGGTCCAGAGCACCCCGGTGCCGGCCCAGGTCATGCATTCCAGCACATTGCGGCGGCTGACGCCGTCGCCTCCATGATCGTGTCCGCTCATCGCAACGTCTCCTCTTGCCCGGAAGTGGGCTTCGGGGAGGTGATCGGGGGAGGCGGGGTCTTATTCCCGGATGTGATGACGATTTCGTGAGGGGCGGCGTCGTGAGGTGGTTTCGTGTCCCGGACGCGGTGCAGCGTGCAACGCTGCTCCGCAGAGCCGGGACCCAGAAAGCCGCACGGCGCGCCGCGAGATGGGCCCCGGCTCAGCAGCGCATCACTTCGTGCTGCGCTGCGTCCGGGGCACGAGACTTACTCTGCGAACTCGCGCACGGCCTTCACGACAGCCGTGGGCACTTCCTGCGCCACGCAATGTCCGGCGTCCTGAAAGACCAGAGTGCTTACCTGTGGGATCAACGACACCGCGCGCGCTGCCATCGCCTTGTAGATCGGTCCCGACTTGGCGGCCGTCGTCACGCGCACCGGGCAGTCGAGCTCAGCGAGCAAGCCAAACGGATTGCCTCTGATATCGCCGACGTAAACCTGCTCCATCGCCTCGTAGATCGGGCGCAGGATAGTCGATTCGATCTCCGGCGTGCAGCAGAGCCGCACCCGGCCGTCGTCGAGCTTCGTGAAGCCGTGGCGTACATAGGCGCGTAACGAGGCCTTGGTCCAATCCGCAAACGCAGGTGCTGTGCGGTAACGCTCGAATACAGCCTCGGCACTCTCGAACTCGGCCCGTCGGCGCAACGTGCCTTGTACGCGGGCGATGGATTCATCGTTCAATACATCCGAGCGCGCCGCGCGCGGGTCCATGACGGTGGGCTCCATCACGAACAGACGCGTGAAACGCCTGGGCAAGAGCCTTGCCGCGAGCAGGAGATCGGTCGCACCCGCGCTATGGCCGATCCCGTAGACGTCGCGCAGCCCGAGCGCGTCGATCACCCGGCAGACGTCTTCGGCATAATCCAGGAAATGATATGCGTTCGGCTTGTGGCTGGCGCCATGACCGCGGCGGTCGAGCGCATAGACCGTGTAGGTCGATGCAAGCTCGCGCGCGACCTCGTCCCAGACGGCGGCGACGAAACCGGTGCCGTGCACGAGGAGGGCAGGCGGCTTGCCGCTCTCGCCCCACTGCAACATGGCGATCTCTGCGCCGGCGGGGCCGATGGAAAAGCGGTGCGGGGTGATCATGAAGACGCGATGCTACTTCGCATCCTCCAGAATCATCGTCGCGCCCTTCTCGGCGATCATCGCGGTCGGCGTGTTGGTGTTGCCGGAGGTGATGGTCGGCATGATCGAGGCATCGACGATGCGCAGGCCGTCGAGGCCGTAGAAGCGCAGGCGCTCGTCGACGACCGCCATGGGATCGCTGACTGCGCCCATCTTCGCCGTGCCGACGGGATGGAAGATGGTGGTGCCGATGTCGCCCGCGGCTCTGGCCAGCGAGGCATCGTCGTCGCCGACGGTGGGGCCGGGCAGATATTCGCTCGGGCGATATTTTGCCAGCGCCTTCTGCTGCATCAGGCGGCGCGTGGTGCGGATGGCGTCGGCGCCGACCTGGCGGTCGTCGTCGGTCGACAGGTAGTTTGGCGCGATGATCGGTTTCTCGTCGGGGCTCGCCGAACGCAGCCGCACGGTGCCGCGCGAGGTCGGCTGCAGATTGCAGGCGCTGACGGTGATGGCGGGGAAGCGGTGCAGCGGATCGCCGAACTTGTCGAGCGACAACGGCTGCACGTGGAACTGGATGTTGGCACGCGCGCGCGTCGTGTCCGAGCGCGTGAAGATGCCGAGTTGCGACGGCGCCATGGTCAGGGGGCCGCGACGGCGAAAGGCATAGTCGAGCCCCATCAGGCCGCGGCGGAACAGATTGTAATAGGTCTCGTTCAGCGTGCGCACGCCCTCGACCTTGTAGATCGCGCGCTGCTGCAGGTGGTCCTGCAGGTTGCGCCCCACACCGGGCTTGTCCATCACGATGTCGATGCCGAGCGGCGACAGCCAGTCGGCCGGGCCGATGCCGGAGCGATGCAGCACCTGCACCGAGCCGATCGAACCGGCCGAGAGGATCACCTCGCGCTTCGCGCGCGCCTCGACGATCTCGCCGTTCTGGATGAAGCGCACGCCGACCGCGCGGCCCTGCTCGATGATGAGACCGTCGACCAGCACGTGCTTCTCGAGCCGGAGGTTGGGACGATTCAATGCCGGCTTGAGGAAGCCGCGCGCCGAGGACCAGCGCCGGCCGCGCTTCTGGTTGACGTGGAAATAGCTCGTGCCTTCGTTGTCACCGGTATTGAAATCGGGGATGCGCTTGATGCCCATCTCCTCCGCGGCATCGCCGACGGCATCGAGAACGTCCCAGGACAGCCGCGGCGCTTCGATGCGCCAGCCGCCACCGGCGCCGTGATGCTCGCTGGCGCCCAGGAAGTGATCCTCCAGCCGCTTGAACAGCGGCAGCACGTCATCGTAACCCCAGCCGGTCATGCCGAGCTGGCGCCAATGATCGTAGTCGGCGGCCTGACCGCGCATCGAGATCATGGCGTTGATCGCCGAGCAGCCGCCGATCACCTTGCCGCGGGGATAGGAGAGCGCGCGGCCGTTCAGGCCCGGCTCGGACTCGGTCTTGAACATCCAGTCCGAGCGCGGATTGCCGATCGCGAAGAGGTAACCGACGGGGATGTGGAACCAGATCCAGTTGTCGTCGCCGCCGGCTTCAAGGACGAGCACGCGGTTCTTGGGCTCGGCCGAGAGCCGATTGGCAACGATGCAGCCGGCGGTGCCGGCCCCGACGACGATGTAGTCAAATTCACCTTCGAGCCGTCTTGGCATCCTGCTTCCACCCCAATGGACGTCAGGCCCGGGCTTGTCCCGGGCATCCACGCACTTTCTGCCCTAATAGTCAGACGTGGATGGCCAAGACAAGTTTGAGACAAGCCCGGCCATGCCGGGCGGGCAGGGCTAGACCACGATCCCGGGCAGTTGGGTGGACTGTGGCTTGCATGGTAGACAGTGCTGCATTTTCAACAAAGCTCGAGACCCTCCATGCCCATCGTGAACCGCGTCGCCGACCTCCAACCCGATATTCAGGCCTGGCGCCGGGACATCCATGAACATCCCGAGCTGCTCTATGACGTCCACCGCACTGCAGCATTCGTGGCCGATCGGCTGCGCGAGTTCGGCTGCGACGAGGTCGTGACCGGCATGGGCCAGACCGGCGTGGTCGGCGTGATCAAGGGCAGCAAGCCGGCCGGTGATGGGCTCAAGGTGATCGGCCTGCGCGCCGACATGGATGCGCTGCCGGTCGAGGAGCAGACCAACCTGCCTTATGCCTCCAAAACCCCGGGCAAGATGCACGCCTGCGGCCATGACGGCCATACCGCGATGCTGCTGGGGGCAGCCCGTTACCTCGCCGAGACCCGCAACTTCGCCGGCGATGCGATCGTGATCTTCCAGCCGGCCGAGGAAGGCGGCGCCGGCGGCGCGGCCATGGTCAAGGACGGCCTGATGGAGCGCTTCGGCATCGAGCAGGTCTACGGCATGCACAACGGCCCGGGGATCCCGATCGGCTCGTTCGCGATCCGGCCGGGCCCGATCATGGCAGCGACCGACGAGGTCGACATCAACATCGAAGGCCTCGGCGGCCATGCCGCGCGTCCGCACAAATGCATCGATTCCGTGCTGGTCGGCGCGCAGGTGATCACGGCGCTGCAGTCGATCGTCGCACGCAGTGTCGATCCCCTGGAATCGGCGGTGATCTCGATCTGCGAATTCCACGCCGGCAACGCCCGCAACGTGATTCCGCAGACGGCGACGCTGAAGGGCACGATCCGCACGCTCTCGCCCGAGGTGCGCAAGCTCGTCGAGAAGCGCGTGCACGAGGTGGTCGCCGGGGTGGCGCAGATCACCGGCGCCAAGATCGATCTGCACTACAAGCGCAACTATCCGGTCGTGAACAACCATGCCGCGGAGACCGAGGTGGCGCGCCGTATCGCCAAGCAGGTCGCCGGGGACGCCAATGTGCACGAGATGCCGCCGCTGATGGGCGGCGAGGATTTCGCCTACATGCTGGAAGCGCGCCCTGGCGCGTTCATCTTCTGCGGCAACGGCGACAGCGCCGGTCTGCATCACCCCGCCTACAATTTCAACGACGAGGCGATCGTGTTCGGCACGTCGTACTGGGTGAAGCTGGTCGAGGAATCGCTGGCGGCGTCTTAACTCTTCTTTTCACCTCGCCCCGCTTGCGGGGAGAGGTCGGAATGCGCGCGTAGCGCGGATTCCGGGTGAGGGGGACTCTCCGCGAGTCCATCTCCCATCGTGATTGCGGAAGCAGCCCCTCACCCCAACCCTCTCCCCGTAAGGACGGGGAGAGGGAGTGGAGCGGTCTTCAGAACACCCGCGAGAAGATCACGTAGAGCGTGGCCGACAGCATGATCGCGCAGGGCAGCGTCAGCACCCAGGCCATCAGCAGGTTACGGATCGTGGACCATTGCAGGCCCGAGCCATTCGCGGCCATCGTGCCGGCGACGCCGGACGACAGCACGTGGGTGGTGGAGACCGGCAGGCCGAATACGTCGGCCGCGCCGATCGTTGCGGCCGCCACGAGCTCGGCGGAGGCGCCCTGCGCGTAGGTGAGATGGCTCTTGCCGATCTTCTCGCCGACGGTGACGACGATGCGCTTCCAGCCGATCATGGTGCCGAGGCCGAGCGCGATGGCAACCGCGATCTTCACCCAGTTCGGAATGAACTTGGTGGCCGCGTCGAGCGAACCCTTGTAGGCGTTCAGGGTCGCGATCTCCTCCTTGTTGAGATCGTTCTCCTTGTCCTTCATCAGGAACCGGATCGCTTCCGAGGTCATGTACATGTCGTTGCGGGTGTTGCCGACGGCTTCCGCAGGGACCTTGTTCAAGGTGCCGTATTTGGCGACCTGATCGCCGACGTCCTTCACCAGCACGGCGAGCGAAGGATAGGTGCCCTCGTTGATCTGATGCAGCGCGATGTATTGCGTCACGGCGGGGCGGGGATCGCCGATGATGCTGTGGCCGGCGCCTTTGGCCGCGATCACCTTGGAGGCGGCATCCGAGGTCTTCTGGAACTGGACGACCTGGGATTCCGGCAGCGCGCGGTTGAGCGCGTAGGCGGTCGGCACGGTGCCGATCAGGATCAGCATGATCAGGCCCATGCCCTTCTGGCCGTCGTTGGAGCCGTGCGCGAAGCTGACGCCGGTGCAGGTCGCGATCAGCAGGCCGCGGATCCACAACGGCGGCGCCTTGTTGCCTTCGGGCGCGGCATAGAGCGCGGGGTTGCGCACGACGAATTTGAGCACGAGCAGCAGCACGGCGGCGCAGGCAAAGCCGACCAGCGGCGACAGCAGCAGCGCGTAGCCGATCTCGGTGGCCTTGCTCCAGTCCACGCCCGAGGTGCCGTCGCGGCCGCGCATGACGGCGTTGGCGATGCCGACGCCGATGATCGAGCCGATCAGCGTGTGCGAGGAGGAGGCGGGCAGACCAAAGAACCAGGTGCCGAGGTTCCACAGGATCGCGGCGATCAGCAGCGCGAACACCATGGCGAAGCCGGCGCTGGAGCCGACCTGGAGGATCAGCTCGACCGGCAGCAGCGAGACGATGCCGAAGGCGACCGCGCCGGAGGACAGCAGCACGCCGAGGAAGTTGAAGAAGCCCGACCACATCACCGCGACTTCAGCCGGCAGCGAATGTGTGTAGATCACGGTCGCGACCGCATTGGCGGTGTCGTGGAAGCCGTTGACGAATTCGAAGCCGAGCGCGATCAGCAGCGCGACGAGCAATAGGATGTAGGGCAGATAGGTCGTCACTTTCGTGCCGGTGGCATTGACGTCGACATAGATGCTGTAGGCGACGAACAGCAGGCCCGCGGCGAGGATCCCGAAGAACAGGATCATCGTCAGCGGATTGAAGCCCTTGTCGAGATTTGGCCGTGAGGCCGGCTGGACGGGCGCGGGATCGGCTACCGCGCGGTCGAATGCAACATCGGTCATGTCTGGACGCCCCTTCACTTGCAGTTGAAGGGCATTGTCTGCGATGGATTTGAAGGCCGGATGACAAGCGGCGGTTGAAGGCCGTTTTCCCACCACTGATCAGGCGGCGTGCGCGGCTTTCCTCTGCAGCCCGGCAGCGATCTTCAGATCTTCGACAAAGCGCCGATATTCCAGCGCCTTGGCTTCCGGATCGGGCAGCCGCAGTAGATAGGACGGATGCACCGTCACCAGCGCCTTGCGTCCGTCTTCGAGGTCGATGAGCCGGCCGCGGGTCTTGCCGATCGGAGTGATCTTGCCGAACACGCTTTGCGCAGCGGTGGCCCCCATTGCCACGATCAGATCGGGCTGGACCGCGGCGACTTCGCGCTCATACCATTGCCGGCACGCCCGGATCTCCGGCGTGTTCGGCTTCTGGTGCAGGCGGATCTTTCCGCGCGGCACGAATTTGAAGTGCTTCACGGCGTTGGTGACGTAGACCTTCTTGCGGTCGACACCGGCTTCCTCCAGCGCACGGTCCAGCATCTGGCCGGCCGGGCCGACGAAGGGATGGCCGGCGAGGTCTTCCTTGTCGCCGGGTTGCTCGCCGACCAGCATGATGTTGGCATTCCCGGGGCCCTCGCCGAACACGGTCTGGGTCGCGTCCTTGTAGAGCGGGCAGGCGCGGCAATGGGCGGCCTCCTCGCGGAGCGCGTCGAGATCGTTGGCGGCAGGCTTGCGGGTCATCGGGGCCTCCGGCCGCTTCTGAGGCTTGTGCGGATCGGTTGCAGCGTTGGCGATCATGGCGCCGGTCATGCGCTCGGCGTCCTCGATCAAGGGCTTAATGATCGAGGCCTCCGGCAGGTTCCTCCAGTATTTCTTCGGCATCTCGGCCTGCATCGCCTTCACCTTGAGCCGGGCCGGATTGAAGATGCTGGCGTAATAGCGCCGCCAGGTTTCCTCCAGCCGGTCTTCGCCTGGCGCTTCGCTCTTGCTGACGCCCGGCGTGAACGAGAGCGTGTGCCCGTCCCAATGCGCGCAGAGATCCGGCGTCAGGATCGACCAGGGCATGTCGGCGAAGCGCTTGGCGAAGAACGGCGCGGCGAGTTCGACGATGTGATGCTCCGGCTCGAACCAGGCGACGTAATGCGCCTCGCGTTCCCTGCCGATCTCGCGGAAGCGGACGAAGGCGTGCATCTTGTGCTCGTCGCGACGAACCGCTCTGGCCATCGCAGTGACTTGCGCGACATCGGCATCGGTCGCGACGTCGATGAGGTCGTGATTGTCCTTCAGGCGCCAGAGCAGGCGATAGAGGATCGCAAAGCGCTCGGGATCGCGATGCAGGATTGCGGCCTGGGCCAGTTCGACGAATTTGCCTGATACGCTGAAGGTGCCTTCGTTCACCTCGAGGATCGGAGATGGCGCTTGCGGTGCGAACAGCTCCGCATCGCGGCCTGGCACGGTCCAGGTGACATCGGCGGGCTGCACATGATGCAGCGCGAGACTGCGCGCCGCTTTGCGCCAGCCGTCGAAATCGGTTTCGGTGTCGAGGGTGATGTAGGGCATCAGAAGCCAAACCCCAATTGCGTTGCTTTGGGCTTGAAACGTTCGATCAGCCCGGCCGCATCGAGGCGATGCGGGGACGGGCGGTGATCGCTGAGGACGATGAACGGCAGCGCCTTGTGCCTGGGCACATGCAGCCGCGCCAAATCGGAGAGGCGGATCGTGGTGGTGCGACGCGTCGCGATGATGCGTTCGACCGCCTTGGTGCCGAAGCCGGGCACGCGCAGCAGCTCCTCGCGGCTGGCGCGGTTGACGTCGAGCGGAAAGCGGTCGCGGTGGCGCAGCGCCCAGGCGAGCTTCGGATCGATGTCGAGCGGCAGCATGGCGCTGTCGTCGACGATCTCCGTAACGTCGAAGCCGTAGAACCGCATCAGCCAGTCGGCCTGGTAGAGCCGGTGCTCGCGCAGCAGCGGCGGCTGCACCAGCGGCAAGGCCCGGCTGGCGTCGGGGATCGGGCTGAAGGCGGAGTAATAGACGCGCCGCAGCTTGTACGAGCCGTAGAGATTGGAACTGGTGTGGAGAATGGTGTGGTCGGAGGCGCTATCTGCGCCGACGATCATCTGCGTGCTCTGGCCGGCCGGCGCGAAACGTTGCGGCCTGGCCTTCGTCTTCGCTACGCGGTTCTCCTCGGCCTCGTCGAGCTTCAGCCGCAGCCGGCCCATGGTGCGACGGATGGCGCGGACGTCCTTCTCGGGTGCGAATTGCTGCAGGCTCGTCTCCTCGGGCATCTCGATGTTGATGGAGAGGCGGTCGGCATATTTGCCGGCCTCCGCGATCAGCGCGTCGTCGGCCTCGGGAATGGTCTTGAGGTGGATGTAGCCGCGGAAGTGATGCACCTCGCGCAAGCTTCGCGCGACGCTGACGACCTGCTCCATGGTGTAGTCGGGGCTGCGGATGATGCCGGAGGAGAGGAACAGGCCCTCGATGTAATTGCGCCGGTAGAAGTCGAGCGTCAGCTTGACCACCTCGTCGACGGTGAAGCGGGCGCGGGCTACGTTCGAGGAGGCGCGGTTGACGCAATAGAGGCAGTCGTAATTGCAGGCGTTGGTCAGCAGCACCTTGAGCAGCGAGATGCAGCGTCCGTCCGGCGCATAGGAATGGCAGATGCCCATGCCCGGCGCGGTCGAGCCCATGCCCTTGCGGTCGCTGGAATCCCGCTTCTCGGTGCCGCTGGAGGCGCACGAGGCGTCGTACTTGGCGGCATCCGCCAGAATTTCCAGCTTGCGTTGTACGTCCATCCCGGAATCCCTTTGATTCAGCTGACGAATCCGAATGAGCCGCAATTCGATTGACTCACCGGCCGGCGTTAGCTTTATATTAGAACATATCATGAACAAATGAGCCAGCCGTAGGTTCTTATTTCCAGGAATTTCGGCACTCACCCCTGAAGGAGCGGCGAGCATGAGCGGCGCACGCATGAGCGCGCTTGCGACCTTGCGCGGCCAGATCGAACGGATCGAGACGGCGGAGGTCGTGCATCAGCACGAGCGCATCGCGCTCGGCCATCGCGAGGTCGATGCCGTGCTGAAGGGCGGGCTCGCGCGCGCGGCGATCCACGAGGTGTTTTGCGAGGGGCGCCAGGGCACGGCTGCCACGGGGTTCGTCATGGGGCTGGCGGGACGCGTCTCGGCGCAGCGGCCGCTGCTGTGGGTGCGACAGGATTTTTCGGAACTGGAAACCGGCGCGCTGTCGATGAGCGGGCTCGCCGAACTCGGCCTCGATCCGCGCCGCGTGGTGCTGGTGCGCGCCGCCGATGTCGAGAGCGCGCTACGCAGCTCCGCCGATGCACTCGCCTGCGACGCGCTGGGCGCTGTCGTGCTCGAGCTCTGGGGCGATGTCAGGCAGTTCGATCTGGTGGCGAGCCGCAAGCTGACGCTGGCCGCGCAAGGTTCCGGCGTCACCGGCCTGATGCTGCGCATGGCCGCCCAGCCGCTGCCCTCGACCGCGGAGACGCGATGGATGCTGCGCGCGGCGCATTCGCCGCCGGGGCCGATGTGGAGCGCCTGGGGCGCGCCGCGCTTCGATGCCGAGCTGTTGCGCAATCGTCATGGCCAATGCGGCCGGTGGATCATGGAATGGAATTGTGATGAGTGCCAGTTCAGTGAACCGTCGACGTATTCTCAGCCTGTGGCTGCCGCGCCTGCCGATCGATCGGATTCAGCGGTTTTTCAACAGCGCCGGGCTGGGTAACGCCAATCATGAGCCGAGCATTGTCGTCATCAAGGACGTCAATGCGTTGGTGATCCATGCGCTGGACGAGGCCGCCGAGCGTCTCGGCCTGTATATCGGCCAGCCGCTGGCCAATGCGCGGGCGATGTGCCCGGATTTGCGTGTGTTCGACGCCGATGTCGTGGCCGATGCCAAGACGCTGAGCGACATCGCCGATTGGTGCGACCGCTTCACGCCGCTGGTGGCGCTCGATCCGCCGCACGGGCTGTTCCTCGACATCACCGGCTGCGCGCATCTGTTCGGCGGCGAGGCCGCGCTGTTGCGAACACTGGTCCAGGCGCTGGCCCGCCAGGGCTTTGCCGTGGGGGCGGCGATCGCCGGCACCTCGGTCTGCGCGCGCACGCTGACGCGGCAGACCTCCGGCAGCATCATTCCCGATGGCGGGGAGGCGGCGGCGATCGACCGGTTTCCGGTATCCGCGCTCGGCGCGGACGAGGCCGTCACCACCGGCCTGCGCCGCGCCGGCCTGAAGACCATCGGCGACGTCGCCGCGCGCAGGCCGAGCGAGATCACGGCGCGGTTCGGCGCGCGGTTCTCCACGTTGCTCGCCCATGCGCTGGGGCAGGGCGATGCGCCGATCAACCCGCGCAAGCCGCTGCCCGATTACATCGTCGAGAAGCGCTTCGCCGAGCCGATCGCGACCGACACCATGATCGCGATGACGCTGTCGCGGCTCGCCGACACGTTGATCGCGTCCATGGAGAAACAGGGCAAGGGCGCGCGGCGGCTGGAGGCCGCCTTCTTCCGTACCGACGGCGCGGTGCGTGCGATCATGGTCGAGACGGGGCGTCCCGTGACGCGCAGCGCGGTGATCGACCGCCTGTTCCGCGAGCGGCTCGATGCGCTCGCCGATCCCCTCGATCCCGGCTTCGGCTTCGACATGGTGCGCCTGTCGGCGAGCCGCACCGAGATCGTGGTGCAGGAGCAGCGCGATCTCGATGCCCATGTCCACGACAATGACGAGCTCGCCGCGCTGATCGACCGCATCGCCGCGCGCATCGGCGGCAAGCGCGTGATCGTGCACCTGCCCGAGGATACCCATATCCCCGAGCAGGCGGTGCTGGCCGCGCCCGCGCAGCATCATCTCGCCGCCGCCATGCAGGCCGAATGGCCCGCGCGTGCCGAGAACGAGCCGCCGCTGCGCCCCTTGCGGCTATTCGACAAGCCGGAGCCGGTCACCGTGCCGTTCGCGACGGTGCCCGACGGTCCGCCGCATCAATTCACCTGGCGGCGCGCAAAACATGCGGTGGTGCGGGTGGAAGGACCCGAGCGCATCGCCATGGAATGGTGGCGGCAGGACGGCAAGCAGCTGACGCGGGATTATTTCCGCATCGAGGATGCCGAGGGCCTGCGCTTCTGGATCTTTCGCGACGGTCTCTACGAGGGCGAGGTGTTCGACGCCGACGGCAAGCCCGCGCCGCCCAACTGGTATGTGCACGGTCTCTTCGCATGATGGCTCCCGCTTACGCCGAGATCGGCATCACCACCAATTTCTCCTTCCTGCGCGGCGGCTCGGATCCGCGCGCCTATGTGCATCAGGCGAGCAAGCTCGGCATTCCCGCGATCGGTATTGCCGATCACAACACGCTCGCCGGCGTGGTGCGGGCCTGGAACGAGCTCGACAATGACAAGGTGCTGCACAAGCCGAAACTCTTGATCGGCGCGCGCATCGTCTTCGTCGACGGCACGCCCGACATTCTTGTTTATCCGCGCGACCGCGCCGCTTATGGCCGACTGTGCCAGCTCCTGACCCGGGGCAAGCGTGGGAACGACATCACGCGGATCGAGAAGGGCGAATGTCGTCTCGCCTTTGCCGATCTTCTCGCATTCTCGGAAGGCCAGCTTCTGATCCTGACGCTGCCGCATCGTTTCGATCCCGTGCAGGCGCTCGATATCCTTGCCAGGCTCAGGACCAGCGGCGCCGAGGGGGTATGGCTGGCGGCGAGCCTGATCTATCGTGGCGACGACCGCCGCCGCCTGGCACAGCTGGATGATCTCGCCGCCAAGGCAAAAGTGCCGCTGCTTGCGACCAACGAGGTGCTCTATCATGATGCCGGCCGCCGGCCGCTTCAGGACGTGCTGACCTGCATCCGCGAGAAGACCACGATCGAGGCTGTGGGGCGGACGCTGGAAGCCAATGCCGAGCGGTTCTTGAAGACACCACGCGAGATGGCGCGGCTGTTCCGCGACTTCCCCGCGGCCATCGCGGAAACCATGCGGTTTGCCGATCGCATCGACTTCACGCTCGATCAGCTCAAATACCAGTATCCTGACGAGCCGGTGCCGCCGGGCAAGACCGCGCAGGGACATCTGGAGGACCTGACCTGGGCGGGCGTCGACAAATATTTCGGCGGCGAGATCGACGACAAGCTGCGCGCGACGCTCAACAAGGAGCTCGCGCTGATCGCCGAGCTGAAATACGCGCATTACTTCCTCACCGTGCACGACATCGTGCACTACGCGCGCAGCCAGAACATTCTGTGCCAGGGCCGCGGATCGGCGGCGAATTCGGCCGTGTGCTACGTGCTCGGCATCACCTCGGTCGACCCGACCAAGGTGGACCTACTGTTCGAGCGATTCATCTCCAAGGAGCGGCTGGAGCCGCCCGACATCGACGTCGATTTCGAGCATTCGCGGCGCGAGGAGGTGATGCAATATGTCTATCGCCGCTACGGCCGCCACCGTGCCGCGATCATCGCCACCGTCATCCACTACCGTCCGCGCAGCGCCATCCGCGACGTCGGCAAGGCGCTGGGCCTGACCGAGGACGTCACCGCCGCGCTCGCCGACACCGTCTGGGGCAGCTGGGGCAAGGGCCTCAATGACATGCAGGTCCGGCAGGCCGGGCTCGATCCCAGCAATCCCATGATCAATCTCGCGGTCGAGCTTGCGACCGAGCTGATCGAATTCCCGCGCCATCTGTCCCAGCATGTCGGCGGCTATGTGCTGACCCAGGACCGGCTCGACACCTATGTCCCCATCGGCAATGCCGCGATGGACGATCGCACCTTCATCGAATGGGACAAGGACGACGTCGATGCGCTTCATATGATGAAGGTCGACGTGCTCGCCCTGGGCATGCTGACCTGCATCAGGAAATGTTTTGACTTGATCGACCAGCACAAGGGCAAGCGCTACGTGCTGGCGGATATCAAGGGGGAGGATGACGACGAAGTTTATCAAATGCTGCAACGAGGCGAGTCGCTCGGCGTGTTCCAGGTCGAGAGCCGCGCCCAGATGAACATGCTGCCGCGCCTGAAGCCGCGGACCTTCTACGATCTCGTCATCGAGGTCGCGATCGTGCGTCCGGGGCCGATCCAGGGCGACATGGTGCATCCTTACTTGAGGCGGCGAAACGGTCTGGAGAAGGTGACCTATCCCTCGCCATCCCCAGAGCATGGTCCTGCGGACGAGCTCTACAAGGTGCTGCACAAGACCAAGGGCGTGCCCCTGTTTCAGGAGCAGGCGATGCGCATCGCGATCGAGGCGGCGAAATTCACCTCCGAGGAAGCCAATGGCCTGCGCCGCTCGATGGCGACCTTCCGCAATGTCGGCACCATCGGCCAGTACGAGGAGAAGCTGATCGGCAACATGGTGGCGCGCGGCTACGATGCCAATTTCGCCAGAAGCTGTTTTGACCAGATCAAGGGCTTCGGCTCCTACGGCTTTCCGGAGAGCCATGCCGCGAGCTTCGCGCAACTCGTCTATATCTCGTCATGGCTGAAGCATCACCACCCCGACGCGTTCTGCTGCGGCCTGTTGAACTCGCAGCCGATGGGCTTTTACGCCCCGGCACAGATCGTCGGCGATGCCCGCAAGAATGGCGTCGAGGTGCGTGACATCGACGTGTCCCACAGCTTTGCGCAGAACACGCTGGAGAACACCGGCAAAAGATATTGCGCCGTGCGCCTCGGCTTCCGCCAGATCGACGGTTTCCACTGGCTCGATGAAGATGAGGAGAGGCTGAAAAGGAGCCAGGCGTTGCGCAAGCGAAGCGTGGATGAACAGGAGTCAGGGACGCACGAACGGATGGGTTCCCTCCCCCCTTGTGGGGGAGGGGTAGGGAGAGGGGTGAGCCGCACGGACGGTGGTCGTGGCTTACCCCTCTCTCCAACTCTCCCCCACAAGGGGGGAGAGAGCCCTACCACTTCCCGTGCGGCCTTAAGTGAGGTGGAGCAAGACTGGGCCGACCGCATCGTCGCCGCCCGCAACCGCCGTGCCTTCACCTCGCTCGAAGACTTCGCCCGTGACACCGGCCTGCCCAAGCCCGCGCTGATCCTGCTGGCGGATGCCGACGCGTTCCGCTCGCTCGGGCTCGACCGCCGCGAGGCGCTGTGGCAGGTGCGGCGATTGCCCGACGACGTGCCGCTGCCGC
This sequence comes from uncultured Bradyrhizobium sp., assembly GCF_936943645.1. Classification (GTDB taxonomy): domain Bacteria; phylum Pseudomonadota; class Alphaproteobacteria; order Rhizobiales; family Xanthobacteraceae; genus Bradyrhizobium. The sequence goes on along the minus strand of NZ_CAKZJO010000052.1, from coordinate 225,107 downwards.
TGTTCGAGGCGGCGACCGCGCGCGAGCAGCCGGACGAGCACGCAAAGCCGCTGCCCGAGATGCCGCTCCCCGAGCAGGTTGTCGCGGACTACCAGACCATCCGGCTCTCGCTGAAGGGCCATCCGATGGAGTTTCTGCGCGAGATGTTTTCGCGCGAGCGCATCGTCGCCTGCAGGGAGATCAACCACGAGAACGAGCGGCGCCGCGTCCGCTGCGCCGGCGTGGTGCTGGTGCGGCAGCGGCCGGGCAGCGCCAGCGGCGTCGTCTTCATGACACTGGAGGACGAGACCGGCATCGCCAATGTCGTGGTGTGGCCCAAGGTCATGGAGCAGTATCGCAAGGAGGTGATGGGCGCGCGCCTCATCGAGGTCCAGGGCTATATCCAGAGCAGCCCCGAGAAGGTGACGCATCTGATCGCCCAGCGCATGATCGACCGCTCGCACGATCTGGTCAGCCTTGCCAACGACGCGCTGAGCCGCAAGCATCCGGTGCCGGCAGGCGCCACATTGGTCGAGCCGCTCAACGAAGACCCCCGCTCGCTCGCGGACATGCCCGCGCAAAAAATCCGCCACCCCCGCAACGTCCGCATCCTGCCGCCGTCGCGGGACTTTCATTGAGACCTGTTCAACGGGCGAAAATCTCTCACCGTCACCCTGAGGTGGCCGCTTCTTTAGCGGCCCTCGAAGGGCGACGGCCCGGCTGCATCGGGGCCGTGCATCTTTCGAGGCTCAGCCTGCGATGCCTCGCATCGCAAGCTTCGCACCTCAGGATGACGGGTGGGTTACGAACGTTGTCGCACCTCAAAAATTCACCCGGTTCGAGATCGCGCCGTCCACGACGAGATTGGACCCCGTCGTGAACCCCGAGACCGGGCTCGCCAGAAACACCGCGGCATTGGCGATGTCCTGCGGCGTTGCCATGCGTCCGGTCGGATTGCGCCTCATCGCGTCGTTGTAGCGGTCGGGCATGTTCTTCTCGATCATCTCCCAGACGCCGCCCTTGAAATAGACGGTGCCGGGCGAGACAACGTTCACGCGGATCTTCTTCCTGGCGTATTGCCGCGCCAGTCCCTTGGCCATGTGGATCAGCGCGGCCTTGATCGGGCCGTAGGAGCTTGCGGTGTCGGCCTGCGCCGCCGAGATCGACGAGATGATGACGAAGGCGGCATCGCCGCTTCCAGCGCCGCTCACTTCGAGAAATGGCCGCGCGGCATCGAACGCGTGCACGGCGCCGAGAACGTCGAGCTGGAAATTCTGCTGCCAGGATGCGGGATCGTGACCCTGCGCCATCGCGCCGGCATTGGAGAACAGCAGGTCGACGCCGCCAAGCTCCTTTGCGGCACCCTCGATCCAGGACTTCAGCGCCGCGCCGTCGGTGACGTCGACTGCGCCGCCGGTCGCCTTGATGCCGCTCGCCCTCAATTCAGCGACGGTGGTTGCGACCTGATCGGCATTGCGCGCGCACACCGCGACATTGGCGCCTTCGCCGGCGAGCGTTGCCGCGATCGCCCGCCCGATGCCGCGCGTGCCGCCGAGCACGATGGCGTTCTTTCCTTTGAGACCGAGATCCATTGTTGGCTTTCCTTTTTGTTGGTGCGGAGATTGTAGCTGTTTCGGGTGAGACACAGTAGTCTCCACGCCGTCATTGCGAGCGCAGCGAAGCAATCCAGAAATTCATCCGCGGAGGGATGCTGGATTGCTTCGTCGCAAAGGCTCCTCGCAATGACGTGGAGAGAGACTGGCATCACTCCGGCGCCGCCCCCACCGGCGGGCCGCCGGGCGGGCGGTGCAGGAAGGTCAGCGAGGCATAGGCGCCGGCCCAGGAGCCGATCGCGGCGAAGGCGACGTAGAAGGCGTTTTCGGTGTAGCTGATCACGGCGTAGGAGGAGAGCAGGTACCAGATCGCACTCCAGTTTGCCGCCGGCACGCGTCTTCGCGCGATGACGGCCGAGGTGAACATGACGTAGACGGCGTCGGTCGCGGCCGTTGCGACGAACACGGCACCGGCGATGAGGGGATCGATGGTGGCCATTGCATTCCTTTCTGCGATCATGACATGGTCGAGAAAAGTACAGCAAACGACGAGGGAGAGAAGCGGTCATGCAAAGCCCCGCCGATATTCTCAGCGATGTCTGGACCTCAGCCGGCGGCGATACGGCCGCGCTCGAACGCGTGCGGCTGACCGGCGAGGAGCCGCAGCTTCCGTCCTCGTTCCGTGTGGCCGTCGCCGGACAGACGACCATTGCCGCCGCGGGCCTTGCCGCTGCCGAGATCTGGCGGCTGCGCAGCGGGCAGGTACAAGACGTCTCCGTCGACATGCGCCACGCCGTCGCCGAGTGCCGCTCCGAACGCTATTTGCGCCTCGACGACAAGCCTCCGCCGCCGGCATGGGATGCGATTGCCGGCGTCTACAGGACCGGCGATGGCCGCTTTGTTCGCTGCCACACCAATTTCCCACACCATCGCGACGCCGTCTGCAGCGTTCTGGCCTGCGAACCCGAGCGCGAGAAGGTGCAGGCGGCGCTGATGCAATGGCGAGGTGAAGATTTCGAGACTGCGGCTTATGCCGCGGGCGGCGTGGTCGCGCTGATGCGCTCTTACGACGAATGGTCCGCGCTGCCGCAGGCGCACGCGCTCGCGCAATTGCCGCTGATCTCGATCGAGAAGATCGGCGAGGCCGCGCCGAAGCCGTGGCCGCAAGGAAACTCGAAGGACGATCGTCCGCTCGCAGGTCTTCGCGTGCTCGATCTCTCCCGCGTCATTGCCGGCCCCGTCGCCGGCCGTACGCTTGCCGCGCACGGAGCGGATGTGCTGCTGGTGTCGGGTCCGGAGCTGCCCGCCATTCCCTGGCTCACCATCGACACCGGCCGCGGCAAGCTCACCACCTTCATCGAGCTGAAGAGCGAGACGGGCAGGGCTCAATTGCGCGAACTGTTGAAAGACGCCGACATCTTCTCGCAAGGCTATCGCCCGCGTGCGCTCGCGGCGCTCGGCTTTTCGCCGCAGGATGCAGCGAGCCTCAATCCCGGCATCGTCTACGTCACGCTGTCCGCGTATGGCCATGCCGGCCCCTGGGCCGAGCGGCGCGGCTTCGATTCCCTCGTGCAGACCACGACGGGATTCAATCACGCCGAGGGGCGCGCTGCCGGCCTCGATGGTCCCAAGGAATTGCCGGCGCAGATGCTCGACCATGCCACCGGCTATCTGATGGCGTTCGGCGCGATGATGGCCAAGCTGCGCCAGGCTCGCGAAGGCGGCAGCTGGCACGTGCGCGTGTCACTGGCGCAGACCGGGCGCTGGTTGTGGAATCTCGGCCGGCTCGACGATGGACTGAACACCCCGGATCTTACGGGCGAGGCTGTACATGCTGCGTTCATCGAGAGCATGTCATCTGGCTTCGGCATGTTGAAGGCAGTTCGTCATTCGGCGATGCTGTCGACAACGCCGGCACATTGGTCGCGTCGGGCGATGCCACTCGGCAGTCATCCGGCACAGTGGCCGGCGCGAAGCTGACGTGAAGCTGACACGTCGCAAAAATTTAACGCAAACCGAAAGGCGTCCAGCGTTTTTTAGGTTGTTTGAAATCCCAATTCGGCACTATTAGCGCAACCGATAAGGCAGGGACCTGCCGAGATCGTCGCAGACACGACCGGGCTCCATGGTAGTTGAAAATACCAAGCGATTGCAGGTGTTTACAAAACAACGGGTGATCACGTCCGTAGTTCTACTAGTTCTTGCCGGCGCCGGTGCCTATGGCTTCCTCTCTTTGGGACCCAAGGAAAAGAAGCACTCCGAGATTTCCAGCCAATCGCGCAGGAATGCGCAGAACTTCACGCCGACAGCGTCCGAATGGGCGACGCTGACGATCGAGCCGGTCAAGGCCAGGGCCTTCCGCGCCGAATATGTCACCGAAGGCAAGGTCGCCGTCGACGAGGATCGTTCGACGCCGGTGTTCTCGCCCTATGCCGGCCGCGTCACCAAGCTGCTGGCCAAGCCGGGTGAGATGCTGAAGCAAGGTCAACCGCTGTTCACAATCGAGGCCGCCGACACCGTGCAGGCCCAGAACGACTTCATCGCGGCGATGACCTCGCAAAACAAGGCGAGGTCGGCGCTCGAGCTCTCCGACATCCAGTTCAAGCGTGCCAAGGACCTCTACGAGGGCCACGCCATTCCGCTGAAGGACTACCAGCAGGCGGAAGCGACCCAGGTGCAGGCGCGCAACGACATGCGCTCCTCCGGGACCGCGCTGGAAGCCGCGCGCAACAAGCTGCGCATTCTCGGCTTCACCGACGAGACCATCAAGACGTTCCAGGACAAGGGCGCCATCAATCCGGAAGTCACGATCTATTCGCCGATCGCCGGCACGGTCGTACAGCGCAAGATCGGTCCCGGCCAGTACGTCAATTCCGGCGCCAGCGATCCGGTGTTCGTGATCGGCGACCTCTCCACCGTCTGGCTCACCGCCTTCGTGCGCGAGAGCGACGCGGCCGCGGTGTGCATCGGTCAGGACATCACCGTCAACGTGATGGCGCTGCCGGGCCGCCCCCTGACGGCCAAGATCAACTACGTCGCCGCCGCGATCGATCCCACCACCCGCCGCCTGCTGGTCCGCGCCACCATCGACAACAAGGACGGCCTGCTCAAGCCGGAAATGTTCGCCAACGTCACGATCTACTCGGCCGGCGACCGCGCCGCGCCGGCCGTGCCGAAGCAGGCCCTGATCTATGAGGCCGACAAGGTCCGCATCTGGGTCGCGCGCGACGACAAGTCGGTCGAACTGCGCGAGATCAAGATCGGCCTCGTCAACGGCAACCTCGTCGAGGTCACCAGCAATCTCCGACCCGGCGAGCAGATCGTGGTCAAGGGCAGCCTGTTCATCGACCGCGCGGCGTCCGGTAGCTGATCGACGACCCAATAAACTCAAGACAAACCGAAGCTTGAATGGATCGTCTCGTCGCCCTTGCCGTCAACCGGCGCTTTCTGATGGTTGGAATGTTCGTCGCCGTGCTGATCGGCGGCGTGATCGCATTCAACCAGCTCAACATCGAAGCCTATCCCGATCCGACCCCGCCCATGGTCGACATCGTGACGCAGTCGCCGGGTCTGTCGGCGGAGGAGATCGAGCGCTACATCACGATCCCGATCGAGACCCAGGTCGCGGGCCTGAAGAACATCACGACCATCCGCACCATCTCGCTCTACGGTCTGTCCGACGTCAAAATCCAGTTCTCCTTCGCCTACACCTATGACGAGGCGTTGCAGCAGGTGTTGAACCGCCTGGCGCAGCTCGCGCCGCTGCCCGGCAACGTGCAGCCGCAGATCTCGCCGCTCAGTCCGATCGGCGAGATCTTCCGCTACCGTCTGGTCGGTCCGCCGAACTACAGCGTGCTCGATCTCAAGACCATCCAGGACTGGATCCTGCAACGCCGCTTCCGTGCCGTGCCCGGCGTGATCGACGTCACCGGCTGGGGTGGCAAGAGCAAGACCTATGAGATCCAGGTCGATTTCAACAAGCTCGTTGCCAACGGCCTGACGCTGCCGCAACTGCTGCAGGCGGTCGGCAATGCGAACGTCAATGTCGGCGGCAACACCGTCAATATCGGCCAGCAATCGGCCGTGGTCCGCGGCGTCGGCCTGATCCGTTCCATCGACGATGTCGCCAACACCATGGTCTCGCAGACGGGCGGAAATCCGGTGCTGGTCAAGGACGTCGCCACCGTCACCGTCGGGCAGAAGCCGCGCCTCGGCATTGCCGGCCTCGACGAGGCCGACGACATCGTGCAGGGCATCGTCCTGATGCGACGCGGTGAGCAGAGTTCGCCGACCATCAAGCGGGTCCACCACCTCGTCCAGGTCATCAACAATTCCAGCATCCTGCCGCCCGGCGTGCGCATCGAGCGCATCTACGACCGCGGCGATCTGATCGCGCTCACCACTCACACCGTGCTGCACAACATGGTGGTCGGCATCCTGCTGATCGTGCTGCTGCAGTGGATCTTCCTCGGCGACCTCCGCAGCGCGCTGATCGTCGGCGCCACGATTCCGTTTGCGCTGTTCTTCGCCGTCATCATTCTCGTGCTGCGCGGGGAATCGGCCAATCTGCTGTCGGTCGGTGCGATCGATTTCGGCCTGATCGTCGATGCCACCGTCATCATGGTGGAGGCGATCTTCCGTCGCCTGACGCAGACGACGCCGATGTCTGAATCCGAGCACATGTCCAACGAGACGCTGTTCGGCATGAAGAGCCACGCCATCCTCAGCGCGGCCGCCGACGTCTCGCGCTCGATCTTCTTTGCCGCGGCGATCATCATCGCGGCCTTCCTGCCGCTGTTCACGCTGTCCGGCGTCGAGGGCAACATCTTCGGGCCGATGGCCCGCACCTATGCCTATGCGCTCGCCGGCGGACTGCTTGCGACGTTCACGGTCACGCCTGCATTGTCCGCGATCATCCTGCCCGCGCATGTCGAGGAAACCGAGACCAGGGTCATGCGGATCCTGCATCGCCTGTACTCGCCGCTGCTGCAATGGGCGGTCGCCCATCGCGCCATCGTGCTCGGCGGCGCGGTCGGGCTCGTGCTGATGACGGTGGCGCTCGCCCGGCTGCTCGGCCTCGAATTCCTGCCGAAGCTGGAGGAGGGCAATCTCTGGATTCGCGCCACGCTGCCGCCGACCATCTCGCTTCAGGAAGGCAACAGCTACGTCAACGAGATGCGCAAGCTGATCCGCGCCCGGCCAGAGGTCGAGTCCGTCGTGTCGCAGCACGGCCGTCCTGACGACGGCACCGACGCCGCCGGCTTCTTCAACGCCGAGTTCTTCGCGCCGCTGAAGCCGATCAGCCAGTGGCCCGGCACCCGTGACAAGGAAGAGCTCACCGCGCAGCTGCTCAAGCAGCTCGACGGCCGCTTCCCCGGCGTCGAGTTCAACTTCTCGCAATATCTCCAGGACAACGTCTCCGAGGCCGTCTCCGGCGTGAAGGGCGAGAACTCGATCAAGCTGTTCGGCAGCGACCTTCAGGCGCTCACCGACACCGCCAACAAGATCAAGCAGGTGCTGTCGACCGTGCAGGGCGTCACCGACCTTGCCGTGTTCACCTCGCTCGGGCAGCCGACCGTCCAGATCGACATCAATCGCGCCAAGGCCGCGCGCTATGGCCTCTCGCCGGGCGACATCAACGCCACAATCAAGGTCGCGATCGGCGGTGACACGGCCGGCGATCTCTACGAGCCCGGTTCCGACCGTCACTTCCCGATCATCGTTCGCCTCGCGCCGGAATACCGCCGCAGTGCCGAGGCGATCCAGAATTTGCGCATCGGCGCACCCGGGCCGAACGGGACCGTCACCCAGATTCCCCTCAGCGAGGTCGCCACGATCAGCCTGGTCTCGGGCGCTGCCTACATCTATCGCGAGCAGCAGGAACGCTATCTGCCGATCAAGTTCTCGGTGCGCGAGCGCGACCTCGGCAGTGCGATCCGCGAGGCCCAGGACAAGATCGCCGAGCAGGTGCAACTGCCGCCGGGCTCGCACATGGAATGGGTCGGCGAATTCGGCAATCTCCAGGACGCGATCCGCCGCCTGTCGATCGTGGTGCCGATCTCGCTGGCGCTGATCGGCGTGCTGCTCTGGTTCAATTTCGGCTCGATGGCTGACACGCTGCTGGCGATGAGCGTGATCCCGATGGCGATCTTCGGCGGCGTGCTGGGCCTCCTGATCTCCGGCACCGCGTTCAGCGTCTCCGCGGCGATCGGCTTCATTGCGCTGTTCGGCATCGCCGTGATGGACGGCATCATCATCCTGTCGCAGTTCAACCAGCTCATCGAAGAAGGCATGGATCGCATGAGCGCGGTGGTGCGCACCGGCGAGCTGCAGCTCCGGCCGGTGCTGATGACCTGCGTCGTCGCCGGCGTCGGCCTGCTGCCGGCGGCGCTGTCGGAGGGCATCGGCTCGCAGGTGCAGAAGCCGCTCGCCGTCGTCGTCGTGACCGGCATGATGCTGGCGCCGGTCGTGATCCTCGTGACCTTGCCGGTCCTGATCTCGTTCTTCTCGCGCCGCGCGCGCTGACGTCAGAAGCCGTAAAGTCGCGCCGGGTTGTCGACCAGGATCTTCTTGCGCACGGCGGCATCGGGTGCCCACACCGGCAACTGGTTGAGCAGACGCCCGTCGTCGATCTGATAGAGTGGCGCGATGTCGGTGGCCTTGCGTCCTTCGACGCGACTGGAATCCGGATGCGGCCAGTCGGTGCCCCAGACGATGCGGTCCGCATTTGCCGCGATCAGCGCCTGTGCGTAAGGCACCATGTCCTGAAAATCGGGCGCGAGTTTCGAGGAGCAATAGGCACCCGAGATCTTCACATAGGCCTTGCCGGACTTCACCAGCGCGACGAGATCGGAAAAGCCCGGCTGCTCGAGGCCGCGCTCGGCTTCGAGGCCGCCGAAATGGTCGAACGCGACCGGCACCGGCGCGGCCTCGACGAGATCCTTGATCGCCGAGATCATGCCGAGCGTGGTGTAGAGCTGCACGTGCCAGCCGCGCGCCTTCATGCGCTCGACAGCGGCCGTGAAGCGCGGCCGGCCGACATTGGGATCGTTGACGCCCCCGGTCGCGAGATTGAGGCGGATGCCGCGGAAGCCTTCCTGCTGCATCGTGTCGAGCTGCGCTTCGGTGGTCTTGTCGTCGATCACGGCGACGCCGCACGCGGTCGCGCCGCGTGCCTTCATGCCGAACAGGGTGGAGGAGTTGTCGGTGCCGTAGACGCTCGGGGTGACGATCACCACGCGCTCGATATGCAGCGCCTTGTGCAGCGCCGCCATTTCCTCCGGGCTCGCCGGCTCCGGCGTATAGACGCGTCCTGCGAAGAACGGAAACTTTTCGGGATCGCCATGGATATGGGTGTGGCAGTCGCAGGCATGCGGCGGAACGTCGAAATTGATCGGTGTCGCGGGCTGCGCCGCGCGCGCGTGGGCTCTGTTGGTCATGGCTACTCCGGCGGCGAGGGAGGCGAGCAGAACACTGCGTCGATCGAGCACGGTTTCTCTCCCCGATTTTTTTTGGTCGCACGGGACGGTATCACATCGGCCCGACAGCCGCCGCCGCGCTTCGCTGCATGGCTGCTCGACAAACACCGCAAGCGGAGCTCGATGTATTGAAACTACTGCCCCGATGGCGTGCGCAGGCCGTGCCAGGCATCGCGGACCTGGTGGTAGTGAACCTCGGGCAGGTAATCCGGCGTGTTCAGGTTCAGCGTCTTGACGTCGAGATGGCCGATGGCGCTGAGCAGCGTGTAGGAGGCAATCACGCGATCGCGTTGCGCACCGATCAGGCGGGCCTTGGCCTGGATCAAATCGGCCTGCGAGTTCAAGACGTCGACTGTCGTGCGTTGCCCGCCGGCGGCCTCGCGCTGCACGCCCTGCAGCGCGACGGTCGCCGCCTTCACCTCTGACTCCGAGGCCGAGACCGCGACCTTGGCGCCTTCATTGGCAACCCAGGCGCTGACCGCCGCAGTGCGCGCCTGGTTGCGTATCTGGTCGAGCACGAGGCGGCTCTGCGCCGTGATCTCCTTGGCCTGCCGGGTCTGCGCGGCGGCCTGGCCGCCGTCATAGATCGGCGCGGTGACGCTGGCGACGATGGAAGCCTGGTCCTCGGCGAAGGTGCCGAGCGTCGGGTCGTTGTTGCGGCTCTTGCTGGCGCTGCCCTGGATGGTGGCGCTCGGCAGCAACGCGCCTTCGGCGATGCGGATGTTGGTGGAGGCGACGTCGACGTCGAAGCCGGCGGCCATCACCGCCGGGTGCTGGCGGATCGCCATCGTCATGGCGTCTTCGCGGCTCTTCGGCAGGTAGCGGTCGACGACGTCGGCGGGCCGCAGCTGCGACGGCGAATTGCCGATCACTTGCGCATAGGTCGCCTGGCTGACGGCGAGAGCGACTTCGGCGGCGTTGAGGTCGGAAAGGCCGCGGTTGAGGCGCGCCTCGGCCTGCGCGCTGTCGGTCGGCGTGACGTCGCCGGCGTTGAGGCGGCGCTGGGTGACCGAAAGCGTTTCGCGCAGGAAGGCGACGTTGGAACGCTGCGCTTCGACCAGCGACTGGTTGGCGAGCACGTTGGTGTAGGCAGTGACCGCGTCGAGCAGCACGCCCTGGCCGACATTGCGCAACGCCTCGCGGCCCGACTGCACCTGAAGTTCCGCGGCCCGTACGTTGTTCGCGGTGCGGAAGCCGTTGAACAGGGTCTGCGTCACGGTGACGCCGATGATCCAGGGCTTGAGGTTGCCGGTCTGGATCGTGTTGTCGGGCAAGAGATTGCGAACCGTTTGCAGCCCGGCGCTGAGGCTCGCCACGATCTGCGGCCGGTAGCCGGCGAGGGCCGCCGGCACGTTCTCGTCCGTGGCGCGTTGCCGCGCACGTTCGGCATTGAGCTGTGGATTGGTCTGATAGGCCTTGGCGAGCGCGTCCGGCAGGGCTTCGGCCCGGGCGGCGGAGGGCAGGGCGCAACAGAGCGCCAGCGTGGTCCATGTCGCAAGCACGGGACCCACGCCCGATCGGCGTCGCGTCATCACGCGACCAGCTCTGGCGGTACGCCCAATCATGTAATCCCGCTTAACCCCGGCTGTCCGCCCCCGCCGACGGGGCCTCTTAACTGTTTAACCAGCCGAGGTCCCGCAGGCAAACTGCCGCGGGGGAAACCCCCATGAAATCCGTGCTTGTTGCAGCTTCGTCACAGGGATCGTGCGGGAACGCGGCCGAGCCTTACACAAGCCTGACCGTCCGCCGAATTTACCGGTTCTTGTTCACCGGCTTGCGCTTCTCGATGAACGCCGCCATGCCCTCGGAGCGGTCCTCCAAAGCGAAGGTGGCGTGGAACAGGTTGCGCTCGACACTCATGCCCTCGGCAAGCGTGGTCTCGAAGGCGCGGTTCACGGCTTCCTTCGCCATCGCGACCGCGGGGCGCGACATCGACGCGATCTTCTCGGCTGCCGCCATCACTTCGTCCATCAGCTTGTCGGCGGGCACGATGCGGCTGACGAGGCCGGAACGCTCGGCTTCCGCCGCATCCATCATGCGGCCGGTGAGGCAGAGGTCCATCGCCTTGGACTTGCCGATCGCACGCGTCAGGCGCTGGGTACCGCCAATGCCGGGAATGGTGCCGAGCGTGATCTCGGGCTGGCCGAACTTGGCAGTGTCGGCGGCGATGATGAAATCGCACATCATGGCGAGCTCGCAGCCGCCGCCGAGCGCGTAACCCGCAACTGCCGCGATCGTCGGCTTGCGGCAACGCGCGATCCGGTCGCCGCCGATCGCGGCAAAATCCTCGGAGAACATGTCGATGAAGCCCTTCGGCTGCATCTCCTTGATGTCGGCGCCGGCGGCAAAGGCCTTCTCGCTGCCCGTCACGACGATGCAGCCGATGGCGTCATCGGCCTCGAGATCCTCGACGGCCGCAGCGATCTCGCGGAAGACGCCGAAGGAGAGCGCGTTGAGCATCTTCGGCCGGTTCAGCTTGATGATACCGACCGCGCCTTTGCTTTCGACGATGATGTGTTCGAACGTGCTCATGCTTCACCCACGCTTTTGATTGAGCGGGCAATGTGCCCGCTGGCGCGGATGCCTTCAAGAGGGGCCGGGAACGCAGGACGCGCCGGCCGCGCGTCCTGGTCCAACCGGCAATCAGGCCATGAATCAGGCCATGAACATGCGTGCGGCGGACGCCAGCGTCAGCAGCGTGCCGACGCCGATGAAGATCTTGCCGATCAGGGAGCTCTGGTCCCAGGCCGAGCTCTGCTGGCTGCTCGCCATCACCGGTGCCGGCCGGAGCTGGGCCTCGGTTGCGGCAAGGACCGTCTTCTGCGCCGGCGGGGTATCCTGTTGCAGGGCGCGATCGATGTCGTTGAGCTGATCGGGGGCGACGACCTGATTCTCGGCGTTCGGCGCGCTGGTATTGTCGGCGGCCGCCTGGACGTTGTCGTTGGCGCGATCCGTCATCGCGGAGGCCGCAGCCGCGGTCGGTGTATCGGTCGCGGCGAGCTGCGCGTTGGCGTTGGCGATTGCCGGCGGCATCTGGCTCGACGCCGGCAAGTCATTGTCGGCCTTGTTGTCAGCCGTCCTGCCATCAGCCGTCTTGCCATCGGGCTTGTTGCCATCAGACTTGTTGCCATCAGACTTGGCCTCGTCGGCCTTCGCCGGGGCTTCGGTCTTGTCGTCCGACTTCTGCGCCGTCTTCCTGCTGTTGGTGCGGCGTGACTCGTGGCGCCGGTGCTTGCTGGGCTTGGCCGTGTCGACCTGCTGGCCCGCGCTGTCCGATTTGCCGGTGGCTGAGCTTGGGGCCGCCTGTGCAAGGCCTCCGAACAGCAACAAAAGCCCGGCCAGAACGATCAGGGCCGCGCGCCCGCTGGCTTTCATCATGGCGATGATCTCCCCAATTCCGCCCGTCCCGGGATCGAACAGAGACCCTGGGGCGTGACGACAGCGGGGCAGAAAATGGGAATCTTCGGGTTACACCGGGCAAAAACGGGGCAAACCGATCCCGGACCGCCGGCCGCCGGATGCGGGACGAGCCGATCGGTGTTATGAGCCGTCGCGGAGAGTGACGGCCTAACGGTCGCGAGGTCCGGCGTTGATCACGAATTTGTGATCTCGTCCCGATCCGCGTAACAAATTGACCGAACGGCCGAATTGCATGGTGAGGGGCGCGCGTGCGCGGACGTGAGGACGAATGGACCGGCCTGATGCGGTCGGCCATGGCAGGCGATGATGCGGCATATCATCGCCTGTTGAAGGCGGTCACGCCGGTGCTGCGCGCCGCGGCGAGGCGCGGCCTGGCGCGGGCCGGGCAACCCCCTGATCAGGCCGAGGATATCGTGCAGGAGATTTTGTTGGCGGTGCACCTGAAGCGGCACACTTGGGACAGCGAAGCCCCCTTCGCGCCCTGGCTGTTCGCGATCGCCCGCAACAAGCTGATCGATGCGCTCAGGCGGCGCGGCAGGCGGGTCTTCGTCAATATCGACGATTTCGCCGAGACGCTGCCGGGCGAAGCGCCGCAGGAAACCGCTTCGGCGGGAGAGGTCGCGGCGCAACTGGGCACGCTGCCGCAGCGCCAGCGCGACGTGCTGCAGTCGATCGCGGTCGAGAGCGCCTCGATCAAGGACACGGCGGCGAAGTTTTCGATGAGCGAAGGCGCGGTGCGGGTCGCACTGCATCGCGGACTTGCCGCCCTGACGGCCAAACTGCGGGACCACTAGTCATGGATACCGATCAACTCATCCGCTCGCTCGCCGCCGACAACGCCCACCGCGCGCCGCGCGTCGGCGCCATGCTGACCATGGCGCTGCTGGTCGCCGCGCCCTTGTCGATCCTGATTTTCGCGACCTTTCTCGGCGTGCGGCCCGACGTGATGACGGCCATGCGCAACCCGTTCTTCGACATGAAGTTCGCGGTCACGCTGTCGCTCGCGATCCCCGCGATCATCGTCAGCCTGCATCTGTCACGTCCCGAAGCCTTGATGCGCGGCTGGGGCTGGCTGCTGCTGCTCCCCGTCGGGCTGCTTGCGGTTGCGATCGGGAGCGAGGCGATGATGGCGCCGGCCATGCCGATGACGATGCGGCTGGTGGGCAAGAATTCCAGGGTGTGCCTGATCGCGATCCCTGTGATGTCGCTGCCGCTGCTCGCAGGCGCGCTTTTCGGCCTGCGCCATGGCGCGCCCGCGCACCCCGCGCTGGCCGGTGCGCTCGCGGGCCTGGTGTCGGCCGGCCTTGCCGCGACGCTCTATGCCTCGCACTGCACCGACGATTCGCCTCTGTTCGTCGCGACCTGGTACACGCTGGCGGCGGCGCTCGTCGCGGCGGTCGGCGCGTTGGTGGGCTCGAAGGTCCTGAGATACTAGACTCTGCGGCCTCACGCCGCCGGCGTGGTGGTCTGCTGCATGCGGTGGAAGCGCAGCACCTGCTGCGCGGTCGATGAGCGCAGCGCCTCGTAAGTGTCGCGCAGCGTCAGCATGTCGGTCTGCGAGCCGCCCGAGAGCTTCTCGCGCATGGCGATGATGGCGCGTACGCTCGGCCAGGACATGCCCGCGACCTTGGCGAGGATCATGACGCCCTCGGTGCGGCTTTCGATCATCATGGTCTCGGCGGTCTCGACGGCAACGCCGGCGAGCGCGGCGAGCCCCGCATTGGTTTCGTCGAACTTGCCCTGCTCGGCAAAGGTGGTGACCTGGAATTCGGTGAGACGGCCGTCCTGGTGCAGCGACTTCACCAGCGCCCGCGCCATTTCGGTCTGCTTCGACATGGCGGCGGCGCGCACCCGCTGGGCCACTTCCTGGACCACGCTCGACACCTCGTCCGCGAGATCCGGATGCGCCGCCTCGAGCTTCCTGCGCACGCTCAGGGAGGCTTTCGCGACCAGCTTCAAATAGTGATGACGCGGCAGGTCCTTGCGCAGGCCGATGCAGGCGGCGAGGTCGTCGTCGCGTTCGGCGCGGGTGACGAGGTCGGACAGGCTTCCCTCGGAGAGCCGCGCGCCCGGATTGCCGACGGTCGATTGCACCACATCCTCATTGCCGCGGCTGACCAGCACGTCGGTCAGTGCTTCCGACAGCGTCCGCCGCAGCGAGATCGCCTTGAGATGCGCCTGGCCCCTCGTGCGCGCGATCTCGATCAAGGTCGTCTCGTCCAGCCGTTCCGATTTCGACAGCACGGGGCCGGAGACCTCGATGACCTCGTCGAGCGCGAGCGTGCGGATGATGTTCGGCGGCGCTGCCGCGATCGGTGCGAGGCGGTCGGCGAGCAGCGCCCTGGCCGAAACCTCGATCTGCTCGATCAGGCACTGGAACACGTCGTCGAACACGCGGATATGGTCGTCGGAATAGTCCACCGCATTGCCCACGAAGAGATCGGTGACACGGCGCAGCGTCTCGACCCGGCGCGCGACGGTGCCGTGCGACAGCGCAGCCTGCAATTCCTCGAGCAGATTCTCGGATGATTTTGCGGATTTGGATCTCATTGCCCTGTCCTGGAGCGTTCGGTCCGGCGTCGGCTTTCGTCGCACCGGGGAAAAATGGATTGGTCAGCTCGTTGCAATACGGTTGCGCCCTTGCGCCTTGGCGGAATAGAGCGCGCGGTCGGCGCGCGCGAGAAACGTGTCGGCAGTATCAGTCTCGCGCAGCGTCACGACGCCCGCGGAAATGGTCACGCGCATGCTGAGCGAGAAGGCGCTCCAGTCGAGATCGGCGACGATGCTGCGCAGGCGTTCGAGCATGCGCTGCGCGGCATCGCCCGACGTGTCCGGCAGCAGCAGCAGGAATTCCTCGCCGCCGTAGCGGCCGAAGCTGTCGGCCGGGCGGATGTTGGCGAAAATCGTGATCGCGAAGGTGCGCAGCACCTCGTCGCCGACGGGATGGCCGTGGGCGTCGTTGATGCGCTTGAACCAGTCGAGATCGATCAGTGCGATCGCGATCGGCGTCAACGTCTGCCGCGATTTTTCGATCTCGACGTCGAGAAGGCGCATGATGCAGCGGCGGTTGTAGGAGCCGGTGAGCTCGTCGAGCTCGGCCAGTTCCTCGATGCGCTGATAGGCGGCCTTCAGCTCGATGCTGCGCCGGTACAGGATCTTGCGCAGGGTGGCGCCGAACAGGCCGAGGAAGGCGCACTGGCCGATCACCAGCACGAAGCACAGCATCGAGGCGGTTCGCTCCAGGCGGGTCCTGACCGGCAGTCCGATTGGCAGGTCCGAGCCCAGGAAGACGATGGCGAGCCCGCAGGTGGCAAGGCCCCAGGTGACCACCGCCTGGCTCGAGGTCATCCGCAGCGTGCCGAACGCGAAGATCAGGAACAGCACGGCGATGAACGCGACCCCGACCGTCGGCACGGCGAGCAGGAACACCAGTTGCAGCGCCATATGCGCCGAGATCTGGAAAACGGTGAGATAATGATCTTCAAAGCGGTCACCGAAGCCGGCTTCCGACAGCACGGTAAACGTGCCGATGATCAGGAGCCCGCCAAGCCAGAACAGCGATGGAACGGCCATGGAGACCACGCCGCCATAGGCGTAGAGCAGCAGGACGGAGGCGCCCAGCGAATAGCTCGCGACCTGGCCGATATACATCTGGCGGCGCTGCCGGGCCCGGCGCGCCAGGACCTGGGGGGCCGCCGCCTCGGGCGTGAGGACGAGATCCGCGACCTCAGCGGCATTCCTCTCGGGAAAGGACGTCGCGGCCGTGCTCATGGTCCCGCCAATGGTGGATGTCAGCGGAAAAATCTACGTGGCAAGCCTTTAGGTTTGGTATCCTTTGAAATCGAATCCGAACCGTGCAGCGCGGAACAAGGTAATGGGCCGGCGGAAGAAATTTGCCGGCGACCGGGCATCAGTTTGCGATGCGATCGAGCCTAATGCGGGCTTGGCGAGACATATGTCGTGCAGGGCTGCTATGGAACCGGACGAGGCCGGGCCGCCTGTGCCGGACAGGCATTCCGCAGGGAAGTATCGCAGTATTATGTTACCGATCTGGATGATGGCGGCCGACCGCCGCGAGTGCGACAACAAAAGCGCGCGTATGTGGGGTGGATCACACAGAGGCCCGTATGACTGCGGTAGGCTGAACAATTTTGCACCCCCTGTCGAACCGTCCGCCGCGCCGACCCGACCAACTTTGCGAGACGGGCATTGAGCGTGACACAGGCGGCTTCGGACGAGGTCCTCATCGCCAGGATCGCTCAAGGTGACCGGCTCGCCATGCAGGTGCTGTACGGGCGGCACCATGTCAGGGTGTATCGTTTCGGGCTGAGGCTCGTGCGGGACGAGCAGGCGGCGGAGGACCTCATCAGCGAGGTGTTTCTGGACGTCTGGCGTCAAGCCGGCAAGTTCGAGGGCCGATCCGCTGTTTCCACCTGGCTGCTGGCAATCACCCGGTTCAAGGCCCTGTCTGCGCTCCGGCGCAGGAAGGATTTTGAACTGGACGAAGAAGCCGCCAACGCGATCGAGGATACGTCCGACGATCCGGAAACGGTGGTGCAGAAGAAGGATACCAGTGAAGCGTTGCGGGAGTGTCTGACGGGACTCTCGCCGGACCACCGGGAAATCGTCGATCTCGTCTACTACCACGAGAAGTCCGTGGAAGAGGTGGCTGAAATCGTCGGCATCCCGGAGAACACTGTGAAGACGCGCTTGTTTTATGCGCGCAAGAAATTGGCCGAACTGCTGAAGGCAGCCGGCGTTGAGCGAGGCTGGCCATGATGGCTTTGAGCAAGAAGATGCTGGAGCAAGAGCCCAGTGAAATTGAACTCCTGCTGCCGTGGCACGCCGCCGGCACCCTGAACGCGCGCGATGCGCGCCGGGTCGAGGAAGCGCTGGCGCGCGATCCCGAGCTTGCCAGGCAATATGCCGCGATCCGCGGCGAGTACGAAGAGACCATCCATCTGAACGAGAGCCTCGGGGCTCCGTCGGCGCGCGCGATGCAGAAGCTGTTCGCCGCGATCGACGCCGAGCCGGCGCGGGCGAGCGGTTCGCTGCCGCTGTCGGCGCGCATCGCGACCTTCTTCGCGAGCCTGTCGCCGCGCACGCTGGCCTGGTCGGCCAGCCTTGGCGCGGTCGCGCTGGTGCTGCAGGCCGGTATCATCGGCGCCGTGCTGATGAAGAAGCAGCCCGCGACCTTCCAGACCGCCTCGCTCTCGACCAGCGCGCCGATCACGCGCGAGCTCGGGTCATCCGCCGCACCGGCGCGCGCACTGGTGCGTTTCACGCCCGAGGCGCGCGTCGCCGACATCACTGCGCTGCTCGACAGCTATCAGGCTTCGATCATCGGAGATGCCAAGGGCGGTATGTTCCGCCTCCAGTTCGACAGGGCCTTGAGCCAGGACGAGCTTGCCTCGCTGCTTGGCAGGATGCAGCGCGAGAAGTTCGTCAACCTCGCCGTCGCGGCGCCGTAGGCGCGCCGCTGAGCCGATGACGGGCAAGTCCAAGAGCGGGTGCAAGAGCAGGTTGCGCGCCGGGGCCCACGCTTCATCGGTCGGCGCCGCGCTTCTGATCGCCGCCTGTCTCGGCGTCGAGATCGCGCAGGCGCAGGCGATCATGCGCACGCCCACGATCAGCTTGCCCTCGCGAACGCCGACCATCTCGTCGAACATCACCCCGCGCGTCAGTCCCAACCTCGCCGCGCGCGGGGTCAGTGTCGACCGCGGCCCGCGCACCATCGCGGCCATCCCCCATACCACGACCTCGCGCATCCGGCCGACCACGGTACTGCCCTATGCGCGCTACTCGCCGAACCTGTATCCGGCCTGCACCGCGCCCTATCGCGCTGCCGATGGCGAATGCCTTGCGCAGCCGAATGCCGGCGGCGAGGGCACCGGAAAATCCGGCAAGAAGAGCGCCGGCAAGGGGCGCGGCAGCAATACGCCGGCCGCGATGATTTCGACCAGCTTCGCCCATGAATTCGTCGCCGAGATCGACGGTGCACTGTCGCCGGCCGAGGCCGACGATCTGGCGCGCCGGCACGGCCTGACGCGCATTTCCTCGGAAAACTTCCCGCTGATCGGTGCCACGTTCGGCCTGTTCCGGATCACCGACGGCCGCCCGACCGAGACGGTGCGGCGGGAATTCGCGGCCGACGGCAGCGTGCGCGCGGTCCAGCCGAACTTCCGCTACCTGCTCCAGGACCAGAAATCGACGACCTTGAGCGAGGGCGATCCCGCGCAATACGCGCTGGCCAAGCTTCGCCTGCCGCAGGCCCATACGCTGGCGCACGGCGCCAACGTCACGGTGGCCGTGATCGACTCCGGCATCGACGCCGGACATCCCGAGCTTGCCAATTCGGTCTCCGACAATTTCGATGCGCTCGGCAGCGCCGAGGGACCGCACGTCCACGGCACCGGCATCGCCGGTGCGATCGTGGCGCATTCCCGGCTGATGGGCAGTGCGCCCGAGGCCCGCATCATCGCGATCCGTGCCTTCGGCGGCGCCAATGGCGGCGCCGAGAGCTCGTCCTACATCATCCTGCGCGCGCTGAATTATGCCGCCGAGCACGGCGCGCAGATCGTCAATATGAGCTTTGCCGGTCCCAAGGACGCCGTGATCGAGCGCGCCATCGCGGCGACCGCCGCGCGCGGCCTCGTGCTGATTGCCGCGGCCGGCAATGCCGGCGCGAAATCGCCGCCGCTCTACCCGGCCGCCAATCCGAACGTGATCGCGGTCAGCGCGACCGACCAGCAGGACCGGTTGTTCAGCGCGTCCAACCGCGGCAATTACATCGCCGTCGCCGCACCTGGCGTCGACATCTTCCTGCCGGCGCCTGACGGCAAGTACCAGATGACGTCGGGAACCTCGTTCTCAGCCGCCTATGTCTCCGGCATCGCGGCGTTGCTGCTCGAGCGCAACTACGCCTTGAAGCCGGAAGCGCTGCGCATGACGCTGACGAAGACCGCGCGCGACCTCGGCTCGCCCGGCCGCGACGAGCTCTTCGGCGACGGCCAGACCGATGCGTTTGCCGCGGTCATGGCTATTCCCGCCGACAGCGCGACGCCGGTTGCGGCTGCGTCCGGTACAACAAAACGTGAAGATGCCGCGAGGCGTCGCGATGAGCCCAATAGCCGCGCGATCGAACAACCCTCGCTGTCGAGCGCGGACGATAAATCCACGATTTCTCAGGCGGATAGGCCGGCGGCGCGATAGCCGCTGCGCCGAGGATGCGCGCGGGATCGCAGGTCAAAAAAGCGCCCCCCGCGTTGAACGTTCAGCTGGCTGCCACGACCAAATTATGTGGGAGCGGTCATCCCTCCCCATCAGTCATATCAGGCGCGAGCGCCCATCCACCCCAAGCGCCCATATGGCTCGACCCGTCCGGTTGTCCCCCCGGACGGGTCTTTTCTTTTCAGCGCGTTTTCGAGCGAAGTGGATTCCGACTCGCGGGGAGAAACCGCGCCGGATTCTTTGAAACTTCGCATGCGCTCAGCTTTCGGTTGAAAGGTCGCGCCGGCGTCGACGACCGTCGCTCGGGCAACACGCGGCACGTCCGCTATGCTTGTGCGAAGCTTGACTCGAAAACACAGCAAATCTCCGCACGACTACGGTGTTTGACGACGCGCGCCGTGTCGTTGCTGGACAAGTCAAAACTTTTCCACAAAATATTCATGTCGCGTCTAAATTGATTCGTGTGCGTTGCGTCCCCCGCGTCCGTGTTTTCTCCTGACGGGCTGGTTTATGACACTTCGCCAAGAATCTGACTGCACGTCCGTTCGTGCCGTGGCTGTTGGTCGCGACGTTGCGGCGCGCTGGTGCGCCCTTGCCGAGCAGCGGCTGCAGCATCTCTCCGAAATGTTCGAGACGGGTCGCTGGCGCCGTTATCATTCCGAGATCGCGTTCCTCGAAAACATCCAGGAAGCCAAGCGCGCCGTCCAGACCTGGCGCGCGCTCGCAACCGGCGCTGACGTTGCCGAGGCGGCTGCAAGCGTGACGCCCGCCTTCGGCTGGTCGCCGGCGACCATGCCCCGCGTGTTTCCGCGTGAGCCGCAGGCGCAGACCCTGCAGCCCAAGACTCTGCAGCCCAAGACACTGCAGCCAAAGGCCGTCCACATCGCCCCCGAGACCGCCGTCCCGGTCAGTCTCGATCCGATGCCGGACGTTCTCGCCGAGGTCACCGAAGCCCCGATCGCGCCGCTCGCCGTACCGGCGCCTGCGGCAATCGCGTCTTTCATCGCGCCCGCCGAGATGCCGCCGCTGAAGGCTCCCGCCGCGCGGGCGCCGTTCATTGCACCCGTTGTGAGGCCGCCGCTGGCGCCTAGCGCACTGGCGCCATTCACCGGGCCGGAAGTGAGGCCGCCCGCCGCGGTGGCTGCCGCTACGCCGCCGAAGGCCGCGCCTGCCGTGATGGCGGCGCTCCTGCCGCAGTTCGCCCCGCCGGCCGAGGAGATCGTCGCTGCCCCCGAGCGCGTCGTCGAATTCACCTTCAGCCTCGACGGCCTCGAAGCCAAGTACCCGCTGCTGAGGAACGCGTTCTAGCGTCGGGCAGACAGAGGCGAGGGGCGGACCTTAGCGCCGCACCGCATTCCCGCCGAGCACCACCTGGGCAAATCGTTGCGCGCCATCGGCCGACAGGTCTGGGGTCACGGCACGGGCGTGATCGAGCCCGACGACGGCGCCGCGCGGGGTTTCCGAGATCATGTTGTTGTTGACCAGCGCGATACCGGCGCCCGGCACGACGGAGACGCCGACGCCGGCCAGCGCCTTGCGGATCACGTTGCCGGTGATGGCGACGTCGCGCAGGTATTTGCCCCAGCCGGCGACGATGCCGTAGGAAGGCGCGTTCTCGATCACATTGCCGGTCACTGACGTGTCGGCCTCGATATAGATGCCGACGCCGGCATCGTCGTCGGGCGCGGTGCCTATGGGGCGCTTCGGGATCAGATTGCGGATGATATTGCCTTGAACGACCGCAATACGTCCGCCTTCGTTGAAATTGCAGACGGAGACGCCGACCGCGGCGCCGTCGACCGTGTTGTTGGCGATCACCGCGGCCTCGAACGAGAACTCCGAATAGAGCGCGACCTCGCGCACGTCGCTGACGCTGTTGCCCGATATCTGGATGTTCGAGGCGGAGTTGCCGCGTACCGCGGAGTAATCGCAGTTCCGGATGCGGTTGCCGCGCACGATCACATTGCCGGCGCGGAAGGCGTTGATGGCGTTGCCGTACTGGCCGGAGCCGCCGGGACCGGCCTTGATGTTCTCGATGCGGTTGTCGGCGACCAGCGTGCCGTCGTCACCGATCGCCGTGCGCAGGATCTCGATGCCATTGTCGTTGGTGCCGAGAATCGTGTTGCGGCAGACGCTGAGGCCTTTGGCGTCGAACGAGACTACCGCCGTCGCGGCGATGTCCGTGAAGATGTTGCCGGAGATGTCGCCCGAGACCTGTTCGAGCCAGATGCCGCTGCCGCCGGAGTTCGCGATCTCGCAATCGGTGATGCGGACGTCGCGCCCGCCGAGGACATGGATCAGCCCGCGCCGCGCGGCCAATGGAATGCTGCCGCCGTCGAAGGTGATGCCGGAAAGTCCGATGGAGTCCGCAGCATCGCTCTGGATCGCCGAGGCGCCGCCGGTGAAGATGAATTTGGTCGCGCCGCGGACGCCGATCAGTTGCGCACCGTTCGGCAGCCGCAGCAATCCGCTGCGGTAGACGCCGGGCGGCAACGCCAGCGGCATCTGCATTCGCGCGGCCTCGTCGATCGCACGTTGCAGCGCGCGGGTCTGGTCCTCGCTGCTGCCGGGTCGCACGCCAAATTGCGTGGCATCGCGGCCGAGCAGCGACGTCAGCGGCGCCCCGCGCGCAGCGTCAGCCGGCATGGCAAGCGCGCCGGCGATGCCAGCGGTGGAAGCTCCGATGAGATGGCGGCGATTGAGGTCCATGACGCGTCCTCCGGCGGACGCGGGGGTCCGCGAGGACTAGGTAGCGCAGGGCAGGCGAGGGTGCGGGGATTGTTCGCGGTAGGGTTAAATGTTTACCCCAGCGGAGGTGCCGTAGGGTGGGCAAAGCGCTAGCGTGCCCACGTTATCGCAAATCGGAACGAGATGGTGGGCACGGCGCAAGGGCGCCTTTGTCCACCCTACGAAACCTGTGTGTTCCGCCGCTTTCTTGCCAACCCCACCATCTCCATCAGCATCGCTTCCCCCGCATCCACCAGTTCTTCCAGCGTGATCCGGGGCGCGCCCTTGCGGCGCACGGCGCCGCTGCGTGCCAGCAGGGGAATATGGATGAACGCCGCAAGCTGCGGCCCGCCGGACCGCACGTTCTCGATCGCGCGCCAGCTTAAGTAGTTGCACAGATAAGCGCCGGCATCGCGCGAGGCGCGCGCGTCGATGCCCGTGAGGCGGGCGGCGCGCAGCAGCCTTGCCGTGTGCGGGCCGAATGTCATGGCGTCGGCATGGCCTGCGATGCCGCGCTTGCTGGAGCGGGTGTTGGCGGCGTCGGGCCAGAGCATGGTGACGGCGTTGCGGGCGCGGGTCTCGATGCGCAGGTAAGGCGTGCGTGCGGCGAGGCCGAACATCAGCACTGCGTCCGGCTTCACCTTCTTGAGCACGTCAGGCAATTGCCGGTCGACCGCGGCATAGGTGACCGGAAAGATGTGGCTGGACAGCTCGACGTCATCGAGCGCTGGCCGCCGCAATTGCGTCAGCCGCGCCACCAGCGGCTGGGTCGGATTATAGGGCGCGCCGGGGAAGGAGCCGAAGCCGGTGAGGAGGATGCGGAGCTTCTTGCTCATTGCAGCAACTCCAGGATCTGCTCGGCGGCGAGCGCCGGCGTGAGATGACCGTCAGCCACTTCGGCTTCGATCTTCCGGACCTTCGTGCGCACCGATGCCTCGCTACGGAGCCGCGCCAGCATGCGCTGCTCCAGCATCGACCACATCCACTTCACCTGCTGTTCGCGCCGCCGCGCCGCGAACTCGCCGGATGCGTTCATGGCCTTGCGATGGTCGAGGACCTTCTGCCAGAGCTCGGCGATGCCGGTGCCGGCCAGCGCCGAATAGGTCTCGACCGGCGGATGCCAATGCTCGGATCGGGGCGCCAAAATGTGCAGCGCGCCGCGATAGTCGGCCGCCGTGATCTTGGCGCGCTTGAGGTTGTCGCCATCCGCCTTGTTGATCGCGATCATGTCGGCGAGTTCGACGAGCCCCTTCTTGATGCCCTGCAATTCGTCGCCGCCGCCCGGCAGCATCAGGGCAAGAAAGAAATCGGTCATGTCGCAGACCGCGGTCTCGGACTGACCGATGCCGACGGTCTCGACCAGCACGACGCCGAAGCCGGCGGCCTCACACAGCAGCATCGCCTCGCGCGTCTTGGCCGCGACGCCGCCGAGCGTGCCCGAGGACGGCGAGGGGCGGATGAAAGCGTCGTTCGAGGCTGACAACCGGGCCATCCGCGTCTTGTCGCCGAGGATCGAGCCACCGCTGCGCGCCGAGGACGGATCGACCGCGAGCACCGCGATCTTATGGCCTTGCTCGATGAGGTAGGTCCCGAGCGCGTCGATGGTGGTGGACTTGCCGACCCCGGGCGAGCCGGTGATGCCGACGCGGAACGCCTTGCCAGTGTCGGGCAGCAGCGTCTGCACCAGCTCGCGCGCCAGCGCCTGGTGGTCGGCGCGGCGGCTCTCCACCAGCGTGATGGCGCGGGCAAGTGCTGCGCGGCTGCCGGCGCGCAAGTCACGGGCGAGGGTCTTGATGTCCAGCGGGGCCTTCTTCTCAGTCATGCCCCTGCTTTACAACGCCGAGCCGGAGCATGCGAGAGCTGCCCGCCCGATATCACCGGCTCGTGGCCGCCGCAGCTTGCGGCGGTTTCACCTTGCGCCAGACCCACACCATCACCGGCCACAGCAGCGCGCCGATCGCCATGGCGGCGAGGATGGCGGCGACCGGGCGCTCGAAGAACGGCAGGATACTGCCGTCCGACTTGATCAGCGAGGTGACGAAGGCCTGCTCGACCATGGTGCCCATGACGATGCCGAGTACCATGGCGGCGACGGGATAGCCGTTCGCCTCCATCACGTAGCCGATCACGCCGAAGGCGGCGACGGTGACGACGCCGAACATGTTGTTGCCGATCGCGAACGAGCCGACCGCGCAGCACAGCATGATGATCGGCATGATGGCCGAGCGCGGCGCCAGCAGGATGTAGGCGGCGATCCGGATCATGGCGATGCCGAGCGGGATCATCAGGATGTTCGCGATGATGAACATCAGGTAGATCGCGTACATGCTCGACGCCTTCTCGGTGAACAGCGTCGGGCCGGGATTGAGGCCCTTCATGTAGAGCACGCCGATCGCGATCGCGGCGATGGTGTCGCCGGGGATGCCGAACAGCAGCGAGGGCACCCAGCCCGAGGCGATGCTGGCATTGTTGCTGGCGCCCGCCTCGACCAGGCCCTCGACATGCCCGGTGCCGAACTTTTCCGGCTCCTTGGAGAAGCGCTTCGACATCGCGTAGGACACCCAGGCGGCCATGTCGGCACCTGCGCCCGGCAGCACCCCGATGATGATGCCGACGATATTTCCGCGCGTCATCTGCCAGTGATACATCTTGGTCAGCTTCCACTGGCCAGCCATGATGCTTCCGAACTTGCGCCGCGGCAGCGGCGGCGGCTCGGGCGTCAGCATCGCGCGCATCACCTGCGCGACCGCGAAGACGCCGACCAGCGCCGGGATCGGCTCGATGCCGCCGAAGAGATCGGTGAGGCCGAAGGTGAAGCGCGGCACGCCGCCGGGATTCTCGATGCCGACGCAGGACACCAGCAGGCCGATGAACATGCCGGCGATCGCCTTCACCGGCGAGGAGCGCGCGACCAGGGTGGCGCACATCAGGCCGAGCAGCGCCAGCCAGAAATATTCGAAGGTCGAGAACGACAGCGCGATCTCGGCGAGCGGCGGCGCCAGGATCATCAGCGACAGCACGCCGGCAATGCCGCCAACGGCGGAGAACCAGACGCCGGCACCCAGCGCCAGCTCGGCCTGGCCCTTGCGCGTCATGGCGTAGGCTTCATCCGCATACGCCGCGGAGGCGGGCGTGCCGGGAATGCGCAGCAGCGCGCCGGGGATGTCGCCCGAGAAGATCGCCATCGAGGACGCCGCGACGATGGTCGCGATCGCCGCGATCGGCGACAGATAGAAGGTGACGGGGACGAGCAGGGCGGTCGCCATCGTCGCCGACAGGCCCGGCAGTGAGCCGATCACGAGGCCGTACACGGAGGCTGCGAACATCGCGACGATGACCTCCCAGGTGGAGATCAGCGCGAACGCGTCAAGCAAGGTTTTGAGCATGGGATTACCAGGGCGTCGGCAGCAGGCCGGCAGGCAACGGCACGCGCAGCAGCTTGCCGAAGATGAGGTGAATGGCGAAGGGCGAGAGCGCCGCGAGCGGCAGCGCCAGCTTCCACTTGGCGCCGAGCGCGGTCGAGGTGACGTAGACCATGATCGCTGCGGTGATGATGAAGCCGAGCCGGTCGGCCGCAAGCACGTAGAACAGCAACAGCGCCGGCGGCAGCAGCGCGCGCAGACCGTAGAGCTTTCCTTGCGGCGGCGGGGCTGCGGCCTGGCCGTCCTCCAGCGGGATCAGCTCTTCCTCCTCCTCGAAGGAGTGTCCGATCCCGAACACGATCGCGAGCCCGCACAGCGCAAGCCCCGTGCCGATCACCAGCGGAAACACGTTGGGGCCGACCGGCTGGCCCGGCACCGGCGGCAGCAGCCAGCCGCCATAGGCGGCCGCAGCACCGAGCACGACGAGAAATGATCCCGTGACGGAGTCGGGAAGACGCATGGGAGGGTCCTAGCCTTCTCCCTCTCCCCGCCTGCGGGGAGAGGGTATAGGCGGCCTTGGCCGCCGTGGTTAAAGAACGTCGATGCGTAGCATCGGCTTTGGTGAGGGGGAGTCTCCGCGGGGACGGAGATGGTTGGATTCGCGGAGAGTCTCCCTCACCCGAATTCGAGCTTTGCTCGAATTCGACCTCTCCCCGCAGGCGCGGAGAGGTGAAGGAGAGCTCGGAGCTGCGACCGGCATCATCTCAGCCAGAGCAGGGACGTCACGCCTTGCTCAGGCCGGCCGCCTTCATCGCCCCGCCCATCTGGGCGTCGCCCTTGTCCATGAAGCCGGCGAACTGGCCGGCATCGCCCCAGACGGTGCCGAAGCCGCGGTTGCTCATGAAGTCCTTGAACTCGGCGGAGTCGTAGACCTTCTTCAGCGCCGCGGTGAGCTTGGTTGCGATCTCCGGCGGCAGGCCCTTCGGCGCGCCGATGCCGCGCCAGGCGCCGGTCGCGTAGTCGATGCCCATCGCTTCCTTCAGCGTCGGCACGTCCTTGAAGACCGGATTGCGCGCGGGCGCCATGATGGCGAGGCTCTTGGCCTTGCCTGCCTCGATGATCGCGCGCGCCTCCGGCACCGAGCACGTCGTGAGGTCGAGGCCGCCGGCGGCGAGATCCTGCATCGCGGGCGCGGCGCCGTTCGACGGCACCCAGGCGACCTGGTTGGCGGGCAGGCCCATCGCCTGCATCCAGCCGACCAGAGCCAGATGCCAGATGCCGCCCTGACCGGTGCCCGACGCCTTGAACTTGCCGGGAGGCGCCGCCTTGATCGCTTCTGCGAGCTCCTTGACCGTCTTGTAGGGCGAGGAGGAGGAGACCTGGATGCCCGGGGGATCCTCGTTCATCAGGGCCAGCGGCGTATAGCTCTTCGGCGTCAGCTCGGTGAGTCCCTGCCAATGCATCATCGAGATTTCGACGGTGAGCATGCCGATGGTGTAGCCGTCGGGCTGCGCGGTCGCGATCGCGCTATGGCCGACCACGCCGGAGCCGCCGGTGCGGTTGACCACGTTGAAGGGCTGGCCGAGGTCCTTTTCCAGCAGCGCCGCGACAATGCGCGCGGTCGCGTCGGTTCCGCCGCCTGCGCCCCAGGGCACGATCACGGTGACCGGCCGGGCCGGATAGGCCTGAGCGAGTGCGGGCTTGAAGCCGAATGCGGCGGATGCCGCAACAGCGGCGGTTGAAGCCGCAAAGGTGCGGCGCGAAATTTTGGACATTGAATGCCTCCCAGCGGCGCCCGTGACGTCGGGCGCTCTTGTCAATGGCGACATTCTAGTCGGCTTTGCAGCGCCGCCGCAAGGTAGCGCTACCAAGGAGATCGACATGTTGTGTGAAAACTGCATGCCCATCAGACGGGCAGTCGGAAACCGGGTGGGTTTTGCCCGCGCGCTTCGCCAACCTGCACGCGTAACGAAAGCCAAAGGCAAGCCATCGATGACCCAAGCCTATTACAGCGCCGTGCTGGATCGCCCCATGGACGAAGTCTGGTCGCTGATCCGCGATTTCAACAACTATCCCGCCTATATCGATGGCGTGAGCGAGAGCGTGATCGAAGACGACAGGCGCGGCGATGAAGTCGGCGCCATCAGACGCTTCTGCTATCTCGGAAACTGGATCCGCCAGCGCCTGGTCGATCACTCGGACGGGCAGCACACCCTGACCTATGCCGGTCTCGAAGCGCTGCCGTATCCGCAAGACGACGGAAGCCGGACGCCGGCGCCGACGCGCTATCAAGGCACCATGCATCTGCGCCCGATCGTTGAAGGCGACCGCACCCTGATCGAATGGTCGGTCGCCCTCGAGACCGAACCTGCAGACGCCGATCGCTGGCAAGCCCTGTTTGCGTCCTGGATTCCGGACTGGACGGATTCACTGGCGCGAACGTTGGCGCGATCCGGCTAGCGATCGTTCACGGCTGCTCCGCGTCGCCCTTCGGCCGCGCGCCGCCGAAGATGCGGGCGCCTTCCGCAGTGAGATAAGGCTTCAGCGTCTCCCACGGCACGAAGGCGACATACTCGCCCTCGGCATAGGGGCCGACGGCGTAGGGCGGATAGTGGAAGGTGAGGCCGGAGCTCTTGCCGGCTTCGGTTGACGGCGCCAGCGTCACCGCGCCGACCTTGAGCAGGCTCGGCGCGACGCTCTTGAACCATTCCTCGGTTGCGGTCTCGCTGGCGTCGCGCTTCTTCTTCTCCGCCTTGAGCGAGGCGATGATGGCCTTCACCATCGCCTTCATGGTCACGCCGTTGTCGGCGGTCTCGGTGAAGAACGGGCGGATCGAGATGCGCTTGTTGTCGGCCTTGTCCCACAGGATCGTGTTGACGTCTGAATTGGGATGCGCGCCCCGGGTGTTCATGTAGTCGTTGCGGAGGACGCTGACATAGCGGTCGGCAACGACGGCGCGGATTTCGTATTTGCGCTCGAACTCCCAGCCGCCGTCCTTGAAAAACTGCGGATCGGCCTTGCGCGCGGCGGCAGCCTCCGCCGCATTCTTGTCGAGCCATTTCTTGCCCTCCGCGAGGCAATCGGCCGCCAGCGCCGCGTCCGCCTTGATCCTGTCGTCGAGGAACACGCGCGCCTCGATGCTCTTGGTCTTGACGACGGCGTCGGGCTTGGGGTCGGCGGCGTGGGCGGAAAATGCGCATGTTGCGCTCAGCGCCAGGGCGACGCTCAAACGGGTCATGAATTTCAAGGATGGTGCTCCTGCGTGAGCGTCAGAATATTTCGACAATGTCATCTGCGCTGTGCGGCGCAAAGCGGGGGTCCATCGAGCGGCGAACGGTTGCCTGCGCCTGCAGGCCGGTCGCGTCCTCGATGATGTGTTCGACATCGATCAGGTTGAGTAGCGAGAAGGTGGTGTCCGGTTCGACCTCGACCAGGATGTCGATATCGCTGTCGGCGCGATAGTCTTCACCGGCTCGCGAGCCGAGGATGGCGAGCTTCGACACGCCCTTGCCTTTGATGGCATCTTCGTTCTTGCGGATCGCCGCGATGATCTCGTCACGTGTCATGGACGCAATCTGGCCGGTTGCGCGGCCAGTGTATCATCTACTCCGCCGCCTCGCTATGTCCGAGCCGGGTGTTCAGCTTGCGGATCAGCTCCTCGGCCGCGTCCGCGATCACGGTGCCCGGCGGGAAGATCGCTTCGGCGCCCGAAGCGTAGAGCGCGTCGTAATCCTGCGGCGGGACGACGCCGCCGACGATGATCATGATGTCGTCGCGACCCTGCTTCTTCAGCGCGGCCTTCAGCTCCGGCACGGCAGTGAGGTGGGCGGCGGCAAGCGAGGAGACGCCGAGGATGTGCACGTCGTTCTCGACCGCCTGCCGCGCCGCTTCGTCCGCGGTCGCGAACAGCGGTCCGATGTCGACGTCGAAGCCGATGTCGGCGAAGGCGGACGCAATCACCTTCTGGCCGCGGTCGTGGCCGTCCTGGCCGATCTTGGCGACCAGGATGCGCGGGCGGCGGCCCTCCGCCTCCTCGAAGGCGTCGATCAGCGCCTGAACCTTCTCGACCTGGTTGCCCATGCTGGACGCCTCCCGCTTGTAAACGCCGGTGATGGACTTGATCTCGGCGCGGTGCCGGCCGAACACCTTCTCCATGGCGTCGGAGATCTCGCCGACGGTCGCCTTGGCGCGCGCCGCATCGATGGCGAGCGCGAGCAGATTGCCATTGCCTTCGCCGGCCGAACGCGTGATCGCCGCGAGCGCGGCATCGACGTCCTTCTGGTTGCGCTCGCACTTCAGCCGCGTCAGCTTGTCGATCTGCAGGCGGCGGACATTGGTGTTGTCGACCTTGAGGATGTCGATGGGCACCTCGTCGGTCGGCTTGTACTTGTTGACGCCGATCACGGCCTGCTTGCCGGCATCGATGCGCGCTTGCGTCTTGGCCGAGGCCTCCTCGATGCGCAGCTTGGGCACGCCGGCCTCGATGGCTTTTGCCATGCCGCCGAGCTCCTCGACCTCCTGGATGTGGCCCCAGGCCTTGGCCGCGAGGTCACGCGTCAGCCGTTCGACATAATACGAGCCGCCCCAGGGATCGATGATGCGCGTGGTGCCGCTCTCCTGCTGCAGGAACAGCTGGGTGTTGCGGGCGATGCGCGCCGAGAAGTCGGTCGGCAGCGCCAGCGCCTCGTCGAGCGCGTTGGTGTGCAGCGACTGGGTGTGGCCTTGCGTCGCCGCCATCGCCTCGACCGTGGTGCGCATCACGTTGTTGAAGACGTCCTGCGCGGTCAGCGACCAGCCCGAGGTCTGGCTATGCGTGCGCAGCGAGAGCGAGCGCGGGTCTTTCGGGTTGAACGGCTTCAGGAGCTTCGCCCAGAGCAGGCGCGCGGCGCGCAGCTTGGCGACTTCCATGAAGAAGTTCATGCCGATTGCCCAGAAGAACGACAGCCGCGGCGCGAAGCGATCGACGTCGAGGCCGGCGGCAAGGCCGGCACGCAAATATTCGACGCCGTCGGCGAGCGTATAGGCGAGCTCGAGGTCCTGCGTCGCGCCGGCCTCCTGCATGTGATAGCCGGAGATCGAGATCGAATTGTATTTCGGCATCTTTTGCGAAGTGTAGGCGAAGATGTCCGAGATGATCCGCATCGAGGGCGCGGGCGGATAGATGTAGGTGTTGCGCACCATGAACTCTTTCAGAATGTCGTTCTGAATGGTGCCCGACAGCTTCTCCGGCGGTACGCCCTGTTCTTCGGCCGCGGCGACATAGAGCGCGAGGATCGGCAGCACCGCGCCGTTCATGGTCATGGACACGCTCATCTGGTCGAGCGGAATCCCCGCGAACAGCGTGCGCATATCGTAGATGGAATCGATGGCAACACCGGCCATGCCGACGTCGCCGCCGACCCGCGGATGGTCGCTGTCGTAGCCGCGATGGGTGGCAAGGTCGAAGGCGACCGAGAGGCCCTTCTGTCCGGCAGCCAGGTTGCGGCGATAGAACGCGTTGGAATCCTCCGCCGTGGAGAAGCCGGCATATTGCCGGACGGTCCAGGGCTGGTTGACATACATGGTCGGGTAGGGGCCACGCAGATAGGGCGCGATGCCCGGATAGGTCTCGAGGAAATCGAGCCCGGCCAGATCAGCCTCGCCATAGGCCGGCTTTACGAGAATGCCCTCGGGCGTCAGCCAGGGCTCGGCGCTGCCTGACGGTGCGGCGGTGGTTGCTCGCGCGAAGGCGACGTCTGCAAAGTTCGGAATGCGGCTCATGGCTTCAACCATATCATCAATCATGATCCGGATGCTGATGGCTGACGATGGTCGCCATCTTCTCCGGTCCGTAATTCTGTTGCGTGGTCTGGCTCGGCAGATTGGCGATGCCGACCACCCAGCCGAGGCGGGACTCGGTGCCGAACTGCCGGGTCGGGATCACCCGGTCGGGGCGGTCGAAGGCGCCGGTCATGATCTCGATCCGGTCGCCGTCGATACGGCCGAAGCTCAGCGGCGTGCCGCAGGCGGGGCAGAAGCCGCGCTCGGCGATAGTGGAGGAGCGGAAGAACGACGGCTGCCCCTTGGTCCAGGCGAAGTCGGTCTTGTTGATGTCGGCAAAGGACGCAAAGGGCGCGCCGGCCGCCTTCTGGCACATCCGGCAGTGGCAGATCGAGACCCTGTTCGGCGCCATCGAGACGCCGAAGCGCACCGCCCCGCATTGGCAGCCGCCGGTGAGAACGGGCTTGCTGGTGTCGGTCATGGCTGCTCCATCCGTCCGTAGGCGTCTTGCAGCGTGGCAAGCGCATCGCCTCCGGCGAAGACAAAACCCGTGACGCCGGCGGCCCGCAGCGCCGCCTCGGCTTCCGTCGGGCGGCCTGCCAGATAGATATGTCGGCCGCCTGCGGTTTGCAGGGCCTTCGCGGCAGGTTCCGCCTGATCGGCGTAGACCTTGTCGCTGGAACAGAGGCAGGCGAGCTCGGCGCCGGAGGCCTTGAAGGCCGCAGCCAGCTTCGCCGGGTCGGCAAAACCTTCGCTGTCGAGGGCCTGAATGCCGCCGGCTTCGAAGAAGCTCTTGGCGAAGGTCGCGCGCGCCGTGAAATCGGCGGGCGTGCCGAGATTGGCCAGGAAGACTTTGGGCCGCGACCTGCGCGCCTTCAGCATCGCATCGGATTTGTCGCGCAGCGCCTCGAACGGTTCCGCGAGCCGGATCGGCGGCAGCGGCTCGAACTTGTATTTCTGCTCGCCATAGGGGGCGAGCGTGACCGGCGTCGCCGTCAGCACGGTGGCTTCGCGCTCGTGCAGGTTCGGAAACTCGCTGGCGCCGGTCAGAACGTCGCGACGCTTGGCGATGTTGGCGTCACGCGCCTTGCGTGCTGCCGCGACCTTGCCCTGGAACAGGCCTTGCTGAAGCGCGGCAAAGGCGCCGCCGGCTTTTTCGCTCTCCTGGAACAGCGCCCAGGCGGCCTCGCAAAGCTGCGCGGTCAGCGTCTCGATGCCGCCGGCGCCCGCCGCGGGATCGCTGACCTTGGCGAGGTTGCTTTCCTCCAGCAGCAGAAGTTGCGTGTTGCGCGCCACGCGGCGCGCGAACGCATCGGGCAGGCCGAGCGCCAGCGTGTGCGGCAGCACGGTGATCGCGTTGGCACCGGCGAGTCCCGCCGAGAATGTCGCGATGGTCGCGCGCAGCATGTTCACATAGGGGTCGCGCTGCGTCAGCATGCGCCAGGCCGTGTCGGCGGCGATGAACAGCGGTTTGGGCGTGAGCCCGCAGGCGGTCTCGATCCGCGCCCACAACAGCCGCAGTGCGCGGAATTTGGCCATGGTCAGGAACTGGTCGGCATCGGCGGCAAGCCGCGCATAGACCATGCCTTGCGCGGCTTCCAGCGGAATGCCGGCGCCTTCGATCGCGCGCAAGTAGGCGACGCCGCAGGCGAGGACGAAGGAAAGCTCTTGCACCTCGGAGCCGCCGGCATCGTGGATCACGCGTCCGTCGGCGGAAGCGAACGGCCCCTTGAAGCCGAGCCCGGCAAGGCCCTTGATGGCGCCTGTGATCGCGGGGGCGATTTCGTCCCAGGTATAGGGGCTGTGGCCCCACACCGCGCCGGCCGCGAGCGGATCGAGGCCGAAGCGGATGTTGCAGGCGGCGGGATCGAGACCCTTGCTCTTCACATATTCCGCGACGTGGATCGCGGCCATCCGCGACTGCGGACCGATCTCGAGCTCGATGCCGATGTCGGCGTCGAGATGGATGTCCTTCAGGACTTTTGCGACCGCCTCGGCCGAAGGTTCCAGGCCGAAACCGCGCGCGCCATTGGCACCGGCGAACACCAGCGCGAGCCCGGTCGCGCCGTTCTCCAGATCCTGCAACGCCTGCGCATTCGCGAGCGCCGCATCGGGATGGTCGATCCGCTGCACGATTTGCCACGGCGCCGCGGCCGCTCGCCCCACCACGGGCGCGACAGCCTTGGCGCGCGGATAGAGCGGATCGATCTTGAGCCCGTCATAAGTCTTGCCGACCAGCTTCTCGAACGGCGCGCCCTTGAGCACGCCGTCGACCAGCTTGCGCCAGTCCTCGACGGTTGCTTGGGGAAAATCGGCCGCCAGCTTCGGGTCGTCAGTCACGGAGGTCATACGGCCAAGGGCTCCCAAACGTATCGTTATTCGCGGGGCGAATTTGCCACGGCGGGCCGTCCCTGCAAACGGTCGATTTTGGTTAACCGGTATCCGGAAGCCGCTCAATGCCTTGCGTCGAGACGCTGGCGAGCCCGTCACGCACACGAATGCCGGAAATGACGCGGTCGGGCGCTATTTCTGCCAGCGGCACCAGCACGAAGGCGCGCTCGAACAGGCGCGGATGCGGCAAGGTCAGGTCCGGCTTCTGCAAGGAGACGTCGTCATAGGCGATCATGTCGAGGTCGAGCGTGCGCGGCCCCCAGCGCCGATCCTTGTGCCTTGTGCGGCCGAATTTCTGCTCGACCTTCTGCAGCACGAACAGCAGCGCGTGCGGATCGAGGTCGGTCTCGATCTCGATGCAGGCATTGATGAAGGGATCCTGGTCCTCGTCGCCCCAGGGCGGTGTGGCATAGTCCGAGGAGCGCGCGATCAGGGCGCCTTGCGCCATGCCGCAGATATGGGCGATCGCCTTGCGGAACGTCGTGCGGACATCGCCGACATTGCCGCCGAGTGCGATCAGCACGCTCGCCATCAGGGATGCCGCGAGCGCGTCAGCATGATGCCGACGTCGTCGAAGATCGCCGCGATCGGCGCATGCGGCTTGTGTACGGTGATCTTCACGGCGCGGATGCGCGGAAAGTGCGACAGGATGGCGTCGGCGACCGCGCCGGCCGCGCGCTCCAGCAGCTTGTAATTGGTGTTCTTGAACGCGGCCGTCGTGGTCGCCACGACGTCGGCATAGGACACGGTGTCGGAGAGGCGGTCGCTGCGCGAGGGCTCCGACAAATCGGTATAGAGCTCGAGGTCGATGACGAAGCGCTGGCCGACTTCGGTCTCGTGATCCATCACGCCGTGGCGGGCGTGGATCGACAGGCCGGTGACGAAGATCGTATCGGTCATTGCTTGCCCTCGATTGCGTTCGCCACAAGCAGCGCCTGCAGGGTCTCGGCGACGTCATGGGTCCGGATGATCCTGGCGCCGCGCTGCGCGGCGATCAGGTGCGCGGCGATCGAGCCGGCGAGCCGCTCCTTCGGCTCCGACGGCGACACCGAGGCGATGAAGCGCTTTCGCGAGGCGCCGACCAGGATCGGCAGGCCGAACATCTCGAATTCGCGCAGGCGCGCCAGCGCGGTCATGCTCTGCTCGGCGGTCTTGCCGAAGCCGATGCCGGGATCGAGCACGATCCTGTCGCGCGCGATGCCGGCCTTTGCGGCGATATCCAGCGAGCGCAGGAAGAACGTCTTCATGTCCGTGATGATGTCGATGGCAGGATCTGCATCGTCGCGGTTGTGCATGACGATGACGGGGACGCCTCTTGCGGCCACCAGCGGCGCCATCGCGGGGTCGCGTTGCAGGCCCCAGACATCATTGGCGATCGCCGCGCCCTGGTCGAGCGCGTAGGCCACCACCTCCGCCTTCATGCTGTCGATCGAGACCGGCACGCCGAGGGCCACCACGCCTGCGAGCACCGGCTTCAGCCGGGCAAGCTCGTCGCCCGCCGTCACAGGCTTTGCGCCCTTGTAGGGCCGGGTTGATTCCGCGCCGATGTCGATGATGTCGACGCCGGCCTCGACCATCGCCCGCGCCCGCGCGAGCGCCTGCTCGGGCGCGATGAACTCGCCGCCATCGGAAAAGGAGTCCGGGGTGATGTTGAGCACGCCCATCACCGCGGGAAGCGGCCGTTCCAGCAATGTCCGCAGCGCATCCGGCCTGGCCGAGCCGGCCGGCGGGACGGTTTTGGAGGGCGAGGCATTCATGCGGGTGGCTTTAGCGGTCGGGGAGGGCGAGTTCAAGGCCAACGCCCCGCTGTCATTGCCCGCGAAAGCGGGCAATGTCGATATTATGGCCGTTCGTGCGGCACCCCAGCTGTCGTCCCGGCCTAGTGCGCAATTGCGCACGGGGCGCCGGGACCCATACCGCGGAATCCATCGATGCGGAAAGTTGCGGTACCGAACGACTGGTCTTCGCCAAACCACTCTCTGTGGCTATGGGTCCCGGCGTTCGCCGGGACGACACCCAGGGTGGCGTGGCTGAATCCGTATGCGGAAAGCGCAATCTAATACGTGATCTTCGGCTGCAGCTTCTTCGCCTTGGCGATGATGTCGCCGACCGACTTCTCGGTGGGCAGGATGCGCAGCAGCTTCTTCTTCTCGTTGGCGTCGCGCATGCTCTGGGCGAGCCTTGCCGGATTCCGATAGGCGAGCTCGCGCACGGTGGTGACGCCGGCGGCGCGGACCAGGCCGACCTTGGCGCGGCCCATGCCGGGGATGCGCATGTAGTCGGACACGTTGGCCCATTCCAGCAGCAATTGCTCGCTGATGCCGGTCTTTGCGGAGAGCGCCTTGCGGCCCTTCACCGTGCCGGCCGCCTCGAGCAGCGCATCGGTGGTGCGGATGCCCTGCGCCTTCAACTTGTTGGCGGCAAAGACCGACAGGCCCTCAATCTCGGAGATGGGATATGTCATGGTACTCGATGTGAAATGCGACAGCTTCAGGCGAACTGGCTGAGGCCCGGCGTCCCCGCAATGATCTTGCCCATCTGATCTGCTCCGATTTTGTCTCGGCCGTAGCGGAAAAGTTCACGGGCGACGTTTTGAATCTCGGACATGCCGAGCCCGAGACCCATCAGGCGCGTGCCGACCGCCATCAGGCCGCCGCCCATCAGCCGCGACAGTCCGCCGCCGCTCCTGGATGCCTCGATTGCGGCTTCCGCTCCGGGAATCTGATCGATCAGGGCCTGCACGCTGTCGGAGGGACCCTCATTGCGGAGGAAGCCCAGGATAATGCCGACGGTCTTTTCAGCGACAGCACTATCTATGCTGGCGTTTGTCGCCAGCCGCCCGATCAGCTCGTCCATAAAGCCCGCCCCTCAGCCGGTTTGCATGCCGGAGTATTTCTTTCGAAAATGATCTTGAGCCGGTGTGATGTGAAATTCAAGCGATGAACGCAATCGTCGTCGCGATTCATCTTCGAACACGCAAAAAGTGTTGCAGCGGTGCAAGAGCGGAGATGGAATCGGCGAAAAATTGCCGCGTTGCGAACAGCTCGTTCCTACTTTCGGCTGATACCGTCCGTCTGTTTCCGACAATGTCGCATGCGCGGAAGCGCGTTGAACCGTTTTAATCGGTAGGCGACATGCGTTAAACTACGGAACTGGAGCATTCGAGTTTCGGTAACCGAAACCCGGCAAGAAGAGATCAGAGAGAATAATGACCGCACAGGACAGCAAGCTCGGCGATACCGATGACAAGATCTTCGTCGGCAAGGGAGACGAGCAGGCCTGGCTGACGCTGGCGCTCGCCAATCGCCATGGTCTCGTCACGGGTGCAACCGGAACCGGCAAGACCGTGACGCTGCAGGTGATGGCGGAAGGATTTGCGCGCGCCGGTGTTCCGGTCTTCGCCGCAGACATCAAGGGCGACCTCTCCGGCATCTCCGAGGTCGGCGAAGCCAAAGACTTCATCGTCAAGCGCGCCACCGCGATGGGGCTGAATTTCCAGCCTGACCAGTTCTCGACGGTGTTCTGGGACGTGTTCGGCGAGCAGGGTCATCCGGTGCGCGCGACCGTCACGGAAATGGGGCCGCTTCTGCTCGCGCGCATGCTCGACCTGAACGATGTGCAGGAAGGCGTGCTCAACGTCGCTTTCCGCGTCGCCGACGACGCCGGCTTGACCCTCATCGATATGAAGGATTTGCGCGCGCTGCTCGATGCCATCGTCCCCGATAGCGGGAAGAAGGGGGCGGATGCGGAGGAGGATCCGCTCGCCGCCATCCGCAAGGCTGCGCAAGGGTTCGGCAACGTCACCAAGGCCACCGTCGGCACCATCCAGCGCCAGCTTCTGGTGCTGGAGAACCAGGGCGCCACCAAATTCTTCGGCGAGCCGGCGCTGACGCTGAAGGACTTCATGAAGACCGACCGCGATGGCCGCGGCATGGTCAACATCCTGGTCGCCGACAAGCTGCTGCAGAGTCCTAGGCTTTACGCGACATTCCTGCTCTGGATGCTGTCGGAGCTGTTCGAGGAGCTGCCCGAGGCCGGCGACCTGCCCAAGCCGAAGCTGGTGTTCTTCTTCGACGAGGCGCATCTGCTGTTCAACGACGCGCCCAAGGCGCTGATGGACAAGATCGAGCAGGTGGTTCGCCTGATCCGCTCCAAGGGCGTCGGCGTCTATTTCGTGACGCAGAACCCGATCGACGTGCCCGATCGCGTGCTCGGCCAGCTCGGCAACCGGGTGCAGCACGCGCTGCGCGCCTTCACGCCGCGCGACCAGAAGGCGGTCGCGGCTGCGGCCCAGACCTTCCGGCCCAACCCGAAACTCGACACCGCCAAGGTGATCATGGAGCTCGGCAAGGGCGAGGCGCTGGTGTCCTTCCTCGAAGGCAACGGCACGCCGGCCATGGTCGAGCGCGTGATGATCCGACCGCCATCGGCGCGCATCGGGCCGATCACGCCGGACGAGCGCAAGGCGATCTTGGCTGCGAGCCCGGTGAAGGGCAAATACGACACCGCGGTCGATGCCGAGTCCGCCTACGAGATGATCCAGAAGCGCATCGCCGGCACGGCGGCGACCGCCGACGGCTCAGGGGACGGAAGCGGCGGCGGCCTTCTCGGCCAGATCGGCTCGATCGTCGGCACCGTGTTCGGCACCAACGTCAAACGCGGCCGCCTGTCGACCGGACAGGTCATTGCGCGCGACGTGACGCGATCGGTCACCAACCAGGTGATCGGCGGCATGGCGGCCAATATCGGCAAATCGCTCGGCGGCCAGCTCGGCGGCTCGATCGGCCGCACCCTGGTGCGCGGTGCGCTCGGCGGTCTGCTGCGGCGGTAGGCAGGCCACCACCGCTACAATTTCGGGTGAGGGGCTCTCCAAGCCTGCGCCGGTCTGCTACGTCCTGTTCGTCGCCGAACAGGACCCGTCCGTGACCTCGCTCGCCCCGCTCGCCAAGCCTGACGCGCCAAGACGCCTGTCGTTGCGCGCGCCGCTGGACCTGCTGTTTCTGTTCTGCTGCGTCCTGCTCACCGCCGACGTGCTCGTCCCCGAGATCTTCGGCAGCGGCAAGACCAAGGACTACCCCCTGTGGTACTGGGCCGGGCAGCAGGTCCTGCACGGACAGCCGCTCTATCCCGCCACGGCCGTCGAATATTTCGACTACATCTATCCGCCGCCTCCGGCGATCCTGCTGGCGATCCCGAGCTGGTTCGGCAAGATCCCGCTTTACGTCGTCCTGTCGATCCTGAATGCCCTGGCGTGGTGGTACACCGGAACGCTCTCCCACGTCATGACCGGCTCGGACCGCAAGCCGGGTCCCTGGCTGGAAGCGCTGCCCGCTGTCGTCACCGTGCCCTTGGTGTTCGACATGTTCGACCTCGGCCAGCCCAACCTCGTCCTGCTGGCGATGGTGCTGTTCGCCTTCTGGAGCCTGCGGCATCAACGGTCATGGCTCGCCGGCTTCGTGTTCGCGCTCGCCACGGCTATCAAAGTGTTTCCCATCGCGGTGCTGCCCTATCTGCTCTGGCGTCGGAAGTGGACGGCTGCCGCCAGCATGATCGCTTTCACCGGCATCCTTCTCTACCTCGTGCCGGCGCCGATCCGCGGCTTCGAGCGCAACGCGGCCGAACTGGCGGTCTGGTATCAGGGCATGGTCGGAACGAGCTCGGAAAAAGGCTTCGGCCAGCGCGACGAGCAGAACTGGTCGTGGGTCAACCAATCCCTGATCGCCGTCACGCACCGACTGGTTCGTCCGATAAACTACAATCAGGACAACCCCAAGAAGCCGCCGCGCACGATGAATGTCATCGCCGTCGACTACGGCACGGCGAACTGGATCGTGCTGGCGGTGTCGGCCTTGCTCGGGCTCGGCTTCCTCGCGGTCATGCCGCGGCAAGCGCGGCGAACGGCGCGCTCCGATGCCGAGGAGCTCGGCATCCTGCTCTGCCTGATCACCGTGGCCTCGCCCCTGGCACGGCAATACTACTTCATGTGGCTGTTCTTCCCGATGACGGTGCTGATGCATCGCGCCGCCTTCGACGAGCGGGCGAAGGTGCGCCTCGGAACCTGGCTCGCACTCGGCGCGGCCGGCATTCTCCTGCTGCTGGCGCTGCCGTGGTTTCCGACGGTCCTCCAGGCGTGGGGCAATAATTTGCTCGCGACCGCCGTGCTTGCAGGTTGCCTTGCATGGCACATCCGCCATCCGCCGGTTGCGGCTGGTACCCAGCCTGCGACGGGGTTAAAACCCGCAGATCTCGAGAAGCCGACTTAAGTCTCAAACGTCAGGAATCCGACCATGGCCAATGCGCAGCTTCAATCCGTGCTCGATCACATCGACAAGGATTTCGACAACAGCCTGGAGCGCCTGTTCGCGCTGCTGCGGATCAAGTCGATCTCCGCGGATCCAGCCTTTGCCGGAGATTGCAAGGCGGCGGCGGAGCATCTTGCCAAGGACATCGCAAGCCTCGGTGTCACAACCGAGGTGAGGCCGACCGCGGGCCATCCCGCCATCGTCGGCAAGACCGGCGCCGGCGGACGGCCGCATGTGATCTTCTACGGCCACTACGACGTGCAGCCGGTCGATCCGCTCGATCTCTGGCACCGTCCCCCGTTCGAGCCCGTGGTGACCGACCATGCCGACGGCCGCAAGATCATCGTCGCGCGCGGCGCCGAGGACGACAAGGGCCAGGTGATGACCTTCGTCGAGGCCTGCCGCGCCTGGAAGAAGGTGACGGGCTCGCTGCCGATCGACGTCACCTTCCTGATCGAAGGCGAGGAGGAGGTCGGTTCGAAGAATTTCGTGCCCTTCATCGAGGCCAACAAGGACGAGTTCAGGGCGGACTACGTGCTGGTCTGCGACACCGGCATGTGGGACCGCAACACGCCGGCGATCACGACCTCGCTGCGTGGCCTGCTCTATGAAGAGCTGAAGATCACCGCCGCCAACCGCGATCTGCATTCCGGCGTGTTCGGCGGCAGCGCGATCAACCCGATCCGGGTGCTGACGAAGATTCTGGGCGGCCTGTTCGACGACGACAACCGCATCACCATTCCTGGCTTCTACGACGGGGTGAAGGATCTGCCGCCCGACATCCTCGAGCAGTGGAAGAAGCTCAATCTGACGCCGGAGATGTTCCTGAAGCCGATCGGCCTGTCGATCCCCGCCGGCGAGAAGGGGCGGCTCCTGATCGAGCAGGCTTCGTCGCGCCCGACCTGCGACGTCAACGGCATCTGGGGCGGCTATATCGGCGAGGGCTCCAAGACCGTGATCCCCTCGCATGCTTCCGCCAAGGTCTCGTTCCGCCTGGTCGAAGGGCAGGACCCACAGAAGATCCGCAAGGCGTTCCGCGACTACGTGACCGCGCGCCTTCCCGGCGACTGCAAGGTCGAGTTCGGCGACCACTCCGCCGCGCCCGCGGTCGCGCTCGACTGGAACATGAAGCCGCTCGCCGCCGCCAGCAAAGCGCTCACGGAGGAATGGGGCAAGGAGACCGTGCTGATGGGCTCCGGCGCCTCGATCCCGATCGTCGCCGAC
Organism: uncultured Bradyrhizobium sp.; assembly: GCF_936943645.1. GTDB lineage: Bacteria > Pseudomonadota > Alphaproteobacteria > Rhizobiales > Xanthobacteraceae > Bradyrhizobium. The sequence continues at coordinate 183,681 of NZ_CAKZJO010000052.1, read as the reverse complement.
TTCAAGCGCACGCTCGGTCTGGACTCGCTGCTGGTCGGCTTCGGCCTCGACGACGACAACATCCATTCGCCGAACGAGAAGTATGACCTGCGCAGTTTCCAGAAGGGCATCCGCTCCTGGGCGCGCATCCTCGCGGCGCTGGCGGAGGTGAAGTAGCCACAGTGCCGTAAGGTGGGCAAAGGCGCAAAGCGCCGTGCCCACCACTTCTCAATGATTGCGGAAGAACGTGGGCACGTTTCGCTTTGCCCGCCCTACGAGACCTATGCCCGTCATTGCGAGCGTAGCGAAGCAATCCAGGAATCTCGCCGCGGAATCAGTCTGGATTGCTTCGTCGCCTGCGCAAATTGCTTCGCAATTTGTCGCGAGCTCCTCGCAATGACGAGCGGAGAGACCGGCGGCCCAAATAAAAACGCCGCCCGGAATTGGGCGGCGTTTCATTCCATGACGTGCAGAGGTAGTTGGCATCTACCTTACACGAAACCCCGAAAATCTCAAGACCGGTAGCCCGGCAGCTCGCGGTCGAGCTTGCGTAGCAAGGGGGGCCAGACGAGGTTGGTGGCGCGCAGCTCGGCGCGGTCGCGGTTGGCGAGCAGCTCGGTGTTCTTCTCGATCGCGATCTCCTCCACCGGATAGACTGGCGTGCCGAGCGCGCGCGTGCGGACCTGCATCGAGCAGGCGCGCTCCAGATGGTACATGCGCTCGAAGGCGGAGGCGACCGAGCGGCCGACCGTCAGCGTGCCGTGATTGCGCAGCAGCATGTGGTTGTGGTCGCCGAGATCCTTCTGCAGGCGCGGCCGCTCGTCGTGGTCCAGAGCGATGCCTTCATAGTCGTGATAGGCAAGATCGTGGGTGACGAGCTGGGCGGTCTGGTTCAGCGGCAACAGGCCCTCGGCTGAGCTCGACACCGCGGTGCCGTCGAGCGTGTGGAGATGCAGCACGCAGATCGCATCCTCGCGCACCTCGTGGATCGCCGAGTGAATGGTGAAGCCGGCCGGGTTGATGCTGTACTCGCTCTCGGAGAGCTGGTTGCCGTGCAGGTCGACCTTGACGAGGCTGGATGCGGTGATCTCGTCGAACATCAGCCCATAGGGGTTGATCAGGAAGTGATGATCTGGGCCGGGGACGCGCGCGGAGATGTGGGTGTCGACCAGATCGTCCCAGCCATACAGCGCGACCAAGCGATAGCAGGCGGCGAGATCGACCCGTTGCTGCCACTCGGCCTCCGTCATGTCAGACGGCACTTCCTTCAGGCGCGCTTCCGCTGGCGACATGGCTTGTCTCTCCGAACATCGTTGTTGCGGGGAGGGAGCCTAGTACCGCTCACCGCGAGCGGCAAGGCGCGTCAGGAGCGCGGCAGTTCAGCGTAGCCTGCATGGAGCCAACGGGTCGGCGCGAAGCGCTGCCCGATGACAGACTCCGCGGAATGCGGGGCCGCTGTCCCCGGATTTCGCTGCGCTCCATCCGGGCTACAAGGCGGGCGGATCTTACGGCGCAGGGATCGACAGCAGGCTGGAAATGCTGCGGCCGCGGATGTCGTAGACGCGGGCAAACACCACGTCGTCGCGCTTGATCTCGACCATGACGGGCGCGGTCAGGCCCTTGCAGTAGAATTCGCCGAGCGTCATGGCGAAATCAGCCGCGTTGGAATCCCAGCCGATGGTGAAATCGGGGCCGAGCGCGACCTGTGCCGGACGCTGCGGACCGCACACCGCGACCTTCCATTTGCGGCCAGCCGGCGGCACTTCCTGGCGTTCGACCAGCTGCTCGCGCAGCTCATCGGAGGCCTGCTTCAGCGCGAGGCCCCAATAGTCCAGCATGAAACGGTCGTCGGCGCCGCGCACGGTGCCGGCGATGTGGTTGAAGTGCGTGTATTGATAGGGATGCAGGCGGATCATCTCGGCGAGCGAGAGCGCAAGGCCGAAGCAGAAGGTGGCGAGCACGACCGGCTGCCAGGTGCGGTGATTGGCGCGCAGGCGCTCCATGGCCCAGGCGAACGCGACGCCACCGAGCACCGCCATCGGCGGAATCACGAAGACGAAATGGCGGATGCCGTTGTACAGCGCCGGCCGCTTCACCATCGCGATCGCCAGCGGCAGGGTCGCCGCCAGCGTCAGCATCAGCATGATGGTCTTGCGCCGTGCGGGAACCTCGCTTCGCGGCAGCATGGCGAAGGTGCTGAACACCGCGCCGCCCATCAGCACCAGCAGCACCTCGGGCAGCTGCAGTGCGAACAGCGTCGGCAGATAGGACCAGGGCATGTCCGGCACCGACACGATCGCGCCGTCGAACATCTCCTTCCACGGCTTCTCGAAGAAATGCGAGAAGTAGGTGAGCGCCTCGAACGGATTGCCGGGCTCCATGATCGACCAGGGCCAGATCAGGCCCATCACGAGGTAGCCGAACACGAGGCCGGGCAGCAGCACATAGACGACGTGGGCGAAGCGGCGCACCGACTCGCGAAGACCCTCGGTGCGCAGCTCCTCCAGGAACAGCGGGATGAAGCCGAGCATGGCGTAGACCAGCGCGAGCCCGCCGAGAACGCGGCAGCCGAGCGAAAGACCGGCCCCCAAGCCGACGATGAGGATCGTGCGCGGCGACGGCTGCGGATATTCCTCGGCGAGGCGGACGAGGCCGAGCATCAGGATGATCATGGCTACCGCGAAGGGTGCGTCCTTCGGGTTCATGAACATGTGGCCGTAGAAGATCGGGCACAGCGCGAGCAGCAGGAGCGCGGCAAGACCGGCCAGCGGCCCGCCGATGCGGCGTGCGAGGCGCCAGGTCACTGCAAGTCCGATCACGCCGACAATGGCGCCGAGCAAACGTCTCGTTTCGAACAATTCGAGCGGAATGATCTTGTGCAGGAGGGCCGCGACCATGTCGAAGCCGCCGCCATACATGTAGAGATTTGCGAAGGAGAGCGCCGCGGTGTCCTTGAAGCCGGAACCGAACATGCGCAGCAGCAGATCGGCATATTCGGCGTGGGTGTAGTCGTCCCAACCAAGGCCGTAATCGCGGAACGTCAGGCCTGCAACGACGGTGACCGCAGCCAGCACCAGCATGGCGAGATCGTCGCAAGTCCGTTCGACCGAGCGCCGCTGAGGCGTGTCGATCGCCGAAGTCGTGATGGATGTCATGGCTATCGGTGCCCCGGAATCCCCTCTTGGCCCCGCTGGTGCGCGCGGGCCTGCTCCCCGGACTCCCTATAGCGCAGTTCCATTACCAAGTAATTGGGCATTATGGCTAAATTCCTGATGCGACGCAGCAATTCCGGATTTCGAGCACGAACCAGCAGTAGCGGGCCGTAGCTGAAGGGAATGTGAATAAGTCCCTGATTTCCTTCCTCTTAGGAACGCTGCCTGCAATTGGCCGTTGGCGTGGAACACCGTATGACGGTATCGTGTGTGACGGGTCGCGTGTGGATGTGCGGCCGGGGGTGAGTTCGATGACCTTGGCACTGTTGATCGCAGGGGTTTTCGCCGTCGTGGCGGGCTTCCTTTCGATCCTGTTTGGCTTCTCCGTCAGGGAGTTCAGCCTCGGCAGCCCCCTCATAATCTCAGGCACCATCGGCGTCTGCTCCGGGATGTTACTGGTCGGCCTCCGTGTCGTGGTCATGGAGCTGAAGGCCATTGCGGGCCGGCTGGCGGGCGCGCCCTCCGAAGTGCGGGTCAGGCCCGTGTTGCCGGGGCTTGCTGGATCAGGCGCTGCTGCGCCTGAGCTGATGCCGTCCGCAGCGGCAAGGAGCGAGACCAGGATGGAGCCGGCGCCGCCGCCACCACCACCGGCCGGAGGTCCGCCGCCATGGCAGGGTGAAGCTGCTGCGCGCGAGCGTCCGCGTGTCGAGGTGCCGCCGGAGCCGGAGGCTCCGACGCCGCCGGCAGCACCTGACGCGCCGCGCCGGCGCAATTTGCTGTTCGCTTCGACCTCGCGCAAGGAGCGCGAGCGCGCGGAGGCGAAGGCCACCGAGGGTGCGCCGCCACAGCTACCTGCGGAGCCGAGTGAAGTCCTGGACGCTCCGCCTGCAAGCTTTGACGATGCGTGGCCGAAGCCGGACCGCATGCGCACGCCGGAACCGCCGGCCGCCTTGCGTCGCCCGTCGGCGCCGCCGCGCTCGCCATCGACCTTTGCGGAGGCCGCACCGCCGCCTGCTCCCGAACCTCCGCCGCCGCCTGGACCTCCGCCGCCCCCGCCGCCCCAGGCCGAGCAGCCGCCCGTGACCGTGCTCAAATCAGGCGTCGTCGACGGCATGGCCTATTCGCTCTATTCCGACGGCTCGATCGAAGCGCAGATGCCGGAGGGCATGATGCGCTTTGCCTCGATCGACGAGCTGCGCACCCATCTCGACCAGCGGGGTTGAGCCCGCGCGTTGGCGCGCGGTCATGACTTGTTTCGTCGATGTCCACTCGTATTCGCTGGCCGTCTTATTTCAGCCGAACGTATTGTTGACACGGAATAGTTGAGCGTCGTCTATCCCGAGAGGCGCAAGGTGGAGCGAGGGGCGGGCCCATGTCGGACGCGGGGGCTAAGAATTTCATCGAGCTGACGGCGGGCATCGTGTCGGCTTATCTCAGCAACAATCCGACGCCGGCCGCGGAGATTCCGAACCTGATCAGCCAGGTGCATGGCGCCCTGGTGCGGGTGTCCTCGGGCCGCACGGAGTCCGCGCCGCTCGAGCCGGCGAAGCCGGCGGTGTCGCTGAAGAAGTCGATCGCGCCCGATTATCTGGTCTGTCTGGAAGACGGCAAACGCTTCAAGTCGCTGAAGCGGCATCTGCGCACGCAGTACAACATGACGCCGGAGCAGTACCGCGAGAAATGGGGCCTGCCGGCCGACTATCCCATGGTCGCGCCGAACTATGCGGTGGCGCGCTCGCAGCTCGCCAAGCAGATGGGTTTGGGTCAGCAGCAGCGGAAGAAGGGGAAGTAGAGCCGCGCGCTGGATCTCGTAGGGTGGGCAAAGGCGCTCTTGCGCCGTGCCCACGAATATTCTCCGATCACTCAGAACGTGGGCACGCTGCGCTTTGCCCACCCTACCGCGGTCGACTGCTTGGCTGGATGCGCGCGCTCCCCACCCGAGAAGCGTTTTCTACGACGCTTCCGCGAGCGCCTCTTTCGCGTCGGTCTTGATGCGCTCGATCATAGAGCGCAGGCCGTTGGAGCGCTGCGGCGTCAGGTGATCGCGAAAGCCGAACTCGTTGAACACGGCGATCGCGTCGGTATCGAGAATCTCCTGCGGCGTGCGGCCCGAATAGAGCGAGAGCACGATGGCCACCAGCCCACGCACGATATGTGCGTCGCTGTCGCCGCGATAGCTCAGGATCGGTGCGCCCTTGCTGCGGTCGACCAGCTTCTGCAGCCAGACCTGGCTGACGCAGCCGTTGACCTTGTTCTCAGCGGAGTGCTCGGCCTCGGGCATCGGTTCCAGGGTACGACCGAGCTCGATGACGTACCGGTAGCGGTCGTCCCACTCGTCCAGAAGCTCGAAATTGTCCCTGATTTCGTCGATCGTCGTCATGTCGGCCCAAGGTTCCCGCTTCCCGCTAATATAGGGATGCGAGGCGCCGAAATCGATAGGGTTTGGGGGCTAATTCGCCGGCTGCGGGCCGCGCCATTCCAGCGCGAGGTCGTCCTGGCTCAGCGTGTCACGCGGCGCTTCGCTCGAAATGGCCTCGCCTTCGCCGACCATCGCGATCGAGCCGGTATGGTCGGGCGCCTTCTTGTCGGGCTTGTCGTTCTTCTCGTTTCCGATCTGCTCTTTCTTGTCGTTGATGATCTGGTAGATCTTGCGCGCGCCGTCCTGGGCGCGCTGGCCGATGATGGTCGCGGCCTGTCCGCCGACCTCGCAGGCCGCCGGCTGGCGTTTGCAGAACTGGGTCATGTCGGAGACGGCCGCGGTCGCAGCCTGCACCGCGTCGGCGGCGCCGATCTGCGGCAGCTTCTCCGATTCGGGTGTCTTGTCCCTGGGCAGGAGCACCAGCACCAGCCCGAGCCAGAATGTGATGCGGAGCAGAAAGCGCATCTTCGCGACCTGTACGTTCGATCCCGTCCGCGGCGATCTCCGCGGAAGTCGGACCTAGCAACTCTCGATAAATCGCAAGTGATTGCCTTGAGCTTAATTCGCGGAAAACTTACGCAAAAATCTTCGCGATCGAAGGTGTCGTAAATTTTCGATTGACGCCGGCTCCCGTGATTCTGCTGGCATGCATGTCCACCAATTCGAAACCATGAAAAGGACGGTGAAACCCTGTGTTCACCATCCTCGCCGAAGACGCCGTCAAATCGTCTAAAAAGCCCCGCGATGTCCCGGCGTCCGGCCGCACGCCGCGCCGCCTTAGCACTCGTTTAAGGTCGCTCTGACACGGTGGCTCAACGACAAGGAGGCGTTCCGGCGCGTCTTCATCAAGACGATTGAGCCGAAGCGCGAGACCCGTGACAGTTTTGAGTATCATCCGCGATTGTCTCGATGCGCTGCTGCATCCCTCCGCGCGTTACGATGCGCTGATGCGAGCGCGCCATCGTGCCTTCATGGCGCCGCGGCTGCTCGGCAGCCTGGCCGCCTTTGCCGCATTCCCGGTCTATCTCGCCATGCGCGGCGCGCCGAATGCGGTCGAGGTCGCCGCTTTCGCATGGCTGATCGCCCCGATCCTGTTGTCCTGGTTCCTGTCACGCACCGGCCGCTATGAAGGCGCGCATGTGCTGTCGTCGCTGGCGCTGGCCGGCCTGATCATGGCGGTCGCGGGTTCCACGGGCGGCATCGACTCATTCGCTGCGGTCTGGCTGGTCGTGGTTCCCCTCGAGGCCGCGCTGTCGGCCTCGCGCCGCGTCGCCGCCTTCGCGTCCTTGCTCGCGTTGTCCTGCGCGGGACTGCTGATTCTCGGCAGCCAGCTCGGCTGGCTCCCCTCCGCAGACACCAGCGCCGCAGAACGCGGCGTGCTGATGGCATTCGGCGTCGCCTCGGCAACGCTCTATGCCGCGGGCCTCGCCTTCGGCGCGGAATCGCTCGCGCGCACCAGCGTGGGGCTGCTGTCGCGCGAGGAGGAGCGTTACCGCCTGCTGGCGCGCAACATGAGCGACGTCGTCTCGCGGCATCAGCGCAACGGTGCGGTCCAGTTCATCTCGCCGGCGGCGGAAGCCATGCTCGGCATATCAGTGGCGCAACTGCTCGGTCATGGCCTGTTCGACCGCGTCCATGTCGCCGATCGCCCGGCCTATCTCACCGCGCTGTCCGATGCCGCACGCGGAGACGTGCGCAGCGTCGAGTTCCGGCTGCGGCGTGAGCCTGACGGTTCCGAGCGCAGTCAGATCGATTTTCTCTGGGTCGAGATGCGCTGCCGGCCGCTCGATCCGCAGACGGGACGCGACGTCTCGGGCGAGGCCGAAGTCGTCGCCGTGATGCGCGACGTCACCGACCACAAGCTGTCCGAGCAGGCGCTGGAGCAGGCACGCAGCGCCGCTGAAGCCGCCGACGCCGCCAAGACGCGCTTCCTCGCCACCATGAGCCACGAGCTGCGGACGCCGCTCAACGCCATCATCGGCTTCTCCGAGATGATCGCGCAGGAGCAGACCTTGATGCTGGGTGCGGCCCAGCGCAAGGAATATGCGGAGCTCATCAACGCATCCGGCCAGCATCTGCTGTCGGTCGTCAACGGCATCCTGGACATGTCGAAGATGGAATCGGGCAATTTCGAGATCGCGTCCGAGCCGTTCGCGCCGCGCGCCTCGCTCTTGCATTGCTGCAATCTGCTGGCGTTGAAGGCGCGGGAGAACGGCATCGACCTCATCACCGACGCGCCGCAGGACTTGCCGGTCATGACCGGCGATCCCAGGGCCTTCAAGCAGATCGTGCTCAATCTCGTCGCCAACGCCATCAAGTTCACCGAGCGCGGCGGCCAGGTTTCCGTTTCCGCTGCGGTGACCGGATCGCAGCTGACGCTGCGCATCAGCGACACCGGCGTCGGCATTGCGCCCGACGACCTCAAGCGCATCGGTGCGCCGTTCTTCCAGGCGGGCAAGACCTATCAGCGCCGTCACGAAGGCACCGGCCTCGGACTTTCGATCGTGAAGAGCCTCGTGGCGTTGCATCTCGGCGAATTGACGGTACAAAGCAAGCTGGGCGAGGGCACCGCCGTCACGGTCAGGCTGCCGCTCGTCTACACGCCGCCGCAAGTCAAGCCGGCCGATGAGAAGGCGAGCGAGAGCAAGATCGCGACCCTGACGCCGGTGTTGCGCCAGGAGACTCAGGACCAAACTCAGGACCAACCCGCTCTGGTGAAGAAAAGTGCCTAGGAAGTCGAACAAGGACGGAGCCGCTCCGCGCCGCCGTGGTGCCAAGGCCGCGGTTGTCGATGTCGAGACCGAGCGCAACCTCGTGATGCGCGTGCTGCTGCACAGCCCCAAGGATACGCTGGCCGGCCTCGTCGCCGTCGCCGCGATCGGTGCGATCGTCGCCAACGCGCTGTTCCTGCAGACCGGGCGGCATCCGGCGCCGATGTTCGGCACCGTGATCAATCTTCCCGCGCCGTCGTCCGTGTCGCTGCCCAATCCTCTCCCGCGTCCGCGCCCCGTCGGCGCCGACACCTCGCCGCTCGAGCCGCGCGCGACCGAGTTCCGCGCCGAGCCCAAACCTGCTGAACGAGCGGCCGAGAAGCCCGTGGAGAAACCGGTCGAGGCGACCGCATCGACGCGCGCCAACGATCCCATGACCAATCTGGTCAAGGCGACGACCTCGACGCCGCAATCCGCCATGCGCCCGCCGGCCCCGATTCCCCTACCGCAGAGCCCCGCCGCACGGCGCATCGCCGGCGTGCAGCGTGCGCTGTCCGAATATGGCTACGGCAATCTGAAGATCACGGGCACGATGAGCGGCGAAACCCAGTCCGCGATCCAGAAGTTCGAGCGCGAGCACAAGATGCAGGTCACGGGTCAGCTGTCCGACCGACTGCTGCGCGAGCTCGGCGCTGCGATCGGCCATCCCGTCGAATAGCCGCGCCGTCCGCTGTCATTGAGGCGGATCAATCTTCAGGCTCTCGCGCCGGCAGATCAGGCCGCGTCCCGCAGGCGCGATTTGCTCGGGATCAATGACGGCCGCCAGCTTCGGGGATCATGATCGCCCATCTTCAACGAAGAAGAGAGGGTGTCATGTTCAAGGTCTCGGTCCTGGTCTGGATCATGCTGGGTACAGTGCTGGCAGGCGTCAGTTTGATCGTCGTGCTGATGGTGCCGAGTTTCGCCGCCGACGCCATCAGGAACATCCCTTACGCCGTGGCTGTGGGATTTGCGCTCGCGATTCCGCTGTCATACCTCGTCGCACGCCAGATCCGCGGAGGGCAGGGCCTGCGCAACGTCTGACGGGTACGAGCTGAGACTGGCGGCGCGCGCCACGCTGGCCTATCGTCCGACTCATGCGTTTGAAATCCAACATATGGGTCGCGGCCTATCTGCGCCGCTGCCAGGCCGAAGGCGTGTTCGGCGCGGTGCGCCGTCGTGGCGCCGAGGAGGCGGGGGCGGTCTTCGTGAAGGTCTCGCTGCTCGACGGTCAGGCCATGCTCTACGCGCCGGCGCCGCAGACCTCCTACGACGACGGCCGGCCCGTCGATCGCTTCTTCGTGCCGGTCGCGCCGCAACCCTTGCCGGAGCACACCGTTGAGGAACGGCTGACCAAGGAGATCCGCTTCGATCCGGACGCCTGGATCGTCGAGACCGAGGACCGCGCCGGGCGGCATTTCCTGGAATTGGCGAAGACGTAGTTGCTGCCTCGCTGTGTCCCGGACAAGCGGCGAGGCGTCAGCGTTGCCGCGCAGAGCCGGGACCCAGAAAGCGGCATGAACGGATGCGGTGAGATGGGCGCCGGCTCAGCAGCGCATCACTATGTGCTGCGCTGCGTCCGGGGCACGAGCGGAAGCTGCCCCAGGGCTGGCGCTACCGCTCCGACGATCCGTCGGTGCCGGTGCGGCGCGGCATCGCGCCGGGCTGTACGCCCGGCCGCGTCTGGCTCGCGCCGGCGCGGGCGCGCTGGCGTTCGCCGTCGTGCAGTGCCGACTGGTACTTGGCGCGGGTGACGGCGAGCGTCGAGCCGCGCCAGGCGGCCAGCAACACCAGCGCCGAGCGGTCGCTGAGACGGTCGTAGAGCCGCGACAGCCGGTACACCTCGTTCACGGAGGTGCCGATCGCCGGTTTGAAGAACAGCAAAATGCGCTGGAAGTTCGGGCTCGGCATGTCGAGCGCGCGCGCGGCGACGGCGAGCGCTTCGCCGCCGGGATCGTCGACGATCTGGGCTGCAACGCGCGATGGCAGAATCAGGCTGTCGCCGAGCTCGAGGGCGAAGTTCTCGACGTCGCCCGCGATCGCCGCCATCTCCAGGATCTGGATCGCGCGCTTGGCACGCACGGTCGGAATGCGCGGCGCGGCCTTCAGCGGGGTTTGCGCCAGATTGTGCAGGATCAGCGCGCGCTCGGAAGGACCGGCGCGGAAGAACATGTCGTGGATCTCGGCGGCGTCCTTCGGCTGCATCGCCATGTTGGCGGCCATGCGCTGCTCGGCCTCGGTCGGCGCGCGGACCGGCGCAGGGGCAGGGGCGGGCACCGGGATCTCGCGCGCGAGCGGAATCCTGCGGCCTTCCTGGGCGGCGACCAGCCCGAGCTTCTGCAGCACCGGAACGGGCGTTTGCGGATAGATCGCGAGCTTGGCCTTGACGGAAGCGCGCGTGGCATCGTCGACCTGGTCGATCAGCCGCGTCGCAAGCTCGATGAACTGGCGCTGTTCGTCGTCGCTGTGGACGCGCGTCTGGACATAGAGGTCGGTCAGCACGCGCAGCAGCGTCGGCCGAACATCGACGCCTTCGCGACGGGAGAGGCTCATCAGCCCGTCGAATCCGGGAAACAGCGACTTGGTCATGGAGGCGTACGCAACTCGGAAAAGATACTCGGGGCGAGCCTAGCGCAGGTTCCTTTAAAGGCTCGTTAAGGAAAACGAGGCGTGAAGCGGATCCTTAAATTTGAGGCCTTTTCGTGCCGCAACGGGACGGCGGGGCCGGCCCGTGCGGCTACGGTCCGAGGGGCACGTTTACACCCCGTTAACCATGAGCTGATCTTAATGATCGCCATGTTGCAGGAGCGTATTTGATCGCGCGGCAATTGAGAGAGCTGACATGGGGACCATCATCGAATTTCCGGCCGGTCGCCGGGTAGGCTCGTCGGAGGACGTCACACCGCGCGCGGACATGGGAACGATTCTGATCCTCCCGGTGATCCGCATCGAGCGCGAGAGCGACGAAACCAGCGGCGATCGCGGACCGGAGCAGGGCACAGCGCCGGGGCGCCGTCGTCGCCGTCGCTGACATCCGGCTTCGTGCAATGCCGGACACCATCCGCCAGATCCGGCCCGTTCTATCGGCCGTCGTGCTCGCACTGCTCGCTGCGACCCTTGGCGCGTGCAGCGGTGGCGATTTCGGCCGCACCCGCGCCGACATGCGCAGCGACGACATGCATCGCTGGCTCGGCACCGAGGTTACCGGCAGCGTCGGCCTGAAGCCTTCGCAATTCCAGCTGACCGACGAGGAACGCCAGCTGCGCGACCTCGCCTATCCCATGATCGAGCCGCCGCTGTCGCGTCCCGCCTGGAAGAGCGTGTTCGGCGACTACAAGGCCATGCCCTCGCCCTGGCGGCAGAAGATCGTGTTCGACCGCACCATGTACGGCCGCACGCTGATCGACGAGCCGCACCGCTCGCATTCCTCGCGCTATGCGCAGCTGATGGAAGACGTGCGCAACGACATCACCCGCTTCGAGCCGTTCTTCGCTTCCGCGATCCGCGTCATCGACCTCGACAGGAAGCGCGACGCCAGCATGGCGCGCGTCTCCGCGCTCTCGCCGAGGGAGAAGGACGATGCCGTCGCGCGCATGCAGGAGAACTCGCTGATCGTGCAATGGGTGCAGCAGTGCCTGGAGCAGCGCGTCTCGTCCTATCGCTGGGCCCTGGAGCGCCTGGTGATCCAGGCGCCCGACGGCATGGCCGCCGACGCCGACCGCCTGATCGGCGAGCTCGCCGCCCAGACCGCCAATCCGCCGGTCCAGGCGCAGCCGCCTTACGGCCGCGCGGTCATCTCGAAGGGCTGAGCTTTTTGCGCGGGCCGGGCCGTCGTCCGCTCCGATCGGGCCTGCGCCGCTGCTTCTGCAGCTTTCCGACAAAATCCTTCAACGCATCCGCGAGCGGCACTGACGCGCGATAGGCAAGGCCGACCTCGCGCTTCACCTTGACCTCGATCTCGCGCACGGCGACATCGGGGTTGCCGCGCGCCACGCCCTCGGGGACGATGGCGATTCCGACGCCTGCGGCGACCAGTGCAATCGCCCAATCTTCCGATTGCGCGATCGCCGCGGTCTGGCGCCGCTGGGCGCCGGGGCCGAAGAACGCGCTCTGCTCGCAATGGCAGCGGTCGATCAGCGGCGCGCCGGCGAGATCGGCGGTGCGAAGCTTGTCCTTCAGCGTCAGCGGATGCGACGGCGGCAGGGCGGCGACATAGCGCTCGCTCCATAGCGCGACGAACTGCTCGTCCTTGCGCAGCATGCTCCGGGAGATGATGCGCGCATCGGCGGGCTCCTCGCTGCCGACGAGCCGGAGCGAAACGTCGCTGCGTGCCGTCAGCGGCTTCAGCAGCGCGATGGTCCGGGGCACGTCGAGCGTGCGCATCAGCCCGAGCGTGACATGCGTCTTCGTGCTCGGCTTCCTGAACAGGCTGCGCGCGGCATCGGTCTCGTCGATGATGCGGCGGGCGAGGGCGTGAAATTGCTCGGCCGAGGCGGTCGGCGCGACACCCTTCCTGTGCCGGACGAACAGCGTGGTGCCGAGCTCGGCCTCCAGGTTGGTGATCGCGGTCGAGATCGAGGGCTGCGACACGAAGCAGGCCCGCGCGGCCGCGGTCAGGTTGCGTTCGCGGTAGACGGCGGCGAAGTAGCGAAGCTCGCGGATATCCATAGGTACAGCCTAGAGATAACATCAATACTCAATATTTTACCTATGGATCATAGGATGACAAGAACGTCCTGCTCATGAACCGGCAGGACACGCGATGAAAATCCACCATCTCAACACCGGCACGATGTGCCCGATCGGCCGCCGCCTGGTGAACGGTAGCGGCAGCCTGTTCCGGCGCGCCCGCCTGGTCTGCCACTGCCTGCTGATCGAGACCAATGACGGGCTCGCTCTGGTCGACACCGGCATCGGTCTCGACGACATCGCAGCGCCCGCGCGGCTGGGGCGACGCTGGGTCCGGCAGACCGCGCCGAGGCTCGATCCTGCGGAGACGGCGGCCGAGCAGGTGAAGGCACTCGGCTACTCACCGAAGGACGTGCGCCACGTGCTGCTGACACATCTCGACCGCGATCACGCCGGCGGCGTGCCCGACTTTCCCAACGCCGCGATCCACGTCCACCGCGCCGAATACGACATGGCGGTGCTGCGCAAGCCGGCGCCGCCCGAAGGGCGCTACGTCACGGGACAGTGGAGCCACGGCCCGCATTGGTCATTCTATGGTGAAGCCGGCGAGGACTGGTTCGGCTTCAAGGGCGTGCGCGCGCTCGGCGACAAGGAGGCCGACATCCTGATGATCCCGCTTGCCGGCCACACGCTCGGCCATTGCGGCATCGCCGTGCGATCAGGCGACGGCTGGCTGCTGCACGCCGGCGACAGTTACTTCCACCACGCCCAGCTCGACGCATCGCCGCGCGTGCCGCTGATGCTCGGCTACTTCCAGCGCCGCGGCGACATGGACCGCGGCATGCGGATCGCCAACCAGGAACGGCTGCGCGCGCTGAAGCGCGATCACGGCGATCGCGTGAGGATCGTCAACAGCCACGATCCCCACGACTACGAGCGCTGCCGGTGTGGGGGGCATTGAGGCGCCCCGTCACCGCTGCCCGTCATGCACGGAGATCTCCGACGCCTTCAGGCCGCCGATGCGTGCGTGGGGGCGGCCGCCGGTTGCCATCACGAGGCCGAATGCGATCTCGTCGCGCCGGGGTGCGTCCCACAGCGTCATGTCCGCGGTGCCGAAATGGCTGCGGACATAGGCGGCGTGAATATGACCGAGTGGAACCATGAGCCGCGTGCCGGGGCCGCCGATCGTCTTCGCCGCCGGCACGATGGCCTTCGGCTGGCCCAGCACCTCGCGCATGCCGTGGCCGCCGGCTTCGTGCCAGACTGCGCCGTGTTCGAGCTCGCCGTCCTCGCCGACGATGATGCCCTTGCCATAGGCTTCGATGCGCCCGGCGCCGCCGAGCTGCGCGATCAGACCGCTCGCAAGCTCACGCCCGAGCTCGCGCAACGACGCCTGGAACGGCATCAGGTCGGGCTCGTAGCGACCGGCGAAGGGATTGCGGATCACCGCGATGGCGGTGCCGACCAGCAGCGGCGTCTCCAGCCGCGGGCCGCGCTCGTGCCAGACGGTCTCGACGCCGAGCGCGGTCTTACGAATATCGTAGGACATGAGTGGCCTTACGCCTCGTCGACGACGGGATTGCGGAGCACGCCGATATTCTCGATCTCGACCTCGACCACGTCGCCGGCTTTAAGGAACATCGGCGGCTTGCGGGTGAAGCCGACGCCGGCCGGCGTGCCTGTCGCGATGACGTCGCCGGGCACGAGGTCGAAGATGGTCGAGCAATATTCGATCAGCCGCGGGATCGAGAAGATCAGCATCGAGGTGTCGGAGGACTGCACGGTCGCGCCGTTGACGCGCGTCTCGAGCTTCAGCTTGGTGGGATCCCCAACCTCGTCGGGCGTGACCAGCCACGGCCCGAATGGACCGGTGCCGACGAAGTTCTTGCCCGAGGCGATCTGCTGGGCGTGGCGCTGCCAGTCGCGCACGCTGACGTCGTTGTAGATCGAATAGCCCGCAACGTGAGTCCAGGCGTCGGCCTGGCTGATGTGGCGGCCGCCCTTGCCGATGACGACGGCGAGCTCGCCCTCCCAGTCGAAATTGTCCGAGACTTTCGGCCGGATCACCGGCGCGCTGTGCGCAACCTGCGAGCGCCAGACCCGCAGGAAGATCGGCGGAAACTCAGTGATCTCGCGCTTCATGCCGAACGCCACGGCTTCGTTGTGGTGGTCGAGATAGTTGCGCACGGCGCAGACGATCTTCTCGGGGCGCGGGATCACCGGCAGATATTTGATGTCGCCGAGTGCCAGCGTGGGCTTGTGCCCCGCAACGAGCGCCTCGCGCCTCGCGTAGTCATCGCTGCCGAGGAAGTCCGCGAGCGTGGGATATCGGGGCAGGGCGCGGCCGAGATCCACCACGCCGTTTTCGACAACGGCGCCCCAGCTTTCCCGATTTCCGTCCAAGAACGACAGCAGCTTCATGGTTTCGCCCCCGAAGGTTTCGATTTTCGATGTTATATATTATTTTCGAAAATAGCGCGCGACGCAACCCCGCCGCCGCAAAAATGCGTCGGGCCTATTCGGTGTCGAGCAGGTGGGCGGCGTAGGTCGCGACGTTGTCGGCGGTGGAGCGGATGTGCGTCTCGATCAGCTGCACGGCGAGGTCGGCATTGCGCGAGATGGCGGCCTGCATGATGGCCTGGTGCTCGCCCGCCTTGTCGCGCGGGCGCGGCCGGAAATTCGCCGACAGGTGCCGGTAGCGCTCGGCGCGGTCAAACAGCTCGGCGCGGATGGCGAGCAGCGTCGCCGAGCCGCACGCCGACACCAGCGCCTCGTGGAACTGGCGATGGGCGATCTTCCACTCGGGATCGCGCAAGGGATGTTCGGGGTCGCGCTGCTCGATTCGCTTCAATCTATGCAGTGTGGAGATCACCGCGATTTCCCAGTCGTCATCGCCCCGCGCGATCGAGCGGCGGATCAGTTCCACCTCGACCAGCACGCGCGCATCGGTGATCTCCATCAGATCCTGGCGGCTGACCGGCGCGACGCGGAAGCCGCGCTGCTCCTGCGCGTCGACGAGACCCTCCGCAGCCAGTGCTGTCAGCGCCTCGCGCAGCGTCGTGAAGCTCGCCCCGAACCGTTCGCGCAGCACGTCGAAGCGCAGCGGCTCGCCCGGCGCAAGCGCGCAGGCAATGATCTCCTCGCGCAGCCGATGCGTGATGTCGGCGGCGATGGTCTTGCCGAATTCCTTGCGGGGACGAATGGCGCTGTCGGGCATGGTTCAGCCAATGAATCGATGGCCCAAGATGCCGCGGCAACGACCATCTTGCAATAATTTTCGTAAACGGTATGATTTTCGAAAATATGGTCTGGGGAGCGCGAGACATGAGGGCGGTGCTGGTGCGTCAGCCGGGTGGGCCGGATGCACTTGAGGTGGTCGAGCTTGCGGTGCCCGAGCCGGGCGCGGGCCAGGTGCAGATCCGGGCCGAGGCGTTCGGGGTCGGGCAGCCCGACGTGCTGATCCGGCGCGGCGTCTACAAATGGATGCCGCCGCTGCCGGCCAATCCTGGCAACGACGTCGCCGGCCGCATCTCCGCGCTCGGGCCCGGTATCGAGGGCTTTGCGATCGGCCAGAAGGTGCTGCTGAGCGCGCGGGATCTCTCCCAGCGCGGCGGCTGCTACGCCGACCATGTCGTTGCACCCGCGGATGCCGTGCACGCGCTGCCTGATCATGTCGATCTGCAAGCCGCGGTGTGCCTGTCGAACTATCAAGTCGCCTACGCTCTATTGCATGAATGCCGCCATCCGCGCGCGCCCGAAAGCGTGCTGGTGATCGGGGCTGCCGGCGGTGTCGGCACCGCGCTGGTGCAGTTGGCCAAGCTCGCCGGGATGAAAGTCATCGGCACGGTCTCGACCGAGGAGAAGGCCGCCTTTGCGAAGGCCAACGGCGCCGACCACATCATCTACTACCGGCGCGAGGACGTGGTTGCGCGCACCCGCGAGCTGACGGGTGGCGAGGGTGTCGGTCTCGTGCTCGATCACGTCTGCGGTCCCGAATTCACCGCCTATCTCGGCGCGCTCGGCAAATGGGGCACGCTGCTGTCGTACAATGCCTTTGCCGGATTGCCGGAAGAGAATTTGATGGCGGCGATGCGCGACCATCTCGACATCTGTCCGGCGATCCGCTGCTTCTCCTTCCACATCTACGACCATGATCGCGACGGGCGCCGGGCGCTGATGCGTAGCGTGATCGATGCGCTGAGCCGCAACGCGATCAAGCCGGCGATCTCGGCGGTTTTGAAGCTCGACGAGGTCAGGAAGGCGCATACGCTGCTGGAGCAGGGCTCCGCGCTCGGCAAGATCATCATGATTCCATGAGGGGATGGACTGCACGATGACGACACAAGCACCCATCGCACGCTTCACCCGGCTGCGGCACGCGACCTTCACCTCGCCCGATCCTGAGAGGCTGCTCGACTATTATCGCGGCGTGATCGGTCTCGGCCTCGTTGCCCGCGACGGACAACGCCTGTTCCTCGCCAATGATTCCGAGCAGCTCTCGCTGGTGATCGAGCCCGGTGATGCCGCGCTGAAGAGTATCGCCTTCGAAATTTCGCCTGATGTCCAGCTGGAGGCGCTGGGCGCCGCGCTGAAGCAGGTGGATCTGCGGCCCGAGATCCACAGCGATTTCCTGCCCGGTATCTCCAGGCTATTGTCCTTCACCGATCCCGAAGGCACCCGCTTCGAATTGATCCAGGGCTGGACGCCGACGCCTGCGCAGGAGAGGATCGGTGCGCTCACCGTGGCCAAGCTCGGCCATGTCGCGCTGCGCACGCCCGATCCCAAAGCCGCGTCGGACTTCTTCGCGAACGTAATGGGCCTGCGCGTCTCCGACTGGATCGAGGACCGCTTCGTCTTCATGCGCAGCGGCTTCGAGCATCACACGCTGAATTTTGCCCGCGCCTCCGATCGTGGTCTGCATCATTTCGCGTTCGAGCTGCGCGGCCCCGAGCACATGCATCGGGCCTGCGACCATCTCGCGCGGCACAAGCTGGCTGTGCTCTGGGGGCCGGTGCGTCACGGTCCCGGGCACAACACCGCGATCTATCACCGCAATCCCGATGGGCATCTGGTCGAGCTGTTCTGCGATCTCGACCGCATGACCGACGAGGCGCTCGGCTATTTCGACCCGCGGCCCTGGCATCGCGATCGTCCGCAGCGGCCAAAGGTCTGGGTCGGGCTGCCGCGCGATGTTTGGGGCATGCCGCCTTCGCCTGAATGCACGGAGTTTGCGCGCTAGCGAATTGAACGCGATCTGAATGACGCCGCACGCGTTGCGGCCAACGACATAACAATTGAGGGAGATGCATCCATGCGAGGGATGAAACGGCTTGCTGCGGCCATTTTTCTGCTTGGCGTTTTTCTGGTGACCGGCTCTGCATGGGCGGAGACTTATCCGTCGCGTCCGATCCGCCTGCTGCACGGCTTTGCCGCCGGCGGCGCGGCCGACACGCTGTCGCGCATCATCGCCGACGGGCTATCGAAGAAGCTTGGCCAGCCTGTTATCGTCGAGGCCAAGCCGGGCGCCGGCGGCAACATCGCGGCCGACGCGGTCGCCAAGGCGGCGCCCGACGGCTACACGCTCGGCCTCGTCACCGGTGCGCACGCAATTTCGGCGGCGACCTACAAGAGCCTGGCCTATCAGCCGGCCGAAAGCTTCGAGATGATCTCGACGCTGGTCTATTACGCGCTCGTCATCGCCGTACGTAACGACTACCCCGCGAAATCGCTCGGCGAGCTCATCGCGATGGCCAAGGCAAAGCCGGGCTCGCTCAGCTTTGGATCGGTCGGCTTCGGCAGCACCCATCACCTCGCGGGTGAATTGCTCAACGCCACAGCCGGCATCGAGATCGTGCACGTGCCGTATCGCGGCGATTCCCAATCCACCACCGCGCTGCTCGGCGGCGACGTTCCCATCGTCGTCGGAACGCCCGTCCTGCTCGCCCCGCAGATCCAGAGCGGCGCGATCCGCGGCCTCGCCGTGACCTCGCCGACGCGCACCGCGCTGCTGCCCGACGTCCCGACCGTGCAGGAGGCTGGCATCAAGGGCTACGATGTGCGCACCTGGGCCGGCCTGCTGGCGCCGAAGGGAACGCCGCCCGCCATCATCGCCGCACTCAATGCCGCAACGCTCGACGCGCTCCGCGATCCCGAGCTCAAGCAGCGCCTGGAGACGGCCGTCGGCGGCGAGGTTCGCGGCAGCTCGCCGGAGGAGATGAAGAAGCTGATCGAGACCGAGATCGCGAAATGGACCGGCGTGGTGGAGAGGGCGAAGATCCCGAAGATCTGAGCTGCGGCCCGCAGGCGGGTCTCGCTCACGAATGCTTGACCGGGATCAACGAATGCCCTCAGCACCGGAGTATGCTACTAGGGAAGCATTCTGGTCCGAAGGTAAGTCGATATTGATGCGGTTCGTCCGTACCATCCTGGCATTCGTCATCGCCATGTCCCTGGCGATGCTGCCCGTTGGCGCGTCCGCATCCGGCCTTGCCATGTCGTCGGACGACATGCAGGCGGCCATGCAGATGGGCGGCGACGCCGGGATGTCGATGGACGATTGCTGCCCCGACATGAAGGGCGCGGGCTCGCAGCCTGCCGGCTACAAATGCGGGATGGGTTTTTGCTGCGTCGGCGGGATGATCGTCCTCGCTGACGTCAGGCCGGCCGCGTTCGGACATTTCGCCATCGTCGCCAGCACGCTTCCCATTCCTGAGGATCAGGTCGTCACCATCGGCGGCGCCAGTCCTCCCTTCCGACCTCCTCGAATCTGATCTCGCCAAGCCCTGAAGACGCGTGCGGCATGCCCCGCGCGCGGACTGACGTGCGCGCGTTTCATGCGCCACGGCGAAAGACCAGATCATGAGGACAGGACAATGCTTTCCAAATTCAGCACAGCGGCACTCGCCGCCACCCTTTCGCTTGCCGCTTCCGCCGCGATGGCGGGCGCCGGCGATTACGCCTTCGAGCCCGTCACGGCGCAGATGAAGAAGGGCGACGACGTCACGCTCGCGGTTCGCCTGACCAACAAGCAGACCGGCAAGCCGGTGGCAGATGCCGTCATCTTCAAGACCCGCGTCGACATGGCCCCGGACGGCATGGCCGAGATGGAATCGGCAGTGGCGCCGCTGCCGTCGCAGGAGCCGGGCGTCTACGCCTTCAGGACGGACCTGCCGATGGCTGGCCGCTACCAGGTCACGCTGTCGGCGAAGGTGCAGGGCGAGGCCGAGACCGTCACCGGCAAGGTGATCGTCACGGCGACCAAGTGAGCGTGCGGACGCCGCGCGCGGCGTCCGACCTTTTCTGTCCCATTCACATGGACGCGCGCCCGGCGCGCGGAGACACACCATGAAGACGCTGCGTCTTTTGACACTTCTCGCTCTCGGCGGTGGCCTCGCCTTGGGTGCATACTGGTCCTCGAACGCCGGGCGCTGGTCCGTGCATGCCGAGGTGACCGCGGCTGCGGTGCCGGCGGACCGAACTCCGCTCTATTACCGCGATCCCAGCGGCGCGCCGCTGTGGTCCGCCGCCCCAAGGAAGGACGATCGCGGCCGCGACTATTTGCCGGTCTATGACGACGATCAGGCAGAAGCGGCGTCACCGAAGGCGGCGCAGGCGGCCTCGTCGCGAAAAATCCTCTACTACCGAAACCCCATGGGCCTGCCCGACACCTCGCCGGTGCCGAAGAAGGATCCGATGGGGATGAACTACGTCCCCGTCTACGAAGGCGACGAGATCGACGACGGCACGGTGAAGCTGTCGCCGGGCAAGATCCAGCGCACCGGCGTGAAATCCGAACCCGTTCAGCGCCGCGCGATCCGCGTTACGGTCAAGGCCCCCGGCACGATCCAGCTCGACGAGCGCCGCGTCTCGGTGATCGCGATGCGTGCGGAAAGTTTCGTGCAGAAGGTCGCCGACGTCACCACCGGAACGCGCGTGAGATCAGGCCAGTCGTTGATGGAAATCTACAGTTCGGCCGTCACCTCCGCCGCGGCGGAATATCTCGCCACGATCACCTCGAAGACGGTGGGCGGCGTCGAGGTGTATGGCCGCGGCTCACGGCAACGATTGGTCAATCTCGACGTCCCCGAACCCGTGATCGCCGAGATGGAGCGGACGCGCGTTGCGCCCGTCACCATCCATTGGTCCGCGCCGCGCGACGGCATCGTGCTCGAGCGCAACGCGATTGAGGGCATGCGCGCCAATCCCGGCGACGTGCTGTTCCGGATCGCTGATATCTCGCAGGTCTGGGCGCTGGTCGACGTCGCCGAGCGCGATCTCGGCAATGTCGCGGTCGGCCAGCCCGTGGCGGTGCGCGCGCGGAGCTTTCCCGGCCGCATCTTCAGCGGCAGGATCGCAATCGTCTATCCCCAGGTGAACCGCGACACCAGGACGGTTCGCGTCCGGATCGAGCTTGCCAATCGCGATGCTGCGCTGTTGCCGGACATGTATGTCGATGCTGACATCGACACGGCCGACGCCACGCCCGTGCTGGCGATCGAGGACAGCTCCGTGCTCGATACCGGCACGCGCCAGGCCGTTCTCGTCGACAAGGGAGAAGGGCGTTTCGAGCCGCGTGAGGTGAAGCTCGGCCGCCGCGGCGGTGGCTATATCGAGGTGCGCGGCGGGCTGTCGGATGGCGAGGCCGTAGTCACATCCGCCAACTTCCTGATCGATGCGGAAAGCAATCTCAAGGCCGCGCTCAAAGGCTTTGCCGAGGCAGCACCTCAGGCTGCCGAACCGGGCCATGCAACGGGAGAGCACAAATGATCGCCCGCATCATCGCCTGGTCGGCACGCAACCTGCTGCTGGTGCTTTTCGGCACCGGCTTTGCGGCCGCGGCAGGTCTGTACGCGTTGGTTCACTTGCCGCTCGACGCGATCCCGGATCTCTCCGACACGCAGGTGATCGTCTACACCGAATATCCCGGCCAGGCGCCGCAGGTGATCGAGGACCAGGTCACCTATCCCCTGACCACGGCGATGCTCACCGTACCGAAATCGAAGGTGGTCCGCGGCTTCTCCTTCTTCGGCGTGTCGTTCGTCTACGTGATCTTCGAGGACGGCACCGACATTTACTGGGCGCGCTCGCGCGTGCTGGAATTCCTGAACGGCGCGGCCTCGCGGCTGCCCGCCGGCGTCAGCCCGACCATCGGGCCCGATGCCACCGGCGTCGGCTGGGTCTACCAATATGCCGTGATGTCGAAGGAGCTGAATCTCGCCGACGCCAGGACGATCCAGGACTGGAATCTGAAGTTCGCGCTGGCCAAGGCCGAAGGCGTCGCCGAGGTCGCCAGCATCGGCGGCTTCGTCAAGCAGTACAACGTGGTGCTCGATCCGCAGCGGATGCGCGACCGCGGCATCAGCATGCAGAAGATCCGCGACGCCATCCGCGCCAGCAACGCCGATGTCGGCGGGCGCACCGTCGAGCTTGCCGAGTTCGAATACGTCATCCGCGGCAAGGGCTACATCAAGGGCATCAACGACCTCGGCAACATCGTGCTGAAGACGAGCAACGGCACGCCGGTGCTGCTGCGCGACGTCGCCCATGTCGAGCTCGGACCGGACGAACGCCGCGGCATCACCGAGCTGAACGGCGAGGGCGAGGTCGCCAGCGGCATCGTGCTGCAGCGCTTCGGCGTCAACGCCCTCGACGTCATCGAGAACGTCAAGAAGCGCTTCAGGGAGATCGCGAGCAGCCTGCCGAAATCGGTCGAGATCGTGCCGGTCTACGACCGTTCCAGCCTGATCTATGCGGCCATCGACACGCTCAAGCATACGCTGTTCGAGGAGAGCGTCGTCGTCGCGCTGGTCTGCATCGTGTTCCTGCTGCATGTCCGCAGCGCGCTGGTCGCGATCCTGATGCTGCCGGTCGGCGTGCTCATGGCGTTCGGGGCCATGAAGCTGCTCGGCCTCGGCTCGAACATCATGAGCCTGGGCGGCATCGCGATCGCGATCGGCGCTATGGTCGATGCCGCCATCGTCATGATCGAGAACGCCCACAAGCACCTCGAACGCGCCGAGCCGGGCCAGTCGCGGGTGCAGATCCTGATCGATGCCGCGTCCGAAG
Organism: uncultured Bradyrhizobium sp.; assembly: GCF_936943645.1. Taxonomy (GTDB): domain Bacteria; phylum Pseudomonadota; class Alphaproteobacteria; order Rhizobiales; family Xanthobacteraceae; genus Bradyrhizobium. Next base: position 160,687 of record NZ_CAKZJO010000052.1, on the reverse strand, counting down.
TCGGACCTGCCCTGTTCTTCAGCCTGCTGATCATCACCGTGTCGTTCATGCCAATCTTCACGCTGGAATCGCAGGAGGGGCGGCTGTTCAGCCCGCTCGCCTTCACCAAGACGTTCTCGATGGCCGCGGCGGCTCTGCTGTCGGTGACGCTCGTGCCTGCGCTGATGGTGATCTTCGTCCGCGGCAAGATCGTGCCGGAGAGCCGGAACGTCATCAACCGTTTCCTGATCTGGGTCTACCGTCCCGTGATCAGGGGCGTGCTGCGTGCCAAGACGGTGGTGATCCTGGCCTCGCTCGCCGTACTCGCCGTCACGATCTGGCCGGCAAGCCGGCTCGGCACCGAGTTCATGCCGACGCTGAACGAGGGCACGCTGCTTTACATGCCGACCACGCTGCCCGGCATCTCCGTCACCAAGGCGGCCGAGCTGATGCAAACCCAGGACCGCATCATCAAGTCGTTCCCCGAGGTCGCCTCCGTCTACGGCAAGGCGGGGCGGGCGGCGACGGCGACCGATCCGGCGCCGACCGAGATGTTCGAGACGGTGGTCAACCTGAAACCGAAGGAAGCCTGGCGTCCCGGCGTCACCATCGACAGCCTGATCGCGGAGATGGACAAGGCGCTGCAGTTCCCCGGCGTCTCCAACGCCTGGACCATGCCGATCAAGGCGCGTATCGACATGTTGTCGACCGGCATCCGCACGCCGGTCGGCGTCAAGGTCATGGGCACCGATCTTGCCGAGATCGACCGCCTCGCGCGGCAAGTCGAGCGGGTGATCAAGACCGTTCCGGGCACCTCGTCGGCCTACGCCGAGCGCGGCATCGGCGGCTATTATCTCGAGATCGTCCCGGATCGCGAGGCGCTCGCGCGCTACGGCATCCTGATCCAGGACGTGCAGGACACCATCGCCGCTGCGCTCGGCGGCCAGACCGTGACGACGACCGTCGAGGGACGGCAGCGCTTCACGGTGAACATGCGCTATCCGCGCGACCTCCGCGACAATCCCAAGGCCATCGCCGGCGATATCCTGGTGCCGATGCCGGCGGGCGGCGCCGTGCCGCTCGGCGAAGTCGCCAAGGTCGAGCCGGCGCGCGGGCCAACCTCGATCCGCACCGAGAATGGCCAGCTCGCGACCTACATCTATGTCGATATTCGCGATCGCGACATCGGCAGTTACGTCGCGGATGCCCAGCGCGCCGTGACGGAAAGCATCCAATTTGCCGCCGGCACCTATGTGGTCTGGAGCGGCCAGTACGAATATCTGCAGCGCGCCGCCGCGCGCCTCAAGATCGTCGTGCCCGTAACGCTGACGATCATCTTCCTGCTGCTGTACCTCAATTTCAGGGCGCTGACCGAGACGCTGATCGTGATGTTGTCGCTGCCGTTCGCACTGGTCGGCGGCATCTGGATGATGTGGTGGTTCGGCTTCAACCTGTCGGTGGCGGTCGCCGTCGGCTTCATCGCGCTCGCCGGCGTTGCTGCCGAGACCGGCGTCGTGATGCTGATCTATCTCGATCACGCGCTGGCCGAGATGAAGGCGAAGCGCAGCATCGAGGGTCGCGTCGTCACGCGGCGCGACCTCCACGACGCCATCATGGTGGGCGCGGTCGAGCGCGTCCGTCCCAAGATGATGACCGTGGTCGCCATCATGGCGGGCCTGCTGCCGATCATGTGGAGCACCGGTGCGGGGTCGGAGATCATGCAGCGCATCGCGCTGCCGATGATCGGCGGCATGATCTCGTCGACGCTGCTGACGCTGATCGTGATCCCTGCGATCTTCGGCCTGGTGAAGGGGCGGGGGCTGCCTGATGATGCGGTTGCTGCCGATCAGGATGCTGCGAATGGAGCTTACGCACGGCAGGCCGCGGAGTAGCGAGGCGACCTGTGGACCTTGCGCGGCGTGAGGGCGCTGCCTCCGCGCGCTGGGCCGGCTCTCGGGAGGAAACTCTCTCCGCGTCATTGCGAGGAGGCTTCGCGACGAAGCAATCCAGGCTGCCGCCGCGGCCAGAGTCTGAATAGCTACCGCGCGCCGCCGAAGTTTCGGCGAAGCCGGCCTAGCGCGCTTCGACCACTTCGCCGTCTTCCTTGACGAACCGGCCGACCGGGTCCTCCAGCAGATCGATGACCGCTTCGGAGGGCCGACACAATCGCACGCCTTTCGCCGTCACCACGATCGGGCGGTTGATCAGGATGGGATGCGCGAGCATCTGATCGATCAGCTCGTCATCGCTCCATTTGGGGTCGTCGAGGCCGAGGTCGTGAAACGGCGTGCCTTTCTCGCGCAGCAGCGCGCGAGCGGAAATGCCCATCGTCTTGACGAGCTCGACCAGCTTCTCGCGCGACGGCGGCGTCTTCAGATATTCGATGACGACGGGCTCGACGCCGCTCTGCCGGATCATCGCCAGCGTGTTGCGCGAGGTGCCGCAAGCCGGGTTGTGATAGATCGTGACGCTCATGACCGGATCTCCACGCTTCACCGCCGCACCTCGGCGGCCGTCGGAACCTGACGGCTGCCCGCCTCATACCATCCCCGTGTCGCCTTGACGATGCGGACGACGGACAGCATGACGGGGACCTCGACGAGCACGCCGACCACGGTCGCCAGCGCCGCGCCGGACTCGAGGCCGAACAGGCTGATCGCGGCGGCGACCGCCAGCTCGAAGAAATTGCTGGCGCCGATGAGGGCGGCGGGCGCGGCGACGCACCAGGCCACGCCGAACCGTCGGCTCAACCAGTACGCCAAACCTGCATTGAAATAGACCTGGACGAGGATCGGCACGGCGAGGATGGCGATGACGAGCGGTTGCCGAACGATCTGCTCACCCTGGAAGCCGAACAGCAGCACCAATGTCGCGAGCAGCGCCACCAGCGACAGCGGTTGCAGCGTCCGCATCACGCGGTCGAAGCGGTCGCCGCCGCTTCGCAGCAGCGCCCTGCGCCACAGCTGTGCGACGATCACGGGAACCACGATGTAGAGCAGGACCGAGAGCAGCAGCGTGCCCCAGGGGACACTGATCGAGGCCACGCCGAGCAGCAGGCCCACCAGCGGCGCGAACAGGAACACCATGATCACGTCGTTCAGGGCGACCTGGCTCAGCGTGTAGTGCGGCTCGCCCTCGCACAGATTGGACCACACGAACACCATCGCGGTGCAGGGGGCCGCCGCCAGCAGGATCAAGCCGGCGATGTAGGACGAAATCTGGCCAGCCGGCAGCCATGGCGCGAAGAGGTGGCCGATGAAGAAGGAGCCCAGCAGCGCCATCGAGAACGGCTTGACGGCCCAGTTGATGAAAAGGGTGACGCCGACGCCGCGCCAATGCCGGCGCACCTCGCCGAGCGAGCCGAAGTCGATCTTCAACAGCATCGGCACGATCATGAGCCAGATCAGCACGGCGACCGGCATATTGACCTTGGCGATCTCGGCGGCTGCGACCACGCCGAAGAAGCCGGGCATGACGTGCCCCAGTGCCACGCCGACGACGATGCAGAGTGCGACCCACAGAGTGAGGTATCGTTCGAAAATGCTCATGGTCACGCCACGTCGTTTCTGCCGGATGCCGCGCCGTCGGCGCGGCCGATCTCGCGCAGCCTGGTGCCGAGCGACAGCCTGTCGATGCTCCTCAGCGGCAGGTTCACGAAGGTGTCGATCCGATTCTTGAGATAGCGGAAAGCGGTGACGAACGCCGCCTGCTGTTCCAGGTCCGACCCCTCTGCCGCGGCAGGATCCTCGATGCCCCAATGCGCGGTCATCGGCTGGCCCGGCCAGATCGGGCAGGCTTCGCCTGCGGCGTTGTCGCAGACGGTGAAGACGAAATCCATCACCGGCGCGTCAGGCGCGGCGAACTCCAGCCAGCTCTTCGAGCGCATGCCGTCGATCGGGTAATCCATCGCCTGCAGCGTGCGCAGCGCCAGCGGATGCACTGCGCCCTTTGGCGCGCTGCCGGCGGAGAAGGCGCGAAAGCGGGCGGCACCGTCCTTCCGCAGGATCGACTCGGCCAGGATGGAGCGCGCCGAATTTCCGGTGCACAGAAACAGCACGTTGTAGATCTGGTCAGGCACGGCTTCGCTCCTTGCGTTTCGGCGCGCAACAGGATTGCAGCGTCTCGACGACGGGTTCGCAGACCTCCGGCCGTCCGCCGCAGCAATCGCGCAGCAGGAACAGCGCGACGTCGCGGAATTCGTCGAGATTGGCGCGGTAGACGATCGAGCGGCTGTGCCGCTCGGAGGCGACGAGGCGCGCCCGGCTCAGGATCGCCAGATGCGCGGAGAGAGTGTTCTGCGGCACTTCGAGCAGCCGGGCGAGGTCACCGGCGGCAAGGCCGCCGGGCTCGTGCCTGACCAGCGTCCGGAAGGCTTCCAGGCGGGTCGGTTGGGCCAGCGCGGCAAGGGCGAGGACAGCATCTTCTGTTTCCATATATCCAGATTTATGGATTTATAGGGGTGGCGTCAATCTGAATCTTACCAGTCCGGAAGTTCATAATTCGAATATTCTAGAAATACGGTTTGACAAGAGGCGGCGACTGGCGCACCGTGCCAACATGAAGATCGATGACGCAGCTCAACGTCTGGAAGCCCTCGGCAACCGGACGCGACTCCAGATCTACCGCGCCCTGGTCCGGGCCGGGCACGCGGGCATGCCCGTCGGCCGTCTGCAGGAGAAGCTGAAGATCCCGGCGTCCACGCTGTCGCATCACATCAAGACCCTGGTTGCGGTTGGGCTCGTCAGTCAGGTCAGGGAATCGACGACGCTGGTCTGCCACGCGAACTTCGATGCGATGCGGGGGCTGGTCGCCTTCCTGGTGGCGGAGTGCTGTGCCGACGAAGCCGGATGCAAGGCAACGCAAACCGCGGCGTGATTTCCTTGTTCAATTATTCGATGATTCTAGAAAGATGGGAGAATCCGGAATGAACGCCAAGACGGTTGCCAAGACGGTTGCCAAGACGGTCGCCATCATCGGAGCCGGGCCGGTTGGCCTCGCCGCGGCTGCGCACGTGCTCGAGCGCGGCATGTCTCCGATCGTGCTCGAAGCCGGACCTGAAGCCGCGCATGCGGTCCGTCAGTGGCAGCATGTCCAGCTGTTCTCGCCCTGGGAATACAATATCGACCAGGCGGCATCGCGCCTGCTCGCGCCGACAGGGTGGAATTCGCCGGATCCTCACGCCTATCCGACCGGCGGCGAGCTGATCGAGCGCTATCTTGCCCCGCTCGCGACACGCACGCCATTGCGTGAGGCGATCCGCACGTCGAGCCGGGTTACGGCGATCAGCCGTGCCGGCTTCGACAAGGCGAAGACCAAGGGCAGGGAGCAGGCGCCCTTCGAGATCCGCTATGAGAACGGCAAGGGGCCCGAGACGCTCCATGCCGATGCCGTGATCGACGCGTCAGGCACGTGGTTCTCTCCCAACCCCCCCGGCAGCAACGGTCTGCCCGGGATCGGCGAACGCGAGCGCGCGGGCCGCATCGCCTATGGCATGCCGGACGTGCGCGGCACTGAGCGCGCCCGCTATGCCGGCAAGACCGTTGCCGTGCTCGGTGCCGGCCATTCCGCGGTGGGCACGCTGATCGATCTCGCGCAGCTCGCAAGCGAAGTGCCGGGCACGCAAGCCATGTGGCTGTTGCGTGGTGACGATCCAGCAAAGGCGTTCGGCGGCGGCCGCAATGACAAGCTCGCCGCGCGCGGCGCGCTGGGCTCCGCCTTCGCCGCACTCGTGGCCGCGGGCAAGATCAAGGTCGAGACCGGATTTGGCGTCACGCATCTCTCGGACTCCGAGGGCCGCCTCGGCGTTTCGGCAGGCTCGCGCAGCGTGGTGGCGGACGAGCTGGTGGTCTCGACCGGCTTCCGTCCCGATCTCTCTTTCCTGTCCGAGCTGCGGCTGCGGCTCGATCCGGCGATCGAGGCCCCGGTCGCGCTGGCGCCGCTGATCGATCCCAACGAGCACAGCTGCGGCACGGTGCGCCCTCATGGCGCGCGCGAGCTCGCGCATGACGAGCCGGGCTTCTATCTCGCCGGCATGAAGTCCTACGGCCGCGCGCCGACCTTCCTGATGATGACCGGATACGAGCAGGTCCGCTCCATCGCCGCCGACATCGCCGGCGACGAGAAGGCCGCCGCACGGGTCGAGCTCGTGCTGCCGGAGACCGGCGTCTGTACCCGCGGCGGTGTCGAGGCCGCGGATGCAGGATGCTGCGGCGGTCCGGCGAAGGAAGAACCATCCGCCTGCTGCGCCGCCGACGAGGCGGCCAAGACGGCGGGCCGCGCGGGGTGCGGCTGCTCGTGACGCCGATCGCCGCTGCTGCTTTGGTGGATTGGGCAAACAAAGTCTCACCGGACGGGAGGGGAGCATTCGAAGGCTGAGCGGTCGATCGCTGATTGCGGTGATGTGCATCGGTCAGGTCGGCAATCTGCTGCCGCATGTGACGCTGTCCGCGAACCTCGCGCAGCACCTGATGCCGGCCTGGGGACTCACGGCGGCTGAAGGCGGGCTGATGGCGAGCGGCTATGCGTTCGGCTACATGCTCGCGGTGCCCGTGCTGACGACCCTGACCGACCGCATCGATGCGCGCCTCGTCCTGCTCTGGGGCTCGATCTTGAGCGGGCTTGCCACCGTCGCATTCGGTGTCTTCGCACAAGGCTTCTGGTCGGGGACCGCGATCTGGTCCATTGCCGGCCTCGGATTTGCGGGCGCCTATATGCCGGGCCTGAAGGCGCTGACCGACCGACTTCCCGCCGGCGACACCTCGCGGGCGGTGACGCTGTACACGTCGAGCTTCTCGGTCGGTGTCGGTGTCTCGTTCCTGGTGGCGCAACTGGTCGCCGACCACTGGGGTTGGCGCGCCGCCTTTCTCGTGACCGGCTTCGGTCCCATCGCGATGGTCGCCGCATGCCTTCTGATGCAGGGGCTGCGGCCCGCGCCGAAGGCGGGACGGCTGTTGAACTTCGCGCCCGTCTTCGCCAATCGCGAGGCGCTCGGCTACATCCTCGGTTACGGCGCGCATTGCTTCGAGCTCTACGGCATTCGCACCTGGCTGGTCGGCTTCTGGACCTTCGTCGTCGCGCATCAGGGCGGGCCGTCCTGGATGACGCCCGTGCTGATGAGCTTCTGCTTCGCGGTGATCTCGATGCCCGCCAGCATCCTCGGCAACGAGGCCGCGCTGAAATTCGGACGGCATCGCGCGATCACGGTGGTGATGATCGCCTCCGCCTGCGTCGCGCTGGTGATCGGCTTCAACGCGGCGGCCCCGGCATGGGTGCTCGCGCTGCTCTTGATGATCTACGGCCTGACGGTGCCGGCCGATTCCGGCGCGTTGACCGCCGGCATGTCGGCTGCGGCGGTCTCCGAGCATCGCGGCGCGACGCTTGCCTTGCATTCCACGGTCGGCTTCGGCTTGTCGGCGCTCGGCGCCTGGGGAACCGGCGTCGCGCTCGACGTCGCCGGCGGACCGCAGAGTGCGCGGGGCTGGCTGCTGGTGTTCATCGTGCTCGCGGCCGGAATTGCGCTGGGGCCGTTGGCGCTGCTGTGGGCGCGGAGGGAACAGTCCGGCAAGCCCCGAGCGTAAGCCGGCCTGCGTCGGCCCTGGAACATCCGCGCCTGAATTGTCGGGCGCGAGCCTTTCGACTTTTGCTGGTGCCGCTCCATCATCCCGGCGCTCCAGCGCCGCCGAAGAATCTGCAGCCTCGGTTGTCCACACCCACGACCCGCAGTATCGAATGACGCACCAAGCCTACCAGCGATCGACAATTTGCCAACGCTGTTCGCCCTCGGTTTGATGACGGCATGAGCACCAAATCACGCGAGGTCATCTGGAGCGGTCGAATTCTCGGTGCGGAAATTTCGGCCAAGCACGCGCGCGAGGAAGCGAAGAAGGCGGTTCGCGAGGCCGACCGGGCCGAAGCCGAAGCCTGGTCGGTCCGCATGGAGGGTTACGGCGGACCCTCGCAGCCGTCGCCGACGATCGCCCAATGCCTCAACGGCGGCATGGGCTGGCTCGAGGTCGAGTGCAACAGATGCAAGACGCGCGCGAGCCTGCCGCTCGATGCGATCCGCCGGCCGCGCGATACGCCGATCTGGAAGCTGGAGGCCTCGCTCAAATGCCGGTCATGCCGGAAGGGACGGTCCGCGCCGCCCGTCCACATGATCAAGCTGACGCCGACGCGCAGCATTACGCCCTACAAATGGGTGCATCCGACCGAGGAGCGTTAGGACCGCGCGGCGGCGACGAGGATCCGCGGGCCGACGCATCGGTTTGAACCGTCCGCCGCGTGCTGCCGACCAAGAGCGGTGCTCGCGATCGGGCGGAGATCATGTTCGACGTCCTGGTGAACCTCCTCGTTGGTCTGTCCATCGGCTTTCCCGCCGTGCCATGGCTTTTTGGCGCGCGATGGGGCCAAAGAGGTGTCTGGCTCGGTACCGGATTTGCCGTCGTCATCCTGCTCTGTCTCTTTCCCGTCCTGTTCTGGTTCGGGTGCGGTGACTGCGGGCAGGGCGCGATCGCCCTCTTCGTGCTGATACCGATCTGGATCGCTGCGGCATTGTTGACGATCGCTTCGGCGGCGTTCGCTCACTTCAAGTTCGCGCGCTGACATCTGCGAGACGCCGGGTGGCGATGCTGCGCACGAGACGCGGCGGCTCTCGATCCTTCCCGGAGATTTCCTTCAATTGGATTCAAGTCGACCACGCCAATTCAATCGTCCTTAACTTGTGGCCACGTACATCCGGGTTGTTACAACCGATTGCTACACGTCACAAAGACAACCTTCGCGAAAGCGGCGATGCGGGTGGATTGCAATGGCGGAAGCTGATGACCAGCGCGAAGCCTGGCGGCTCTATGGGGTCAACTGGATCCCGCTGACGGCGATGGGCGCAGTGCTCGCGGGAGCGCTTGCGCTATCGCACTTCTCGGTGGCCATCGACACCGATCTGGTGACGAGCCTGATCATGACAGCCGGCCTCGTGATCTCAGGTCGCTATCTGATTTTGCGGGCATGGGGAACGCGATCGGCGTTCGTCCTCCTCGCCATCGCGCAATTGACGGTTCTCGGACTGTTCGGAGCTCCGCTGACCTATATCGCGGCTTCGGCCAATCTTCCCCTGCAGGACGCCAACCTCGCTCATCTCGATAAGCTTCTTTGGCTCGACTGGCCTGCTTACTATGATTTCTTCGTCACCCGGCCGGTGCTGCTGCAATACGCCGTCCTTTTCTACGCGATGATCCTGTCGCCGACGCTCACCGTTCCCATCGTTCTCGGGTTCAGCAAGAACTATGTCCGGTTGCAGCGCTTCGTCCTGGCCTGCACCTTGACCGTGTGCGTGACCGCTCTCGTGTCGGCACTGGTGCCCGCCATCGGGACGTATCAGCAATACGGACTACCCGCCGATTCCGAGGGCTTCAAGGCGATGGGCTACCTGATCCAGCTCGAGCGCCTGCCACTCGCCCGCGACGGCTCGCTTCGCGTTCTCGAGCTCTCCCAGATTTCCGGAATCGTCACGTTTCCGAGTTTCCACGCCGCCGCGGCCATGCTTGCGCTGTGGGGATTTTGGGCGGTCTGGTGGCTGCGCCCCCTGGCACTGATCCTCAACGGCGGCATGCTCATCGCGACACCCCTGATCGGCGGACATTATTTCGTCGACGTCTTCGCAGGCGTGGCTCTGGCCGCGCTCAGCATCTACGCCACGGAACGACGTAGGCGAGGCAAATTGGCGACCCAAGGTGAGAGTACTTCATCGGCCCGGGCCTATCCCGTTCCTGCAAAATCGGAAATTGTTTGAGGTTGCCGGGCCGCGTGGATAGTCAAAGAGGTGCTCGACATCATGGACGACCTCGCGCGGGACTGCCCGACGCATGGTCTGCGTCACACAAGAGATGGGTTTTGCCCGCTAGGTCGCCGACCGCATGGTCTTCATGGACCGCGCGGAGCGGTGGTCGAGGAGGCCGATTCCGAAGCCTTCTTCCGCGCGCCGCAACGGAACGGGCGCGGGATCTCCTCGGCCCAATCATTCATTAGCTGGAAACGACAACCGGTCTCACGAAGGAGACGGCAGGTGACTCTTCCCCACCATGTGAATTGAGTTCCCATTGCGGTTGGGGAAGCTCGCCTCGTGGGCTCACTTCCGATTAAGGAAACCACCGGTCGTACTAAAACCGCTACCAGCAGGGTCGGACATGATCACTTTCATCTGTCCGCCCACGGCCTGGTCGTACACAACGCTTCCGCTACCCAGCCCTTTATAGGTCCCGACAGCCGTTGACCACGAAGATGCCGGCTCTTTGAAGGCATCCTTAGACACGGCGTATTTTGCCGCATAAGAGCTGGCTCGCTCATTGAATTTTTCCAGCTGCCCATCTTTCAGGTAAGCCCATCCCTCCAGCTCCTCGGCCGTCTTCACCAAGCTCTCTGTGGCGGGATCGTTCGCCGGAAGTTCTTTGGTCGCAAAACGAGCGACGTAATTCGAGCTGCCGATCGAATCCAGAAACCGTCCCGTCTCATAAGACGAGCGTGCTATCTCGACGGTCCACGCCAAGCGTTGAGATGGTTCATTCGCGGTGGTCGCTGCGACTGCATAGAGCTTTGCGCGTTCGGGCGCTTCCGGCGTTAGGGAAGCGAGCTTCGCAACATCCGCAGCCTTGTAACCCATCTTGTCGAGGATATTCCTATTGAGCTCGATTGCTAGCTTCTCGTCGTCCTTTGACCACGCGGCCGGATCGAGAGATACGGATAGCAAATTGCCTGTCGCCGCCGCTTCATCCGTCAGCAACGCGGCGTATTTCGGGTTCGCCTTCGCCGGCTCCAACTCGGCGCGTCGCATTGCCTGCTCATAGATGTCATCGATCGTTTGCCGCACGACCTCACTGCTGACGATTGATGTGTGATCCGCCTCTATTTCAGTGATTTGTCGGGTACTGCTGACGAGTAGATTCTGCGCGCTATAGACCGGAACTGTGCCGTCGCCCTGCATGAGAGTGGCCTTGTCTATGCTGTCGCCAGCTCCGCCGGAGCGAAGATGAAACCAGCCGAACGTGCGATCGGATTTCTCTCGCCCGAAGAAATACTTCACGTCGGCAATGGACGATGGGTCGAAATCGACGATTTCGCACAAAAGCTGCTCGGACTGTTTGAGGAGCGGCGCGAGGTCGTGCTCATAATAGCTGCGTCGAACCGCCGGTGCCCCAATCCGGCGGAGCAGATCATACCGGCGCCACGCGTCGATATCGAATAGGCTGACCGGCTTTTCGTTGTCACCGACGACCGGCACCGCAGCTTTTGCAAGAGCCGGCTTGCGTGAGCTGCAGTATTCGCTGCTACGGATCGGTAACAGCTCGTAGATGCTTGGAAAGCCCATCCCGGCTTGATTGACGGAAGCCAGCACGTAGTTGCGCTCCCAGAGTCCCAGGTAGCGCTTGGCTCCTCCGAGCTCGTCAAAGATGATATTGTAACCCTCCGCGAGTGCCTTGATGGCCTTCGGCGAACCGAGATGCGGAGTCGCGACGAAGATGATCTGCGCGACGTCGGGCGCCTTCCCGTCGGCGCAACGTTCCCTGGCGTATCGCGAGGCCCACACCTTGGTCAGAAGGCCGCCCATGCTGTGCGCGATGATGACGATCGGTGACGATTCCGCGTGGCTCCGGATCGCGCAAACACGATCCCGCAGGAGAGTTGCGTTGTATCCGTTTGACAGACGCCAATCATAGTGGAGAACCGTGACGAGTGGATCGTCGGCGCGATCCGAGGCCAGGGCGTCTGCTTTGGCCCTGATGTAATCGAGCACTCCGCCGTATATGTTTCTGAAGAAGATGCTCTCGACAACGTCAGTCCGGTATGTCCGGTCCGACTTTACGCTGAGATCGACGTCGCGTTTCAGGGCGCCGACGGTGCCCCAGATGTTCACGCACTGACTGCCATCGGGCCGGCACTCGTCGATTGTGGAGCCGAGGATGCCGGGCACGAAAATGATGCGGGGCGTATTCTTCCGTTGAGCCGCATGCCGCTCTTCGTAGTATTTGTCCAATTCCGACTGGGCGATTGACTGCTCGGGTGCGCGTTGCGACAGGGATTTCGGGAGGATGGTTTGCCCGCGGCTCGCCGTGGCAGCCGTCATCAGGATGCAAAAGGCCGCGATCAATCTTGCCGGTAACATCCTCGCCCCCCCCTTTGACTGCAGTTGAATTGTTATCGTAAATCATAACAACTCCACGTTTTATTGTCACGCGAAGGGAGCTTGCTTCAGGCTTCCAGAGGCGCGCTGTCGAGGGCATCCTGGCTCGGCAACCCGGCTCGAATCTGCGGGTAGGCAGCTGTCTGGAAAAATTTATCGGTATCGCTCGAGCGTATCCGGCCCAGCTTGTCCAACCTTTGCCCGCACATGAATACACCCGCGACAGACTGCTCCGCGCGGTGTGATGAACTTTCGATGATGTCATTCTGACGGTGTTTTGCCCGACGAGTCAAAGCTGGACGGCGCGGGCAGAGATGTGTTGGTCGCGCCGGGGCCGGCTTCGCGCGCACTCAAAATGCAAGTAACTTCAACGCCCCTGCTACTGTGCATGGGGTTGTTTTTTCAATTTTTGCTTTGAGCCGGTCGAACTATCCGCTTCAGCGCCGGCCGCGCGGCGCTTCGGCCTTGGCGGGCGGCTCGGCCTGCGGGCCGCAGGTGGCGGCGGCAAGCGTCGCCTGCGCCTGCGGCATCAGGCCGGGCTCGGCGGCCAGCGCCTTCATCAGGATCAGGCCGGTCGTGGTCGGGGAGTCGATGATCAGGCGGTCGGCCGCGGTGACCTCTTCGTCCTCTGGCAGCTCGTTGTGCTGCGCTTCCGTCATCAGGTCGAGCTCGATCACCTTGCGGCCTGCGGAGCGGTCGTTGATGGCGTAATAGGCGATCTCGTTGCGGGTGTAGAACGACACCGAGGTGTAGGCCTGGCTCACCGGCACCGTCAGCTTGATCGGTCCGCCCGTGAGATCATAGCGGCAGATCGCCAGCGCAAAGGCCGGATCCATGAACGGCATCGGCGACGTCTGGGGATCGGCGAGCGGAAGCTGGGTGACGCCATTCACCTTCGTCATCGGCGTCAGGCGCGAATAGGCGTCCTGCGTCGCGATCCGCGGCAGCGCCAGCACGCTGACGAGATGGACCACGAGACCCAGCAAGATCCCGGCAACGATGGTGAACACGAGGCGGATCATGAGCAGCCCACCGTCGAGATCGAGGGCATCGGCGCATCGCGCTGGGTGCGCGTGGCGACGCCGACAGGCGTGTCATAGAGGCGCAGCATCAGGGCGTAACGCTCGATGCCGCCGGTCGGCAGCCAGTTGCCGGCGCGCGAGCGCGAGGCGATGCGGATCTCGAACGAGCCGTCGGACTGCCGCACGATCTCCTGGCTGGTGAAGCCGTAGCGCTGCAGTGAATTTGCGACCAGATGGCCCTTGCGGTCGTACAGCGTCAGCGTCCAGAACCGTGCCGGCGGCGTCACGCCGGAAACGACCACGTCGCAGCGGCCGTCGAGCGCCTTCTTCTTGTCGTCAGCGGTCGCGGTGAAGGCGACACCGTCGCCGGTGCCGATCGGCAGCTCGCCGTTACGCACGATGGTGGCGCGCGAATAGGGGTCGACGTCGGCGGTGCCGGTGCGCGGTCGCGCCGTCCAGGCCCCGATGGTCAGGGCGCCGATCTCGGTGCCGCGCGTCGTCGTCATCCAGGTGGCGCCGACGCCAACCACGCCTGCGAGAAGGAGCGCCGTCAATGTGATCAGGATCAGCCGCACGGGTTTCGATCAGTTCTTGCGCGGGGTGGCTGCGTTCGCATTCTCTTCCGCGTAGTTCTGCGGGAAGGCGAGCGCGCTCGTCGACGAGGGCTTGGCCGGCTTGCCGTCGTTGTCAGCCGATTTGTTCGCGGTCCTGGCAGCGTCGTCGAGCAGCTTCTCGACGCGCACCAGGATGTCGGCGCCGCGCTTGGTCAGCACCGGCGGCGGGCCCGGCTTGGTCTCCAATATCTTCGGCGCCGCGTTGGCCTGGGCGTTGGTCATGTGCTGCGGCGGCAGCTTCTGGCCCATGCCGACGCCGGGGATCTCGCGAACCTCGACGCCCTGATGCGCCGCGACCATGATGTCGTGCCAGGTCTGCGCCGGCAGCGAGCCGCCGGTCATGCGGTTGGTCGGCGAATAATCGTCGTTGCCGTACCACACCGCGCAGCTGAAATTGCCGGTGTAGCCGACGAACCAGGCGTCGCGATACGCATTGGTCGTGCCGGTCTTGCCCGCGGTCGGAATGCCGTCGAGCGCGGCGCGGCGCGCGGTGCCTTCGCTGACGACGTGGCTCATCATGCCCGCCATGTCGGCGGCGATGTTCGGCGGGATGGCCTGCTTCGGCTTCGGGCCGTCGCGGTCCCAGCGCCAGACCAGATCGCCCGCACCGGTGCGCACCTCGAGCACGGAGTGCGGCGTCACGGACTTGCCGCGGTTGGGGAAGGTCACATAGGCCACGGCGTGCTCGAGCACGGTGACCTCGTCCGAGCCGATCGGCATCGACGGCGTGTCGGGCAGCGGCGCCTTCAGGCCGAAGCGGCGCGCGACCTCGACAATCTTGGCGCGGCCGACCTTGGCCGGGTTCTGCGCCTTGGGCTCGTTTCTCCGGCCGATCTCGATCGACAGCTTGACCGGAACGACGTTGATCGAGCGGGTGATCGCCTGCGTCAGCGTCACCGATCCGGAATAGGAATGGCCATAGTTCTGCGGACACCAATTGCCGATGCAGACCGGGCCGTCGACCACGACCGAATTTGGCGTGTAGCCGTTCAGCAGCGCGGTGGTGTAGACGTAAGGCTTGAACGAGGAGCCCGGCTGGCGATAGGCGTCGGTGGCGCGGTTGAACTGGCTGGCGCCGTAGTCGCGACCGCCGACCATGGCGCGGATGCCGCCGTCGAGATCGGACACCACGGTCGCCGCCTGCGTTGCGTGATAGTCGCGGCCGAACTGGCGCAGCTGGTTCTCGATCGCGTCTTCCGCCGCCTTCTGCACGTTGGTGTCGATGGCGAGGCGAACGACGAACACGCGCTCGGTGTACGATTTCGGGAAGGTGTCGACCAGCTTGCGCATCTCGTCGAAGGCATAGTCGAGATAATAGTTCGGCGAAGCCTCGTCGCGGCGATCGACCGCGAAGGCCGGATTGCGGCGGGCACCGAACACCTGGCCCTCGGTCATGAAGCCGGCGTCGACGAGGTTGTCGAGCACGACGTTGGCGCGGGCGCGGGCCGCGGGCAGGTTGATGTGGGGCGCGTATTTGGTCGGCGCCTTGAACAGGCCGGCGAGCATCGCAGCTTCCGCCAGCGTCACGTCGCGCGCCGATTTGTTGAAGTAGAAGTGTGCCGCGCCGTCGACGCCGAAGGTGCCGCCGCCCATATAGGCGCGGTCGAGATAGAGCTTGAGGATCTCGTTCTTGGTCAGGCGCCATTCCAGCCAGACCGCGAGAAAGGCCTCGTTGACCTTGCGCTCGATGGTGCGCTCGTTGCTCAGGAACAGGTTCTTGGCGAGCTGCTGGGTGATCGAGGAGCCGCCCTGGCGGACGCCGCCGGCCTGCGCGTTGGTGACGAGTGCGCGGGCGGTGCCGGCGATGTCGATGCCGAAATGCTCGTAGAAGCGACGGTCTTCGGTCGCCAGCGTCGCCTTGATCAGCACGTCAGGAAAATCTTCCAGCGGGATCGAGTCGTTGTGCTTGATGCCGCGGCTGCCGATCGGGTTGCCGTAGCGGTCGAGGAAGGTCACTGCGAGATCGGACTTCTTCAGCCAGTCCTCGTCGGCGGTCTCGCGGAAGGCGGGGATGGCGAGCGTGAGCATCACGACCAGGCCGCCGAGGCCGAGGGTTGCGGCCTCCGACAGCGGCTCGATGAACACCCAGCGCTTCCAGCGCCCGACATAGAACCGGTCCATGAAGGTCGAGTAGCGCTCGTAGAGCTCGCGAATGCCCTTGGCCGAGGAGAACAGTGAGGAGTCGATGCGCGCGTCGAGGTCCAGAAAGAAATTCCGGACGCGGGTCTTCCAGTTGGATGGTGTATTCTCGACCACCTAGAACCCTCGAGGCTCGCTTCGACAGCGTTCAAGCACCCGGCCGGGGCGGCACCGAAACGTCTTGCGGGAATGTTGCGGCAAACCCAAGGCGCCCGGTTCGCATCCTCAGGGGGGACTTGGTGTTCCTTCTAGCCGAGCGGGGTCCATAAACCAATGGTCACGCTCGCGATTTTGAACAACAGGCCTAATTGACCCCGGTTCATTACGGGCCTCGAAAAGCGCCTGCTTGCGGCATCCCGGCGCTACGGCCTAGATGATGTCGCCGTTGCTCTTTCGAACTCTTGTTGAGGCGCATGACCGCAGCTCCCAAACGACCTTCCCCGCAGGAAGAATTCTTCTGGAAAACCAAGACGTTGGAAGAGATGTCGGCGGGCGAATGGGAAAGCCTGTGCGACGGCTGCGGGCGCTGCTGCCTGAACAAGCTCGAGGACGAGGATACCGGGCAGATCTATTTCACCCATATCGGCTGCAAATTGCTCGATGGGACGAGCTGCGCCTGCAAGGACTATCCGAATCGATCCGACAAGGTTCCGGATTGCGTCCGCCTCACGCCGGCCAATGTCCGCACCCTGAACTGGCTGCCGCCGAGCTGCGGCTACAAGCTCGTCGCGGAAGGGCGCGACCTCTATTGGTGGCATCCTCTGGTCTCGGGTGATCCCAACACCGTGCACGAAGCCGGCGTCTCCGTGCGCGGACGGGTCGAGGGCAGCGAGGAGGACATTCCGGACGAGGAGCTCGAAGACCATATCGTGCAATGGCCCGCGCAGCTGCCGAAACGGGCCCGCCTGAAGCGACGCCCGAAGGACTGAGCCGCCGTCAGGTCCTGGCGACGATCACGGGTTCGGGATGACCCGGGGGCGGGATGCACCCATGCGCCGCGGTGCCTGCCCGGGACAAATTTTGCTGTCTACATTGCACTGCATAGAACGAATCCTTTGCGGCGTTGCGCCGCCCCACGACGTCCGAGCGAGATGAACAAGTTCGACCGGCAGAGCCATTCTGCCGACATCCAGGCTTTGCCCGACGACATCGCCGAGGAGCTGTCCCGGCTTCCGAGCGAGGTCATCAGCGTCGATGACGCCCCCTCCATCGCGCCGCCGGTGCCGCTGTCGCAGGACGAGGTCCGCACCATCGTCATCAGCCTGATGCTGACGATGTTCCTGGCAGCGCTCGACCAGACCATCGTGGCGACCGCGCTGCCGACCATCGGTCGCCAGTTCCAGGACGTCTCCAATCTCTCCTGGGTGATTACCGCCTATCTGCTCGCCTCGACCGCGGTCGCGCCGGTGTTCGGCACGCTCAGCGACATCTATGGCCGCAAGGCCATGATCATCACATCGCTCAGCCTGTTCGTTGCCGGCTCGATCCTGTGCGCGATCGCGCCGAACATGCCGATGCTGATCCTGGCGCGCGGCCTCCAGGGGCTCGGCGGCGGCGGCATCATGCCGGTGGTGCAGACCGTGATCTCCGACGTCGTCTCCCCGCGCGAGCGCGGCCAGTACCAAGCCTATTTCTCCAGCGTCTGGATGGTCGGCGGCATTCTGGGCCCGGTCATCGGCGGCGTGTTCGCCGAGCATCTGCACTGGTCGATGATCTTCTGGATCAACCTGCCGCTGACGGCCGCGGCCCTCGCGCTGCTGCTGCCGAACATGAAGAAGATTCCGGTGTTCCACCGCAGGCGCAAGGTGGACTGGCTCGGCGGCGTGCTGCTGATGGCCTCCGCCGTCGTCTTCATGCTGGTGCTGACCTGGGGCGGCACGCGCTATGCCTGGCTGTCGCCGACCGTGCTGGCGATGGTGGGCGGCGCCGTCGCGCTCGCGGTGACCTTCGTGTGGCACGCCCGGCGCGCCGACGAGCCGTTCCTGCCGCTGAAGCTGCTGACCGGATCGGTGGCGCCGTTCGCGCTGACCGCCGGCGGCTGCGGCCTCGGGGCGATCACCGGCCTCACCGTGCAGCTGCCGCTGTATTACGAGCAGGTCTATCATCTCAGCGCCAGCGAGGCGGGGCTTGCGCTGATTCCGCTCGCGGCGGTCTCGACCTGCGGCGCGGCGATCGCCGGCCGCACCATGGCGCGCGCCAAGCATTACAAGCGCGTCGCCATCATCGGGACGTCCTGGGCTGCGCTGTGCGGTCTCGGCCTCACGCTCACCACACTGCCGCTGTGGGGACTGCTCACGCTGATGGCGGCGTTCGCGCTCGGGCTCGGCACCACGTTCCCGGTCTGCGTGGTCTCGCTGCAGAATTCGGTCGCGCGCCCGCAGGTGGGCACCATCACCGGTGCGATGAATTTCTTCCGTTCGCTGATGTCCTCGTTCACGGTCGCCGCCTTTGCCGCGATCCTGCTCATCGCGCTCGGCATCGACGTTCCGCTCGCCGGCGAGCACCACGCCGCAGGCAGCGTTGCGATTCCCGCCGACGACATGCGGCACGCCTTCCGCTACGTGTTCGGCGCCGCCACCGCGCTGATGACCACCGCCGCGCTGTGCCTGATTGCGATGGAGGAGCGGCCGCTGGCCGGCCCCTCGGCGAAGCAGCCCGTCGAGATGGCGGAGTAGGGCGCTAGCCCGTACCATCCGGGAAGCTGCTCCTCCGCGGCAGCAGAATGGTGAATTCGGTGAACTCGCCCGGCGTGGTCGCGACCTCGATCGTGCCGCCATGCTGCTTCACCACGATGTCGTGGCTCATCGATAGTCCAAGCCCGGTGCCTTCGCCGGCCGGCTTGGTGGTGAAGAACGGATTGAACATCTTCTCCTTCACCTCGTCCGGAATGCCTGTGCCGTTGTCGCGGATGCGGATTTCGACGTGGTCGCCGCGGTCGCGGGTCGCGGCGGTCACGACCGGCTCGTAACCGGCCGCCGCGCTGTCCGCCTTGCGCCTGGTGACGGCGTAGAAGCCGTTCCCGATCAGGTTGAGCAGCACGCGCGTGATCTCCTGCGGAAACACATCGGCCGCGCCTGCCGCAGGATCGAGGTCGCGTTCGAGCGTCACGTCGAACTGCGGCGTTTCGGCCCGCGCGCCGTGATAGGCGAGGTTGAGGCTTTCCTCGACCACCGCGTTGACGTCGCTCAGCCGATGCTCGCCGCCGCCCTCGCGCGAATGCAGCAGCATGTTCTTGACGATGGAATCGGCGCGCCGTCCGTGCTGCACGACCTTGTCGAGATTGTCCTTCAAGAGCCCTGTGAGCTCGTCGACCTCGCTGCGGATATCGTCCGCAAGGGTGGCAGGTGCGAGCACCTCGTTCAGCTCGTCGGTCAATTCGGCCGAGAGCGCCGCGAAATTGTTGACGAAGTTGAGCGGGTTCTTGATCTCATGCGCGATGCCGGCGGTGAGCTGGCCCAGCGAAGCGAGCTTCTCGGTCTGGACCAGCCGGTCCTGGGCTGCGCGCAGATCGTCGAGCGATCTGGCAAGCTCGCGCGTGCGGTCCTGCACCTCGTTGAACAGGCGCGTGTTCTCGATCGCGATCACGGCCTGGTCGGCGAAGGTCTTGAGCAGGTTGATCGCCTTGTCCGGGAATTGACCGGCTTGTGGCCGCGTCACCGCGATGGTGCCGATCGCGATGCCGTCGCGGAGCATCGGCACGACCAGGATGCTGCGATAGCCTCGGGTGCGCGCCAGCTCCTTCATGGCCTCGGTCAGATCAGGCTCGTTCTGCATGTCGCTGCGGAAGGCATATTCCCCGCTCTGAGCCACCCGGCTGTGAATGCCCGCCGACGACAAAGGTGCGGGGAACGAGCTGAGCAGATCGGCATTGCCGGCTTCATTGTCCGTGGTGAAGGCGGCCAGGTGCAGCATGCCGTCGACAACGCGGGTGACGGTGGACGAATGTCCGCCGATCAACGTCTTGGCGCTGTCGGAAATGGCCTGGAACACCGGCGTGACGTCGGCGGGCGAGGCGGCGATCACCTTGAGGATGTCGGCCGTCGCGGTCTGGCGCTCCAGCGCCTCGCGCGTCGCATTGAACAGGCTGACATTCTTGATCGCGATCACCGCCTGGTCGGCGAAGGTCTGCAGCAACCGCACGTGATGGTCGGCGAACGCTCCGGTGGCGCGACGCGTCGCGATGATGAGGCCGATCGCCTCGCCCTCGCTCATCAGGGGTGCGAACAGCATGCTGCGATAGCCGCGGGCACGCGCGATGTCGCGCGCGGCCGGTTCCAGCTCGGTGTCGGGCAATTGCGCCGCGGCTCCCTTCGCCACGAGCTGATGGGGTGGGAAGCGCGCGAAGGGGACCGGGAATGAGGCCTGCAGCACGCAATCACCGGCCGGATCGGTCGGCGTGAACGCGGCAAGGTGCACCGCGCCGTCGACATAGCGCATCACCGCCGTGGAGAAGCCGCCGATCAGCCGGTTGGCGTTGGCGGCGATGGCGTCGAACACCGGCTGCACGTCGGAAGGTGAGGCCGCCATCACCTTGAGGATGTCGGCGGTTGCGGTCTGGCGTTCCAGCGTCTCCTTCGTCTCGTTGAACAGGCGCGCATTCTCGATCGCGATCACGGCCTGGTCGGCGAAGGTCTGCAGCAGCTGGACGAGATCGGCCGCGAACGCGCCCGGCTCGGCGCGCGTCACGCTGATCATGCCGACCGGCGTGCCGTGGTTCATCAGCGGCATGAACAGCACGCTGCGGAAGCCGCGCAGCCGCGCCAGCTCGCGGTTCAGCTGCGGGACGTCAGCGGCCTCGCTGTCGGGAAACTGGATAGTCTCGCCGCCGCGCACCAGCGCAAAGGTCGGAAACTCGGAGATCTTGCGCGGGAACGACGCCTTCAGCCCTTCGTCGGCCTCCGGGCTGGTCGGCGTATAGGCGACGAGATGTAGCTCATCGCCGATGAACTGGAGCACCGTGGCGGAGAAGCCGCCGAGCAGTCGCCTGGAACTGGACGCAATCGCCGAGAACACCGGCCGGGCATCGGAGGGCGAGGCCGCGATGGTGCGCAGGATCTCGGCGCTGGCGCTTTGGCGGTCCCGCGCAATCGCGAGCTCACTGCGCAGCCGCGCATTCTCGGCTGCGAGTTCGTCGGCGATATTCTTCGGAGGGTTGGTCATCTGCAATCCGGCTTGATGCCACGACAGGCGCAGCACCAGGCCGGATTATCACATCCCCTGCGGCCGGAGCCAGCGTCCGGCTTGCCTCACGTGCCGGGCCGGGACACTTCAGTCTCCTTGCTGGTGATGAACTCCAGCAGCACCGGAATGCCTTCCTTGGTCTTCTGGATGCCGCGCCTGATTGCGGGGATGATATCTTCCGGCCGCGTCACCCGCTCGCCATGGCCGCCGAAGGCGCGCGCCATGGCGGCGTAGTCGCCGGAGATGTCGGTGGAGCGATATTTCTCGGTCGAGATCGGCATCACCTTCAATTCGATCGCCATCGAGAAATTGTTCAAAAGGATCGACATGATCGGAATGCGCTCGCGTACCGCGGTCTCGAAATCCATGCCGGTGAAGCCGATCGCCGCATCGCCCCAGACATTGATGCAGAGCTTGTCGGGCTTCGCCAGCTTCGCGCCCATGGCAAGCCCAAGGCCGTAGCCGAGCTGCGTCGTCTTGCCCCAGCCGAGATAGGTGAGGGGTTGTGTCGACTTCCAGAACGGCGAGAGCTGGTCGCGCGGACTGCCGGCATCGTGCGTGATGATGGTGTTGTCGATGTCGACGGTGTGCTGCAAGTCCCACAGCACGCGATAGGGGCTCAGGGGTGCATCGTTGCTGGTGAGCTTCGGCATCCATTTCGCCAGCCACTCCTTGTGCGAGGCGGCGATCTCGGCCGCGACGGCGGAGGCATCGCGATCCGCGGTGACGGTCTTGCCGATCTCCTCCAGCAGCGCATCGAGCACCAGGCCGGCATCGCCGACGAGGCCGATCTTTGCCTCGACGTCCTTGTTGAGATGATTGGGATCGAGCGTGGAATGGATGATGGTCTTGCCCTTCGGCATCGCGATGCCGAAGTTCGTTTCCGTGAACGAGCAGCCGATGCCGAGGATGACGTCGGCATCAGTCAGGAATTTCGGCACAGCGCGCGGCACCGCAAGGCCGCCGGAGCCGAGCGAGAGCGGATGGGTTTCCGGGAAGGCGGATTTGCCGCCAAGGCTGGTGGTGACGGGGATCGCCAGCCGCTCCGCGAGCCGCTTCAATTGCGGCCAGGCCTGCGCGTAGTGCACGCCCTGGCCGGCATAGATCACCGCACGCTTGGCGTTGACGAGCAGGGCGGCTGCTTCCTTCACGTGAACAGGGTCGGCGCCGTAGCGCGTGCGCAGCACCGGCGTGTAGTTCAGCGGCTCCGGCACCTCCTCGTTCCACATGTCGGAGGGAATTTCGACGATCACAGGCCCGCCGCGGCCGTTTTTCAGCTTGGTGAAGGCGCGGCGGAAGATGTTGGCGACCTCGGCGGCCAGGATGATCGGCTCGGATGATTTCGAGAAAGGCTTCATCGCCTCGCTGGAATTGAAGTTCGGCTCGATATGCGCAAGCCTCCGCTGATAGCCCATCGGCAGCACCAGCACGGGCACGGATTCGCCAAAGCACTGCGCGACGCCGCCCATCGCGTTCTCCGCGCCCGGCCCATGCTGCATGCAGAACGCGCCGATCGAGCGCCCCGACGTCACGCGTGAGATCGCATCCGCCATGTGGATGCCGACGCGCTCCTGCCGCACCATCACGGGGCGGATCTCGGCCTTGGCCGCATGCTCGATCAGATGGTTGACGGGATAGCCGCAGAGGATCTCGATTCCCTCGCGCCGCATGATTTCCGCAATGGCGGTGCCGAGCTTCATGGCGTCTCTCTCCACTCTCAAGGCTTGGCCGGTTGATCCGGCCGGTTGGGGGAGAGAGGATCAGGAATCCCGGGAAGCGTAAAGCGCGCGCGATGAGCACGGCGGTAGGCCTGCTATGCACCGCGAGCGTGCACCGGCGCCGCCGGGCGGAAATGGCCGCAGCCGCTCGGCGCCGGCCGCATGCGCTGCAACAGACGCGATGCGGCAACCAGATCCGGCGTCTCGAAACCTTCGGTGAACTCGTCGTAAATCGGAGCGAGCAGTCGCACGGCCCTGGGCCTGCGGTCGGTCGCCATCCAGTGTGCGGCGAGGTCGTTGGAGATGCGCAAGGCGAAGGTCATCGCGCCGATGGCGCGGGCTTCGGCGAGCGCCTGCTGCAACCGCTTTTCGGCACGCAGCGGCTCGCCGGCGTGAAGAAGGACCGCTGCGTCGATCCGCTGAAGTTCCGAGCGGCACCAGCGCTCGCCCTGGCGTTCCTGATGGTCGATCGCCCGCGCGATGGCTTCGCGCGCCTCCACGATCCGCCCCTGTCGCAGATAAGCGCGGGCGAGGACCGCGAGGTAGCTGCCGATCCGCATCAGGAAGCGACATTCGATCAGCTCGTCGATCGCGGCGCGAATATCCTCCACGGCGCGGGGATCGCCGCGCAGGTCGCGAAGGCAGGCAGAGAAATAGCGCTCGACCGGAACCCAACGCGAGATGCGCTCACGTTCCAGGTTGCGACGCAGCCGCATCGTATAGCTTTCGAGCGCGTCCAGATTGCCGGTTTCGAGCGCGATGGGAAGTGCGGCAAGCCCGAATGCGTTCGATTGCGACACCCAATGGCCGCTGCGGTCCGCGGCATCGACGGCGTCGCGGGCGAGCCTCGCCGCGTGCTCGGGCTGCCCTTGCATCCACGCCACGAAGGGCAGGTTGAAGCGGACGGTGATGAACCGATAGACCTCATTCGCATCCTTGCGCGAACGGCCCGCGGCCAACGAATAGGTTGCCGCGAGACGATCCAGCACCGGCCGGCTTTTGCGCAACTCACCTGCGAAGGCGTGAGCCCACGCCAGCGCACGATCGGCTTCGGACGTTGCCGTCAGGTCGGGGTCCCGGTCAGCCAGCGAGGTGGCCTCCTCGAGATGGGTTATGGCGCGCGGCACCTGACCGATCTGCAACAGGTAAAAGGCAAAGCCCACCAGCGTGCGCTGCCGATACTCGACGTTGCCGGCGCGCCTTGCAAAGTCGATCGCATCGAGCCAGGCAACCTCGTTCTCATTCGACATCTTGCGGGCGTAGAACAGGCTCCATCCAAGGGCACAGGCAAGCTTTGCCTTCGACAGATCGTCGCACGCGACGATCTTGGCCAAGGCGAGGGCGTCCTCCAACCGCGCTTGCGCTTCCGACAGGATGAAGGTTTCCGACCACAAGGTGATCGCTGCAACCGTGAGCCTGATTCCGAGGACGGGATCGCCTTCCTCGCCGAGCGCCCAGGAAAGAGCCGCGCGCAAATCCGCGATGCGTCCAAGGTAGCGCTCCGTCCAGTCGGCCGGCTCGCGCCAGTTCCACTCCTCCTCGGACTGTTCGAACAGCGCAAGCATACGCTCCGCATGGCGGCGCAGCGCCTGACTGCAGGCGGGGTCGGCCTGGCGGCGCTCGACTGCATAGCGGCGTGTACTGTCGAGCAGCCGGTAGCGAAGGTGCGCTCCGCGGGCCTGCGCGCTCAGGAGCGATTTGGCGACGAGACTGCCGAGGCCGGTGACGACGTCGATCGGCGCGAGCCCTGCCGCTTCCGCCACGAAAGCCGCATCCTCGGCGGCAAAGGCGTCGCTGAACACCGACAGCAGACTGAACAGCCTTGCCTCCTTCTGCGACAGCAGCCGGAAGCTCCAGTCGATCGTCGCCATCAGGGTCTCATGGCGCGGCGGCGTGCCCTCGGCGCTCGAGGCTCGAAAACCCAGCTTCTGATCGAGCATCGCGACCAGTTCGCGAGGATTGAATCTGCCGATCTGGGCAGCCGCCAGTTCAATGGCCAGCGGAAGGCCGCCGAGCGCGTGGCAGATCGCGGCGACGGCCTCGCAATCATCGTCGACGAACCGGTAGTCCGACCATTCGGCGGCGCGGCGGACGAACAGCTGCACCGCCGGAAACCTGACGGCATGATCGACGGTGAGGGCGAGGCCGGGCCTGGGTGAGGACAGCGAGCCAAGCCGCACGACATGCTCGGTGGCGGTGCCGAGCGGTTCCCGGCTCGTCGCCAGCAGCCTGGACGGCGATGTGTCACTCAGGAACCTGCCGGCGAAGATCGTGGCGGCGGGCAGCACATGCTCACAATTGTCGAGAATGAGCAGCATCTGCCGCGGCCTCAGATAGTCGAGGGCCGCCGCAAGAGCGTTGTCCGTATTGCCTCTGATGCCCAGTGCCGTCACCAGCGCCGCGCCGAACAGCGTCGGATCGGAAATGGTGGCGAGATCGACGAAGCAGACGCCGTCGCGGCACCGTGGCGCAAACGCCTGGGCGACCGCAACGGCAACCGTCGTCTTGCCGATTCCTCCTGTGCCGGCCAGGGTCACGTGCCTGTCGTCGGCCAACAGTTCGGCGATTTCGACGATTTCCGCTTCACGACCGACGATGCCGCGCAACAATGGCAGCCGGGACGATGGGCCTGGCTCGGTGAGCGCAGGATCGTCCCCGATCTCGCCCATGCTGATTTGCACGTCCGCGATGAACTTGTAGCCGCGGCGTGCCACGGTCGCGATGTAGACGGGCTCGGTCTGGGTATCGCCCAGCGAACGCCGCAGGCTCCACATGTTGACCTTGAGATTGCTGTCGTGAAGGAAGGTGCCTGGCCAGGCCGCCGCCATCAGCTCATTCTTGCTGACCAGCTCGCCGCGGCGCTGCACCAGCAATTGCAGGAGCTCGAATGCGCGCCCGCCCAATTTGACGGGGCGTCCGTCGAGCAGGAGCAATTGGCGGCGGGGAACCAGTCGAAACGGCCCGAAGCAGTAGGTGAGTTCCTGTCGGCGTGTGCCCCGTTGCCGTGTCTCGGTGGCAGCCTGCATTGATCATTGCCAATCGATCGAAGAGATCGTCTGTAATTATCATGCGCTGCATACCTGTAGAAGTCAGTGGTTCTGAATTCGCACGATTGCCGCCCGCACTTGCCGGCAGAATGGCTGCGACAAAATCGCTCTTGCGATACCGGCTATTTCTTGGGCACGCCAAGAACCGCCATGCGCATCACGTCGACGCCGCCATCGGCAAGTTCCGGAAGCTTGGCGAACCATGCCTGCACATAAGGCATTGCGTTATGCGCGTCGAAATCGGCTTGGCTGGCGAAGACCTCGTAGAAGATGAAATGACCGGGCTTGGCGCGATCCTCCTGGAGAAAATAGACCAGATTCTTGGGATCGCCGCGAACGAGGTCGATCAGGGGAAGCGTGGCCGCACGCAATGCGTCCTCTTTCCCGGCCTTGGCGCGCACCTGGGCCACCACCGAATAGGCGCCTTCGGGAATCTCCTGATAGCGCACGCGTGGGGCTTCCTGGGCGACGACCGGTGCCGCTGTCATGGTCATCGAGGCGGTGAACAGCAGGAGGCCAAGCGAATTGCGGAGCAAAGTTTTCATGACGAAGTCCTTCACATCGAGATCGTGAGCGCTTCGCCGGGCAACCGGCGTCAGCCGGCCGCCCGGCATTTGAGGGATCAGCGCACGATGGCCTGTTGTCGCCTTGCCAGGGCCTCGCTGAAGCGCTGCTTGACGGGGCCGAGCGCCTTGACGAATTCGAGCTGCTCGCCTTCCGGCCCTTTGCAATAGATCAGCTCCCAGCCGTTCGAAGGTTCCGCGGTCACCCGGTTGGTGTTGGCGCTGCGGGGCGCGGCCTTGCGGTCCGCCTCCGTCATCACGCGGACGATGCGGTTCGCTCTCACCTGCGTCATGCCGCGGCGTGCGGATTCGGCTTCGAGGTCGGCAATGAACTTGTTGAAGTCGACGTCGTCGCGAACGTAGAAGCAGATGTGCATCATGCGCGGAAAAGCCGGGCTCATGTGCTCCACCGGCTCGGCAAAGCTCTTTGCACTGCCCATGGGCTGGTCGGACTCACGATATTGCAGCAGTTCGAGCACCATGTTGTCGAACTGGATGAAGCGGACATCGAGCCTCTGCGCTCCGCTTCTGAGGTCGGGAACGCCGATCGTGCGCGGATTGACCCCGCGTGCATTCGCCTCGATTTCCTGGTCGGCCAGCAGCGTGTTCTGCACCTCGTCGCCCTGGAAGTCGCCATGGCGGAACACCTCGGCGCCGCCGAGCACTTCCGTATAGAACTGATAGGCCCGCTCCATGTTCTGCACTGTCAGCCCGAAATGCTGGACGCCCTGGAGCCGTGCGCCGAGCGGCGCCTCGTTGCGCTCGGCCGGCGACATGCTGTTCGCGCCCTGCGTCGCGGCCTGCGTCGCGGCCTGCGCGTCGGTTGCCGTGCCGGCGACGAGGCCCGTGACGACGGCTGCGCCGGCGGTCTGGAGCAGGGTGCGGCGGCCCATGCCGGTGGCGTTGTCTGCTTCGTCTGTCATGTCGCTCTCCTTGTCGGGTTCGGTGGATTTTGCGTGCGTTGTGCTGCCGGCTTGAGCGGTGCCCGACCGGGATCGATCTGCTGCGCTCGCGACACCTCAGGCGGCGGGAAGCGGAGCTGCGGCGCTGACGAGCCCTTCCGAGCGGAGCTCGCGCCAGAAATCGGCGGGGATGGCTTCCCCGAGCGCTGCGCGATCCTCGGCGATGCGGCCCGGGCGGCTCGCACCGGGAATGACGGCCGCGACCACGGGGTTGGCGAGCGCGAACTGCAGGCCTGCCGCCTTCATGCTGATGCCGTAGCGGTCGGCGATGCCCTTGATCCGCGCCACCTTGCTCAGGATCTCCGCAGGTGCCGGCGCATATTCGAAATTCGGGCCGCCGACCAGCGCGCCCGAACTGTAGGGGCCGCCGACGACGATCGCGAGCTCGTGTTCTGCAACCATCGGCACCACCCGCTGAAGCGCCCTTGCATGATCGAGCAGCGTGTAGCGGCCCGCGAGCAGGAAGCCGTCGGGGCGCGGCTCCTCGAGCGCGAGCAGCAGCTCGATCGGTTCGACCCGGTTGACGCCGAGGCCCCAGGCCTTGATCACGCCTTCGTCGCGCAGCCGGTCGAGCGTCCTGAACGCGCCCTTGCGCGCGCTTTCGAACACCGAAAGCCACTCGTCGCCGTAAAAATCCTGCGCGACGTCGTGCACGAAGGCGATGTCGATGTGGTCGATGCCGAGCCGCTTCAGGCTGTCCTCGATCGAACGCAACGTCGCATCGGCGGAGTAATCGTTCACGATCCTGTTCGGACGGCCGTATTTGAAGACGCCGCCCTTCTCGCCGAGGTCGCGTGCGCCGACGTCTTCGATCTCGTCCAGGATCAGGCGGCCGACCTTGGTGCTGACCACGTAGTCGTTCCGCGGCCGGCCGGCGAGCGCCGCGCCCAAGCGGATCTCGGCGAGGCCGGCGCCGTAGAACGGCGCGGTGTCGAAATAGCGGATTCCGTCATCCCAGGCAGCATTCACCGTCGCGAGCGCTTCCTGCTCCGGGATGTCGCGGAACATGTTGCCGAGCGGCGCTGCACCGAAACCAAGCCGTCCCGGCAGAATATCCCTGAGTGCCATGTTGCGAGTCCTGGGGTGACAGCCACGACCATCCGTGCGCGGCGCGGCCGATCTCAGTCGGTTGCGGAGGTGTCAGCGCTTCTGATGAAGGCCGCGACCTCGCGCGGATGCGCCAGCATCACCGCGTGGCTGCTCTTGATCTCCGTGACCTTCGCGCCCGAGCGCTTGGCCATGTTGCGCAGCAAGCTCGGAGGGATGATGTGATCCTCCATCGTCACCATGTAATAGGTCGGCTTCGTCTTCCAGGCCACGCGCTCGACCTTGGTCTGCACCGCCTGCAGTCCAAACGGCAATTGCGCCGCAGCCATGAAGCGGGTCGTGGCCGGATCGACACCGGCGGCGAACTCGGTCGGGAATTTATCGCGTTCGACGAAGAGATAATTGCCCTCCTTGACCAGCGGACCCTTGTGCTCGCCGGGCGGCACGGGTGCTTCCGACAGCGTAGCGACCGACTCGCCGGCCTCGGGCGCATATGCCGCGAGATAGACCAGGCTGCGAACCTTCGGGTTGTCGCCGGCTTCGGTGATGACCATTCCACCATAGGAATGCCCGACGAGAATGACCGGATGCCGCGCCTTGGCGATCACGCGTTCGGTCTCCGCGACATCGTCACGCAGCGAGATCGTCGGCTGCTGCACGACGAGCACCTCATAGCCCGCCTTCGAGAGAACGTCGTAGGTGTCCTTCCAGCCCGATCCGTCGACGAAGGCGCCATGGACCAGGACGATTGAGACGGTCTTCTCGGCCGCGGCGGCGGGGATGGCCGTTGCGATCGACATTGCGGCGAGTGCGGAGAGAGCAGAGATAAGCGTCTTCATATCAGGCTCCAATCCTCGATACGGCCGCATTGCCGCTGATGAGCCCCTCACTAGCGCACGCAAGCACTACGGTATTTCCGATTCCTGCGCGTTGACCGGCGCATCTTGCTGATCTCGGCTTTCGAAGCCGATCGCGCCTGGCTTCAAGTCTTTGTCTTGCCGGGCTTTTACCTCTTTTAACCGCGCCGCCTCTGGACTTCGCTCATGCGGCTTGTGAGAAATTCAGAGATCGGCGTGGCAGCGGCCGGGGCTGCAACTCATCACCGGATGGAATGATCGCTCGCTTGCGATACCGGGCCGGGAGTCGCCGCAAGGAAGCGGAGATCGTGATGGCGCTCGTGACGCATGGAGATCAGAAATACAAGAACAGCGAGAAGCTCGCGGCGGCCAGCGACTGGCCGGGGCTAGCCATCGAGCATCGCAAGTTCGAGGCGGGGCGGCAGGCGACGCCCGTTCCAATCTGCACGGAAATCGTCGTGGTGCTGTCAGGCGGCGGAATGGTGTGCCGGATCGGCAACGGCGAAGTGCAGAAGAGCTTCGCGCGGCCGGGCATGAGCTACCTCGTCCCCGTGGGGACGCAGGAGAGCCATCTCGAATTGTCGGACCGGATGGAATGTCTTCATCTCTATCTTCCCCCGGCGCTGCTGGACCGGAGCGCGCTTGCGGATTTCGATATCGATCCGGCACGAGTCGAGATTGCCTATGCCCACGGTCTGGCCGACCAGGTGCTCTTCCATATCTGCTCGCCGCTGCGCGATCTGCTCCATCGCCCGCGGCAGCCGACCGACGCGTTGTTCGTGGAGGGGATCCAAGTTGCGCTCGCGGCGCACCTTCTGGGGAATTACACGATCGACCGCTGGCGCGCGCCCGACAAGTCGCCGGCGCTCGATCCCAGGCGCCTGCAGCGCGTGCTGGACTATATCGAGGCGTCTCTTGGCAGCGATATCAGGCTGGAGGATCTGGCGGCGCAGGCTTGCCTCAGCCCCTATCATTTCTCCCGGCTGTTTCGCGAGGCGACCGGATTGTCGCCGCACCGTTACGTGACCGATCGCCGCGTCCAGGCCGCGCGGCAAGAACTGGCGTGCAACCGCTTGTCCCTGGTCGAGATTGCGCTGGAGTTCGGCTTCGGCTCGCAAGCCAATTTCACGCGCGTGTTCCGCAAGGCCGCAGGTCTCACGCCGGGGCAGTATCGCGAATTGTGCTGCGGGGAGCTCGGCGTGAAGGCCGATCGCTCCGATGCGGCATTCCGCAGGGATTGCGCATGATCGCGCATGATCTGGAAATACCGAACGAACCGCATCGGGCAGTGCTGATGCGATGGCCTGATACGCGAGAGGGTATATCGACATGATCGAGCTCACGGTAAACGGGACCAAGCGTCAGGTCGACGTGGTTGCAGAGATGCCTCTGCTGTGGGTGTTGCGTGACGAGCTCGGCATCACCAGCCCCAAATACGGCTGCGGCGTCGCGCAATGCGGCGCCTGCACCGTTCACATCGACGGCAAGGCGGTGCGGTCCTGTCAGGCGCATATCGGCGAGGTCGCCGGCAAGTCGGTCGTCACGCTGGAAGGCATCGACAAGAAGGAGCAGCATCCGGTGCTCGAGGCCTGGATCGAGCATCAGGTTCCGCAATGCGGTTACTGCCAGACCGGCCAGATCATGCAGGCGATCTCGCTGCTCACGAAGATATCCAAGCCGACGGACGAGCAGATCAATCAGGTGATGTCGGGAAATCTCTGTCGCTGCGGCACCTATCCGCGCATCCGCGCGGCGATCCATGCGGCTGCAGCCGAGAAGATGGCGGAGAAGTGACATGGGCCAGATGCAGGACCTTTCGCGCCGCGCGTTTGTCTTCGGCTCCGCTGCGATGGCCGGCGGAATCGCCTTCGGCTCCTATAGCGGTGCTGAAGCGGCCGCACCGGCCGCCGGCGACAATCCCTTGACCGCCGGCCTCGGGCCGAATTCCGTGACGTTCAATCCCTGGGTCGAGATCAGCCCGGACAAGATCACGCTGATCGCCCAGCATGCGGACATCGGTCAGGGCGTCGGCTCGGTGCAGCCGATCATGATAGCCGAGGAGATGGACCTCGATCCCGGGCAGTTCGAAGTTCGCTTCGCTGGTCCCAGTCCCGCCTATTTCAACACCGGCTTCAAGGAAGAGCTGGCGCCGTTCCTCGCCTCGGATCAGAGCCCCGCGGCCGAAGCGGGTCGCGCCGCGGCGCTGGAAGGTCTTCGAAAGTCCGGCATGCAGATGACGGGCGGCTCGAGCACGATCCCCGACACCTATGAGAAGCTGCGCACAGCCGGGGCCGTGGCGCGTGAGACGTTGAAGGCCGCCGCCGCCAAACGTTCGGGCGTCGCGGTGGCCGACATCCGCACCCAATCCGGGCACGTGATCCTCCCCGACGGCCACAAGATTCCCTATGTCGAGCTCGCGGCGGAAGCCGCGAAAATTCCCCCGGTGCTCGATGCGCAGACGCGCGATCCCTCCACCTGGCGCTTGATTGGCAAGCCGATGATGCGCCTTGACGTGCGCGAGAAGGTGATGGGCGAGCTGAAGTTCGGCATCGACATGAAGATGGACGGCATGCTGTACGCCTCCGTCAAGCTGAACCCGGCCAAGGGACAGCCGCTGAAATCATACGACGCCACCAGGGCGAAGGCGATGCCGGGCGTCAAGAAGATCGTCGAGATCAAGAACGGCGTTGCGGTGATCGCCACCAACAGCTGGTATGCGATCAAGGCGGTCGAGGCGATCGCCTGCGAATGGGCGCCGTCGGCGTATCCCGCCGAGCAGGCCGATCACTGGAAGGTTCTGGAATCCTCCTTCAAGCCGGAATTTCTCGGCAAGGAATGGCGCAAGATCGGCGACGTCGAGGCGGGCCTGAAGACGGGCACGCGTATCGAGGCCGAGTATCGCGCGCCCTATGTCGCGCATCAGCCGCTCGAGCCGCTCAACGGCATCGGCCTCGTCACCGACAAGGGAATGGAAATCTGGGTCGGCCACCAGAGCCCTCAATTCGTGCAGCATGTCGCGGCGACGGCGATCGGCCTGAAGCCGGAACAGGTCACCTTCCACAATCAGTGGACCGGCGGAAGTTTCGGCCATCGTCTCGAATACGAGAACGTGCGCGTCCTTGCCGAGATCGCAAACCAGATGCGGGGAACGCCGATCAAGCTGGTGTTTTCGCGCGAGGAGGATTTCCTCCAGGACATTCCGCGCCAGATCGCGATCGCCCGGCACAGGGGCAGCATCGACAAGGGCAAGATCGTCGCGGCTGATCTGCAGCTGGCCTCGACGGCGCCGCTCAAGGGGCTGCTCGAACGTTCGGGCGCCGCCTCGAAGGATCCCGACGCGCAATTGGCGGCCGGACTCTGGAATGTCTATTACGACATCCCCAATTTCCGTGCCACGACTTACGAGGCGCAAGGATTGTCGCCGAGCACCACATGGCGCTCGGTCGGGGCTTCGACCGCCGGTTTCTTCACCGAAAGCTTCATCGACGAGATGATCCATGCGGCGAGCCTCGATCCGATGAAGGCGCGGATCGAGATGTGCGCCGTGCCACACTACCGCAAGCTGCTGGAGACGCTTGCGGAGATGTCGGACTGGAAGGGACCGCTCGGCAACGGCCGAGGCCGGGGCGTTGCCTTCGTCGAGTCCTTCGGGACGCCGACGGCCGAGGTCGTCGAGGTGACGGCGACCCAAGCAGGCATCAGGATCGACAAGGTCTGGGTCGCGGTCGATGTCGGCAAGATCGTCGATCCCGTCAACTTCGAGAACCAGGTGCAGGGCGGTGTCGTCTGGGGGCTCGGCCACGCCATCAACTGCGAGCTCACTTACGCAAAGGGCGCGGTGCAGCAGACCAATTACAACCACCACGAGGCCATGCGGATCTATCAATGTCCCGTCATCGAGGTGCGCGGGCTCGAGAACGATCCCAAGGTGAGGGGCGTCGGCGAGCCGCCGGTGCCGCCGGCGGCTCCCGCGCTTGCGAACGCGATATTTGCTGCGACCGGCAAGCGTATCCGCGAGATGCCTTTCAACAAGTTCATCGATTTTGTGTGAGGACGCATGATGACGAGATATCTGATTGCGACCGTGCTCGCCGCTTCGTCGATTGCGGTCCTCACGGGGATCGTCGCAGCCAAGGACGAGGCCGCCAAGGACGTGCTGCCCGCGGGAAGCGTCAGTCGCGCCGAGGGACTGGAGGCTTGGAAGCGGATCGAAGCCGTCGTGACCCATCCGCGTTGCGCCAACTGTCACGTCGACGCCAAGGCCATCCCGATATGGACGCCGGCCGGTGAGACCAAGCCGCGCGTGCACGGCATGAACATCCACGGCGGCGAAAGTCGTATCGGCGCGGAGGCGATCCCGTGCTCGACCTGTCACATGACCTCGACCCAGGCCAATGAGCCGGCACCCGCGCCGCCGCGCGCCGGCATCGACTGGCAGCTCGCACCGGTGGCCTTCATCTGGTTCGGCAAGAGCGGCGCCGAAATCTGCGCGCAGATGAAGGATCCCAAGCGCAATGGCGGTCGCGATGCCGCAGGCCTCGTGGAGCATTTGCGGCACGATGCCTCGCTGAACGGCTTCATTCCGCGGGGCTGGGCGCCCGGAGCCGGGCGTTCGACGCCGCCGGGCACATTCGAGGATCACGTCAGGGACGTGGCCCGATGGGGCGCCGCCGGACAACCCTGTCCGAACTGACGGCCTCATTGTCGTCGCGGCGAAGCGCAGCGCGGATGCGTTGGGCCAGCCATAGGACGGCGTCACCAGGTCACGCTGCCTCCCAGGCGGATGGGCGTTGACGTTGCAAGCCGGAAAGGATGCCCGCATGATGACGCAACATCGACGCGGAATCCTGGACGATGCTGAAGCTCGATCATATCACGGTCGTCGCTCCGAACCTGGCCGAAGGCGTGCTTCACGTTCGGAACTGCCTCGATCTCGATGTCCCGTTCGGGCAGCGCCATGCCTATATGGGCACCCACAATCATCTACTTCAGCTCGGTGACACGGTCTATCTCGAGATCGTGGCGCTCGATCCCGACGCCGCTGCGCCGGGCCGTCCGCGCTGGTTCGGCCTCGATGACCAGAAACAGGTCAGGTCCGATTGGGACGAGGGTCGCCGCCTGCGCGGCTGGGTCGCGCGAACCGACATGATCGACGCGATCATCGCCCGCCACGGCGATCTCTTCGGCGCCAAGGTTCCGCTTCCCACGAGCGATCCTGCGTTCGACTTCGCCATTCCGAACGACGGGTCGCTTCCGCTCGATGGCGCGGCTCCCTCGATCATCGACAGGCGCGGCAAGCCCCGCTCGATGGCCGCGATCGCCGATCTCGGCGCGCGGCTGAAATCCTTCACGCTCGAGCATCCGGAGCCTGCCGCCCTCGAGACGCTGTACCGCGCGTTGACCATAGACCGGCCGCCCGACATCGTGCAGGGACCGAAGCCGCGCTATCGCGCCCGCATCGAAACACCGGGCGGACCAAGAGAGTTGACCTGAGCGCCGCATGCTCCTGGCGGCGCCCTCCATTCTCCTGCGGAGCGGCGCCGCCTTCGCGTGCTCAGACCAGCGTGCCCGCGTGAAGGTTCGCATGGGCGAGCAGCGACTGAATCACGACGTTGTCGCCGGGACCTCCGTCCAGCACGTCGAGGCCGCCGCCGCCGATCAGCACGTCGTCGCCGAATTCGCCGAGCAGCGTGTCGTTGCCCGCGCTGCCGATGAGCACGTCATCGCCGCCACCGCCGTCGAGAACGAGGTGTGGCCCGCCGGGACCGACGCCTGAGGCTTCGATCACGTCGTCGCCGCCGAAACCGTTGATGGTGATGGTGTCGTTGAAGTCGAAATTCTCGATCACGACCTGGCTCGCCAGTCCGTCGATCACCAGCGCGCCGTGGCTGTCGAGCGACAGCGTGATGACGTCGCCGCCAGCAGTGCCATTGATCACGATGTTGTCGGCCGCACCGTCGCCGCCCGGGGTGCCGGGGACGCCACCGAGGTCGATCTTCACCTCTGTCACGTCGGTGCCGGTCATGTCGCCGACGGTGATCTTGTCGGCGCCGCCGCGGGCATTGAACGCGATCGTCTCGACGCCGCCCGTGTCCATCGTGATGTTCGCGACGTCGCGCGTCAGCTCGGCGCGCGCGCCGTTGGCGAAGATGTTGATGGTTTCGGCGATGTTGGCGCCGTTGAACAGCAACGTGTCGCTGCCGGCCTGGCCCTCGATCGTGTCGTTGTCGTCGCCGGGGTTCCAGACGAAGGTGTCGTTGCCGGCACCCATCAATGCGACGTCGTTGCCGTCGCCGCCGCTGATCAGGTCGTCGCCCTGGCTGCCGCGGATGGTGTCGTTGCCGATGCCGCCATTGATCGTCAGCTGCAGCACGCCGGCAGCGAGGCCGCTGGCGTCGATGACATCGTCGCCGGCAAGGCCATTGAGCGTCAGCTGATCGGTTGCGTCCATTCCGGTCAGATGGGTGGCCGCATGCAGGCCGAACACCGTCACGCCGCCGGCATTGCCGCTGACGCCGAACGTGTCGGCGCCCTGCGTCGCGTCCACGGCCACGGTGTCGACGGCGCCGTCGGGCGTCCCGGCCGGACCGGCGAGGTCGATGTTCACGCGCGTGACGTCGGTCGCGGTCAGATCGGCCACCGTGACATGATCGGCGCCGCCGAGCGCATGGATATCGACGTGCTCGACCCCGTGCAGATCCATGGTGATGTTGGCGACGTCGCGCGTCAGCAAAGCGCGATCGCCGTTCGCCACGACGGACATGGTTTCCGCAATGCTGGCGCCGAAGAACCGCAGCGTGTCGACGCCGGTGCCGCCCTCGACCGTGTCGCTGCCGTCGCCGGGATTCCACTGGAAGACATCGTTGCCGGCGCCCAGCAGCGCGGTGTCGTTACCCTGATTGCCGTCGACGAAATCGTTGCCGTCGCCGCCGAGCAGCGTGTCGTTGCCGGCGCTGCCGAAGATGGTGTCGTTGCCGGCACCGCCGTCGATCGTCAGGTGCACGATTCCGGCCGCAAGCATGGCCGCCGAGATCGTGTCGTTGCCACCGAGGCCTTCGACGAGGAGCGCGTCGTTGGCGCCTTCCGCATTGATGATGGCGACAGAGGCCGGCAGGCCCGTGACCGCGACCGACGTGCCGGTGCCCGAGATCTCGATCGCATTGGCGCCGTTGGTGCCCACCAGCGTCACCGTATCAGCCGCGCCGTCGCCGGCCCCGGCCGACCCGAGATCGATATTGACCTGCCTGACGTCGGTGCCCGCCAGATTGTCGACGACGATGTTGTCGCTGCCGCCGCGCGCGTTGATGGTGATGGTCTCGATGCTGTCGAGGTCCATCGTGATGTTGGCGATGTCGCGGGTGAGCTGCGTGCGGCCGCCATTTGCCGCGGACACGACGATGTGCTCGGCGATGTTCGAGCCGTTGAACAGCAGGGTGTCGGTGCCGGCCTGGCCGTCGACCTTGTCGCTGCCGTCGCCGGGATCCCACTGGAAGGTGTCGTTGCCGGCGCCGAGCAGGGCGGTGTCGTTGCCCTGGTTGCCGTCGATGAAATCGTTGCCGTCGCCGCCGAGCAGCAGGTCCGCGCCGTTGCCGCCGAGAATGGTGTCGTTGCCGGCGCCGCCGTCGAGCGTCAGGGTGATGAGCGCGGCGAGATTGCCAGTCGCGGTGATCATGTCGTCGCCGCCACCGGCGTGGACCACGAGGTTCTCGGTGGTGCCGATGTCCAGCGAGAACGGTGCCGGATCGACGCGATCGAAGCGCACGCGCGCGCCGTTCGCGGTGATGGCAAACGTCTCGCTGCCGTTGCCGCCGTTCACCTCGGCGGTATCGATGCCTTCGCCGCCTTCCATGAGGTCGCTGTCGTCGCCGGGATTCCAGATCATGCGATCGTTGCCGGCTTCGCCGAACATCTGGTCATTGCCGTCGCCGCCGACCAGCACATCATTGCCGGAGCCGCCGAACAGGAGGTCGTTGCCGCCCTTGCCGAACAGCGTGTCGTTGCCGGACTGGCCGAACAGCATGTCTCCGCCGGACCCACCGGTCAGCGTATCGTTGCCGGCGCCGCCGAACAGGTTCGCGGCGGGCATCGCGCCGTTGCTTTCGTCGATGGTGATGACGTCATTGCCGTCCAGGCCGAAAGCCTGGATCAATTTGGTATTGGCGACCGTGGCGGGGCCGCCTTTGATCGCGACCGCGCCATGGTTGACGACGATCGTCCCGGCCGCGTTGCGGCCCAGTGTGACCGTGTTGTTGTGGGCATTGCCAAAGATGGTGAGAATTCCGGCGGAAAAATTTGCAGTGACAGCCATATGCGCTTCTCGCTTTGCGTGATCGAAATGGGCCGTGCGGCGGTATCGTTTCGCTTTCGCGATGCCGGGGCGACGGCAAACGACATCGTCTTTAGGCCGGGATGCCGGTTCCGGCTTCGCCGAAGTCTTCGGACCGGCTCCTGTTTTTCTTGAGAACCGCTTGATTCTTGGGGCCGGCAGTTCACGCAGTCGTGTTCGCCGCGGGCTCTGGCCGATCTCACCTACAATTGGTTGTGCTGCCCGACGGGCAAAACACCCCAGTACTGGGTCGATACGCCTTCGCAAAAATATTCGAATTTACAGAAGTTCGGTTTTGCCGTACAAGCCGACACATCCCGCCCGCCACAAGGGGCGTTTCGCGATCGTCACGAGACGCGGGCCGGGATGCGGTGGCCGCGACGGCGTCGGCGCGTGATGGTGCTGCAGGGCGGGGAAACTCGTGAGCAGCTTCAGGCGCGATACGACACGGCGCTGACAGCGTCTTCGAATGGCCTCGACGGTGAGCGCACGCCAGCCGTGGAGGACCCAGCGATGACGTGCGCGGACGGAGAAGTCGTGTGGTCCTGACGCCCGGGGTTCTGGCGTCAAGTTTTGCGGTGATGTGGCGGCCAACCGGTGCGCGCATCTGAAACCGCAAGGCGACGGGGGCAATAGTGCAACGCTCCCCGAGGAGAGCACGAAGGACACCGTGAAAACCATCGCGCAGGGAAGGCCGGGCGACCGGCATCACCTGTCGTCCACCCCGTGCGCGTTTCTTTCGCACACGCGGGACTTCGGGTGCCAGCCGGCGCCCGGCCTTCCCTGCGCCCTTGCTTGAGATAAGGGCGGAACAGACCAGCAAGGCTCGGGCGAAACAAGCCGCGAGGATGCGAAGGCATGTCTGCGATGTCGTAGGATGCGTAGAGCACTTGCGAAGTCGATCACGCTCGAGGAGCAAGAAGCGTCGACGGATTCGCTTCGCGACCCATGGTACGGCATCGTCACAATCGTACCGCGCGTGCTGTGCGCTAGCTGCGAACGAGAAGCGGCTGCAACGTTCGTGCGATCAAGTTGCGGCGCGGCACACGCGAATGCGTGTGACGCCGCGAGGCAGGCCTCGACCATCCAGCGGTTGCTTCGCTTTCGCACTCTCCCGCATTGGATGCGCTTTTGCCGAAAACCGGGACACAAGCGTAATTCTACTGGTCGGATCGATGCTCTGGATTTAGGCAAATTAAATGCTTCGGCGCTTACCTGAAGTTCACAGGTTCGATTTTTGCGAATGCCATTCTGGAGGTTCCCATGCGGACCAATCTTCCGGTCACCGCCGTCGAATATCCGATTACCGACGATACGCTCATCGTCTCCCGCACGGATATGAAAGGGAAGCTGACCTACTTCAACGATCAGTTTGTCGAGGCGTCGGGATTCTCCGAGGCGGAGTTGATGGGCCAGCCTCACAACATCATCCGCCATCCGGACATGCCGTCCGCGGCCTTCGAAAATTTGTGGGCGACGCTGCAGCAGGGCCAGCCGTGGTCCGGAGCCGTGAAGAACCGGCGCAAGAATGGCGACTTCTACTGGGTGCTGGCGACCGCCTCGCCCATTCGCGAGAACGGACAGATCGTCGGATACAGCTCCATCCGCACCAAGCTGCCCGCCGACCAGCGCGCCGAAGCGGAGCTGGTGTATGCGAAGATCCGCGAGAACAAGCCGCACGACTATCGGTTGGATGCCGGAGTGCTTCGCCGGCGCTCGCTGCTCGATCGATTCTCGGTCTTCAACGGCACGCTGAATGCGCGCCTCGTCACGCTGGTCGCAGTGCTCTTGATGTTTCTCCTGGCGCTCGGAGGCGCGGGTCTGCTGGGCACGCGCGAAAGCAACATCAGGATGAAGTCGATCTACGAGGACCGGGCGGTGCCGCTCGCGCAGCTGTTCGAGATCAATGACCGAATGAGGGACAACACGGCGTTGCTCTTCGAAGCTGCGTCCAACGGAGGGGCCGGAAAGCCCGTCGGCGATGTCACGGCCAGGGTCAGCGCCAATCTGGAAAAGGTCGGCAGGACCTGGGCCGAATACATGGCGACCTATCTCACGCCGGAAGAAAAGGGTGTCGCCGACACCTTCACGCCCAAGCGCATGAACTATGTCGAGAAGGGATTGAAGCCGGCGCTATCGCTTCTCGCGCAGCAGAAGTACGTGGAGCTCGCTGCCGCCCTCGCGGGGCCGGCTCGCGAGCTTTACGACGCGGCCAAGGCCGATCTCGACAAGCTGGTGGCGATTCAAATCAGGGAAGCCAAGGCGGAATATGACGCGGCCACCTACGAATACGGCTGGCTCGTCGGCATCGCCTTCGCCCTTTTGGCGGTGAGCGTCGCCGTTTCCGGGCTTCTGAGCCGTCAAACCATTCGAGCCATCGTTCGCCCGCTCCAGCGGCTCAATGATGCCATGCTCAGTGTCAACGGCGGCAAGCTCGACAATCGCATCATCGTCGAACGGGACGATGAGCTCGGTGTCGCTCTCAGAAACCTGCAGACCTTGCAGGCGATCGTACGCTTCGACCGCGATGAGCTCGGCGCGACCCAGAGACGATCCGCCGCGCAGCGCAAGGCGGAGATGATCAAGCTCGCGGGCAATTTCGAGAGCGCGGTGGGCGATATCATCGAAACGGTCTCGTCGGCCTCGACCGAGCTCGAGGCCTCGGCGAACACGCTGACCTCGACCGCCGAGCGCGGAGAAAAGCTTGCAACGATGGTCGCGGCCGCTTCCGAAGAGGCCTCCACCAACGTGCAATCGGTGGCGAGTGCGACCGAGGAGCTGTCGTCTTCCGTCAACGAAATCGGCCGGCAGGTTCAGGAATCGGCGCGGATGGCCAATGAAGCCGTCGAGCAGGCGCGCCTCACCGATCAAAAGGTCGGTGAGCTCGCCACGGCGGCCGCACGCATCGGCGACGTGGTGGAGCTCATCAACACGATCGCCGGCCAGACCAACCTTCTCGCATTGAACGCGACGATCGAGGCGGCGCGGGCGGGCGAAGCCGGTCGCGGCTTTGCCGTCGTGGCCTCTGAAGTGAAGGCGCTCGCCGAGCAGACCGCCAAGGCCACCGGCGAGATTTCGCAGCAGATCGCCGGCATTCAGGGCGCGACCCAGGACTCGGTCAACGCCATCAAGGTGATCGGCAGCACGATCAAGTCCTTGTCGGAGATCTCGTCGACCATCGCGGCGGCCGTCGAGGAGCAGGGCGCGGCGACGCAGGAGATCGCGCGCAACGTCCAGCAGGCTGCTCAAGGCACGCATCAGGTCTCGTCGAACATCACGGACGTCCAGCATGGTGCGACCGCAACTGGATCCGCCTCGGCGCAGGTCCTCAACGCAGCGCAGGCGCTTTCGAGCGACAGCAACCGGCTTCGCGCGGAAGTCGGACGCTTCCTGGATGGTGTCAGGGCCGCCTGAACGAAGACAAATCGTTGTCCCCTCCTCGGGGGACAACGATTTGATCGACAGCGTCGTGAGGTGTTCGGTCCGGCTTACGCCGCGGCCTTTTTGCGGGCGAGTTCGGCCTTGTACAGCTCGAACTCCTCGGCGACCGCCTTCGCGACTGAGGGTCGCTGGCGCAGACGATCGTAATAGGCCTTCACGTTCGGCCATTTCGCAAGCTCGATCGGCGGCGTCGCCATGGTCCAGTTGATGACGGTGACGAGGTAAGCATCCGCCACGCTGAAATGGTCGAGCAGGAACTCGCGGCCCTTCAGGTAATTGTCGAGATAGTCGAGCCGCGACAGGTTCTTCTCCAGCGCATAGGCCTTGGTTTCCTGCGGCGCCTTGCGGTCGAGCACGGGGATGAAGAGACCCTTGTGCAGCTCGGTGCCGATGAAGCAGAGCCATTGATGCAGCCGCGTCCGATCGATGCCCTCCGCGGCGCCGAGCCCCGATTCCGGAAAGCGATCGGCGACGTATTGCAGGATCGCCGCGTTCTCGGTCAGAACCACGCCGTCGTCGGTGCGCAGCGTCGGCACCAGGCCGATCGGATTGACGGCGCGGAAGTCGGAGCCGTCGTTCAGCACGGTCTTGGTCGGCGGGTCGACCTCGAGATAGTTCGCCTCGGCGCCGGCTTCATACAGCGCGACGCGCGTCGCCATGGAGCAGGCGAGCGGCGAGAAATAGAGATCCATCTGTAGCCTCCTTGGGCAAATTCCTCTTTGTGTCGCTCAACCTGGCCAGATTGATTTTTGTACTGTCTTGCATAATATGGGGTCGGTCAAGGATTATTTTGCGAAATGGTACAAAAATCAAAACCGCCAGCTGCTGCAAGTCAGCCCGAGCGCCGCGGCGAACCGAAGCGCCGGGGCCGCCCCCGCGCCTACGAGCCGGAGGTCGCGCTCGGCAAGGCGCTCGACCTGTTCCGCAAGCAGGGCTTTGCCGCGACGTCGCTCGACGATTTGAGCGAGGCGACCGGCATGAACCGCCCGAGCCTCTATGGCGCCTTCGGCGACAAGCGCGAGCTCTACATCAAGAGCTATCAGCGCTACCGCGAGGAGGCGCGGGCCTCCATGGCGGCGATCTTTCGCGAGGAAATGCCGGTGCGCCAGCGGCTGGAGCGCATCTTCGCTTCCGCGCTGAACATCTATCTGTCGGGTGAGACCGGTCCGCGCGGCTGTTTCACGGTGGTGACCGCGGCGTCGGAAGCCGTTGGTGATCCCGACATCCGCGCCATGGTGCTCGACGGTCTCACCGAGCTCGACAAGGCTTTTGCGAGCTGCTTCCGCCGCGCCAAGGAGAAGGGCGAGTTGCCGGAGAGCGCCGATCCGGTCGTGCTTGCCCAGCTCGCCTCGGCCACCGTGCACAGCATCGCCATCCGCTCCCGCGCGCGCGTGTCACGCAAGGAGCTGGAGGCGATCGTCAAGGGCGCGATCGACGTGATGCTGGGAGTCAAAGCGTAAGCTGTCGTCCCGGACAAGCGTAAGCGCAGATCCGGGACCCATACGCCGCAGCAGAAGTTTGGCGAAGACTCTGAGTTGCCATCTCGCGCCGCGGCTGCTCCCTGGGATTATGGGTCCCTGCGTTCGCAGGGACGACAGCTAGCAGGGGGCGCGATCCCGCGTCCAATTACGCCGCGCGGATCTGCGCGAGGAAGCGGTCCACCTCGTCCCGCAGCCGCTGCGACTGTTTCGACAGCTCGACCGCCGAACCCAGCACTTCCTCCGCCGCCGTGCCCGTCGCGGCGATGCCGGCCGTGACACCCGAGATGTTTTGCGAGACCTCGCCGGTGCGGGCGGCGGCCTGCTGGACGTTCTTCGCGATCTCCTGCGTCGCAGTGCCCTGCTGGCCGACGGCAGCGGCGATCGCGGCGGAGATCTCATCGACTTGCTGGATCGTCGCACAGATCGACTGGATGCCGTCCACCGCGCCCGTGGTCTCGCCCTGCACCGCCGTGACCTGAGC
Source organism: uncultured Bradyrhizobium sp. (assembly GCF_936943645.1). GTDB lineage: Bacteria > Pseudomonadota > Alphaproteobacteria > Rhizobiales > Xanthobacteraceae > Bradyrhizobium. Next base: position 117,657 of record NZ_CAKZJO010000052.1, on the reverse strand, counting down.
GCCGATCTCTTCGGTCGCCTTCGCGGTCTGGGTTGCGAGTGCCTTGACCTCGGAAGCGACCACGGCAAAGCCGCGGCCGGCCTCGCCGGCGCGCGCCGCTTCGATCGTCGCATTCAGCGCGAGCAGATTGGTCTGGCCGGCGATGCCGTTGATGAAGGAGACGACGTCGCCGATCTTCTGTGCGGCTTCCGCAAGGCTCTGCACGCGCGCATTCGACTGCCGGCCGTCGCTGGCGGCCTGGCCGACCACCTCGGTCGCGTGCGCCAGGCGCCGGCTGATCTCGGTCATCGAGGAGGACAGCTCCTCCGCCGCTGCCGCGACGGTCTGCACGTTCTCCGAGGCCAGCGTCGAGGCCGAGGACACTGCGCGCGTTTGTTGTCGGGACTGCTCGACGATGGCCGACATCGAGCGCGCGGTATGCTCCATCTCGACCGCGGCCGCGGACACCGTGGTGACGACGTCGCGGATGCTGGCTTCGAAATTGTCGGCGAGCGCGGCGAAGGCGCGGCGCTTCTCCGCTTCCGACTGCGCCTTGGCTTCCAGCTGCTCGGCCTGGAGCGCGTTGAATCTCACGGCGTTGTCGCGGAACACCGTGACCGCCTTCACCATCGCGCCGACCTCGTCATTCGCCTTGGCTGCGGGAACGGCGACGTCGGTGCGCCCGTCGGCAAGCTCGCGCATGACGGACGTGATGGAGATGATCGGACGCGAGATGCTGCGGGCAATGAGATAGCCGACGATCGCGGCGAGCACGAGGCCGAGCGCGGCGATGCCGATGGCAAGCAGCCAGGCACGGTCGGCCGAGGCTTCGTAATCGGCGTTGTCCATTACCAATTCGACGGCGCCGAGCGGCTTTCCGGAGAAGTCCTTGATCGGTCCGAGCAGCGATGCGACCGGCGTAGTGTCGAGCCTGGCTTGCTTCACGGTGAAGCTGCCCGCAGTGGCCCGGCCATAATCGGCCGCGTCGAAGAAGCTCTTGCCCTTCAGCGTGTCGCCGAACAGCTTGAAACCCGAGCCGTCGGCAAGATGGAAGGCGATGTCGACGTGGCGGTTGGTCTTGAAATCGTCGAGGAAGGACTGGCCGAAGGTCAGGCCGAATTCGACCGTGCCGAGTTGCTTGCTCCCTTGCGCGATGGGCACCACGCCACGGATCCCGAGCCCGGCCACGCCGCCTTCGAGCCCGACCACGACCTTGTGCTCCTGATTGGCGACCAGGACCGTCTTTCGGAAGCCGGAGAGGTCATCGCCGAATTTCGCGGGTTGATGCACGCGCAGGAACGAGGTTGCCGGCGCCACATGGAACTGGAACTGCTCGACACCGTATTCCGATTTGGTGGCGGCAAACACCGGCCCGAACAGGGCCATGAGCGCGTTGCGGTCCTGCTTGGCCATCGCATCCTGCGTCGCGGGCATTGCGGCCACCACCGTGCTCATGGCGGCGGCGCGGTGCGACTCCTCCGCGATCCGCGACAGCAGGGCATCGTAATGGCTGCGCAGCTCGCGTTGATCGGCGCGGTCGATGATCCCGGCGATGATCCACATCGCCCCGAGCACGGCAAACAACGCAGTCGCCGCCGCCGTCACCGCAAGGGCAACCGTGATCCGCATCCTGAGGCCGAGGCTCGTGCGCATGTCCGACTCGTTCGTTGACCGTTGGTTAAGAACGCATATCAAGTTCTCGCTAAGAGAGGGTGAACGGGATACCGCCGGAGCGCGGTGGTTGTGGGGGGAGGGGGAGAGGGCAGAGCGCCGGTCTGCCTGCCCCACAAACGGTGTCGTCCCCGCGCACGCGGGGACCCATAACCACAGGGAGAGGTTTGGCGAAGACGCGTCGTTCGGTACTGCGACCGCCTACCATCGAAAGATCACGCGGTATGGGTCCCCGCCTTCGCGGGGACGACCGTGAGTATGAGGTGCGCGCGTGCCTCTTCTAGTCAGCTAGCGCCTCAATATCCCCTTGTCCGGTCCACCACGTTCTCCAGCGCGCCCCCGGCCTCGAACCGGGCGATCTGCTCGGCGACATAGACCGAGATCGCGTCCGCGTCGGTGTCGGCCGCGTTGTGCGGCGTCAGCACCACCTTCGGGTGGGTCCAGAACCGGCTGTCCGCCGGCTGCGGCTCCTGCACGAAGACGTCGAGCGAGGCGGCGCCCAGCGTGCCGTCGTCGAGGCAGGCGAGGATGTCGGCTTCGTTCTGCAAGCCGCCGCGGCCGGCATTGATCAGCACCGGCGCGCCGAGCGGGCCGTTGCGGTTGAGTCTTGCGAAGACGTCGCGGTTGAGGATGCCGTGCGTCTCCGGCGTCAGCGGCAGCAGGCAGACCAGGATGTCGGTCTTGCGCAGGAAGGCATCGATCTGGTCGGCGCCATGGAAGCATTCGACGCCCTCGATGGTGCGGGGGCTGCGGCTCCAGCCGGCGACCCGGAAGCCGAGCCGCCGCAGCACGTCGGCGGCGTCCGCGCCGAGCGTGCCCAATCCCATGACCCCGACCGTCACGGCGCTCGCCGGCCATTGATATTTCGGCTCCCAGCGCTTGGCGCGCTGCGAGTCCCGCAAATAGAGCTCCTGGCGGTGATGCATCAGCACGTGCAGCACCACATATTCGGTCATGCGGCCGGTCAGATCGGGCACGGCGACGCGGACCAGCGGCACGTCAGGCAGGCTCTTGTCCGCCATCAGCGCATCGACGCCGGCACCGAGATTGAAGATCGCCCGCAGATTGGGGAAGGAGGCGAGATCTCCCGGCACCGGCTTCCACACCGTGGCATAGTGCACCTCGGCCGGATCGAGGGCGGAATCCGGCAGCAGCACCACGCGGCGGCCACCGCACACCGCGTCGAACCGGGCCTTCCAGCGCTCCGGCAGCCAGTTCTGCTGCGTGCTGTTGATCAGGACGGCCAGTGTGCCCATGGTCATTCGAAGTGCCTCGTCGGGTTCCGTTTTCGAAAGCCCTCCTTGGCACGATCTGCCGGATTATTCTTGCAAATTCTTTCCGCAGCCCTGTCGGGGCGGGGCATACTGCATCGTCTTCAAAACAAGCGTTCAGGGAAGGTGCTGCCCATGCTTTATGCGATCCTTTGCTATCATGACGAGGACTTCGTCGGCTCCTGGAGCAAGGACCAGGACGAGGCCGTGATGAAGAAGCTCGCCGTGGTGCAGGAGAAGCTCGCGACGCAGGGCCGGCTCGGACCGGTGGCGCGGCTGTTGCCGACCACCGCGGCTGCGACCCTGCGCAAGGAGGATCCGCCGCTGGTGCTCGACGGCCCCTATGCCGAGACCAAGGAGCAATTGCTCGGCTTCTACATCGTCGATTGCAAGAACCTCGACGACGCGCTCGACGTCGCGCGCGACCTCGGCGCGGCCAATCCCGGCGGCGCCTACGAGGTGCGTCCCGTCGGCGTGTTTCGGCCCGGAGGAAACCTGACGTGAGCGACACCGACACCGCCTGGATCGAGACTGCGCTGACCTCGGCGCGACCCCAGGCAGTGGGCGCGCTGCTGCGCTATTTCCGCGATCTCGACACCGCCGAGGAAGCCTTCCAGAACGCCTGCCTGCGCGCGCTGAAGACCTGGCCGCAGAACGGACCGCCGCGTGACCCCGCCGCCTGGCTGATCATGGTCGGCCGCAACGCTGCGATCGACGAGGTGCGCCGGACCCGCAAGCAGCAGCCGCTGCCCGAGGACGACCAGGCGATCTCCGACCTCGACGACGCCGAGGGCGCGCTCGCCGAGCGGCTCGACGGCTCGCATTATCGCGACGACATCCTGCGGCTGATGTTCGTCTGCTGCCATCCGCAGCTGCCGGCGACACAGCAGATCGCGCTGGCCCTGCGCATCGTCTCGGGCCTCACCGTGAAACAGATCGCGCGTGCTTTCCTGGTCTCGGAGGCAGCGATGGAGCAGCGCATCACGCGCGCCAAGGCCAGGATCGCGGAAGCAGGCGTGCCGTTCGAGGCGCCCGGCGCCGTTGAGCGCTCGGAGCGGCTCGCGGGCGTCGCGGCGATGATCTACTTGATCTTCAACGAGGGCTATTCGGCGAGCGGCGACACCGCGGCGATCCGCACACCGCTGTGCGAGGAGGCGATCCGTCTGGCCCGCCTTCTGCTCCGGCTGTTTCCGAGCGAGCCCGAGATCATGGGGCTCACCGCGCTCATCCTGTTGCAGCATGCACGCAGCGCCGCGCGCTTTGCGGCGGACGGCTCGCTGATCCTGCTGGACGACCAGGACCGCTCGCTGTGGAACGGCACCATGATCGCGGAGGGGCTGGCGCTGATCGACAAGGCGATGCGTCATCGCCGCAGCGGTCCCTATCAGATCCAGGCCGCGATCGCCGCGCTGCATGCGCGCGCCACGACGCCTGAAGAAACCGACTGGGCCCAGATCGACCTGCTCTACGGCGCGCTCGAGCTGGTGCAGCCTTCACCCGTGGTGACGCTCAACCGCGCCGTCGCGGTCGCCAAGGTGCGCGGGCCGCAAGCTGCGCTCGATCTGATCGAGCCGCTGGCGCCGAAGCTTGCCAACTACTTCCACTTCTACGGCGTGCGCGGCGCCTTCCTGATGCAGCTTGGCCGCGGCGAGGAGGCCCGGATCGCCTTCGATCGCGCCATTGCACTCGCCAACACGTCCGCGGAAGCCGCCCACATCCGCATGCATCTCGATCGCCTGATCCGGGACAGCCAGCCGAAGGCAAAGCAAAGCGCGAAGGCGACGTAACGCGCGAGATCCTCTCCGCCGTCACGCCCGGCATGACGAAAAGATTCGTCCGCCCTTGTCGGGTCCCGCCGTTCCCGTTCGTCCTGTGCCCGTATCCACGGAGCCATCCATGCTGAAAGCCCTTGCCATCATCGCCATCGTGCTCGCCGCCGGCGCAGCCGGGGTTCTCGTCTTCGCCTTGACGAAACCCGACACATTCCGCGTCGAACGCTCGCTCGCCGTGAAGGCGCCGGCCGATGCGATCTATCCGCAGGTGGCCGATTTCCACCGCTGGACCGGCTGGTCGCCCTATGAAGCCCGTGACCCCGCCATGAAGCGGACCTTCGGCGGAACCGCTGAAGGAAAAGGCGCGACCTATGCCTGGGACGGCAACAACAATGTCGGCGCCGGCCACATGGAGATCCTCGAGGCGAGCGGGCCGTCGAAACTTCGTATCAAGCTCGATTTCGAGCGGCCGTTCGAAGGCCACAACACCGCCGAGTTCACCTTTGTGCCGCAAGGCGATGCCACTCTGGTCACATGGGCGATGTACGGTCCGGCCCCGTTCATGACCAAGGTCATGCAGGTGTTCATCAACATGGACAGGATGATCGGCAACGATTTCGAGGCCGGTCTCGTCAGCCTGAAGAAGCTCACCGAAAAGCAATAAGCCTCACTGCAAGTGAAGAGGAGAGAAACGATGCTCAATGCCTATCTGTTCTATCAGGACAATTGCGAAGCCGCGTTCAACTTCTACGCCAAGATTTTGGGCGGCAAGATCGACGCGATGATGCGCTCATCGGATGCGCCGCCGGACATGCCTGCCGCGCCCGGCCGCGAGAAGACGATCATGCACGCGCGGATGTCGCTGCCCGACGGCAGCGTGCTGATGGCCTCCGACGCGCCGCCCGAGCACTTCAGCAAGCCGCAGGGCTTTTCGATCTCGTTCACGGTCAAGGATCCCGCGGACGGCGAGCGCAAGTTCAACGCGCTCGCCGACGGCGGCACCGTCACCATGCCCTTCAGCAAGACGTTCTGGGCCAAGGGATTTGGCATGTGCGTCGACAAGTTCGGCATTCCCTGGATGGTGAACTGCCCGGCGGAAGGAATGTGACGCGCAAAACTGCGTGCATGATTGATTGAGCAACGGTCCCCTCTCTCCATCGTCGCGGGAGAGGGGGTCAATGGATCTGTCGGGTCACGCTCGGACCGGCGAGCCCGCTCAGCGAATCGATCCGGTCACGTCTTCGTCTTGTCGCGGCTGCACGCAGCGCGGGCAGATCACGAGCTTGGTGCCGAGTTGCCTGTCGCGCTCCGCTTCGATCTCGTCATACACCGCCCACCACGCTTCCGAGTATGGCCGCAAGGTGCCGAGCACTCGTTCCCGTTCCTGATTGGGATCGTTTGCGGCGGGAGCAGGGGGCGTTGCGCGCCGCTTGCCGACATGGGGGCGGTTCAAGTTTCTGTTGGGGTCCTGGCCGAGGCCGTCCCAAGCGATCGGACGCTCCTGCGCCGGCGCGACTGCACATCCAAGCAGCGCTGTGCAGAAAGTGAGCAAGACAATGCCGTGTCGCATCATGCCGGATCCAAACTTCGGTGCGTAACGTGCAAGCGCCGTTGAGGAAGCTCACATGCGTCGGTCAAATGGAACTTAACGCAAATCGGTTGGCCGGCATGGCCGAGCAATGAACGAACTGTTCACATCACTTTATGCGAGCAGTGAGGCCGCTTCGTGAAACAATGCGGTTCGCATTGCACAACAATTGGCGCAATATTGGGCTGTGATCTGCACGGTGGAATCGCTATTGGTGATTCATAAAATCTACAAACTGGGGTGGACGTCACTTGGAAGGGGAGCGACCGATGGCAGCGGCGCTACAGATCAATTTTGCCCTATGGGGGATGCTTATCTGCGCCAGCATGAAGCTGGTGCCGGTGATTCAGACTTTCTACTGAAGGCAGCCACAGCGATGGCGTAGAGCCCCGGTGCGAATATCTCGCCAGCACCAGGGAACCTGCCTTACGGCCTCGGGCCAGCCAAGTGCCTTCAAGTTAAGTGCCTTCAAGTTAAGGGCCTTCAAGTTAAGTGCCTTCAAGTCAGGCGCCATTCATGTGACGGTTCACAGGACTCATCGACGTCACATTCGTGGCAGCTGTCGGACGCTTCAGCGGCAGCGCGGATAGATCGCGGCGAGATCGCGTCCTTTCAGCAGGAGCAAACGCGAGGTGAGGCCGCCGCGGCGGCTGATCCAGTCGCGTACCGGGCCGGGATAGGCCGCAAGCACCGCGACCGATGCTTCCGGCTCGGCATAGAAGCGACCGCGCCGGTCCACCGAACGTGCGGCATGGAAGCCGAGCACGGCGCGCTTGGTGACGCAGATGCGCTCATCCGGCACGATGCTGAGCACCAGTGTGCAGGCGGACAGGCAGGGGCCGTCGATCACCACGCGCTCGCCGCTGTCGCGCACCTTCTCGAACAGATCGAGGAACGGTCCGACCTGTCCCCCCGGAGACTGGATGATGCGGATTTCAGCGGCAGCAGGGGTGATGGCGAGCAGGAGCACTGCAAGCATCAGGACTTTGAGCAATGAGGTGCGTCGCATGAAGCTCTCCACAAGCTCGGTTACGAATCCCGGCGCCTAACCGTTCCGCCTTTGCCCGCGCAGCGTCGGCAAGCCGATACCTGCCGCATCGAAGCCGCCATCAACGGCCAAAATTTGTCCGGTGATGTAGCTCGCCTGGCCTGAGCACAGGAAGTAGATCGCATCCGCAAGCTCTTCCTCGAGGCCGTAGCGGTTGAGCGGAATGGCATCGTGATAGTCGGCGCGGATCTCCTTGCTGTGCACCTGCTTGGCCATCGCGGTGTCGACCGGTCCCGGCGCGACCGCGTTGACGCGGATGTTGAGCGAGGCGAGCTCGACCGCGAGCTGCTTGGTCAGGTGCGCCAGCCCGGCCTTGCTGGTGCCGTAGGCCGAGCGCAGCGTCGAGGCGCGCACCGCCGAGATCGAGGTGATGTTGACGATGGCGCCACCATGGCCCTCGCGCATCAGGGGTACCGCAGCCTTGGTGCAAAGGAAGGGACCGGTGAGGTTGACTTCGAGCACGCAGCGCCAGTCGACCTCGGATGTTTCCATCAGCGGCGCGAACACCGCGATGCCGGCATTGTTGACGAGCGCATCGAGGCGGCCGAACCGGCGCTCGACCGCCTCCATTGCCTCGCTCACTGCGGCTGCGTCCGAGACGTCGCAGGTCAGTGCCAGCGTCGCCTCGCTTTGGTCGATTTCGGCGACCGCCCGGCCGAGCAACTCGCCCTCGATGTCGAGCAGCGCCACACGCCAGCCTTCGGCCAAGAACTTCTTCGCGGTCGCGAGCCCGATGCCGCGCGCGGCTCCTGTGACGAGAGCGACTTTGGTGGGCGAGGGGGGCATGACGGGGTCCTTTGCTCGAACCCGCGGCATGGCAGTTTAGCTGGCCCCGCGCAAGGGATCAGAGCAAGGGATCAGAATTTGGGGCCGACATATCTGAGGCGGTTGATATCGGACTGCCCCTGTTCCGGGAATTCCAGCGTCGGCGTGACATGGCCGACGAGGATGCCCGGCGTCACGGCAGTCTTGATGTATTTGGACTCGCCGGCAGCCAGCTGGAATGACACCACATTCTCGACCTCGGTTGCCGTCGTCACGACATACTTCCCGGGGGGACGGTCGACAAAAGTGAACCCGCCGGGCACGGACCTGCCGACGACTTCATTGTTCATTCGAATCTCAGGCTGGACAGCCGACCCTGCAAATTCGCCCGGCCGGGTGAAGTACACTCGGCCCATGCCCGGCTTCAATGGCGGCATCTGGAAGGCCGGTTCGTCAAGGCCTCGTGGACTCGCGCAACTCGCCAACAAAAATCCGACAAGCAAAAGGGGCAGCGCCCCGATCTTCGATCTCATATGCCCCCGTCCCAAATATCGGAGCGCCCAGCTCCAAATCAGCGGCAAACGGCGAACGGCTGACAATTGCCTCGCTGCTTCCTCGCCCCCACGGGCTCAATTAGGCATACACGCCTTGATTGTGCAACCGTTTTCCGATCGGCAAGCACAGCGGGTATCGACAGCTGCTCGTCAGCGTCCATCGGGAGCGCCGGCCGCGCCGACTATGCCAGTTCCGCAGATGCACGCTGCATGTTGGCCGACATGTCCGCCGTCACGATGCTCTGCTCCTCGACCGCGGCGGCGGTGGAGGCAATGAACTCGCTGACGCCGGCGATCGCGACCTTGATCGCGGTCAGGGAGTTGGCGACGTCGCCGGAGATGGTATTCAGCGCGTCGATTTCGGACGTGATCGTATCGGTCGCCTGCTTGGCTTGACTCGCGAGATTCTTTACCTCGGAGGCGACCACGGCAAAGCCACGGCCGGCTTCGCCCGCGCGGGCCGATTCGATCGTGGCGTTGAGCGCGAGCAAATTGATCTGGCTGGTGATGCCGGAGATCATCTCGACGATGCCGCTCATGGCCTGCGCAGCCGCGGTCAGCTTCTGGGCCTGGCCGTCGGCGGATTCGACCCGATTGGTCGCGACCTTGGAATTCTCGCGCGACTTCGCCATGGTCTCGGAAATTTCGCGGATCGAGGCGCTCATCTGCTCGCTGCCCGCCGCGACCGCTTCGATCAGCCCGCGCGCATTGTCGGCCTTTTTGCGGCCGATCGCCTGCGCGGTGATGTCGGTGGCGTATTTCACCACCTTGTAGGGCTTGCCGTTCAGATCGAAGATCGGGTTGTAGGACGCCTGGATCCAGATCTCGCGGCCGCCCTTGGCGATGCGCTTGTATTCGGCGGCCTGGTATTCGCCGCGGTTGAGCGTCTCCCAGAACTGGCGATAGGCGAGCGAATTCTTCTCGCTCGGCTCGACGAACATGGAGTGGTGCTGCCCCTTGATCTCGGCCAGCGAATAGCCCATCGCCTTCAGGAAGTTCTCGTTGGCGGTGCGGATCGTGCCGTCCATGTTGAATTCGATCACCGCCTGCGACTTCTGGATCGCGGCGAGCTGGCCATCACTGTCGGCCGCCTTCATCTTCTGCGCCGTGACGTCGGTTGCGAATTTCACCACCTTGAACGGCTTGCCGTTCTCGTCGAGGATCGGATTGTAGGTTGCAAGGATCCAGATCTCCGTGCCGCCCTTGCCCAGCCGCTTGTATTCGGCGGCTTCGAATTCGCCGCGGTTCAGCTTGGCCCAGAACGCGGCGTAGGCCGAACTCGCGCGGTCCTCGGGCGTCACGAACATGCTGTGATGCTTGCCCTTGATCTCGTCGAGCGAGTAGCCCATCGCCTTCAGGAAGTTCTCGTTGGCGCTGATGATGGTGCCGTCCATCTGGAACTCGATCACGGCCTGCGCGCGGTTCACCGCGGCGATCTTGCCGGAATCCTCCATGGTCTTGATCTTGTACGCCGTGATGTCGGTGGCGAACTTGATGAAGCTGACCACCTTGCCGTTCTCGTCGCGCAGCGGCGCGTAAGAGGCGTGGATCCAGAGTTCCTTGCCGCCCTTGCCGAAACGCTTGTATTGCGTGGTCTGGAATTCGCCGCGGTTCAGGCTGGCCCAGAAGTCGCGATAGCGGGCGCTCTCTCGCTCGGCCGGGCTGACGAAGATGCTGTGGTGCTTGCCCTTGATCTCGGCCAGCGCGTAGCCGCTCATCTTGAGCAGGTTCTCATTGGCATCGAGGATGGTGCCGTCGAGACCGAATTCGATCACGGCCTGCGACCGATCGAGTGCCTCGACCTCCGCGATCGCGTGCCTGACCTTCTTGCTTTGGAAATTGAACACGTGAGCTCCGCAATCCCCCGGGAGCGAATCGGCAGGATCGCCGTACCCTTTCCCCTGCGCCGATAAGTTGCATGCTCTCCTTGAGCGTCTGTAAACCCAAACAGACGCCGCGGCCGGCTCCGTAATTTCACGTGCGTCAGCCAACTATTTCAACTGGCGAGCGTTCTCGCTCCATATGCACGGCGGAGTTCATTTGGCGGGCTCGTATTTGTACGGAAGACGGGCGAATTTTTTTTCGCGGCGTGTTGACGCAGTTGCGCAGGCGGGCATCGCCGACGACGTTCCCGTGGTTCCCCTCATCTGAAATGACCCCCGAGATAATTTTCTCGCCCTTGTCGGTCGTGTAGAGCCGCGTTCGTCTTACAGGGGCACCGTCGTCGTCCCGAGGGGGGCGATTTCAGCGCCTCCGGAGTGACGAAGAGTAACGAGGACACCTCATGCGATTCATGATGCTGATGATTCCGCTCGGCTACGAGACCGCGCCGCCGGACGTGCAACTCGATCCCGAGCGCGTCGCCGCGATGATGCGCTACAACGAGGCGCTGAAGGATGCCGGCGTCCTGATCACGCTGGAAGGCCTGCATCCGCCCTCGATGGGCGCGCGGGTCTCGTTTGCGACCGGCGCACCCGTCGTGACGGACGGTCCCTTCGCCGAGTCCAAGGAAGTCCTGGGCGGCTACTGGATGATCGAGGTCGCCTCACGAGCCGAGGCGATTGCCTGGGCAAAACAGTGCCCGGCCTCGCCGAATGAAATCATCGAAATCCGGCAGGTGCAGGAGATCAGCGATTTTCCGCCTGACGTGCAAGCGGCCGCCGCCGGTTTTGACGGCCTGAAGACGTAGCCCCAATGGTCGCGATGGAAATCGCGGCTGTCATCAAGCTTCAACAAGGGAGAGAACCGATGAGCACCGAGCACAAATTCCTCGCCGTCTATCTTGGCAGCACGAGCGGCGAAAAGATGAAGGCCTGGCATGCGATGCCGGAAGCCGAACGGAAGGCAAAGGAGCAGGAGGGCATGGCCGCCTGGCACGGCTGGGTCGAGAAGCACCGGGATGTCATCGTCGAGCTGGGCGGCCCGCTCGGCAAGACCCGCAGAATCGACGGAAGCGGCATCACCGAGATCAGCAATGCCCTGACCGGCTTCACGGTGGTGCGGGCTGCTTCGCAGGAGGCGGCGGCAAAACTGTTCGAGAACCATCCGCATTTTGCGATCTTCCCGGGCGAAGCGATCGAGGTCATGCCCGTGCTGCCGATTCCACAGATGTAGGTCTTCGCGATCGTCATTCCGGGGTCGAAGCTCTCGCATCGTCCCGGAATGACGGTGAAAATACGCGTTAACCAATCCGCCGCCCGCTAGTGACCTTCTCGCCCGGCTCATGTAAAAGCCGTTCACATGAGCTGGCGCAAGGAGCAGCGCCGCGCCGAGCGCGGCTATCACCACGGCAATCTGAAGGAAGCACTTCTGCAGGCCGCCCTCGGGTTGATTGCCGAGAAGGGCGCGGCAGGTTTCACCTTCGCCGATGCCGCACGCATGGCCGGCGTCAGCGCGGCGGCGCCGTACCGGCACTTTCGCGACCGTGACGAGCTCCTGGCCTCGATCGCCCAGCGCGGCTTCGAGCAGTTCGAGCAGCGCCTGACCGCGGCCTGGGACGACGGGCGCCCCGACACCGTCACGGCCTTCGAGCGCGTCGGCAAGGCTTACCTCGCCTTCGCCCGAGAGGAGCCCGCGTTCTACAACGCGATGTTCGAATCCGGCCTTCCCGTCGACTCCAATCCGGCGCTGCAGGCCGCGAGCGAGCGCGCCTTCAACATCATTCGCGCCGCCGCCGAGCGGCTCGCGGCGCTGGCACCGCCCGGCATGCCGCGCCCGCCGGCGATGATGATGGCGCTGCACATCTGGTCGATGGCGCACGGCGTGGCCTCGCTGTTCTCGCGTGGCGATGCCGCGCGGCGAAAGCTGCCGATGTCGCCCGACGAGCTGCTCGAGGCCGAGGTGCTGATCTATCTGCGCGGCCTCGGCTTCCCGACCGACCGCCGTCCTCCGGCCAAGGGGGCCGAGCCTCCGCCGGTGCCGCCGGAGTCGTCCTCCGGTTCGGGCGTCCCGCCGGGCGGCCCTCCTGGCGGTCCTTGGGGCAAGCCGAAATAAAGTTGCGCCAATAATCACGCGGGCGTGTCTGGCGGCCAGCTTGACAAAATCGCGGGATGGTCTAGCTATGTAAATGTTATTTACATTCACAACGGCGCTGATGCCGTGATGGAGAAGGGAAATGGCCTACACCGCTGACGTCAATCGCTGGCGCGGCCCCTCGGACCACCAGCAGCAGTACGAGCGGCCCCGCATGCTCGATACGCCCTGGCATCCCGGCTGGATCGCCGTGACCATTCTCGGCTTCATCATCTGGTGGCCGATCGGACTTGCCCTTCTCTTTTTCACACTCGGGAGCAGAAGAATGTCGTGCTGGAGCAATCAGGACCGCTGGCAGAACAAGATGGAGCGGATGCAGTACAAGATGGACCGCATGCGCGGCCGCATGGAGCGCCGCGGTTTCGGCTTCGGCTTCGGCCCGCCGTCCTCCGGCAACCGCGCCTTCGACGAGTACCGCAGCGAGACGCTGCAGCGGCTCGAGGAAGAGCAGGTCGAGTTCAAGAACTTCCTGGACCGCCTTCGTCACGCCAAGGACAAGGAAGAGTTCGACCAGTTCATGGCGCAGCACAAGACGCGTCCGACCCCGCCGCCGACCGATCAGCAGCAGGGTTGATCTTCGAGGCTGCACCTCTCAAAGCCTTCAGGCGCATGCCCCCAAAGTCCTGATGGCCCCGAGCCGCCCGTCTGCGCAACCCGCAGGCGGGCGGTTTGGTTTTGGGGGGCGTTATGGCCAGGACCAGCCCGGCCGCGGCGGTGTGCGTCACCGAACCCGTGCGTGGATCTCCGGCACTAAAGGCACATGGATCTGCGCACCCGCTTGCTGCTCGGCGTCACCGCGCTTGCGGTGCTCGGCTATATCGGCCTCGTCTATGGCGGCTGCGCGATCGATCCCGACTGCCGGTTTCGCCCCTGTCCCGGCGGGCGCGCGTTTTGCGGGGTTGTGCACGGCCAGGGGCACGGGCCATAGGCTCGTGCCTCCGATGACCGGCAAGGCTCAGCGCACCGTCACGAGCTGCGCGCGAACCGAAGCCAGGAAGTGGTCGTAGGCGTGGTCCACGATCTCGTTGAGCGATCGCGTCCGCGCGAAGATCGCCTTGGCTTCAGTGAGAAACTCGTCGCGGGTCGGTATCCTCGGCAGATGCAGATGGGTCAGCGCGTCGACGCCCTCATGCGCGCGATTGAGAATGTCGTGCAGCGTCGGCAGTTGCAGCTGGGCGGGATCGGCCCGGTGCAGCGCCGACGAGATGGCGTGCGCCAGGGCCTGTGCATCGAACCGTCCGGCAAGCTCGCGGGCTGCCCGGTTGATGACGCGGGCGCCGAGCGGCTGCTCGTTGCGCAGCACCTGTTCGGGGGGCGCCTTCATGTTCCAGACGATGCCGAACCAGGACAGCACCGTGAGGACGTAATAGGTGACGTCGACCTCCCACCAGTAGAAACCCTGCCGCACGCTGCTCTGATAGGCGTGGTGATTGTTGTGCCAGCCTTCGCCCATGGTGAGCAGCGCCAGCAGCCAATTGTTGCGGGAATCATCGCCCGTCACGTAGCGCTTGCGTCCGTGCACATGGGCCAGTGAGTTGATGCAGAAGGTTGCGTGATAGACCAGCACCGTGCTCCAGAGGAAGCCGACGATCAGGCCCGACCAGCCCGCCACGATGAAGCAGAGCGCTGCAAGCACGAAGGCCGGCAGCAGCTCCAGCCGGTGCAGCCACATCAGCTCGGGATAGATCGTGAGATCGCCGACCTTCACGAGATCGGTCGTGTCGTGCTCGCGGTAGAAGATCCAGCCGAGATGGCTGTACACGAAGCCGCGCCGACGCGGCGAATGCACGTCCAGCTCGGTGTCGGAATGCAGATGATGATGGCGATGCTTGGCGGCCCACCACAGCACGCTCTTCTGCGCGGTGCTTTGCGCGAGGCAGGCGAGGGCGAACTGAAACACCCGGCCGGTGGCGAACGCCTTGTGCGAGAAATAGCGGTGGTAGCCTGCCGTGACCCCGAACATCCGCATGACATACAGCGACCCGCAGATCGCCAGGGCCTCCCAGGTGATGCCTGACCAGATCGCCGCGAAGCAACCGAGATGGACCAGCACGAACGGTATGGCGGAGGGGTACATGACGTCGTCGTGGTGGTCGTCGGCGGGCGCGTTGGGCGACATGTCTTGGCGTGACCTCAGGTAACGGGATTCCGGGATTTCGTGGCGGCAGCGTTGGCGGCGGCCGGGTACGAAAAACCCGCGGATGGCGGACCACCGCGGGGGGCATGAAGGGGCTGCTTTGCGAGGACATTCCGGCCAAAGCAGCTTGGGCCGAAAATTCGACGGACTATATGGTTGCCGCCGTCCGGCACGCAAGCTCGTAGCCTCACGGGGGGCTGCGGCATGGTGCTCCGGGTGCGTCTGTCGCCCGGGACGTGGCGCGCGACTTGCCGACGATCTATATGAGAGGGCCTCTGGATACCGGAGACGGCGATGACGGCAGCTGCAAACGCGACGACGGACGGTTGCCTCTGGCAGGCGATCCGCGACGAGGCGCAGCGTGCGGTTGCATCCGATCCCGTCTTCGGCAGGTCGCTGACGGAGGCCGTCCTCGCCCATGACGATCTTGCGGCCGCCATCGCCGACCTGATCGGGCGCAGGCTGGGCGGCAACGCCGCAGAGCAGGCCCGCTTCACCGCCTTTTCCCGCGACGCCTTTCGCCGCTCGCCGGAATTGATTGAAGCGGCTGGCCGCGACTTGCAGGCCATCGTGCGCAGCGATCCCGCCATCGCCAGCCTGTTGGCGCCGTTGCTGCACTTCAAGGGCTACGTCGCGCTGCAGGCCTGGCGCGTCTCGAGCTGGCTGTGGCGTCATGATCAGCGCGATGCGGCGCTCTTGTTTCAGAACGAGGCCTCGAACGTCCTGCAGGTCAGCATCCATCCGTCGGCCAGCATCGGCTCGTCGGTCTATCTCGACCACGCCACGGGCATCGTGATCGGCGCCCATGTCGTGATCGGCGACGAGGTCACCATCCTCCAGAACGTCAGTATCGGTCGCGGCAACGAACTGCCGACGCGCTCGCCGCGCATCGGCCGCGGTGTCTTCATCGGCGCCGGCGCGAGCATCCTCGGCGACGTCAGCATCGGTGATCTCGCCAAGATCGGCGCCGGCACGGTGGTGACCTCAGACATCCCCGCCGGCTGCACCGCCGTTGGCAATCCCGCGCGCCTCACCAACTGCCCCGCGCCTGCATCCGCAGCCTGACGCGCGCCTCGCCTCATCCGCACTGCGCACTGACGTCGCCGACGTGATCAATAGCCGGCCGCGAGCCCACTGTTCCGGCGAGGGTCGTTGGCGCCGTAATAGCGGTTGTTGCCGACTTGCTTGCCGTTCAGCGCCGGCGCGCCGACGATGATGACGGCGAGGTGATTGGCCGGTTGTGGCGGGCCGAACTTGTGGCCCATCCCTTCCAGAATCTTCTGCGTGTCCGGCGACAGCGCATAGTTCTCGACATTGGTGATATCGGGCAGCCATTGCTGGTGGATGCGCGGCATGTCGACGGCCTCCTGCGCGTTCATGCCGTAGTCGATCGCGTTGATCATGGTCTGCAGCACGGCCGTGATGATGCGGCTGCCGCCGGGCGTACCCACCACCATCACCGGTTTTCCGTCCTTGCTGACGATGGTCGGGCTCATCGACGACAGCGGCCGCTTGCCGGGCGCGATGGCGTTGGCCTCGCCCTGCACCAGGCCGTACAGGTTCGGCACCCCGACCTTGGCGGTGAAGTCGTCCATTTCGTCGTTCAGCAACACGCCGGTCTTTGCCGCCGTCACCTTGGCGCCGAACCAGTCGTTCAGCGTGTAGGTCACGGACACGGCGTTGCCGTCCTTGTCCGCGATCGAATAATGCGTGGTGTTGCTGCCCTCGTGCGGCGCGACACCAGGCTTGATGTCCTTGGAGACGCCCGCCTTGTTCGGATCGATCACGGCACGGATCTTGGCGGCGTAAGCCTTGTCGAGCAGGCGGTCGAGCGGATTCTTCACGAAATCAGGGTCGCCGAGGTAGCTGTTGCGGTCGACGTAAGCGTGGCGCATGGCCTCGATCTGCACATGCGTGGCCGCTGCGGAATGATAGCCCAGCTCCTTCAGCGGATAGCCTTCCAGGATATTCAGGATCTCGCAGATGATGACGCCGCCCGAGCTCGGCGGCGGCGCCGACACCACGTGATAGCCGCGGTAGTCGCATTCGACCGGTGCGAGTTCGCGCGTCTTGTAGCCGTCGAGATCGTCTTGCGTCAGCAGACCTTTGCCGGCCTGGCTCGAGGCCACGATGGCGCTGCCGACCCAGCCCTTGTAGAAGCCGTCCGTGCCCTTGCCGCTGATCTCGCGCAGGGTTTTCGCCAGCTCCGATTGCACCAGCTTTTCGCCGACGTTGAACGGCTGGCCGTTGTTGAGGAAGATGGCGCCTGAGGCGGGGTCTTCCTTGAAATCGTTCGTTGCCGTGCGCAGCAGGTCGATGTCACCCTGGTCGAGCACAAATCCCTGCTCGGCGAACTGGATCGCGGGCGCGAGCAAATCGGCGCGCTTCATGGTGCCGTATTTTTCGCGCGCATATTCCATGCCCGAGACGGATCCCGGCACGCCCACGGCGAGGTGTCCCTTGGTCGAGATGCCCTTGATGACGTTGCCGTCCTTGTCGAGGTACATGTTGGCGGTCGCCGCCTTGGGCGCCGTCTCGCGGAAGTCGAGGAAGGTCTTGCGTCCGTCGGCGAGCTGGATCGTCATGAAGCCGCCGCCGCCGAGATTGCCGGCGGCCGGATAGACCACGGCGAGGGCATAGCCGACGGCGACCGCGGCATCGACGGCATTGCCGCCGCGCTTCAGCACATCGACGCCGACCTGGGTCGCCAGATGCTGCGCGGAAACCACCATGCCGTTTTCGGCA
Organism: uncultured Bradyrhizobium sp.; assembly: GCF_936943645.1. Taxonomy (GTDB): domain Bacteria; phylum Pseudomonadota; class Alphaproteobacteria; order Rhizobiales; family Xanthobacteraceae; genus Bradyrhizobium. The sequence goes on along the minus strand of NZ_CAKZJO010000052.1, from coordinate 100,095 downwards.
GCGACCGGCGCGACCGATGCGGCGCGCAAGGGGCTGAACGTGACGAGGCAGACCGATACGATGGCGGCGATGAGCCACCGCACGTTGATCTGTGGTTTCGGCATGGCGGCGTTCCTCAGGCTGGGGCCGGTGGTGCCGGCAAGTTGTTGTCCGCGGATAGAGCCTATCAGCTCGTGTGCGCCGAGGGAGCGTGGCGAGTGTGATGCCAGCCAAAGCGCAAACTGCCCTCCCTCCCACAAGGGCCCACGAGGGGGAGGGAACCGACCTCCGTCGGCGCCACAATCTCGCCACCCCGGCAACGCGACGTGACATCCTGCCTTGCAGCCCGCGGCCTCCCATCTATCTGCGCTGCCTGCCTTTTCGGCAGCCAAATTCGCCTGTGGTAACCTCGCATTAACCAACGGCGGGCTCTGGTAAGGGCGGACAATCGCGCCCAAAGCCCGAAGCCGAGCCCGTCAAGGCCCGGGGCCAAAGGCCCATAGTTTTGACATCTTGGCAGGGAATGCAGACGGCCGGCTTTGGACGAGCCCCTGCACCCCGAAAGACAAGGTTTTGAGCGGGCTTGCCGGCCGCGCCGGTGCTAGCGCGGCCATTGGGGAACCGGCAGCCATTTGCTGGCCGGCACATCGGGTAACGATCGCCTTGAGAGGATACTGCTTATGAATCCGGCCGACGTGGCTCAGTCAGCCCTTCCGGTTGCCGCTTCCGCGGACGTGTCGCTGATCGCGCTGTTCTGGCAGGCTCACTGGATCGTGAAAGCGGTGATGCTGGGACTTCTGTCCTGCTCGGTCTGGGTCTGGGCGATCGCCATCGACAAGATCTTCCTGTTCGCCCGCACCCGCCGCTCGATGGACCGTTTCGAGCAGGCGTTCTGGTCCGGCGAATCGATCGAGGAGCTCTATCGCACCCTTTCGGCCAAGCCGACGCATTCGATGGCCGCCTGTTTCGTGGCGGCGATGCGCGAATGGAAGCGGTCGTTCGAGAGCCATGCCCGCTCGGTCGCGGGTCTGCAGATGCGCATCGACAAGGTCATGAACGTCTCGATCGCCCGCGAGGTCGAGCGGCTGGAGCGCCGCCTGCTGGTGCTCGCGACCGTCGGCTCCGCCGGCCCCTTCGTCGGCCTGTTCGGCACGGTCTGGGGCATCATGTCGAGCTTCCAGTCGATCGCGGCGTCGAAAAATACCTCTCTGGCGGTGGTCGCGCCGGGCATCGCCGAGGCGCTGTTTGCGACCGCGGTCGGCCTTATCGCCGCCATTCCTGCCACTATCTTCTACAATAAGTTCACGTCCGAGGTGAACCGGCAGGCCCAGCGGCTGGAGGGCTTTGCCGATGAATTTTCCGCCATTCTGTCGCGTCAGATCGACGAGCGGGGCTGACGGACGGCATGTATAGTGTGAAGGGCAATTTGGGCACGCGATCATGGCGATGAACGTTGCGAGTTCGTCCGGAGGCGGTGGGCGCCGCGGCCGGCGCAAGCCCGTCGTGGCCGAGATCAACGTCACGCCGATGGTCGACGTGATGCTGGTGCTGCTCATCATCTTCATGGTGTCGGCGCCGATGCTGACGGTCGGCGTGCCGCTCGACCTGCCGCAGACCCAGGCCAAGAGCCTCGAGAACAACGACCAGAAGCCGATCCAGATGTCGGTCGACATCAAGGGCAAGGTGTTCATCAACGATACCGAGATCGCAATCAACGAGCTGATCCCGAAGCTGAAGGCGATCACCGACGCGCGCGGCGGCCTCGAGGAACGCATCTATCTGCGCGCCGACAAGAAGGCGGATTACGGCACGGTGGCCAAGGTGATGGGCCAGTTGTCCGGCGCCGGGTTCAAGAAGCTCGCCCTCGTCACGGAAGCGGATCAGGGGTCCTAAGCCGGTGAAGGTGAACGTCGACAAGACACTCGTTGCGTCGATTGCCCTCCACGTCCTCGTGCTGGGATGGGGGCTCGTCACCTTCAGCAGCAAGGCCTACATCGCGCCGGAAGAGTCGCTTCCGATCGACATCATCTCCACCGATCAGCTCGCCAAGATGATGGCGGGTCAGAAGACCGGCAAGAAGGAAGAGCTCAAACCGAAGGTCGAGAAGATCGCGGAGCCCAAGCCGGAGGAAGACGCCGTCGGCAAGGTCACCGAGAAGAAAGAGCTGATCAAGACCAATTCGCAGCCCGAGCCGCCGCCGAAACCGGTCGAGAAGCCGGTCGAGAAGAAGCCCGAGCCGCCGAAGCCCGTGGCCGAGGCGAAGCCGAAGGAAGAGCCGAAGCCGCAGGAAAAGAAGCCTGATCCGGCCAAGGAAGATCCGATCGCCGAGCTCCAGAAGAAGCTGGACACCAAGAAGCCGCCGCCCAAGCCGGTGGAGCATAAGGTCGCGGCAGTGCAGCCGCAGCAGCAGCCGAAGCCCAAGGAGCGAACCTTCGATCCCGCGCAGATCCAGCGCGACCTCGACAAGCGCGCCGCGACCCGGCACGAACAGACCGGCTCGGCGATGAATGCGTCGGCATCGTTGGGCGCGGCGACCGGCACGGCCGCCAATAACGTTGCAACCTGGCAAGGGGCGTTCTTGTCAGCGGTCAAACGCTGTTTCACGCCGACCTATAACGGCCAGGATGCCGATCAATACGAAGCTGACATTGATATTTACATGAAGATCGATGGCACGCTGGCATCCGAGCCGGTCGTCGTTGCGGTGAGGGGACCGTCGCGGTCGATCGCCCAGGCGGTGGCGGACAGTGGCAAGCGCGCTATCATGCAATGTCAGGCCTATTCGTTCCTGCCGAAGCAACAGTATGACACTTGGAAAACTATCCCGATGCGCTTCGGCCTGAAGGATATGTTGTGACATCCGAACAAAAAGAATTTTGCGATGAATGACGTTCGATCGATGAACCGCCGCCGCTTCATGACACTGACCGGATCCGCGCTCATGACGTTTGGGGCTGGACATAACCTCGCCCAAGCGCAAAAGCGGCTTGAAATCAATCCAACCGAATTCCAGCCGATCCCGATCGCGATCACCAACTTCCTGCCTGGCTCGCCGTCCGACGGCGACGTCGGCAACGGCGTCACGCAGGTCATCACCAACAATCTGAAGCGCTCGGGCCTGTTCGCGCCGATCGACCAGGCCGCCTTCATCGAGCGCATCAACAACATGGATGTCGCGCCGCAATTCCAGAACTGGAAGACGCTCAACGCGCAGGCCCTGGTCACAGGCCGGATGACGCGCCAGCCCGATGGGCGGCTGAAGGCCGAATTCCGCCTGTGGGATGTGATCTCCGGCCAGCAGCTCACGGGCCAGCAATATTTCACCTCGCCGGAATATTGGCGCCGCATCGCCCACATCATCTCCGACCAGATCTATGAACGGATGACCGGCGAGAAGGGCTATTTCGACAGCCGCGTGGTGTTCGTGGACGAGAGCGGTCCGAAGGAGCGTCGCGTCAAGCGGCTCGCCATGATGGACCAGGACGGCGCCAATGTGCGCTATCTGACCCGCGGCTCCGACCTCGTGCTGACGCCGCGCTTCTCGCCGAACTCGCAAGAGATCACCTACATGGAGTTCGGGCAGGGCGATCCGAAGGTCTATCTCTTCAACATCGAAACCGGCCAGCGCGAGATCGTCGGTAACTTCCCGGGCATGACCTTTGCGCCACGCTTCTCGCCGGACGGCCAGCGCGTCATCATGAGCCTGCAGCAGGGCGGCAATTCCAACCTGTTCGTGATGGATCTGCGCTCGCGCTCGACCACGCGCCTCACCGACACGCCGGCGATCGACACGTCTCCGTCCTACTCGCCTGATGGCAGCCGCATCTGCTTCGAGTCGGATCGCGGCGGCCGGTCGCAGATCTACGTGATGGCGGCGGGCGGCGGGCAGGCGCAGCGCATCTCGTTCTCCAAGGACGACACCAACGCCAGCTATTCGACGCCGGTGTGGTCGCCGAAGGGCGATTACATTGCCTTCACCCGGCAGGGCGGCGGACAGTTCTCGATCGGCGTCATGAAGCCCGACGGCTCCGGCGAGCGGCTGCTCACCTCCGGCTTCCACAACGAAGGCCCGACCTTCTCGCCGAACGGCCGCGTGCTGATGTTCTTCCGCGATCCCGGCGGCAATGGCGGACCGTCGCTCTACAGCGTCGATATCTCCGGTCGCAACGAGCTCAAGGTGCCGACGCCGGGCTTCGCCTCCGACCCCGCCTGGTCGCCGCTATTGTCCTCGACGGCGGGTCAATAGACCCGTGCGTTCGCAACGCGCGATGTTTTCGAAAAAGCGCGCGGATTTTTTCGCATTCGGTGGGGAAAGCAATCCTTTCTTCACCCTGCGCTCGGCAAGCCTTGCCTAGTTGCTTGATATTTAAGCAGAAATCGGTTCGCCGATACCGAAAAACAACTCGACTTTAACGATGTTCCCTCAGAAAGGCTTCATCTGGGCTGGGTAAAAGTACGCGCCAAACAGGACGCGTAACAAGCCAATGCAACTGGCCGACCAGAAGCAGAGTGATCGAGACGAGCTGGAGCCGATACTCTACGCCGCTCTCATCAACTCGATGGTGCAGAATTTCTGGGCGATTTTTCTGGGCTCGGCCTCCGCGGCCGTGGCCGCGGTGATGACTGCGCTGAAGACGGGCGACGTCTGGCTGTGGCCGCTTGCGTTCCTGCTGATCGCGATCGGCACCGCGCGCGCCTTTCAGATGCGCGGATACGAGAACCGCACCGAGGCGCTGTCGTTCGAAGAAGCCAAGCACCTGGAGCCGCGCTATTGGATCGGCGCGCTGAGCTACGCAGCGGTGCTCGGCCTGTGGGCCTTCGTCGTCATCTACAACAACAACGATCCGGTCGCCGACATGCTCTGTGTCGCCATCGGCATCGGCTACACTGCGGGCGGTGCCGCCCGTAATTACGGGCAGCCCCGGGTGATCCAGTGGCACGTCGCGCTGGCTTGCGGCCCGATGTCGCTCGCCCTGCTGCTGCACGGCGGGTTCTACCACATCGGTCTCGCCATCCTGCTCGTGTTCTTCTTCATCGGGCTGAAGAACATCAACCTCAGCCTGCACGCGATATTCGTCAAGGCGCTGACCTCGAGCTTCCGCGAATCCGCGCTGGCGCATCAGTTCGACACCGCGCTCAACAACATGCCGCACGGCCTGTGCATGTTTCGCGCCGACGGCCGTCTTGCGGTGATGAACCATCGCTTCAGCGAGCTGATGACCTTGCCCGACGACCTCGTCAAGCGCGGCGCCACGGCCGCCGATATCGTGTCGGCCTGCGTGTCGGCCGGTTCGATCTCGGCGGAGAGCGGCAACCAGATCCTGGCGGAGATCGCGCATGCGCGCGTCTGCGAGATCGTCACCGGCGATCCGAACGCCTCGCGCGGCCGCACGCTGGCCTGGACGTTCCAGCCGATGACCGGCGGCGGCACCGTGCTGCTGCTGGAAGACATCACCGAACGCACCAACGCGGAAGCCCGCATCAGCCATCTGGCCCGTTACGACGAACTCACGGCACTGCCCAACCGGGTCAGCTTCCACGACGAGATCGAGCGGCTGCTGGCGAACTCGCATCATGCCGAGCGGCTCTCGGCCCTGCTGTTCGTCGACCTCGACCAGTTCAAGCAGGTCAACGACACGCTCGGTCACCCCTGCGGCGACCAGCTCTTGTGCGCGGTCGCCAACCGCCTGCGCGAGATGCTGCGCCCCGAGGATTTCGTCGCGCGCTTCGGCGGCGACGAATTCGTCGTGTTCCAGCAGAACATATCCTCGCCCGAGGACGCCGCCGCGCTTGCCCGCCGTATCGTCGAGCGGCTGAGCGAGCGTTATCGCATCGACAATCACCTGGTCGAGATCGGCGCCAGCGTCGGCATCGCGCTGACGTCGCCGGAAGGCGCCAGTGCCGATACGCTGCTCAAGAACGCCGACATGGCTCTGTACCGCGCCAAGGCGGACGGCCGCGGCACGTTCTGCTTCTTCCGCGACGAGATGGCGGCGACCGTCGAGGCGCGCCGCATCCTCGAGCTCGACCTGCGCAAGGCGCTGGCGAACGAGGAGTTCGAGCTGTTCTATCAGCCACTGGTCAACCTGAAGTCCGGCAGGATCACCACCTGCGAGGCGCTGCTGCGCTGGAATCATCCGGTGCGCGGCACGGTCTCGCCGGTCGACATCATCCCGGTTGCCGAGGACATGGGCCTGATCGTCGATCTCGGCCGCTGGATCCTGCGCCGCGCCTGCATGGAATGCATGAAGTGGCCGGAGAGCGTCAGCGTCGCCGTCAACTTCTCGCCGCAGCAATTCCACCAGCGCGACGTGCTGAGTGAAATCCGCTACGCGCTCGAAGTGTCGGGCCTGCCGGCGCATCGGCTCGAGATCGAGATCACCGAGTCCTCCCTGCTGCGCAACACCCAGCTCACCCACGACATCCTGTCACAGCTGCACACGCTCGGCGTGCGCATCTCGCTCGACGATTTCGGCACCGGCTATTCCAGCCTCAGCTATCTGCACAATTTCCCGATGCAGAAGGTGAAGATCGACCGCTCCTTCCTCGAAGGCATCGACACCGACCGCCCGCTGACGCTGCTGCGCGGCGTGGCGCGGCTGTCTGCCGATCTCGGCATGGCGGTCGTGGTCGAGGGCATCGAGACCAACGAGCAGCTCGACCTGATCAGCGCCGACGGCACCGTCTCCGAGGCGCAAGGCTATCTGTTCAGCCGTCCGGTGCCCGCCGTGCGGATGCGCCAGCTCCTCAACGCCTCGCATGGACGGCGCGGCGAAGGCCAGCTCCAGGTCGTCGGCTCTCGGTCCTTCGCCTAAGTCCATTTCCCGAAACGTCCCGTTATTTCAGGCTGTTGCAGGGGCACCGTAGTGCTACGGAGGTTAACCCTAACCCTTCGATTGCTTTGCATACTTGTTAAGAAGGTGTTAATAAATGACCACGCCCGCGCAAGTTGTCTTGCAGGAATGGCTTTGAATGCCGCGGCGTGAGTGTGGGTAAGGAGTTGGAATGCAGTCCTCAGCCAGATCTGTCATTTCGGCTGTTGGACGGGGCGCAGACCTCCTGACCGACGTCGATTATCATCTCGCGGAAACCGTCGCGGAGAAGGAGGAGATCTACAATCTCCGCTACCGCGCCTATCTGCGCGAGGGTGCGGTCAAGCCCTCGGCGGAGGCACGCGTCACCGACCGCTACGACGAGCTGCCGAACGCCTGGACCTTCGGCGTCTATCTCCATGGCGAGCTCTGCAGCTCGGTCCGCATCAGTGTGCTGACGTCGGAATGGCGCGAATCCACCTCGGCCGATGTCTTCCCGGACATTCTGATGCCGCGGCTCGATCGCGGCGAGGTCATGATTGACCCCACCCGCTTCGTGGCCGATCCCGACCAGGTCAAGCGCGTTCCGGAATTGCCCTATCTGACGACCCGCCTGGCCTACATGGCCTGCGAGCATTTCAACGCCGATCTCGGCCTCGCCATCGTGCGTCCCGAGCATCAGGCCTTCTACCGGCGGGTGTTCCTGCACGAGACCATCGCCGAGCCGCGGCTGGTTCCCGGCCTCACCAAGCCGTTCGGGTTGATGGCGGCGGATTTCCCGAGCTTCCGCAAGAAGGTGTTCGAGCGCTACCCGATCATGCGGTCGACCGCCTTTGAGCGGCGGATGCTGTTCGGGCGCGGCGGCCAGCGCCAGGTGCCGCAGCGGCCGGTGCTCGTGGCGGACGCCGCGCACGCTTGAGGCCGGCGCCGGCGCGGATACGGCGCCACGTTTGAGCCCGATCTCGGCCTTTCACCCGTCACGCGCAGGCCGGCCTTGCGCGTCAGACCCAAAATTCCAGCCGAAACCGGCGTTTTTGCTGGCTGGCGCGGCTTGCCTTCACCCTCGCGCCACATTTACAACCCATTAACCATGATGGGTGCTTTTCGGCAGTTGGGGGCATTTGATCGGCCGAGGCAAGGTTCCGTCAAGGTTGACGGAACGTTCGCTTAACCAACCCCCTGTAGACCGGACACCAGTGGACGAACGTGAGCGTGGAGGCTCCGGAATGAAACATCCTATGCGTATCCTCCAGGGATTGAAGCTGGCCGCAGTGCTTGCCGTCGCGCTGTCGATGGGCGCCTGTGCCAACAAGAATGCTGCGACGGATGCGATGGCCAATGCGGCGACGCCTGGCAGCCAGCAGGACTTCGTGGTGAACGTGGGTGACCGCGTGTTCTTCGAAAGCGACCAGACCGATCTGACCCCGCAGGCGATCGTGACCCTGGAGAAGCAGGCGCAGTGGCTGCAGACCTATCCGCGCTACTCCTTCACCATCGAAGGTCACGCCGACGAGCGCGGCACCCGTGAATACAACATCGCGCTCGGCGCCCGACGCGCCCAGTCGGTCCGCTCGTTCCTCGCCTCGCGCGGCATCGATGCGAACCGCATGCGCACGATCTCCTACGGCAAGGAGCGGCCGGTCGCCGTCTGTAACGACATCTCCTGCTGGTCGCAGAACCGTCGCGCCGTCACCGTGCTGAACGCGAGCTCCTGACGTTCAGTCAGGCCCCGTTCATCTTCAGAGACCGATTATGCCGGCGCCCTCTCGGGCGCCGGTTTCGTTTCAGCATTCTGTGACAGAATCCCCGTGGCAACAGACACATTTTTGGCGTACTCCCCTTCAATGTGTGGCGCGTCACATGTTCCGTCGCAGGCCATTTCGCTTTCGTCGTCAGGGCAAGATGTCATCCAGATTTAAGGTCTTTACCGGCACCGTGGCGATCGCCGCGCTGCTCCCCTTGTTCACGCCCGTCTTCGCCCAGACGGATGATGATCCCGAGATGCGGATCGAGCGGCTGGAAAACCAGCTGCGCCAGCTCACCGGCCAGAACGAAGAGCTGCAATACCGCAATCGCCAGCTCGAAGAGCGGCTGCGGGCGCTCGAGGGCGGCGCGCAAGGCGGACCCGGACAGGCGCCGGTCCAGCCCAACGCCGCCGCCGTTCCACCGGCGCAGGTCGCCCCTGGCTATCGTCAGCAGCAGCAGGCCCAGCCGAATTACGAGCAGCCGCAGATCGCCGCACCCGCGCCGATCATTCAGGAGCAGCCGGCACCCGGCGCCCCCGGCAAGAGCCGCCGCGGCGATGCGTTCGACCCGAACCAGAATCCGAATGCGCCGGGTGCGCCGCGCGCGCTCGGCGGCGGGCAGCAGCCCATGTCGGCCGGAGCACCCGGCGGCCGCGGCGCGGGCGAGCCGCTCGATCTCGCCAACACCGCCCCACGTTATCAGCAACAGGCCGCTCCCCCGGCCGCGCAGCCCGGCTATCCGCCGGCCCAATCCGGCTATCCGGCGCCTGCCGGCGCCCCGGCCCTGACGACGTTGCCGCCCTCGGCGACGCCGCGCGACGAGTTCGATCTCGGCATCGGCTACATGCAGCGCAAGGACTATGCGCTCGCCGAGCAGACCATGAAGAACTTCACGCAGAAATATCCGAGCGACCCGCTGCTCGGGGACGCGCAATACTGGCTCGGCGAGAGCTACTTCCAGCGCCAGCAATACCGCGACTCCGCGGAAGCCTTCCTCGCCGTCACCACCAAATACGAGAAATCGGCCAAGGCCCCGGATGCGCTGCTGCGGCTCGGACAGTCGCTCGCCGCGCTGAAGGAAAAGGAGGCCGCCTGCGCCGCCTTCGGCGAGGTCGGCCGCAAATATCCGCGCGCCTCCGCCGGCGTCAAAGCCGCGGTCGACCGCGAGCAGAAGCGGGTGAAGTGCTGACGTCCGGGGTCCTGACAATGCGGATGGTGCTGCGCTAGATTGCGCCCGCCATTCGCTGGCGATTGCTGGGCAGCGTCATGTCAGACGATGACAATTCTCCGATCTCGACGCGTGAGGCGAGCCGGCTCTTCGCCGGCCTGAAGAATGCGCCCGCGCTGGTGCTCGCCGTCTCCGGCGGGCCGGATTCGGTCGCGCTGATGTGGCTGATGGCGCGCTGGCAGCGCAGCCTGGCGCGCGCGCCGCTTCTCACCGTCGTCACGATCGATCACGGCCTGCGGCCCGAGGCGGCGCGCGAGGCGCGTGAGGTCAAGCGGCTCGCCACCGAGCTCGGATTGCCGCATCGGACCCTGCGCTGGCGCGGCGCCAAGCCGAAGACGGGGCTGCCGGCAGCCGCACGCGAAGCCCGCTACCGCCTGCTCGCAGAGGCCGCGCGTGCCGCCGGCGCCAGCCATGTGTTGACCGCCCATACCCGCGACGATCAGGCCGAGACCCTGTTGATGCGCCTGTTCCGCGGCAGCGGACTTGCGGGACTGTCGGCCATGGCTCCGCTCAGCGCGCGCGACGGGATCGTGCTGGCGCGCCCGCTGCTCGACGTGGCGAAGGCGCAGCTGGTCGCGACCTTGAAGCGGGCGAAAGTCGGCTTTGCCGACGATCCCACCAACCGCGACGCCGCCTTCACCCGGCCACGGCTGCGCGCGCTGCTGCCGCTGCTCGCGGCCGAGGGTGGCGATGCCAGAAATCTGGCGCGGCTCGCGACCAGGCTGGCGCGGGCCAATGCGGCGGTCGAGGTGCTGGCCGACGGCGCCGAGCGCTTCCTCCGTTTGCGGGATCGCGGCGATGCGTCGCAGGCGGGCGCTCGGAGCTTCGAGGCTTCGGCCTTTGCAGCCCTGCCGGAGGAGGTCCGGCTGCGGCTCCTGCTCCGGGCCGTCAACGCGCTGGGGCATGAGGGGCCTGCGGAACTCGGCAAGGTCGAAACCCTGATGTCCGTGCTGGATGAGGCCATTGCGGCGGGCTTGCGCGCTCGCCCCGGTCGTCGCCCAGGCGTGAAGCAGACCCTTGCGGGAGCCTTGATCAGCCTGGCCGGCGGGCGTATCCACATCGCACCGGCGCCGGCCAGGCGCCGCAAGGGCGGACAGGCCCGGGACGAGGGCGGATCATGACACCAGCCATTTCGCCCGGGCACCGTCAGGACACCTTAACCAGGCAGGAAAAACCCCGCTCCAGGCGCCATTATTTCAGCGGGAATCGCTCTAAGATGGGCTAAATAGTCCCATCTCATTCCCTTGGCAGCGACCCGGGCGGCACCTAAATTGTATGCGTCTAACCGAGAGGATTCCTTGGGGATTTTCTCTGACTTGCCCAAGTAACTCCTGCAGGTAACACCTGAAGGTAACTCCTGAAGGACCAGGCCGCGATCCGCGCGACCACGAAGGAAGATCGATGAACGCCAATCTGCGCAACTTCGCCCTCTGGGTCATCATTGTCTTGTTGCTGTTGGCGTTGTTCACGCTCTTCCAGAATCCGGGTCAGCGCGCCTCCTCGCAGGACATCGCGTTCTCGCAGCTCCTGAGCGAAGTTGACCGCGGCAATGTGCGCGACGTCGTGATCCAGGGTCCCGACATCCACGGCACCTTCACCAACGGCTCCAGCTTCCAGACCTATGCACCGAACGATCCGACGCTGGTGAAGCGCCTCTATGACAGCAAGGTCCAGATCACCGCGAAGCCGCCCGGCGACAACGTGCCGTGGTTCGTCTCGCTGCTGGTCTCCTGGCTGCCCTTCATCGCGCTGATCGGCGTGTGGATCTTCCTGTCGCGGCAGATGCAGGGCGGCGCCGGCAAGGCGATGGGCTTCGGCAAGTCGCGTGCGAAGATGCTGACCGAAGCGCATGGCCGCGTCACCTTCGAGGACGTCGCCGGCGTCGACGAAGCCAAGCAGGACCTGCAGGAGATCGTGGAGTTCTTGCGCGACCCCGGCAAATTCCAGCGCCTCGGCGGCCGCATTCCGCGCGGCGTGCTGCTGGTCGGTCCTCCCGGCACCGGTAAGACCCTGATCGCGCGTGCGGTCGCGGGCGAAGCCAACGTGCCGTTCTTCACCATTTCGGGTTCGGACTTCGTCGAAATGTTTGTCGGCGTCGGCGCGAGCCGCGTCCGCGACATGTTCGAGCAGGCCAAGAAGAACGCGCCCTGCATCATCTTCATCGACGAAATCGACGCGGTCGGTCGTCACCGTGGCGCCGGTCTCGGCGGCGGCAATGACGAGCGCGAGCAGACGCTGAACCAGCTGCTGGTCGAGATGGACGGCTTCGAGGCGAACGAGGGCGTGATCCTGATCGCCGCGACCAACCGCCCCGACGTGCTCGATCCCGCGCTGCTGCGTCCGGGCCGCTTCGACCGCCAGGTCGTAGTGCCGAATCCCGACGTCGTCGGCCGCGAGCAGATCCTGAAGGTTCACGTTCGCAAGGTGCCGCTGGCGCCCGATATCAACCTCAAGACCATCGCGCGCGGCACCCCGGGCTTCTCCGGCGCCGACCTGATGAACCTCGTCAACGAAGCCGCGCTCACCGCCGCGCGCCGCAACAAGCGCATGGTGACGCAGGCCGAGTTCGAAGAGGCCAAGGACAAGGTGATGATGGGCGCCGAGCGCAAGTCGCTCGTCATGACCGAGGAAGAGAAGCTGCTGACGGCCTATCACGAGGGCGGCCATGCCATCGTCGGCCTCAACGTGCCCGCGACCGATCCGATCCACAAGGCGACCATCATCCCGCGCGGCCGTGCGCTCGGCATGGTCATGCAGCTCCCCGAGCGCGACAAGCTGTCGATGTCCCTGGAGCAGATGACCTCGCGCCTCGCCATCATGATGGGTGGCCGCGTCGCCGAAGAGCTGATCTTCGGCCGCGAGAAGGTGACCTCGGGTGCGGCCTCCGACATCGAGCAGGCCACGCGCCTGGCCCGCATGATGGTGACGCGCTGGGGCCTGTCGGAAGAGCTCGGCACGGTCTCCTACGGCGAGAACCAGGACGAGGTGTTCCTCGGCATGTCGGTCTCGCGCACGCAGAACGCCTCCGAGGCGACCGTGCAGAAGATCGACTCCGAGATCCGCCGCCTGGTCGAGGAAGGCTACAAGGAAGCGACCCGCATCCTCACCGAGAAGCACGCCGACCTCGAAGCGCTGGCCAAGGGCCTGCTCGAGTTCGAGACGCTCAGCGGTGACGAGATCGTCGACCTGCTCAAGGGCAAGAAGCCGAACCGCGAGTCCGTGCTCGAGCCGACCACGCCGCGCGCTTCCGCGGTGCCCCCGGCCGGCAAGTCGCCGCGCCCGCGGCCCGATGCGGATCCCGGCCTGGAGCCGCAGCCGCAGGCCTGATCGAAAGCGGCAGATGAGATTGAAAAACGCGGCGGAAACGCCGCGTTTTTTGTTGGCTGGCGGTTCGCGCGCAGGGCGGGCACGGCGCTCCCGGACCCGCCTCCGCGGCAAATGCGCGAAACATTAAAGACGACCTTAACGCTTGCGTCCTAGTTTGGCCCGCCATGACTGAGCAGGTCGTCCACAGCGCGGTTCACCCGTTTTCGGCTCGTGCGGTGCTCCCCTCGGCCGTGGGGCTCTGCATCTATGCTCTGCTGCTGGTCGCCGGGCCGCGGCTGCTCGGCGATCCCGACAGCTACTCCCACATCGAGGTCGGACGCTGGATCATCGCGCACGGCACCCTGCCGACGAGCGATCCGTTCTCCTTTTCGATGCACGGCGCGCCCTGGATCACTTTCGAGTGGTTGTCAGAGGTCATCTATGCCGCCGTCTACGCGTTTGCCGGCTGGCCGGGTGTCGTCGCCATCGCGGCCGCAGCGATCGCGCTCGCCTTCGGCCTGTTCACGTTCTTCCTGCTGCGCGAGCTCTCGCCGACCCTGACGCTGCTCATGGTGATCGCGGCCCTCGTGCTGCTGGCGCCGCACATGCTGGCGCGGCCACACGTCCTCGTGCTGCCGCTGATGGTGACCTGGGCGGCGGCGCTGGTTCGTTGCATGGACCGCGGCGGGCCTCCGCCCTATTGGGCGCTGCCGCTCTTGGTGCTGTGGACCAATCTGCACGGCAGCGTGGTGCTGGCGCTCGGCCTGATCGGCCCGGCGGTGCTCGAGGCGCTGCTGCGTGAAGAGAGAAGCGAATGGCCGCGCGTGCTGCTGCGCTGGCTGCCATTCTCGGCGCTTGCCCTCGCAGCGTCCTGCCTGACGCCGCACGGGCCGGAACCGCTGCTGATGCCGCTGAAGACGCTCGGACTCGGCTCCGCGCTCGCCTGGATCGGGGAATGGCGGCCGCAGGATTTCAGCCATGTCGGCGGCTTCGAATTGTTGCTGCTGGGAGGCATCTTCGCGCTGTCGCGCGGCGTGACGCTGCCGGTCGTGCGCGCCCTCGTGGTGATCGGCTTGCTCCATTTCGCGCTGGCCCAGATCCGCAATGCGGATCTGCTGGCGATGCTGGCGCCGCTCTATCTGGCGGCCCCCCTGGGCCGGACGTTCGGCGGGCCGAGCCGGACCGATACCGACGGCTCCTCGCGCGGCCTGGGTCTCGCCGCGGTCGCTGCCTTGGCCGCCATGAGCGGACTGGCTCTGGCGCGCGACATCCGGCCGTTGCCCAACATCACCCCGACGGCCGCCATCGCCCAAACCGATCTTGCCAGGGCGGGACACGTGCTCAACGATTATTCGTTCGGCGGCTATTTGATCTATGCCGGCATTCCCACCTTCATCGATGGGCGTGGCGAATTGTACGGAGGACCGTTCATCGACCGCTACAATCGTGCGCTGGCGCTGGTCGACATCGGAGATCTTCTCAAGCTGCTCGACGACTACAACATCGGCGCGACGCTGCTCTCACCGCGCACACCTGCGGTCGCGATGCTCGACCGGCTGCCCGAGTGGCAGCGCGTCTACAGCGACGACGTGGCGGTCGTGCACAAGCGGCGAGTTGTGCCGCAGAAATAGGTCAGGCGGTGCCGAAGGCGGCGTATTGTCCGCCGAGCCACACGCCGCCCAGCGCCCCTTCGAGCCGCCGCGCCGGCTTGCTGTCCCAGGGCAGCAGCAGGAAATGCCGCGCGCCGATCTCGCGCAGGCCGCCCGCAGCCATCAACTTCCGCGTCGTGCCGGCACCGAGCAGGACGGCGTCCCGATCGAACTCGCAGCGCGCGACGGCGAGCCGCGTCAGCGGGTTGTACGGATTGTGCTCGATCACGCAGACGAGCCCGCCGGGGCGCGTGACCCGGCGCATCTCGGCGATGAACTGCGCCCATTCGGCCGGCACGATATGGTGCATCACGCAGACGGCGGTGACCAGATCGAAGCTGGCGTCGGCAAACGGAAACGTGCGGCCGTCATACTCCCGGTAGTCGACCGCGCGGTTGTGAGCGCGCGCCTGCGTCAGGCTGGCCGAGGACACGTCGATGCCGCTGAGGCGGTCGACCATGCCGTGCAGCAGCGGATGCAGGCTGCCGACGCCGCAGCCGACGTCGAGCATATCGGGCTTTTCCGTGCCCAGCCGCTGCGCGATCAGATCGCGCAGCAGATCGGCCTTTGCACGCATGAAGAAATCATGCGGCAAGCCCGAGAAGTCGATCGAGGATTGGACCACGTCCCGGTAGTTGTCGTGGTAGCCGTCGAAGAGTTCGGTCATGCGCTGGATCACTCGTTGACGGCGTGGATCGCCGGTGTCGCCACGGCCTCGTCGCGACCGAAACCGACGCGTGTCTGCACCACGTAGAGCGGGCGGCGTTTCACCTCGGCATGGATGCGGCCGACATAGAGCCCCACGATGCCCGTCATCAGCATGTTGATGCCACACAGCAGCGACACGACGACGATCGTCGAGGACCAGCCGGTCACGAGATGGCTGTCCTTGCCGAACCACAACAGGACCACCCAGGCGCCGTAGAGCAGCGCCAGACCGGAGACCGTCAATCCGCACCAGATCGCAAGCCGCAAGGGCAGGTCGGAAAAGCCGAGTGCGGCGTTCACCGCAAGGCGGACCATCTTGAACAGCGGGTATTTGGTTTCGCCCGCGGCGCGCTCGAGGCGGTGGAAGGCGACCTCGGCCTGCCGGAAGCCGAGCCAGGCGATCATCCCGCGCACGAAGCGATCCTGCTCCGGCATCTGCATGAGAGCGTCGAGCACCTTGCGATCGATCAGGCGGAAGTCGCCGACATCGGCGGGGATGCCGACGGAGGATATTTTGCCGAGCAGCCGGTAGAACAGATGCGCCGTCGCACGCTTGAAGCGGCTTTCGCCCTCGCGCGACAGGCGGCGGGCGTGGACGATGTCGTTGCCTTCCTTCCACTTCGCGATCAATTGCTCGATCACTTCGGGCGGATCCTGCAGATCGGCATCCATGACGATGATCGCGTCACCTTGCGCGGCGTCCATGCCGGCAGTGATGGCGATCTGATGGCCGAAATTCCTGGACAGGCCGATGTAGCGAAAGCGCGGATCGCGCGCGGCAAGCGCCCGCAGCACGATCGAGCTGGAATCGCGGCTGCCGTCATCGACGAAGATCGCTTCTGCCGGCGCGTCGAGCCTGGACATCACCTGTTCGAGCCGGCGCAAGAGGACCGGCAGCACGGCTTCCTCGTTGAACACGGGGATGACGAGGCTGTAGCGGAACGATCTGGAATTGGCCGCCATGCAAGGGATTCCGGCTGGGTTGCAGGGGCGGAAGTCTAGGAGCCGGTGGTTAAGGTCGCCTTGCCGCAACCGTTAAGTGTCTACGGCCCTGGGCATTGCTGGGACGGCGGATCGGACGGTGTGGTTAACCACGCTCGGACAGAAGCGGCTTCGGACTAGAGCTTGCGGCGGATCCTGTAGAGGACAAATCGCTCCGAGGTTTCCAGCACCTCCAGCAGATCCGGCAGCGGGTTTGCGGTCGGGGATCCCAGCACATAGAGGTAGTCGAAATCCCGGTACCAGGTGCGGACAAACGGCGGAACGCCTGCGGGCGGCTGGCCCTTTGCGATCGCGGCAAGCAGGTCCGACGGCACCGGACCGCCATAGGGAATGGCAATGTTGCGCACGGCCTCACTTGGCCGCACGGGCTGCTTGCCCGTTTCCGTGAACAGGTTGGGCACGAACGCGTTGGCATAGTGCACGGCCAGCGTCGGCGCGTAATACATCGGATAGGAGGTGAGGTCGGCGAAGGGCGGATCGCCATTGTCGCCGCTGCTGCCAACGAGAACGCGCGAGCCGCGATCGACCTTCTGGAACGAGGCGATGATCGCCGCATAATCGGCGCGGTAGGGCAGCCAGACCGAAAGGACGACGGTGAGGTTGAGCAGGATGATGCCGCTGATTCCGGCGAGCGCAGCCATTCTCCAGGCCCGGTTTGGCAGCGACAGCGAGCAGAAGGCCGGCAGGATCAGAGCCGCAGCGGGAATCACGCGAAGATCGACGAACGAGGTTCCGAACAGTTTTGAGGGAATGACCAGATAGAGGAGCGCAAAACCGATCGCGAGCCAGATCCCGGCCGGCTCGAGCCGGAGCGCGCCGCGCCTTGCCGCGAACAGCAGCGCGATCATCAGTGCCAGGCCGGTCGCCGCCGCCGTCGTCAGATTGTAGCCGTTCATGATACGGAGGGGCCAGACCGGCTTGAAGCCGAGGAACCAGCTGGTGCCTTCGCTACCGATCGATCCGGAGCTGACGTGCATGATCGCAAGCAGCGCCAGCGCCGGGAGAGCCAGCGCACCAAGCCGCGCCGCCGCGACGGGATACGCGACCTGCCGCTGCTGGATGCGCGACAGCTCGAACAGGCCCAGCGCCGCGCCGTAGATGCCGAGCGAAAAGAAATGCGCCACATACAGCATGGCCACGAAGACCACATTGGCGACGAAGCGCAGCGGCCACGGGCCGTCGGCAAGCATCAGATAGACGGCGATGCCGCACAGCGCGAGGCCCAGCCCGAACTCGAAATTCACGAAGCCCCAGCTGAACGGCAGACAGTAGAGAAAAGCCAGCGCAGCGAAGCCGGCGAGATGGACCCGTCCCTTCCGGACCCATTCGAGCAGAAGTGCGCCACCGACGATCAGAAATTGGCTCAGCAGCAGAAACAGCCGCGTGGCGTTCTCGACGCCCGTCAGCCGCGCCATCTGCGGGACCAGCAGATCCATTCCGAGATTGGGATAGAAGGCCCACGCCACCTCGTAATGCGGATTGGCATTGGCCGTACCGCTCTGGCTCAGAATGTACATGCGGGCGAGATGGTTGGGATAATCGACCATCGCGGGAATGGGGGTCAGCAGCACCGGCAGGAACGAGACCGCCGCCAGCACCGCAAGAACGATGATTGCGACGGTTCGCTCCGAGCCTGGATGAGCCGGAATTGTCAGAGGCGGCTTGCTGGAAGGAACCATGTCATGGGGTCGCTGAGGTCTCGGCGCGGTGCGCCAGCTCGCGCCTGCGTCACCTCTAGAAGCATGTCTCTCGTTTCCGAGCTCGCGAAGCTCACTTCGACGGCGCGGCTGTCGCGTTGCCCGCGGGGTCTCGCACGTGGATCACGGCGATGTCGTCCGTGTAGATCCGCTTCCAGCCCTTCAGCTGGTCGAGGACCTGCGGGCCCGGCGCATCGGCGACCAGGAGCGTCGCGTCGATCTTGTACTCATCCAGCAGGCGCGGCAGCATTTCGGGCTTCTTGCCCTCGGTCGCCTTGAAGAAGTCCATGACGAATTTCTCGCCATAGAGCTCGGCACGGCCGTCGACGAAGACGGGAATGTCGCGCGAGATCAGATAGCCGCCGAACTGATAGGCGTTGAAGATGCGCTGCGGCTTCAGCTTCTCGAGCAGGTCGACCGCCGCAGCCGGCGTCTGGTTCATCGTGAAGGTGAAGCGGTGGTGCCCCATGTAGAGCACCGTCGAGGTCCAGCTTGCCGCCACGATCATCAGCGCGCCCGTGATGGTGACGTAGCGGGCCGGCCATCGGTCAGCACCGGTGGCGTCGGTTGGACGCGGGGACATCTGGCCGAGCGGCTTTGCCAGCACCAGCGGCACCAGGAATGCAAAGGCCTCGATGCTCCTGACATGGGTCAGCGCGCTCCAGGTCAGGAACAGGATCAGGAAGATCCGCGGCGCCGACAGCACGAGACCGCGATAATAGCCGAACGCGATCAGGCCGAGCAGGGCGCCTTCGAACGCATTGAAGGTGGCGAAGTTCGCCGGCATCCATTCGAAGATCAGCGACAGCAATTCGCCGAGGCCGAGGATGTTGGTCGCGCCTTGAAGCGTGCGCCAGCCATAGGGCGTGCAGCAGCTCGCGATCAACGCGGCGATGCCGAACAGCACCCAGCGCAGGAAGAGCTGAAGCCGTCGTCCCTTCTCGGCATGTTCGACCGCTTCGAGCGAGATCGGGCCGATCAGCGCAAGGCCCAGCACGAAGCCGCCATGCAGATTGGCCCAGAGCGCCATCAGGGGCAGCCAATACCAGGATGGCGCGCTCCTGCGGTCGGCAGCAGCCATCAACAGGCCGACCCACGCCACCATGACGGGCAGCGCCAGGATATGCGGCCGCGCCAGCACGTGGTGGATCGACAGCACCAGTGCCAGCATCGCGAACAGCACGGCGCGGGGAGCTTCGATCTGCGCGTCGAGCAGATAGACGAAGATGGCGACCGTGAGCGCGATCCCGATCGCGGTGATGATGACGGGACCCGCCCAGTCCCACTGCGCATGGGAATAGGCGAACAGCACTTGCGACAGCCAGGACGTCGAGATCCAGGGCGCGCCCGTTCGCGTGAAGGAATAGAAGTCCGTGGTCGGCATGGCGCCGTGATCGAGGATCCATTGCCCGATCTTGATCTGCCAGAACGAGTCGGAGTCAGAAAGCAGCGTGTCGCCGACAAAGAGGTAGAACAGGTAGGCGCCGGCACCGACGCACAGCGGCACCAGAGCCCTCGCGCGGCTCTGCACCGCGATGCTGTTGGCAAAGGAAAGGGACATGCCGCCTCGTCATCCTGTTGTTCTCACCCGGAGCGCGACGATCGATTCATCCCGTCGCGCTTCGGTCCGAGCGGGCGGCATTGGACCACGGCGGTCATAACTTCGGGTAAACCAGCAGCGTCGGGCCACTTTCATGTCCAGACAATTTAACGGATCGTTTTAGATTTCGGTTTACCATCGCCGAATACGTGCAAACCGCTCGGTGTTTACGCAGTCGAATTAACTGCGGCGCAATTCTTTGCCTCTACGTTCGGTTCCATGGTCGGGCGGCGCTGGGAAGCCGAAAAGACCAGACCAGTTGTAAGCCTCGTGTACTCATTTGGAGCACTCTATGAAGAACCTCGTTGCGCGTTTCGTGAAGGATGAATCCGGCGCCACCGCCATTGAATACGGCCTGATCGCCGCCGGCATCGCGCTGGCGATCATCACCGTCGTCAACAACCTCGGCACCACGCTGAACACCAAGTTCACGTCGATCTCGTCCAGCCTCAAGTAAGAGCGGACGATCTGGAGAGTTTCGAGAGCCCCGTCCTCGACGGGGCTCTTTTCTTTGGGCCGGCTTGTCAGGTCAACCTCTCGAGTTTCTTCGCCCACATGCAGAGCGCGGCCGATGCGGCGGTCAACTCAGGATGAAGTCGTCCGCGAATGTGATCTGACCGGGCATGACATTCGCCAGCCAGATCTCGGAGGAGCCGAATTGGACGAGCACGCCGCCCTCCGCATATTCGGTCAGGGTGATGTTCTCCGCCGCGTTCTCTGCGGTGACGCCGGTGCCGCGCATGTCGATCCTGTCGCTGCCGTCGGCGAAATCATCGACCTGGAACGCGCCGCTGCCGGCGTTGAACACCAGGACGTCGGCGCCGTCGCCGGTTGTGATCCACTTGACGCCGCCCTGTCCCTGGAAGGTGTCGTTGCCCGCGCCACCTTGCATGACGTCATCACCGGCGCCGCCGCGCAGGACATCGTTACCGTCTTCCCCGAACAGCACGTCGTTACCGCTGCTCCCGGTGATGATGTTGTCGAGGGCGTTGCCGGCCGCGGTGAAGCCGCCGCTGTTCGTCCCCGTGAGATTCTCGAAATTGTCGCCGAGCGTATAGGACGAGAGTGAGGTCTGCACCTCGTCGATGCCTTCATTGGTACTCTCGGTGACGACGTCATCGCTGGAATCGACGATATAGATGTCGTTTCCGGTGCCGCCGTTCATGGTGTCGTTCCCGGCTCCGCCGTCCAGAACGTCATTGCCACCCAGACCGTTCAGGGTGTCGTTGCCGCCGAGCCCGTTGAGCGCATCGCCCTCGTTCGTGCCAATCAGCGTGTCGGCCGCCGACGTCCCGCTCTGTGTGGTGCCTGCGACGTCCGTCACCGTCAGCGTGAAGACCTTGTCGAAGCTCAGCCCGCCCTGATCGACGATACGAACCGCGACATCGTGCGAGGTGGCGGTCTCGTAGTCGAGCAACGCTCCGTTCGCGACCGTGATCTGGCCGGTCGCGGCGTTGATCGCAAAGCGGCCGCCGGCATTGTCCGTGAGTGAATAGCTCAGCACGGCTCCGGCGTCGGGATCTATTCCCGTTACCGTTCCGACAACGGTTCCATTGGTCGAATTCTCCGCAATCGAACTTCCGCTCAAGGTCGCGTTGGTCGGAGCGTGATTGTCTCCGCCGCCGGCAGTGTCGAAGATGAAGTCGTCGAACGTGATCTGGCCCGGCATGATGCTCTCGAACCAGATCTGCGAGGTCCCGAATTCCACCAGAACGCCGCCTTCCGCATACTCGGTCAGCGTGACGTTCTGCGCGGCATTCTGCGCCGTGACCCCCGTGCCGCGCATGTTGATCTTGTCGTTACCGTCGCTGAAGTCGTCGACCTGCAAATATCCGCTGGCGCCGTTGAAGATCAGCGTGTCCTGGCCGCTGCCGGTCGTGATCCAGTTCTGGCCGCCCTGACCGTCGAAGATGTCGTTGCCGGCGCCGCCCTGCAGAACATCGTCGCCGCCTCCACCCAGCAACGTATCGTTGCCGTCTTCGCCGAACAGGACGTCGTTGCCGCTGTTGCCCTTGATGACGTTGTCGAGGGCGTTGCCGCTGGCGGTCAGCGCCGCAGAGGTCGTGGCCGTCACGTTCTCGACGTTTGCGCCGAGCGTATAGCTCGACAGCGAGGTGCGAATCTCGTCGATGCCTTCGTTGGCAGTCTCGTTCACCACGTCGCCGGCCGCATCCACGATGTAGACGTCGTTCCCGGCGCCGCCGGTCATGGTGTCGTTGCCCGTACCTCCGTCGAGCGTGTCGTTGCCGCCGAGGCCGTTCAGAACGTCATTGCCGTCAAGTCCGTTGAGAACGTCGTCTTCGGCCGTGCCGGTCAGGGTGTTCGCCGCCGAGGTGCCGTTCAAGGTTGCGCCCGCGACGTCGGTGACAGCGAGTACGAACACCTCGTCGTAGGTCAGGCCGCCCTGGTCCGTGACCCGGACCGTCACGCTGTGCGACGTTGCGGCCTCGTAATCGAGCAGCGCACCGTCGGCGACTGTGATCTGGCCGGAGGCCGCGTTGATGGCGAAGCGTCCTCCGGCGTCGTCCGTCAGGGAATAGGTCAAGACGGCGCCGTTGTCCGGATCGACGCCGGCAACGGTTCCGACCACCGCGCCGTTGCCGGAGTTTTCGGCAATCGTGCCGCCGCTCAAGGTCGCATCGGTCGGAGCCTGATTACCCGCTTCGTTGACGTCGGTCACGGCAATCGTGAAGGTCTTGTCGAAGGCCAGTCCGCCCTGATCCACGACATGAACAGTGATGGCGTGGGACGTCGTTGCCTCATAGTCGAGCAGCGTACCATCGGCCACCGTGATCTGGCCGGTTGTTGCGTCGATCGCGAAGCGTCCACCGGCGCTGTCGGTCAGCGAGTAGGTCAGCACGGCCCCGGCATCCGGATCGACCCCGGCGACGGCTCCGACGATGGTGCCGCTCGCCGCATTCTCGGCCACCGAGCCGCCGGTCAGGATGGCGTCGGTCGGCGCGTGGTTGACAGATTCGCTGACGTCGGTGACTTCGATGGTGAACGATTTGTCGAACGTCAATCCGGTCTGGTCCGTCACGCGAACGGTCACATCGTGCGAAGTCGCACTCTCGTAATCGAGCAGGGCGCCATTGGCCACCGTGATCTGCCCCGTGGCCGCATCGATCGCAAACCGTCCGCCCGCGTCATTCGTCAGGCTGTAGGTCAGCACTGCGTCCGTGTCCGGATCCACACCGGCGACGGTCCCGATGACGGTCCCGTCGTCCGCATTTTCCGCCACCTCGTCGCTCGACAGCGTCGCGCCCTTTGGGGCATGGACGGCGGCGATGATGTCGTCGCGGCCCCAGATCGTTCCGTCTGCGAACACGATCTGGTCGAATCCCATGCTCTGGTCCGAATAGGGCTTCACCGTGATCGTCTCGCCGGTCTCGTAAACCGTGATCAAAATTGAATCGTCCGGCAGGCTGCTGACGCCGATGTCGGCCGGATTCAGATCGGACAGGCGCAAGGTCCCGCTGTTGTCTCCGAAATCCTGGATCGTATCGTTGCCATCGCCCTTGGCGTAGACGTAGATGTCGCCGTACTCGCCTCCATAAAGATGGTCGTTTCCGTGCCCTCCGACAAAGACGGTTGGCTGCCACTCGCCATTGATCTGCTGGGCCTTGGTGTAGAGCTCGTCGTTGCCGTCCGTGCCACGAACGGTTCGCATCGCCTCAAGGATGTGCTCGCGGGTCCACGTCGTTCCGTCAGCGAATTGGATCTCCTCGATCCCCTCAAGACCGGCCTCCGCGAATTGATTGGTGATCGTGATGGTCGAGGGCTGCGTTCCGAGCACGCTGATAAAGAGATCGGACCCGCCGCCGCTGATCTCGATATCCGAGGCGTTGAGATCGGCGAATGCGAGAACATCGACATCGTCGGACGCGCCGTCGTAGTCCATGACGTAGTCGTCGCCATCTCCGCGCGCATAGTGGTAGATGTCGGAGCCAGCGCCACCCAGCAGCAGATCCATCTCGCCACCGCCGGTGATCGCGTCATTCCCGGCGGTGCCCTGCAGGAAATCGATATCCTCCGTACCGGCGATCTCGGTAGGTGTCTCCAGAACCTGGAAGAGTTCAGAGCGTCCCGCCTTGTTGGCTTGGTTGGCTTGCGCTTCCAGGCCCAACGCGATCCGCAGAGACTCCAGATAGGGCGTCAGGATAAATCGTTCCGACGACCAGCCATTCCTGTTCTCCTCATAGTGCTGCTTGGCTTTCGAGGCGAATTTCGCGGGATCATAGACGTCCAGGCCGAAATCTCCGGTCTGGTAGTTCTTGGCGAGGATGTAGTCCGGATTGGCGTCCGGTCCGCTCAGGATGACCAGGCTATGACCGGTGTTGATGAACGTACCGGCATCGCCTCCCTGTGCGAAGTAGAAATGGTTGTAGCCTTCGAGATAATTGCCATCCAGGTCGGCATATTCAACAAACGTATGCGTCAGCTCGGGCTGAGTGACCTCGGCGTAATCGGCTTCGTCTTCGGAGGGGTCTCCTCCGAAGAAGAGTTTGTCCGCGGCGTCGCTGTCCAGGACGATGTCGCCCCATCCGACGTAGAACTGATCGCCGCCAGCGCCTCCGGTCAATCGATCGTTGCCTGCCCCGCCGAACAGCTTGTCGTCGCCGGCACCGCCCGAGAGCTTGTCGTCGTCGGCTCCGCCGAACAGCTGATCGTTGCCCTCGGCGCCGTAGATCTCGTCGTTCCCGCCGTCGCCATAGAGCTTGTTGACGACGTTGGTGTCGTTCTCGCCGGGAACGCTGGACCCTCCCCTGATGACATCCTTTCCATCACCGCCGTGGATGATGTCGGCGCCGATGCCACCCCAGATCTCGTCCATCTCGGTGCCGCCATCGATCGTGTCGTCACCGGCTCCGCCCTCGATGTAATCCGCGCCATCGTCGCCGAAGATCTGATCGCCGCCAGCGCCGCCGAATATCTGATCGTTGCCGCCGCCACCGTGGATGAAGTCGATTTCTCCATTGCCCGAACCGGCCGGGCTGTCGCCCCACAGAACGTCGCCGCTGCTGCCGCCGCGAATGGTGTCCGACCCCATCCCGCCATAGGCGTAAACCTTTCCGGTGGCCGCCCCCAGGTCGAGATTGTCAGCTCCGTCGGAGCCGAAGATCGCGATCTTCGCGGCTTGAAGATTCAAGCCGTGCAAGTCTCCGCCAACGGAAATCTCTTGCTTCAGGAAATACTCGACCTCGCCATTGCCGAAATTGTCCTTGCTGTACATCTGCAAACCAAGCTTTGCGCCGGTCTGCATGATCGTGAAGTCCGCGCCTGACAGATACGGGGTCAGAAGATCGGAATTCTTTGCAGGCGTGCCATTGGCGTCGAGACCGGTCCCGTTCGAAATTTTGGTCGCCGCATCCCCCATCGCGCCGGCGATTTGGGCAAGATAGTCTCCAGCGAGGACGTCATATCCGATGTTCTCGCTGTCGTTGATGTAGACCGCGACATGAGAGTTGACGTTGAACTTGCCGGCCGAAAAATTGAGAAGGCTCAAGGCCGCGTCGATGGCCGACTTGCCTTCTGCCGCAAGGCCATTGCGATAGACCACGCCGGACACGCTCTGGCCCGAGCTGTCCGTAATTTCGAGCCTCGTCGACGCGACGCCGAATATTTCGTAGATCCGATCGGCTACCGGCTCGGCAAACGCCTCGTAGACCCATGTTGCCAGTGCCGCGGCACCACCAGCAACCGCCACTTCGAGGGCAATGGGAAGCGACGCCCCGCCCAATATGCCGAGCGCCACCGCTCTCAGTGCCAGCGTCAATGCTTCGGCGATTTCAGCTTTGGGGCCGGTGTCCGCGATGATCTTGACTCCGTCCAGGTAGAAGAAGCCGTCCTCCCTGGTGATCACCTTGTTGATTTCATTGGCGGTGCTGCCCGGACCGAAATACTTGTAGAGAAACTTGATCGGCAATGCGCCCGCGTCGGTCTGCAGGAGAGGATCGAGAGCGCCATCCAGGAATTCTCCAAGCGCCTCGGTGACCTTCGAAGACTCTGGCGGCGTTACGTTGTAGTATTCCATGACGTTCTCTCCCAGGTCGTTTGGTGGTGGCAGCATTCATCGGCAGGCCCGAGTCACACTCGGCCAGTTGCTCGTCTTCTCTTGATTGACTGAAGCGGATCGTTTCCGCTGTAGAGAGGCTCTACCGCGGTGGGTCTCTGTGAAATTCCATCATTGTTCGAGGCGGGATTTCCTGACATTGCATGACGGTGCGAGGTCGCGCTGTATCGCCCTCGATGCCTTCGATCGTGATGGTCTGACGGCTTCTGCTCCATACGACCCGACGAGGGACGTCGAAATTCATCGACAGCGTGACCTCATCCTGGCCGGCATCGGTGACTTCACCGCGAAACCCTCTTCCTTCCTTGCCGCGCTCGAAGAGTGCTTGTTTCGAAGCTGCATCCATCGTGAAGTATATGTCCCCTGCGTCCTCACAGCGGACCGAGATCGGATGCTGAATTGGGTCGCGAACCCGGAAGCTCAAAATGCTTCTCGGCGGCAGGACGGTGCACTGATGGGTCAATGTCGGCCGGAAGGTAGGGTCTTCCAGCCCCGGCCAACTCATCGTCTTTTGATCGCGATCAAATATCAGGTCGAGCCGTCCTGGACGGACGTGGAGCACGAATTCGATCTTTCCATCGTTCGTGGAAATGATCTCTCCCGAGTGTGCATTGATGCCGAAATTTGTCTCGACGTTGATCGGCGGCGTTTCAAAGACGACGGCTTTGGCATCGACGTCGAACGTCGCAAAGTATGGGCGGACGGGAACGCCACCCTCACACCGCACTGAAAATGGCTCAGCGGCTGCTGCGCGATCCGGCGTCAACATGGGAAGCATAATGAGAGCGAGAAGAAGCCCTGCGAGCCGCTTCATGCTGCTCGCTCGGGTCGCGCAGGACAGCTGCGCCCGCAGCCTGGCAGTAGCGAGGCTGCAATTGGAACTCTCGATGTTGCCTGGTGGTGAATTGCCTGGTGATGAATTGCGTACGTGGCCTCGGTGAGTGCGCAATAAACCTGCGTCGCGCAAACAGTCTTTGAATGTATTCCGAACGCCAGTCACAACCACGGCCCCCGAACATCGATGTCGCCTGCACACTGCGCGCGGGTCGGCGTCAACGTCCGGTTGCCGACACTACATAAGAACCTCGAGATGTAAAGAAGTGCCACACAACCTCTTGCTTTCCGAGGATGTGGCGAGCTGACACGCGAAGCAGCGAAGATTCGAATCAAATTTGGAACCCGCAAGTCCAAGCATTTGAAGATGCTCATTCGATCGCGATCGATTTCGTTTGCCGATGACCGCAATGAGACAGCGAATGAGATCGCGCTCGTTTTGCTTGCGGCAATTTGCCACCATTTCAAGGCCGGTTCCTTCGCGGACCTCTGGGCAAAATCGAGGACGACGATGAGATGCCGAGTGCTGAACGATTCTGAACACGATGAATCTGGCGGCTTGGCGGGCGCGCAAATTTCGCGCAATGATATCGATCTTCAGCGGCGCCGACACGAACGTGGGGCGCGGACGAAGGGGCCTCCTCCCGACGATTTTCTGCGATGACCTGCTCCTCGAGGCTCAGGAGCCAAACACCAAGTGAGACCCGTGAAGGCCAGATTGCACGTACCCATGCCGTTCGTCGGTGCCGGAATAGCGATTATAGCGGGGGTGCATAGCGTCTACAGGCTGAGCCAGTGGTACTCGGCCGGGACGCTCTGGGCGAATTTTCGCAGCAGAGGCGAGCGCAGTCACCATCAGCTGATCACGTTTGGCGACCACCCATTCAACTTCGTCGGCTTGTTTGGGCTTCATCTGCTATTCATTCTTTTCGGCTGCTTGGGATTCGTTTTCATCGCACGAGAGATGCGAGCTTGGCTTAAACGGGACAAATCCGGCGGATAGCCCTTCGTCAGAGCGGACGGATCGGATGAGAGCGCTTGTGTCTGTATCGGTGGTCTGCGCGGCCATCACTTGTGCGTCGGCGGCTCGCAGTGCCGAGCTGCAACCGTTTGCCTGGCCGGTCGCTTGCGAGTTGGGAGCGACCTGTTTCATCCAGAACTACGTCGACCATGATCCCTCGGACAAGACCTCAGACTTTCGATGCGGGCACCGAACCTATGATGGCCATGACGGCACCGACATCCGGCTGCCCGATCTGGACGTTCAGCGAAAAGGGGTCGAAGTCGTTGCCGCCGCCCCCGGGCGCGTTGCTCACACGCGCGACGGCATGGATGACGTCTCGGTCAAGGTCCTCGGCAAAGCCGCAATCACCGGCAGGGAGTGCGGCAACGGCGCAGTCGTCGAACATGGAAATGGCTGGAGCACGCAATACTGCCACATGGCCAAGGGCAGTCTCAAAGTGAAACCCGGTGACAGCGTCAGGTCCGGGCAGGCGCTTGGTCTGGTGGGGCTGTCCGGAAATACGGAGTTCCCACATCTCCATTTCACGGTGAAGCACGACGGGAAAATTGTGGATCCATTCGCCGAGGGCGCCGCGAAGGGCGAATGCAATTCGGGCCGTTCGCTGTGGCAGCCGACGCAAGGCGCCGTTTCGAACACTCCGTCCACCGAGATCATCAATGCCGGTTTTGCCGATCGAGTGGTGACCATGGACGAGATCGAGACAGGTGAGGTCAAGCGATCCTTGCCTGGCTCGCAATCGGCCGCCATCGTTGCGTATGTTCGCGCCATCGGACTTCAGGCCGACGACGAGCAGGCGCTCGAGCTGAGGTCACCCGGGGGGCAAGTCGTCGCGGAGTATCGCGCGCCGAAGCTGCCACGGGACCAGGCTCAGTATTTCATCTCGGCTGGGCGAAAGCGCGCAGGCTCCACTTGGCCAGTCGGCAGCTATCGGGCGACTTTCGTTCTGCGCCGGCAAGGCGCCGAGATCGCGCGGCGGTCCTTCGCGCTGGATATCGCGCAATAGCCATCCATCTCCCGCTCGGTCCGCTTGGGCGGCTTCCGGGACGAGGCCGTCACGGCCAGAGTTGACGCTCCAGTCCGGCCACTGCGGCGCGCTATGCATTTCCCATCTTGTCATCTCTCCTGAATAGTTGTTCAGTCCTTGCGGGGCGATTTGCATCTTTTGAGTGACGAAGCGTTCGGCCGCAGGGCGTGCGGCAGGCGTGTGGGACAGGAAGCGCGCCATGGTTTATCGGCGGACGCATCAAGTGGTTAAGCGCCTTGCGGCGCGGCGCAGCGCGATTCTGGCGGCGGCGCGGGAGGCCGCGGCGGAAGGCGGGATGGCGGCGGTGCAGATCGCGCCGGTCGCGGTCCGGGCCAATGTCGCGG
This sequence comes from uncultured Bradyrhizobium sp., assembly GCF_936943645.1. Taxonomy (GTDB): domain Bacteria; phylum Pseudomonadota; class Alphaproteobacteria; order Rhizobiales; family Xanthobacteraceae; genus Bradyrhizobium. Next base: position 71,070 of record NZ_CAKZJO010000052.1, on the reverse strand, counting down.
CCGGCACGGTCTACCGCTACTTCCCCTCCAAGGCCGAGCTGATCTCCGAACTCATTGCCGAGGTGTCCCGCGACGAGCTCGCGGCGATCCGGCGGGCGGCCGATGCTGCGCCGGGGCCGTCCTCGGCGCTGGCGGCCGCCGTCACCACCGTGGCGGTCCATACCCTGTCACAGCGAAGGCTCGCCTGGGGCATCCTGGCCGAGCCCGTCGATGTCGATGTCAGCGCCTCACGCCTCGCCAGCCGTCGCGAGATCGCGGGCGAGATCGCGGCCCGGATCGATGCTGCCGTGCGTGCCGGTCACCTGCCGGCGCAGGATACCGCGCTCGCCGCCACCGCTCTGCTCGGCGCGCTGCACGAGGCTCTGGTCGGGCCGCTCGCGCCCGACAATCTCGATGATCCCGTCAAGATGCGCGATGCGGTGCAGACCGTGACGCTGCTGGCGCTGCGCGCCGTCGGCGTCATGGACGCCCGCGCTCGTGGTCTGGTGGTGCAGCAGACGCTGCTGCCGACGACGAAGGCGCTGGTGGGGGCGTAAAATCGCGGTGCGACCGCGGTGGCGCCCTCACCGTGCTCAGGTCATTGCCTGAGCACATCTTTTCACAAAACCCGCGCACCTTCGCCGACGATGCCGGCTACTGTGCATGGGGTTGTTTTCGCAATTTTGGTTTTGGCCGCGCCAGTGGGCCTACATGTTCGCGTCGCCCTCGGGACCGACCGAGGCGATGCGCACCATGTTGGTGGTGCCGGGAATGCCGAGCGGAACGCCGGCGACGATGAGCACGCGCTGGCCGGCGCGGACGAAGCCGTCGCGGAACGCGATCTGGCCGGCACGGCTGACCATGTCGTCCTGGTCGCGGGCATCTTCAGCCACCACGCAATGCACGCCCCAGGCGACGGCAAGCCGCCGTCCTGCCGTGATGTTGGGCGTGATCGCCACGATCGGCGGCTTCGGCCGCTCGCGCGCCACGCGCACCGCGGTCGAGCCCGACGAGGTCCAGCAGATCAAGGCGGGCAGGTCGAGCGTCTCGGCGATCTGCCGCGCGGCGTCCGCGATGGCATCGCCCGCGGTTGCTTCCGGCGCCGGGCGCTGGGCCATGATCACCGAGCGATAAGTCGGGTCGCGCTCGACCTCCTCGCCGATGCGGTTCATGGTCGAGACCGCCTCGACCGGGAATTTGCCGGCCGCCGATTCCGCCGACAGCATGATGGCGTCGGCGCCCTCGTAGACGGCGGTGGCGACGTCGGAGACTTCGGCGCGGGTCGGCACCGGTGACTGGATCATCGATTCCAGCATCTGCGTTGCGATCACCACCGGCTTGCCGGCGCGGCGCGCCATCCGCGTCATCTGCTTCTGCAGGCTCGGCACGCGCTCCAGCGGCAGCTCGACGCCGAGGTCGCCGCGCGCCACCATCAGCGCGTCGGAGGCCTCGATGATGTCGGCGAGGCGGTCGATCGCCTGCGGCTTCTCGATCTTGGCCATCACGGCGGCGCGGCCGCGGATCATCTTCTTGGCTTCGAGCACGTCGTCGGCGCGTTGCACGAAGGACAGCGCGATCCAGTCGACGCCGGTGACGAGCGCGGCCTCGAGGTCGGCGCGATCCTTCGGTGTCATGGCGGAGACCGGCAGGTCGGTATCGGGCAGGCTGACGCCCTTGCGGTCGCTCATCTTGCCGCCGACCACGACACGCGTCACTGCGTGCTGCTTCGAGGTCTCCTCGGCGATCAGGCGCACCTTGCCGTCGTCGAGCAGCAGCGCGTGGCCGGGCCTGAGCGCCGCCAGGATCTCCGGATGCGGAAGATGGACGCGCGTGGCATCGCCGGGTGCCTTGTCGGAATCGAGCGTGAAGGTCTGGCCGTTCTGGAGCTGGACCGAGCCTTCGGCGAAGGCGCCGAGCCGGAGCTTCGGGCCCTGCAGGTCGACCAGGATGCCGATCGGCCGGCCGTAACTCGATTCGACATTGCGGATCGTCGCCACCAGCTCCCGCATCTTGTCATGCGGGGTGTGGCTCATGTTGATGCGAAACAGGTCGGCGCCGGCCTCGAACAGGCGGCGGATCATCGCGAGATCTGAAGAGGCCGGTCCCAGGGTCGCGAGAATCTTGATACGGCGAAGACGCCTCATGGCTTATTTCCAGACGGGGGCGGGGCTGCGGCTGGCGGAAGGCCAGGCGCGGCGGGGGGCGGACCACCGGGCGGGCTATTGGGCAAACCCGGAACTCCGCCCGGACCGACAGGACCGGGCAGGCCGGGCACGCGCTGCTGTGCCGGCTGCTCGTTGGCGTCGGTCAGCTGCACCGTCCACGCCCGCTGCTCGCCGGTGTCGACCTCGAAATAGCCGGTCCGGTCGTAGCCGCGCGCGAGGCAATCCTCGGTGCCGCGGATGGTGAATTCCTTGTCGCGCGAGCACATGAAGGCCTGCCCCGACCATTCGCCGCCGCGATCGTAGTCGATCGCGTAGATGTAATAGTATCGGGCGACCAGCGTTCCCCGCAGCAGGGTCTCGCAGGACCGGGAGGAGATGTTCCACCAGCCTTCGGTGGTCCAGCCCTCGGCGTCCTTGTAGCCGAGCGCAATGCCGACCCGGCTCGACGTGTTGTTGCAGAGGCGGAAATCGGCGGAAGCCGGGCTGGTGAAAAGGCACAGCCATGCGACCACCAGCACCGGGACCAACCGGGCGAGCAGGCGAAGCGGGGGGCGGGGAGATTCGGCAATCATTGTCGCGGTAGCTATACCAGATCATTGACGATTTGGCGTAGGCCCGGGAACCACCCCGGAGGGGCAACGCCGGCCTGGGGCGGTTTGCGCCGGGATATGGCAAAATCTGTGACAGAGCCCACCTGATCCCGTAAGGGTGACCAGACGGGTCCGGCCCAAGGAATACCAAGGGGATACCAAGGGATACAGCCATGGCAATCGACGACAAGACCAGAATCGAGCTCGAGGCGGCCGCTTTCCGGCGTCTGGTCGAACATCTGAAGACGCGGACCGACGTCCAGAACATCGACCTGATGAATCTGGCGGGCTTCTGCCGCAACTGCCTGTCCAACTGGCTCAAGGAAGCCGCCGACGCGCAGGGCGCCACCTTGAGCAAGGACGAGAGCCGGGAGGCGGTCTACGGCATGCCCTACGAGACCTGGAAATCGAAATACCAGGGCACGGCGACGCCCGAGCAGATCGAGACGATGAAGAAGGTGCATCCCCACGGCCACGGACACTGAGCTCGTCCGCCCTTGAGTCGCATCACACAACAGCTTTCTTCGCCCTGCCGCAGGAAGGTGTGGGCGCGCTGTGGACGAGTACGATGCTGCCTTGAACGTGATCGGCACCAACCCTAAGGGTTCTAGCCAGCACGCGCGGTGAGGTTGCCGGCGTCACCTCGTTTTGCCAGTTCCATTTGGAGTACCAAGATGGCCACCACCGCCGCCGTCCGCGACGACGAGCCCGCGACGAAATTTGCCAAGGACCAGCTCAAATCCATCATCGAGCGCATCGAGCGGCTGGAGGAAGAGAAGAAGGCGATCTCCGACGACATTCGCGACGTCTATGCCGAGAGCAAGGGCAACGGCTACGACGTCAAGGCGCTGCGCACCATCGTGCGCCTGCGCAAGCAGGACCCCAACGAGCGCGCCGAGGCCGAGACGATTCTCGAGACCTACATGCAGGCGCTGGGGATGCTCTGAGGCATCGCGCCTCGGATACGATTGATGGTGGCCCGGATGGAGCGATCGCTCCATCCGGGGTCTCGCTCCGGCACCCAATCCAGGCTACAAGCGCGCCGTGTTGCACTTCGTCCGTGAACGGAGACTGCCGTGACCGCGCCGCCGCTGCCGCACGAGGTGAACCGCGCCCTCAGTGCGCTTCCGCTGGCGATCGGCAAGCGGCTGCTCCAGGTGCGCGAGCTGATCTTCGCGGCCGCCGCGGCGCATGACGAGGTCGGCAAGCTCACCGAAACGCTGAAATGGGGCGAGCCTGCCTATCTGACCCATGAGACCGGCAGCGGCTCGACGATCCGGCTCGGACGTCTGAAGGATTCCGACCTTGCCGCCATCCTGTTCAACTGCAAGACGACCCTGATCGACGATTTTCGCGAGCGCTTTCCCGACCGGTTCGAATACCGGCAGACCCGGGCATTGCTGGTGCCGGTGACGGGCAAGCTGCCGAAGCAGGAGCTATCGATCTGCCTGTCGCTGGCGCTGACCTACCATCTCGACCGGCGGGGCAGGAAGGCCAAGTAGGTCACGCGTGGCCCGGATGGAGCGCAGCGGAATCCGGGATCTCTCGACACCCGCGGCGATTCCCGGATTGCGTTGCGCTCCATCCGGGCGACGTGACCGAGCTTGTGGAAGCTATCAGCGCAGCGCGGCCGTGCGGACCACGAACGACGTCGTCTGGAGTTTTGCGGTGGCGCTGCCGGAGAACGTCTCGCAGGACAGGCCCTGCATCGGATCGTCGGCAAAACCCATCGCGATCACGCTGTGCGGCTTGACGAAATAGCCACGCAGCGCTGCCGTATCGAGCTCGCCCATCAGCGTGACCGACATCGCGCGGCTGGCGCTCGGCGACAGCATCACGATCTTGAGCCAGACGCTCTCGCCCTTGGCGGCTGAGAGGCGGGTTGCGGTCGCGACCATGCCGTCGACGCTCTTGCCGACCACGGTGTTGATCTCGGTCGCCTGGGCGACGTTGCGGGGCCGCGCGGACCGCGGGATCGGGGCCGAGGCGGCGACGACGTTGGCGCGGTCGACCGGGGAGGCGGCCGGCGCGAAAGCCAGCGCCTGAAGGGCCGAATTGGACACGCTTGCGGTGGGTTGCGGATCGGTGGCGGCGGCAAGGGCCTGGCGCGCCTTCAACGCGGCGATCTGCGCCGGCGTTGCCTGCTGCGGTGCGGCCGGGACGTCATCCCAGAAGCCGCGGGCATTGATGATGTCGGCCGGGGTCTCCGGCTTGCCGGAAGCGGCCTTGTCGGCCACCGGCGCGGGCTTCGGCTTGGGCGGCGCAACGAGCTGCGCATCGGCCGAGGCGAGCTGGATCGCATTGGCGATTTGCGGCTTGGCACGCGGCGTCGGCACGAGTTCGGCGGGCTTGGCGGCGGCTGCGACGACGGTCGGTGCCGACGGCTTTGCGGCCGGCGCAGGCGCGCCCTCGTCATCCTCGTCGCTGCTGGCGGCCGGCGCAGCCGACTTGCCCTTGAACAGCGCTGCGAAGAAGTTCGGCTTGCTGCTGCCGGAATCATCGCCATTGCCGCGGCGCTCGATCTCGGCCTTGGCGAGTTCATAGCCCTTCAGCGGATTGCCGTCGGTCGGCAGATGCACCGTCTTGCCGTCCGGGAAGACGCGGGCGAGCTGGTCATGCGTCATGCGCGGCCAGTGCCGGATGCTGCCGGTGTCCAGATGCACGAAGGGCGAGCCCGAGGTCGGATAGAAGCCAACGCCGCCGCGCTGCAGGCGCAGGCCGGCGAAGCGGATCTGCTCCAGGGGCACGCCCGGAATGTAGAAGTCCATCGCATGTCCCAGCATGTGCTGGCTGAAGCGCGCCACCCCGGAGGAGCGGCGGCGAAGCATGGCGTTGGTGGCGGGGGAGCGGTAGGAGGAGATGATCTGGATCGGCTGCTTGCCGTCGACGTCGCGATAGACTTCCCAGATGATGTCGAACAGGCGGCGGTCCATGACCGTCTCGTCCTGGGTGCGCCAGTCGCGCAGGAAATGGTTAAGCTGCTTCAGCGCCGCTTCGTCGTAGCGCCCGTCGCGCTTGAAGGTGACGGTGAGGTCTTCGCCGGAATGGGTGTGGTGGAAGGAGAGCGTCTTGGTCTCGTTCAGCGCGGCAGCGTTATGAACCGAGCCGGCGGCAGCCAGCAGCAATGCGGCAGCGAGGCCGATCCTGGATCCGACCTTCACTCCCGCATGGGACAACGACAGCACAGCGAATTGGCGTGCGAGACCCGTCAGCACGTATGAGCCCACCCAGTCGACGAGCGTTCAAAATGGACTCTCCCGCCAACCCCGTTAGCGCGCGAAAGAGGATGAACGCTTTCTTAAAGCGAGAAGGTTAATTCGAGGTTGACCTTCCCGCCCCCAAACCAAGTCAGAATACAATCCTAACCGGTTGACTGTGGCAAAAAAACGCCCGTGGCCCGGGGGGCAAGTGGACAATGGTTAACGTTAAACGGCCCCGTCCTTGGGACGGAGCCGTTGATTTCATTGCAGAATTCGAAAGGCGGAGGTCCCGCGGGGATTAACGGGTAAATACCCGCTGCTGCTGGGACCGGCGGCCGACCGGAGCCGGCGGCGGGGTTGGGGCTCCGCCTCCGAACAGCCGCTCGAAGAAGTTCGGGCCGGACGAGCCGAAGCCGCCGCCATTGTTGGCCACCGCAACGCCCGAGGGCAGGGTCGTTGCCGGGCGCGAATAGCTCGGCTGCGAGTGCGCAACCACGGCCTCGAGATCCTTGCCGCGGGTGTTCTTCAGGATGTTGATCATGGTCGCGTCGCGGCCATAGACGTCCTTGCGGAATTGCAGCTTGCCGGCATCGTCCACGAAGGCGGTCTGATAGGTGATGTTGACCGGGACCGGCGTCGGGAATTTCAGGTCTACCTCGCTCTTGCCGTACATGCTGCGCACGCGCTCGGGCGTGTACTTCTCGTTCGGCATGGCGATGTTGAGCAGCACGGACGCATATTGATCCGGATATTGCACGCGCATGCAGCCATGGCTGAAGGCGCGATCTTCCCTGGCGAACAGGTTCTTGTCCGGCGTGTCGTGCTGATAGACCAGGAACTTGTTCGGGAAGTTGAAGCGGATGCGGCCGAGCGCGTTGGCTTCACCTGGAGGCTGCGAGATGTGCACCGAGCCGTCGCGGTTCTGTTCGAGCTTGAGGCCCATGCGCTGCAGCACGGTCGGGTCCTGCTGAAGCGCCGGCAGGTATTCGTTGTAGACGATCGACGGCGGCACGTTCCAGGTCGGGTTGACCGTGATGTACTTCATCGTCTCGGTCAGCAGCGGGGTCGCATGCGTGCCCGGCTTGCCGGTGACGACGCGGGTGGTCCAGACCTGCTGGCCGCGCTGCATCACCTTCAGCGTGTAGTCGGGAATGTTGAGGATCACATAGGCATCGCCCAGCGAGGGCGCGCCGAGGTCGCGCGGCAGCCAGCGCCAGCGCTCCATGTTGACCAGCACGACGTCGATCTGCTTGTCGCGCTTGGGCGTGTTGAGCGCCTTGACCGTCTTGTCGTCGAGAATGCCGGTCGCCTTCATCTCGGCGCCGCTCTGGAATTTTCGCACGGCGCCGGCGACAGTGGCGTCGTAGCGGGTATCGTTCGCGTTCTCGGCGAGACCGAGCTTGGCGCGGAGCTGCGGCACGCGCGGATCTTCCACGACGATCTCAGCCTGCTTCTTGGTGGCCGGGATGTATTTCAGCGACGGGCCGTCGGCGATCTCGATCACCGGGCCGTTGCCCTGACCACGCAGCTCCGCGAGCTTGGCCTTCAGCTCCTTGTAGAGCTTGTGCGGCGGGTTGTAGCTGTCGAGCGCGGCGGATGCGTCGGTCGCGGTGGTGATCTTGGCGAGCACCTCGTTCGGGTCGACCGGATGCTCGGGATAGAGGATGTCGCCAGAGACCTGCGACCAATGCATGCGGCCGCTCTGGGCCTGGCGCGCATAGTCGAACATGCTGGCGGTGAGCTTCAGCTCGGCATCGGCGAGCGCATCCGGCGTGGTGGCGCCGGCGAAATCCGGCACCGCATAGTCTGCGGGGTTGAGACCGTCGGAGGCCGCGTCCTTCAGCCGGGCGATGACGCCCTTGGCTGCAGCGGTCAGGCTGCCGCCCTGGGTCCAGACCGGCGCGAAGTCGCGTGCGCCATAAAATTTCTCGATCGCCGCGCGCTCGTTCTTGCGGTCGAAATAGCGCGACGTCTTGGCGCCGATGATATCCTTGAGCTTGTCGGCGACCGGCTGATCGGCGGCGGGAACGTTGCTCGCGGCCTTCACCGGCTCGGTCGCCGGAGCCGCTGCCGTGGCGGGAGCGGCAGGCGCGGCCGGCGTTGCAGTTGCGGTATCCGCCTTCGCGGGTTCGGACTTCGCTGGTTCGGTTTTGGCGGTCTCGCTCTTCGGCGCCTCGGGCACGGGCGTGGTGGCAATGTCGGCCGGCTTGGTCTCGACCTTGTCTGCGGCCGGCGCGGGCGCAGCCTCCGCCTTCACCGGATCCTTCGCAGTTTCCTTGGCAGGATCCTGAACGGTGGCGGTGGTGTCGAGCTTGATGTCGGAAGCGGTCGGCGGCGGGACGTTGGCCGGCTCGGGACGCGGGATCGCGGCTTCGATCGCGAGCTCGGCGGCGCTGCTGCGCGCCTGATCCTGCGCCAGGGCCGCGCTGGCCGACACCGTGAGGAAGGTTGCCGCGACCGTCATCAAGACACGGTCGAAGCCCGCACGGTGGTTCAAACAGTTCCGCATTGTGTCGCACCCCTCGGGTGAACTGTCCCTCATGGAACAGCTTCGTTATCGCCTAATGAGCTTCGGCTAAATCGCGCCGGCCTCTCGAAAGTTGCACGCCTGCACGCAACGATTCCCACGCAGACGATATACAGGCCCCGATTTTGCAGCCAGCGCTAACCGGGACAACTCACGCCAAACTGACTTCAAGGGCGCCTCTTGGCAACGGATTGTGCGCTTGCCCCGCGCGCTTTTCCCTGTGTCTGTCACTTCCAAGTCACGGTTCAAGTCGCGGTCGAATTCTGTCGTCATGCGAACGGCTTACAGCCACTCTCGCATCGCCCTGCGAACCTCCGTTCGCATGAGGCTCAGTGCGTCTCCTCGCCGCTTTTCCCGCCATGTCCGGGAACCCCGGCCTCGTCGAGTTTGCGGTAGAGGGTGGAGCGGCCGATTTTGAGGCGGCGGGCCACTTCGGACATCTGGCCGCGATAATGCGAGATCGCAAAGCGGATGATCTCGTTCTCCATGTCGTCGAGCGGACGGACGTCGCCGGTCGGGGTCAGCATGGCCAGAGTTCCCGCGGCGGGGAGCGGAGCGATTGGTATTTCATTACCCGATACCACCGAAGGGGTGGCCGTCGGCTCGAGCATCAGCGGCGCGGTCGGAATCTCGTTGATGGGTTGCGGCTGCGAGGCGAGCAGGGGGAAATCATTGAGGCCGAGCTGGTCGCCGTCGCTCATCACCACCGCACGATAGACCGCGTTTTCGAGCTGGCGGATGTTGCCGGGCCAGTCGAGCTGGGCGAGATGGGCCATGGCCTCGCCGCTGATGCCGGTGATCTGGCGGTTCTCCTCGGCGGCAAAGCGCGCCAGGAAATGCCGCAGCAGATGCGGGATGTCCTCGCGTCGGGCTCGCAGCGAGGGGATGGTCAGCGGCAGCACGTGCAGACGATAGAACAGGTCCTCCCGGAAGTGTCCCTGCTTCACCCGCTCCAGCAGCTTGCGGTTCGTCGCCGAGACGATGCGGACGTCGACCTTGACCGGCTTGCGGCCACCGACGGCTTCCACGGCGCCTTCCTGGAGCGCGCGCAGCAGCTTGACCTGCGCGGTCAGCGGCAGCTCGCTGACCTCGTCCAGAAACAGCGTGCCGCCATGGGCCTCGACGAACTTGCCCATGTGCCGCTCGGTGGCGCCGGTGAAGGCACCCTTTTCATGGCCGAACAGAATGGACTCGACGAGGTTGTCGGGGATCGCGCCGCAATTGACCGCGACGAAGGGCTTGGTCTTGCGCTCGCCGCTGCCATGGATGGCGCGCGCGAACATCTCCTTGCCGACGCCTGAATCGCCTTCGATCAGCACGGGAATGGCGGAGTTCGCGGCCTTCTGCGCGGCGCGCATGACCGGCGCCATGGCCTCGGCGCGGGTGATGATATCGGAGAAGGTCAGCCGCCCCTCGCGGCTGTGCCGGATGCGCTGCAATTCGCCCTTGAGCGCGGAGGCGTTGAGAGCGTTGCGAAGCGAGACCTGGAGCCGCTCCACGCCGACCGGCTTGACCACGAAATCGGCCGCGCCTGCGCGCATCGCCGAGATCACGTTGTCAATGCCGCCATGGGCGGTCTGCACGATAACGGGAACGCTGAGGCCTGCTTCGCGGATTTTCGCCAGCACGCCCATACCGTCGAGGCCAGGCATGACGAGATCGAGGATCACGGCGTCGATGGCTGGCGCGTCCGGGGCGGTGAGCGCGGCGATCGCGGCATCGCCGGAGTCCACGACGACCGTCTCATAGCCGCATTTCTGCACCATGTTCTCGACCAGCCGGCGGGCTACGGCGTCGTCGTCGGCGATCAAAATACTGGCAGCCATGGTGCTCCCCGCACGCTACTACTATCTGTCTCGAATCGGGTCACTCTGGCCGAAGCCGATTAACGCACTCTTAAACCTTGATGCCCCCGCCCGCCGCCGCGATTGTTGAACACAGGTTTCCCACACAATGAATTCGCGCTCCAAGAACGCCCTAAAAAAGTCCGCTCTTAAAAAGCCCGCTCTCCGCAAGCCTGCCGCCAAGACATCGGCCGTCAAGACATCGGCCGTCAAGAAATCTGCAGCCAAGGCAAAGTCCTCCAAGACGTCACTCGCAAAGCCTGCGAGCAAGACCGGCAAGCTTCCCGAGTGGAACCTCGCCGATCTCTATTCCGGGATCGATGCGCCGGAAGTGGCACGCGATCTCGAAAAGATGGATGCCGACTGCGTCGCGTTCGAGACCGACTACAAGGGCAAGCTCGCGACAGGGACAGCAAACGAAGATGGCGGAAAATGGCTCGCGGAGGCCGTGCGACGCTATGAGGCGATCGACGATCTCGCCGGCCGCCTTGGCTCCTATGCCGGCCTCGTCCATGCCGGTGACAGCGTGGACCCTGCGATTTCAAAGTTTTACGGCGATGTCTCCGAGCGGCTGACGGCAGCGTCCACGCATCTTCTGTTCTTTGCGCTCGAGCTCAACCGTGTCGATGACGATATTTTGAACCGCGCGATGCAGGCCCCTGAGCTCGCGCACTACCGCCCATGGATCGAGGATCTCCGCAAGGAGAAGCCGTACCAGCTCGACGACAAGCTCGAGCAGCTGTTCCTGGAGAAGGCGCAGACCGGCTATTCCGCCTTCAACCGGCTGTTCGACCAGACCATCTCCGGATTGCGCTTCAAGGTCGGGGCCAAGGAGCTGGCGATCGAGCCGACACTCAACTTCCTGCAGGACCGCGACGGCTCGAAGCGCAAGAGCGCGGCGGAAGCGCTGGCAAAGACCTTCAAGGCCAATGAGCGCACCTTTGCGCTGATCACCAACACGCTTGCCAAGGACAAGGACATCTCCGATCGCTGGCGCGGGTTTCAGGACGTCGCGGATTCCCGCCACCTCAACAACCGCGTCGAGCGCGAGGTCGTCGATGCGCTGGTCGCCTCCGTCCGTGCAGCCTATCCGAAATTGTCGCATCGCTATTATGCGCTGAAAGCAAAATGGTTCGGCAAGAAGCGGCTGGCCTATTGGGACCGCAACGCGCCGCTGCCCTTTGCCGCGACTGACGTCATCGGCTGGCCCGATGCGCGCAACATGGTGCTGACGGCCTATCGTGGCTTCTCGCCCAAAATGGCTGATATCGCCGAGCGCTTCTTCACCGATCGCTGGATCGACGCGCCGGTGCGGCCGGGCAAGGCGCCGGGTGCGTTCTCGCATCCGACCACGCCCTCCGCGCACCCTTATGTGCTCATGAACTACCAGGGCAAGCCGCGCGACGTGATGACGCTCGCGCACGAGCTCGGCCACGGCGTGCATCAGGTGCTGGCTGCGAAGAACGGCGCGTTGATGGCGCCGACGCCGCTGACGCTGGCGGAGACCGCCAGCGTGTTCGGCGAGATGCTGACCTTCCGGCGGCTGCTCGCGCAGACCAAGAGCGCCAAGCAGCGCCAGGCGCTGCTCGCCGGCAAGGTCGAGGACATGATCAACACCGTGGTGCGGCAGATCGCGTTCTACTCCTTCGAGCGCGCGGTCCACACCGAGCGCAAGAACGGCGAGCTCACCGCGACGCGGCTCGGCGAGATCTGGCTGTCGGTGCAAGGCGAAAGCCTCGGGCCGGCGATCGAGATCAAGGCGGGCTACGAGAACTACTGGATGTACATCCCGCACTTCATCCATTCGCCGTTCTACGTCTACGCCTATGCCTTCGGCGATTGTCTCGTGAACTCGCTCTATGCCGTGTACGAGAACGCGGCCGAGGGCTTTGCCGAGCGCTATCTCGACATGCTCGCCGCCGGCGGCACCAAGCATTATTCCGAGTTGCTGCGTCCGTTCGGGCTCGATGCCAAGGACCCGAAGTTCTGGGACGGCGGCCTGAGTGTCATCGCCGGCATGATCGACGAGCTCGAGGCGATGGGCTGAGCCGCGTAGACCACGCGCGTCAGATGCTTGCGTTGGGGCCGCGGCCGAGGCTGTTCTGCCCGGCCGCGGGTTCGTTCACGTCGACGAAGCCGAGCATCGCGCCAAGCCGATCGGTCGCGGGCTTGTCGAAGCCGACCGGGCCATCGAAGCTCGCCGGATTGCGGAAGGTGCCGAACAGCATGTCCCAGATCGGCAGGTCGCCATAGTTGAAGGCGTGCACGTCACGCTGGTGATGGATGCAGTGCGCCTCCGGCCGCTGGATGATGAAGCCGAGCCATTGCGGGGTACGCACGTTCATGTGCTGGAAGTAACCGTAGAAGGCGGCGATGTAGCCGGTCGCAGCCGCCGCGACCGGATCGAGCCCGAGGACCAGCGTCGTCACCACCGACGCGATCGCAAAGAACGCGATCGTCTCCAGTGGATGAAAGAGCGCCGCGCCCGACATGTCCATGCGTTGCGGGCTGTGATGGATCTGATGGAACAGCCGCCACATCACGGGAAATCTGTGCGCGCTGCGGTGCCAGCCGTAATTGACGAGTGACAGCACGGCATAGCCGAGCACCGCGCCGCCGGCGACGCCGAGGCCGGTGAGATCCATCAGCCTGTGCCGCTCCAGCCAGGCTTCCGGGATCAGCAACGGGGTCAACGCCGCCAGCAGACCTTGCACCGTCAGGAAGCAGAATCCCCTGAGCCGCCAATAGGGAATGTCGGGAAACTGCCGCGCCGGGATCAGGCGCTCGATGGCGAGCATCGCAAGATAGGTCACGGGCACCAGCAGGCCAAACAGGTCAATCGCTGACATCGTTTCGCTCCACCCTTACGGTGTAAGTTGATTCCACAATATCGCCTTGCGGTGTAAGGTTGCAAGCGGTTTCGATTCGGATGTCATGACCAGAAGAGCCAGAGTCGGCCGGAAAGCCTCAACTGCCCCACGGAAGCGGGCGGCGGCGCGTGAAGGAGGCAGGGGGCTGTCGCGCGAGCGGATCGCTGCCGCCGCGATGGCGCTGGTCGATCGCGATGGACTGGCCAAGCTCTCGACGCGCCGGCTCGGCGAGGCGCTCGGCTGCGAGGCGATGAGCATCTATCATCACTTTCCGAGCAAGGCGCATCTGATGGATGCGCTGATCGACCTGATGCTCGCGGAGGCGCACGTGGTGAGGGAGCCGCAATGGGACTGGCGCGAGCGCCTGCGCCGGGCCGCCCACGGCTTCCGCGCCATGGCGCTCAAGCACCCGGCGTTCTTCCCGTTCTTCGCGGTGCACCGGCTCAACACACCCGCCGGGGTCGCCTATATCGACGGCATCATCGGCATCCTGCGCGAGGCCGGCTTTTCCGATCGCGAGGCCGCGATCTATTTTCGAGAGCTCGGCTATTATCTGACGGGTGCCGCGCTGGATGAGACGGCGGGCTATGCTCGCGGTCCCTCATCGGCGGAACCGGTCTCGAATGAAGCGATCGCCGCAAGCTTCAAGCATCTCGCGGCGGCCGCGCCGTATTTTCAGCCGGCGCATTTTGACGCGACCTTCGAGACGGGCCTTGAGATCCTGCTCGCCGGCGTTGAACGTTCAAGCCGGAGGCGAGACTAACCCTATAGATATTTGATCCATTTCTTCAACTCTCGATTGCTGATCGCCCATTGCCGTCCGGGAGGTCATGATGCCCGATCAGGGACAAGTCCCGGGACCCGGAGCACGAAACGCCGCAGCCTTCGACGAGGAAACACCCTGGTGCGAGAAGCACCAGCAGATCGTTCGCGACGAGATCGAGGCGATCAACACCCGCCGCGAGCCGGCGCGGCGGATTGATCCCGACGGCGTAGATGCCTGCCAGATGCTCGACGTCGTCGGGCTCGCGCTATCCGGCGGCGGCATCCGCTCCTCGGCCATGTGCCTTGGCGTGCTCCAGGCCTTGAACCATCACGATCTGATCGGGCGGATCGACTATCTCTCCACCGTGTCGGGCGGCGGCTATATCGGCACCTCGCTCAGCTCGAGCATGACGGTGACGGGACGTTTCGTGTTCGGCCAGCGGCCGGCCGGCGCAACCGTGACCGCCAGCGAGATCAGCGATACGCCGTCGGTCGGCCACATCAGGAATTATTCCAACTATCTGATCCCGGCCGGCTTCCGCGACCTCCTGACAGGAATGGCGATCGTGGTGCGCGGCCTGATCGCCAATATAGGGCTGACGCTGCCGGTCGTGCTGCTGCTCGCTGCGGTCACCATCTGGTCGACCCCGCTGCGGAGCTGCCTGACGGTCGCGAACTTCTTCGGCGTCGATCTCGCCGACGGCGCGTTGCCGCAATGTGAGCTGCACCATTTCGGCTGGATCGCAGATAGCTTCGGCTTTGCGCCGATCGGCACGATCTTCGCGCTGGGGCTGCTTGCCTGCGCGGGAATTGCCTATCACTTCTTTCGCGCCGAGCGCGGCATGGGTCCGACGATCTTTCTCACCTATGCCGCGGCCATCGCGTTCCTGCTCGGCATCGCCTGCGACTTCGCCCGCATCCTGCAGATCAAGCATTTCGCGCTGACGCTCGCGACTGGGATCATCGGGATTGCCCTGTTCTTCGTCTGGGCGCTCAAGCAATCATTGGCGAGCCCCGAAAAGCGCCAGGAGTTCCGTTCGCATTGGCCGACCGCGGGCGCGACCTTCCTGGTGCTGCTTGCGGTGATCGCCTTCTTCGAGTTCCAGCCCTTCATGCTGTCGCAGATGTTCGATGTCGTCGACAGCGACGCGATCGGCGGACCGGTCGGCGGTGTCGCCGTCACCTGGATCAAGGCACTCGCCGCGATCGCCGCGCCGATCGGCGTGTTCGTCACGGCCTTCAGGCAGCAATTCGCCGAATTCCTCAAGGGCAACAGCGTCTCCTCGCAATGGGGCTCGCTGGTGCTTGCGATCCTCGCCAAGGTCGCGCTGTGGATCGCGGGCCTCGCGCTGCCGCTGATCATCTGGGTCGCCTATCTCTATTTGTCCTATTGGGGCATCGCCAACGACCCGATCGAGAAATGCCAGGCGCCTTTTGTCGCCGTCGGGCAGAGGAGTTGTCTTGCCGCGAGCAAGTCGACCGTGGCGGTGTCAGGCAATCTGGCGGGCAAGATCGCGTTCGACGCGGGCGCGGGCACCTTTTCGGCCGAGATCTCGCCGCAGCCTGCGGCACCGACGGCGACGATGGAGTGGCTGACGCCGGTCTCGCACGTGCCGGTCTGGCTCAGATTCGCGGCGAGCAACGTCGCGCGACAATTCTATTGGATGGATGCAGGCTCCGGCTATTCGCATAGCCTGCCCCTAGTGATCCTGTATGCGCTCGTCGGCATGCTGCTGTTTGCGATGTCCTGGTCGCTGGCGCCCAACGCGAATTCGCTGCACCGCCTGTATCGCGATCGGCTGAGCAAGGCGTTTCTGTTCGATCCCGGCCGTTCGGCGGACGGCAACATCGCGCGCGCCGAGGCAAGCCTCGACCAGGGCCGCGATTTCAAGCCGCTCGACCGGATGAAGCTGAGCGAGCTCTATGCGGTGGCCGATGACGGCGCCGCGACGGGTGGCCAGCCTGCTGCGCCGAAGCTGGGGGCGCCCTATCATCTCATCAACACGGCGCTGAACATCCAGGGCTCCGACTTCGCCAACCGGCGCGGCCGCAACGCGGACTTCTTCGTCTTCTCGCCGCTCTATGTCGGCAGCGAGGCGACGCGCTACGCCAGGACCCCGGCGGTCGAGCGTTTGGAGCAGAGCCTCGACCTCGCCACCGCCATGGCGATCTCGGGGGCGGCGGCATCGTCGAACATGGGCTCGAACTCGATCAAGGCGCTGACGCCGACGCTCGCGCTCCTCAACGTGCGGCTGGGCTACTGGCTGAACAATCCGCGTTACGTCGAGGCCACGGCCCGGCCGCAGCGCCGCTCCACGCCGCTGTTCCTGTGGTCGGAAATCTCGGGCCGTCTCTACGAGAACAGCGACGGCGTCTATCTTACCGACGGCGGCCACATCGAGAATCTCGGCGTCTACGAGCTGCTGCGCCGGCGCTGTAAGGTGATCATCGCGGTCGACGCCGAAGCCGACGCGCCGATGAATTTTGCCTCGCTGATGAAGCTCCAGCGTTATGCCCGCATCGATCTCGGCGTCCGTATCGATTTGCCCTGGACGCCGATTCGCGACCGCACGCGCGCCATCATGGCGGGGAATGCCGACAGCAAGTCCGCGCAGACCGCCGCCGCCCCGGACGAGGCGGCGAGGGATCACGTCCACGTCGCGATCGGCGTCATCGACTATGGCGGCGACGACAGGGGTTATCTCGTCTACATCAAGTCCTCGCTCTCCAGCGACGAGAACGACTACATCCGCGACTATGCGCGGCGGAACGCCACGTTTCCCCACGAGACCACCGGCGACCAGTTCTTCTCGGAGGAGCAGTTCGAGGTCTATCGCGCGCTGGGGTTTCACATGACCCATGGCTTCCTGGCCGGTGACCACTCCGTTGCGGTCGGGCCCGGCACGGCGCCGCGCATGGGCCGGTTCACCGAGGCCGGGGAGAGCGCTGTCGACAAGGTGCGCGAGGCGCTCGGCTTGCCGGCGCTGCCGCGACAGACCGCGAGCCCTCAGGCCTGAGCAGTGCGATAGCCCGATTCGCGACCATTGGAATTCCAAATGGCCTGATTTGCAGGAAAACCGCGCCCGCCTGCCGTTGCCCTGCCCGAAACTTTGCGGTATCCCAGCCTAAGAATTGAACTTTCGACTGGGGACATTCCATGGCTGATCATAGCGAAGTGGCGTACAGCACCGCCGACGGCAACGACTACGTTGCCCACGAGCAGACCTACGAGGGCTTCATCAAGCTGGTGAAGTACGGCACGGCCTCGGTCGCGCTCATCGTGATCCTGATGGCGATCTTCCTGACCTGACCTGTTCAGCAGCTGCACACGCCAGCGGCAGCAGCTGCCCAGAATATTTGCATCCAAGCCGGTGCTAAAACCGGTAACGAACGCCGCGGGAGTAACGCTCAAGTTTGCGCGCGCGCTGTCCCGCGCCGCCGGAGGACCTATGAAGATCGCCGTTGCCAAGGAAATCGATCCGTCGGAGCCGCGTGTCGCCGCTTCGCCTGATACGGTGAAGAAGTTCAAGGCGCTGGGCGCCGAGATCGCCGTCGAGCCGGGCGCCGGCCTCAAATCGGGCCTGCCGGATTCCGAATTTACCGCTGCGGGTGCCGCCGTCAGTGCAGACGCGCTGAAGGATGCCGACATCATCATCAAGGTGAAGCGTCCCGAGGCGTCGGAGCTGTCGCAGTACAAGCGCGGCGCGCTCGTCATCGCCATCATGGATCCCTACGGCAACGAGGCCGCGCTGAAGACGATGGCCGATGCGGGCGTCTCCGCCTTCGCAATGGAGCTGATGCCGCGCATCACCCGCGCGCAGGTGATGGACGTGCTGTCCTCGCAGGCGAACCTCGCCGGCTATCGCGCCGTGATCGAGGGCGCCGAGGCGTTCGGTCGCGCCTTCCCGATGATGATGACGGCGGCCGGCACCGTGCCCGCGGCAAAAGTGTTCGTGATGGGCGTCGGCGTCGCCGGCCTCCAGGCGATCGCGACCGCGCGCCGTCTCGGCGCCGTCGTGACCGCGACCGACGTGCGTCCCGCCACCAAGGAGCAGGTCGAATCGCTCGGTGCTAAATTCCTCGCCGTGGAGGACGAGGAATTCAAGAACGCGCAGACCGCCGGCGGCTACGCCAAGGAAATGTCCAAGGAGTACCAGGCCAAGCAGGCCGCGCTGACCGCCGAGCACATCAAGAAGCAGGACATCGTCATCACCACGGCCCTGATTCCGGGCCGGCCCGCGCCGAAGCTCGTCTCCGGCGAGATGGTCAAGTCGATGAAGCCGGGTTCGGTGCTGGTCGATCTTGCCGTCGAGCGCGGCGGCAACGTCGAGGGCGCCAAGGCCGGCGAGGTCGTCGACCTCGATGGCATCAAGATCGTCGGCTACACCAATGTCGCCGGCCGCGTTGCGGCCTCGGCGTCCAGCCTCTACGCGCGCAACCTGTTCTCCTTCATCGAGACCATGGTCGACAAGAAGGAGAAGAAGCTCGCCGTCAACTGGGACGACGAGCTGGTCAAGGCCACTGCGCTCACGAAAGACGGCGCCGTCATCCACCCGAACTTCCAGCCGAAGGTTTAAGGAGACCCGCCATGGAGCATGCTGCACAGGTCGTCGACCCCTTCATCTTCCGGCTGTCGATCTTCGTCCTCGCCGTCTTCGTCGGCTATTTCGTGGTGTGGTCGGTGACCCCCGCGCTGCACACGCCGCTGATGAGCGTGACCAACGCGATCTCCTCGGTGATCGTGGTCGGCGCGCTGCTCGCGGTCGGCGTCGGCATGGTTTCGAGCGGCTCGGGCTGGGCGCGCGGCTTCGGCTTCGTCGCGCTCATCTTCGCCTGCGTGAACATCTTTGGCGGCTTCCTTGTCACCCAGCGCATGCTGGCGATGTACAAGAAGAAGTCGAAGTAAGCGGCCACCTCGGGCTGAAGGGATAATGGGGACCTGAGATGAGCGCTAACCTCTCTGCATTTTTGTATCTCGTGGCGGGAGTGCTGTTCATCCTGTCGCTGCGCGGGCTGTCGAGCCCGGCTTCGTCGCGCCAGGGCAATCTGTTCGGCATGATCGGCATGGCGATCGCGGTCGCCACGACGCTGGCAAGCCATCCGCCGGCTGACGGGGTGGCGTGGGTGCTGGTCATCCTCGCGGTCGCGATCGGCGGCGGCATCGGTGCGGTGATCGCCCGCCGCGTGCCGATGACCTCGATGCCGGAACTGGTCGCCGCCTTCCACTCGCTGGTCGGCATGGCCGCGGTGCTGGTCGCCGCCGGCGCGTTCTACGCGCCCGAGGCCTTCGACATCGGCACCCCCGGCAACATCCATCCGCAGAGCCTGGTCGAGATGTCGCTCGGCGTCGCCATCGGCGCGCTGACCTTCACCGGCTCGGTGATCGCGTTCCTGAAACTGTCCGCGCGGATGAGCGGTGCGCCGATCATCCTGCCCGCACGCCACATCATCAACATCGCGCTCGCCGCGGCGCTGGTGTTCTTCATCGTCCGTCTCGTCCTCACCGGCGGCGCGTTCGATTTCTGGATGATCACCATCCTGGCGCTCGCGCTCGGCGTGCTCATGATCATCCCGATCGGCGGCGCCGACATGCCGGTCGTGATCTCGATGCTGAACTCCTACTCCGGCTGGGCCGCGGCCGGCATCGGCTTCACGCTCGGCAATTCCGCGCTGATCATCACCGGCGCGCTGGTCGGCTCGTCGGGTGCGATCCTGTCCTACATCATGTGCCACGCGATGAACCGGTCCTTCATCTCGGTCATCCTCGGCGGCTTCGGCGGCGAGACCGCTGCGGCCGGCGGCGGTACGGGCGAGCAGAAGCCCGCCAAGCTCGGCTCGGCGGACGACGCCGCCTTCATCATGAAGAACGCCTCCAAGGTCATCATCGTGCCCGGCTACGGCATGGCGGTGGCGCAGGCCCAGCACGCGCTGCGCGAGATGGCGGACATGCTGAAGAAGGAAGGCGTCGAGGTGAAGTACGCCATTCACCCGGTCGCAGGCCGCATGCCCGGCCACATGAACGTGCTGCTCGCCGAAGCCAACGTGCCTTATGACGAGGTGTTCGAGCTCGAGGATATCAACTCCGAATTCGCGCAGGCCGACATCGCCTTCGTGATCGGAGCCAACGACGTCACCAACCCCGCGGCCGAGGAGGACAAGACCTCGCCGATCTACGGCATGCCCGTGCTCCAGGTCTGGAAGGCCGGCACCGTGATGTTCATCAAGCGCTCGCTGGCCTCGGGTTACGCCGGCATCGACAATCCGCTGTTCTACCGCGACAACACCATGATGCTGCTCGGCGACGCCAAGAAGGTCACCGAGAACATCGTCAAGGCGATGTAGCGCAACGAGAAATCGACCGTGGCCATCAACAGGGAATGGCACCGGTCTCATCGCATGCCACCCAAGGCGACACGCGAGCAGCGCGTCGCATGGCACGCCGCCCACAAGGCGGCGTGCGGCTGTCGCGACGTACCCGCGAACCTCCGGCCGGACGTCATGAAATTGCTGCGGAGCCATCGCAAGCCCTGAGCTTGCACCTGAGGCCGACCGCGCAATGATCACCATCGCCAAATGGACCGTCATCCTGCTCGTGACCGTCTATTGTGCCGGTCTGGTCGTGCTCTATGTGCGCCAGCGCGAGATGCTGTTTCCGATTCCGCCCGTCGGCCGCACCGCGCCGGATGCCGCAGGACTTCCCGAGGCGGAAGAGCAAGTTCTGAGCAGCTCCGATGGCGAGAAGGTGATCGTCTGGCACGTGCCGGCGAGGCCGGGGCGCCCCGTGATCCTCTACTTTCCCGGCAATGGCGATTTTCTCGCCGGACGTGTCAGCCGCCTCAAGGCGATCACGGCCGACGGCACCGGCCTCGTTGCACTGTCCTATCGCGGCTATGCCGGCTCCAGCGGCGCGCCGAGCGAACAGGGCCTGTTGCGCGACGCCGCGGCCGCCTACGCCTTCACCACCGCCCGCTATGCGGCGGAACGGATCGTCGCCTGGGGCTTTTCGCTCGGGACGGGTGTGGCGGTTGCCGTCGCCTCGGAGCATCGCGTCGGCAAGCTGATCCTGGAGGCGCCCTATCAATCGACGGCCGACGTTGCGGCTGCATCGTTCTGGTTCGTTCCGGTCCGATTTCTGATGCGCGATCCGTTTCATTCGGACCAGCGCATCGAGCGCGTCACTGTGCCGCTCCTCGTGATGCATGGTACCGATGACCTTGCCATTCCGATCGTGTTCGGAGAGCGTCTGTTCGCGCTCGCCCATGATCCCAAGCGGTTCGTTCGCATGGCGGGCGGCGGGCACGACGATCTCGATCAATATGGCGCGATCGAAACAGCGAGAGATTTCATTGGCGGTTGACAGTTTGTTCGCACGTTACGGTTCCGCGCTCGCGGTCTCCTGCCTGGTGCTGCTGCCGCAGACCGCGTTCGCCGCGACCGGGCTCGACGGCGCGGCGATGCGCTGGCCCTACGCGTTGCCCTTCACTGGTCTGTTACTGTCGATCGCCCTCGGACCTTTGCTGTTTGCGAAATTCTGGCATCATCACTACGGCAAGATCGCCGCAGGCTGGTCGCTGCTGGCCCTTGCCTCGCTCGTCGTCTTTGCCGGCGGCATGGCGACGCTGGCGGCGCTCGTCCATGCCATGCTCGCCGAATATCTCGGCTTCATCGTGCTGCTGTTCTCGCTCTATGTCGTGGCCGGCGGCATTCTCATTACCGGCGACATCAAGGCTACGCCCGCGACCAATGCCGGCATCCTCGCCCTCGGCACGTTCGGGGCGAGCCTCGTCGGCACCACGGGTGCCGCGATGATCCTGATCCGTCCCTTGATCCGCGCCAACCGGCCGCGGCGCCACAACGCCCATGTCGTCGTCTTCTTCATCATCCTGGTCGCCAATGTCGGCGGCGCGCTGACCCCGCTCGGCGATCCTCCCTTGTTCGTCGGTTTCCTGCATGGTGTCGATTTCTTCTGGACCACGCGGACCATCTGGCTGCAGACCGCCATGGTTGCCGGACTGCTGCTCGCCATCTTCGTCGCGGTCGACATCTGGCGCTTTCGCAGCGAGCCGCCGCCGCCCGAAGCCGGACCCTTGGAACCGGTACGGATCCGCGGCCTCGTCAACCTGGTGCTGATCGCGGCCATCGTCGCGAGCCTGCTGGCGTCGGCGATGTGGAAGCCCGGCATTGCGTTCGACATTCTCGGCACCAGGCTGGAACTGGAGGACATCGTCCGCAATGTGGTGCTGCTGGCAATTGCGGCGCTGTCGGTCTGGCTGACGCCGGACGAGCACAGGCAGGCCAACGGATTCACCTGGGAACCGATCCGCGAGGTCGCAAAGCTGTTTGCGGGCATCTTCGTCGCCATCATCCCGGTCATCGCCATGCTCAATGCCGGCCATCAGGGCGCCTTCGCCTGGCTGTTGTCGGCCGTGACGGGGCCGGACGGAGCGCCGCGCGAGGTCGTCTATTTCTGGTTCACCGGCCTGATGTCGGCATTCCTCGACAATGCGCCGACTTATCTCTTGTTCTTCCAGCTCGCCGGCGGCGACCCGCAGACGCTGATGCACGAGATGTCGGGCACGCTCGCCTCCATCTCCATGGGCGCAGTCTACATGGGGGCGCTCACCTATATCGGTAATGCGCCGAACTTCATGGTGAGCAGCATTGCCAGCGAGAACGGCATCGAGATGCCGAGCTTCTTCGGCTATCTCCTGCGCGCCGGTGTCGTGCTGATCCCGCTGTTCCTGCTGCTGACATTCCTGCCGGTCGCCCCGATCCTGCGCTGGCATTGAATCTGCCGGCCGATTTGCTACTGCTCATTCAAGCAAATGGAAGCGGTGAATGAGCGCGCATAATCCGATGCCCCGGTCGGCCTGGCTCTTTCCGGGGCTGGCGGTGCTGCTGTTCGCGGCCGTCAGCGCGACGGACTACGCGTTCACGCTGTCGCTGAGCGGGCTCGTCTTCGCGACGGTGCTGCTCGTCGTCCTGTTCGGCACGGTGTTCGCTGCGGTTCATCATGCCGAAGTGATCGCCGAACGGGTCGGCGAACCCTATGGCACGCTGGTGCTCACGCTCTCGGTGACGATCATCGAGGTGGCGCTGATCACCACGATCATGCTGGGCGACAAGCCGGCCCCGGAACTGGCGCGCGACACCGTGTTCGCCGTGGTCATGATCGTCTGCAACGGCCTCGTCGGGCTCTGTATCTTCATCGGCGGCCTGCGCTATCGCGAGCAGGGTTTTCAGCTTTCCGGCGCCAACGTCTATCTCAGCGTCCTGTTCGCGCTCGCGACCATCACGCTGGTCATGCCGAATTACACCACCACGACGCCGGGGCCGGTCTATTCGGCGGTTCAGCTCGGTTTCGTCGACGTGGTCACGCTCGCGCTCTACGGGGTGTTCCTCTACACCCAGACCGTGCTGCACAAGGATTACTTCGTGCACGAGCGGGGAGACGGCGGCGCCGGCGAGGCGCATTTGTCGGGCCGGATGCTCGTGCTCAGCGTCGTGCTGCTGCTGGTTGCGCTGCTGGCGGTCGTGCTGCTCGCCAAGAAATTCTCCCTGGTGGTCGATGCCGTCGCGGTCAAGATCGGTGCGCCGCCGGCCTTTACCGGCCTCCTGGTCGCACTCCTGATCCTGATGCCGGAAGGCGTCGCGGCGGTCTCGGCGGCCCGCAAGAACGACCTCCAGAAGAGCATCAACCTGGCGCTCGGCTCGTCGCTTGCCACCATCGGCTTGACCATCCCGGCCGTCGGCACCGCCACCTATGCGCTCGACAAGGAGCTCGAGCTCGGCCTCAATGCCCAGGGCAGCGTGCTTTTGCTCCTGACCTTCTTCCTGAGCATGCTGAC
This sequence comes from uncultured Bradyrhizobium sp., assembly GCF_936943645.1. Lineage (GTDB taxonomy): Bacteria > Pseudomonadota > Alphaproteobacteria > Rhizobiales > Xanthobacteraceae > Bradyrhizobium. The sequence continues at coordinate 47,282 of NZ_CAKZJO010000052.1, read as the reverse complement.
CTTCGGCACGGGCAGAACAAACGTCCTGTTCGGGCTGGTCCATATGGTGGTATTTGCCGTCTACGTGTTCATGGTTTTCGTGCCCTGACCCCATTTGCGCTTCACGCGGCCCTTTCGGGCCGGGTCGCGCCCCAGGAGAAGTTTCCGATGCTTGCCGCCAGATCCGAGGTCCAGGTCGACAATGAGCAGGTCCGGGTGACCGAATGGCGGCTCGGTCCGGGTAGCGCCACCGGCCACCACACCCACGGCATGGACTACGTGATTGTTCCCGTCGTCGCCGGCGAAATGACCATCGTTGCGGCCAACGGCGAGCGGTCCAAGGCGCAGCTTTCGGCCGGCAAATCTTACTTCCGCAAGGCCGGCGTCCAACACGACGTACTTAACGAAACCTCAACCGAGATCGTGTTCCTTGAGATCGAGCTGAAGCCGTAAATCCGCGGTTACCTTTGCCATCGATCCGTCGCAGTTGATCCCTTACAATGCCCCAAAGTTCCCGCATCTGATCGCGCGGGGAGTGGCCGAGAAATGCTGAAATACCTCGCTAAAATCTCGATGGATATTTTCCCCTCGGTGCTCGCGACGATCATCGGGGCCTACATCGTTAACCACTATATCAACGCCAAGCCGGCGCCGGACACCCCCGCGGCCGTCGTTGCGCCTGCCGAGGCCGGCAAGGACGCCAAGCCGACGGACACCGCCAACCTTCCCGCGCCCGGCGTCAAGGCCAAGGGCATCTCGGAGAAGAGCGTCTCCGACAAGGGTGTGACGGACAAGGCCGCTGCCGACAAGCCCGAGGCCAAGGCTGCGGACGCAACGCCCGCCGAGAACGCCTCGCATGGCCGCTCTCCGGCGCGCGAGAAGGCCGCGGCGAAGTCGACCCCGGCGGCCACCGCTCCGGTGGTGGAGGCCAATTCCGCGCCGGCCGGGACGTCCCCGGCTGTGACCCCTGACGCCAACGATTTGGCACGTGCCGCCATCGAGCGTCTTCGCAAGTCGCCTGAAGGCAAAGCTGCTGAGAAGGCTGCGGAGGCCAAGGCTGCGGAGGCCAAGGCTGCGGAGGCCAAGGCTGCCGAGGCCAAGGCTGCCGAGGCCAAGGCTGCCGAGGCCAAAGCTGCCGAGATCAAGTCGGCCGAGCGGACCCCAGACCCCGCAGTGCGCGAAGCCACCCGCGTCCCCGAGGCTCCGCGCGTCATCTCGACGGAGCCCGCGGCGATCCGCCCGCTGCCGCCGCCGATCACGGTGTCCACGCCTTCGCCCGAGAGCTATGGCAATGGTGGTTCGTCGCCGTCCTACACGGCCTCGGTCGCCAACGACGACCCGAATCGAATCACCCCCCCGGCTGACATTCCCCTGCCGGTGATCGCGCCGCCGCTCGACCTGCGTGCCGACGCCGGCGCCTCCATGCCGCGGCCGAAGAAGACCAATGTTGCCGACGACGTGCTGTCGGGCATGAAGTCGATGTTCCACTCGGTTCTGCCGAAGGGCGCCACCCCCGATTGAGCCGGCGCCTGCGCTGGCCCGGACCGTCAGCCGCCGACGCGGGCGAGACCGCTGCGCGCGGCATCGTCGCGGGGACGCAGCGAGACGGCCCTGGTGTAGGACGCCGCAGCCTTGGCCTTGTCTCCCAGCCGCTCATAGGCCTGTCCACGCGTGGTCCAGACCTGCGCGTTGTGCGGATCGGCCTCGGAGGCCTCATCCAGATCGGCTGCCGCTTCCTTGACCTTGCCGAGCGCGAGATAGCTGGTCGCGCGGCCAAGCAGCGGCTCGACCTTCTGGGGTGTGAGCCCGTTTGCGGTGCTGAAATCGGCGATCGCGAAGTCGTGCTGGTTCTTGCTCTGATAGATCAGCGCCCGGCCATAGAGTGCCTGGGCATTGTAGGGGTCGAGCCCGACGGCACGATTGAACTCGTCGAGCGCGGCGGCGGTCTCGCCTGATTTTGCCAGGGACTGGGCCTTTGCGGTGTGGGCCTGAGCTTCGGTGACGTTGGCGGCACTCACCGCGCTCTCAACGGGCGCAGCTTCCTTGAGGGATTCCTTGGGGGCTTCCTGCGGCTTGTCCTTCTCCGGCGTCAGCGATCCCAGATCGAACGAGCAGCCGCACAGCGCCATCCCCATCAAAGCCAGCGCGAACGGCTGTTGCCAGATCCGGCGTCGCCGCGCCAAGCCGCGCTTGGAAAAAGGGGAGGCCATCTACGGTTCGCTCGCGCTGGTGCCGCATCGGCGGTGCCCCCGTCCCAGAAAGGCACCGCTCACAAACAATAACGCGGGCCAGGGGCCCGCGTCATCGGAAACTGAAATGCTGCAAGATTAGGAAGATCAGCGCGGTCCGCGCGGACCAGCACCGGGGCCGCTGCGACCGCCGCGATCACCACCGGGGCCTGCGCCGAACACCGGCTTCGGCTTCATCGGCAGCAAGCCTTCGCGCTGCAGCTTCTTGCGGGCCAGCTTGCGTGCGCGGCGCACGGCTTCGGCCTTTTCGCGGGCCTTCTTCTCGGAGGGCTTTTCGTAGTGACCGCGGAGCTTCATCTCGCGGAAAATTCCCTCGCGCTGCATCTTCTTCTTCAGCGCCTTGAGGGCTTGATCGACATTGTTATCGCGAACGAGAACCTGCACGCGGCATCCTCTTCAGTGGATCGGATTTGAATTCTGGTAAGACGAAGGGGATGGCGAAACGCGCAAGCCCTTAACCTTGAGGGCGCGGATGTATCAGACAAAACCAGGGATGTCCACCGGCCAAGCGGAGATTCGGGCCAAGTTCAGCCATTAAATGGGGCAAAATACCTCCGCGCGGCCCTGATTTGGGAGATTTGACGCCAAGGGTGGGGCCGTTTCCGGAGCCTTGCTCCGGAAACCTTGAAAGTAGGGGACGGCACATGGATATCAAGAAATACGCCGCTGAAGCCATCGGCACCTTTTGGCTCACATTCGCAGGCTGCGGCAGCGCGGTGATCGCCGCCGGCTTTCCCCAGGTCGGGATCGGCCTGGTCGGTGTTTCCCTCGCGTTCGGCCTCAGCGTGGTCACCATGGCCTATGCAATCGGCCATATCTCGGGCTGCCATCTCAATCCGGCCGTCACCGTCGGTCTTGCCGCCGGCGGCCGTTTTCCCGCCGGGCAGATCCTGCCCTATGTGATCGCCCAGGTGGCCGGTGCGATCGTCGCCGCGTGGCTCCTCTACGTCATCGCGAGCGGGGCTCCCGGATTCGACGTCAGCAAGGGCTTCGCATCCAACGGATATGATGCGCATTCGCCCGGCCAGTACAGCATGATCGTGTGCTTCCTGACCGAAGTGGTGATGACCATGATGTTTCTGTTCATCATCATGGGCGCCACGCATGGCCGCGCGCCCGCGGGCTTCGCGCCGCTCGCGATCGGACTTGCGCTGGTGATGATCCATCTCGTCAGCATCCCCGTCACCAACACGTCGGTGAACCCGGCGCGCAGCACGGGCCCCGCGCTGTTCGTCGGCGGCTGGGCGACGGCGCAGCTCTGGCTGTTCTGGGTTGCACCGCTGATCGGCGGCGCGCTGGGCGGGGTGATCTATCGCTGGCTCAGCGAGGAGCCTGCCGGCGTCGTCGCAGGCGTGAAGACGGCCTGATTGCAAAGTGGGGATCGCAGCTTCTGCTGCGGTCCCCGGTTGCTCGGATTCAGTTGCCCTTGGGCGGCCTGACTTCGGTGACATGGCCCATCTTGCGGCCCGGGCGCGGCGCGCCCTTGCCGTAGATGTGCACGGTCGCGCCCGGCACGCTCAGCCACTTCTCGTAATCGTTGATCTCGTCGCCGATCAGATTGGTCATGGTGACGACCTCGCCGTGGCGGACGGGCTTGCCGAGCGGCCAGCCGGCGATGGCGCGGATGTGCTGCTCGAACTGCGAGACGGACGCGCCGTCGAGCGTCCAGTGCCCGGAATTGTGCACGCGCGGGGCGATCTCGTTGACCAGCACCTTGGGCCCTGTGCCGCTTGCGAGCACGAACATCTCGACGGCGAGCACGCCGACATAGTCGAGTGCGCTTGCGATCTTGCCGGCGATGTTGCGCGCCTCCTCGGCGAGCGCATCCGGGATCGGGGCGGGCGCGCGGGATATTTTCAGGATGTGGTCGCGGTGCTCGTTCTCGGTGACGTCGAAGCACTCAACCTGGCCCGTGGCCGAGCGCGCGGCAATCACGGAGATCTCGCGCTCGTAGGGGATGAAGGCTTCCAGGATCGCCGATTTGGTGGCGAGGCTGGTCCACACCTTGGCGATGTCGTCGCCCTCGCGGATGATGGCCTGGCCCTTGCCGTCATAGCCGAAGCGGCGGGTCTTCAGCACGGCCGGCAGCCCGATCCTGACGATTGCCTCGCGCAATGAAGCCACCGAAGTGACGTCGGCATAGGCCGCGGTGCCGATGCCGAGGCGGGTGACGAAATCCTTCTCGGCGAGGCGATCCTGAGTGGTCTCGAGGATCTTGCGATTGGGCAGCACCGGGCGGCGGGCGTCCAGCACCATCGCGGCGGCCGAGGGCACGTTCTCGAATTCGTAGGTGATGACGTCGACGTCGCCCGCGAACAGTTCGAGCGCTTCGACATCGGCATATTCGGCGCAGGTCGCGTTCAAGACGACGTCGAAGGCCGGCGAGTCCGGATCGGGCGAGAAGATCTGGCAGCGCAGGCCGAGCCGCGCCGCGGCCATCGCCAGCATCCGCCCCAATTGTCCGCCGCCGAGGATTCCGATGGTGTCGCCGGGCTTCAGCTTCACCTGCTTTGCATCGCTCACGCCTTGTCCTCCGGACGCTCGGCAACGGCCTCGGACTGCGCTTTGCGCCAGGCGGCGAGGCGATCGGACAAGGCCGGATCGGACAATGCCAGGACGGACGCCGCCAGCAGCGCGGCGTTGGTCGCGCCGGCCTTGCCGATGGCGAGGGTGCCGACCGGGATGCCGGCGGGCATCTGGACGATCGAATAGAGCGAATCGAGGCCCTTGAGCGTCCTGGATTCGACGGGAACGCCGAACACCGGGAGTTCGGTCAGCGCCGCCGCCATGCCGGGCAGATGTGCAGCGCCGCCAGCGCCGGCGATGATGACCTTGTAGCCCGCGGCCTTGGCGCCCTTGGCGAAAGCATACAAGCGGTCGGGGGTGCGGTGGGCCGAAACGATGCGGGTGTCGGCGGCAACGCCGAGCGCGGCGAGGGTGTCGGCGGCATGCCGCATCGTGTCCCAGTCCGACTGGCTTCCCATGATGATGGCGATCGGCGCGGTCATGACGTTAATTGTGCCCGAAAAACAGAAAGATAGGCCAGATTAACGGTTCCGGCCGGCGGCTCGCAAGGCGGTGGCAAGGAGAAGGGAATCCACTATCCTGTCTTGGTGAATCCCCGCAAGCCTTCATTGAGCAGGATGCCCATGAAGAAACCAAAAAGGGCGAGCGCTGCGAAGGCCAAAAAGGGCCGGAAAACCAGTGCCGGCCGATCCAAAGCCGTCTCCGGGCGGCTGACCAGGCCTGCGGCGAAGCCGCTGCGGCGGCGCGCATCTCGCGACGCTGGGGCCAGCGAGGCCAGGGCGACGATCCGTGACTTGCGGGCCAAGCTCAGGGAGGCGCAGCGCCGGGTCGCGGAACTGGAAGCTGCGGCCGACACCGATTTCCTGCTGGAGATTCCCAACCGGCGCGGCTTCGAGCGTGAGCTCGCGCGCGCCATCGCCTACATGAAGCGCTACCGCGCCAGCGGGGCGCTGATCGTGCTCGACGTCGACCGGTTGAAGCCGATCAATGATTCATTCGGTCATGGCGCCGGCGACGAGGTGCTGAAAGCGATTGCCGCCACGCTGACGCGGCAGGTTCGTGCCTCCGACGTGGTCGGGCGTCTGGGCGGTGACGAGTTCGCGCTGCTGCTGTGGAATCTCAGCGGGACCGACGCCAAGGCGAAGGCTGCCATCTTCGAGCAGGCGATCGACGAATTGTCTTTCACCTTTCGCGGCCAGCATGTGACTGCGGGCGCCTCTGCCGGTGTCGCGCTTCTTGGAGCGCAATCCGACGCGGGCCGCGCGCTGGAGGAGGCGGATGCCGCCATGTACGTGCGCAAGGCGCACCGGCGGCACGAACCGCGCATCAGGCTGGTCAGCAACTGAGCTTACAGCGTGGCCAGATCGTCCGGCACGTTGCCGAACCTGCGCAGCAGAGTGGCGTCGCCGAACTCGCCGGTCATGGGATCGCCGCTGCGGCTGAACGCGACTGCGCCGATGTGGCCGGCGCCATGTGCCAGGATCTCGGCGCGCCGCAACGCGGCCGTCGAGCTCTGGCATTCTTCTGCGGCACCGGCGACAGGCGAGCCGTCGGCATCGATCAAGAAAGGCATTGCAACGTAGTAGGTCACGTCCGACATGGCGTTGCTCCGGGTATGAAGATCAGGCGGCGCTGCTCTTGCTCCGCATCTTGCTGCGCGGGATATCCGGAATGCAGCCGGCGGAAATCGCCGCCTGCAATTCCTCGAGTTCGGCTTCCAGATATTCGTTGGCCATGATCAGCGCCTTGATGGTGCTGCGCAGATTGCCGTCGCACATCGCGATGGCCTGGTCGCAAGCCTGTTCGTAGTGGCTGTTGTCGAGAAGGGCGGGCGTCGACATCTGCGTGTCCTCGGGCGGTTTCCTGGGGTGATTGAATGTTCCTATTTTGTTCTTTTCGAGTCAAGCGGATTCGATGCAAGCAGTCGCTCGCCGCGAGCGGTCCTGTGGATCAGGCGATGATGTCGGGCGTGATCTGGTCTTCGATGAACGCAATGCGGTCGCGCAACAACAGCTTGCGCTTCTTCAACCGCTGCAGCCGCAACAGGTCGGGGGCGGGCGATTGATGCAGTGCATCGATCGCCGCATCGAGATCTCGGTGTTCCTGCTGCAACCGGGTGAGCTCGGCTTCGAGCTCACGCTCGTCTTCATTGGTCATGTCTGCGGTGGCCGAAAACCGATAGGCGTGAGACTCTGGGCTGTGGATGCCCTGTGGAAATTATCGTCCTTGCGCGGCGTGATCGCAAGCGATCTGCAGGCCCCGCTCGCCGATCTCCCGCAACATATTTCTGCGGATGGCCGAGGTGCCACGCAAGCGCGTTGATATCATGGATTTTTCCCGCGTGGTTCCTTTACTCACGCTTCGTTACATATGAAATTTCAAAAATGACGCTGCGACGACGGATACCCATCGACAGAACGAATCGGTGATGTAGACTTCCTTGTCCGGATCGAATCCTGAGGTTCAACCCTACCGAGGAGGTTTCGAATGACAATTCAGGCACATCTCGTTGAATTGGAACGGAAGCACAAACTTCTGGAAAACGAATTGCACGAAGCTCTCGTGCACCTTTCAACAGACGACCTGCAAATTGTTGAGTTGAAGCGCCGGAAGTTGATGGTCAAGGACCAGATCGAGCGTCTGAAGCACGGCGACACGCTCCACTAGTAACCCCCGTAACAGCGTAGAGTTGATCGTACCCTTTCACGCAGGGATGGGAGCCTTTGCGCTCATCCCTGCTGCAAGGTGTGCACCGCGCAGAGATGTTTGCGCGGCGCTCAAGTCTTGTCTTGGGCTCTAGATGTCTGCGAGCTCGGCGACGTGATCGGCGATCGCGAGCGATGACGTCAATCCCGGCGATTCGATGCCGAACAGGTTGACCAGTCCGGCAACGCCGTGATCGCGCGGGCCCTGCATCAGGAAGTCCTGAGTGGCCACCGCGGGCGGAACGATCTTGGGCCGGATACCCGAATAGCTCGGCATCAACGCGCCGTCAGGCAGCGTCGGCCAGTATTTGCGGATGGCCGGATAGAAGCGCTCGGCACGTGACGGGTCGACTTCGTAGTCGATCGTCTCGATCCACTCGACGTCAGGACCGAAGCGCGCCTGGCCCGCCATGTCCAGCGTCAGATGCACCCCTAACCCGCCCGGTTCGGGCACCGGGTAGATCAGACGCGAGAACGGCGCCTTGGCATTGCAGCTGAAGTAATTTCCCTTGGCGAGGTAGGCCGGCGGAATGCGGTCCAGCGGCATGCCGTCGATGTTGCGCGCGACCGTCGTTGCCGAGAGCCCCGCGGCGTTGACGAGAAGGTCGCATTGCAAGGTCATGGGCGCCTCGCCGCCGGCCTCGATCTCGATGACACCGCCAGCCGCCTTGGCGCGGATCAGCGGGGTGTGAAATGCGAAGGCCGCGCCGGCGTCCTCGGCTTCGCCGCGCAGCGAGAGCATGTAGGCGTGGCTGTCGATGATGCCCGTCGACGGCGACAGCAGCGCGGCGTCGCAGGCGAGCGCCGGCTCCAGCGCGTGTGCTGCCTCGCCCGAGAGCAGCTGCATGTCGAGCACGCCATTGGCCTCGGCATGCGCCTTGATCGATTGCAGCTTCTCGGTCTCTTTCGGATTGGTCGCGACGATCAGCTTGCCGCAATTCTTGTGCGGGATGCCGCGCTCGCCGCAGTAGCGATAGAGCGCGTGCTTGCCGTCGACGCACATGCGCGCCATCCAGCTCCCGGCGCGGTAGTAGATGCCGGCATGGATCACCTCGCTGTTGCGCGAAGAGGTAATGGTGCCGATCGCCTCGGCCGCCTCGAGCACGATCACCTCGCGCCCGCTCTGTGCCAGCTTTCGGGCCACCGCGAGCCCGACCACGCCCGCGCCGATGACGACGCAATCGACCTTATCCATGGTTGTACAGGGTGTCCGCTGGAAGCCTTGGTGGCATCGGGCCCGGAAAGGACGCTGCGGGGCCGGTTTCCGTTAAGGAAGAATTTATCATGTCAGGGCAATTGCCGTATTTCACGTCACATTTTTCTGTTGCGCGTACAGGCGTTTACCCGATCCAAACCCGCGAAGCCAGACAATCCGACGTTGAAATCGCGGGTGGCTGATGGCTGAGAAGAACTGGCACGAGGGCAGCACGCTTCCGATTGCTGTGCAGGCCGTTGTGTGCCTGGCCGGCACGGTTGCGCCCGCGCGCGCCTTTGCGCTGTCGGACGGCTTTGCCGCGCCGAGCTATCTCGGCCAGCTCGACCCCAATTTGGTCTGGGAAGTGCTGATCGGGGGCGTCGTCATCTGCGCCTTCCTCGCTGCCATCGCGCTGTGGATCCATTCCTCGCTGCGCCGGACCCGGCGTTTGCAGCTGCGCCGCAACGCCTTCGTCTCCTCCGCCATGAACAATCTCAATCAGGGCGTGGTGATGACGGATGCGCAGCGGCGCATCATCTTCTGCAACGACCGCTATCTCGAGATCTACGGCCTGACGCGCGCGGACGTCTGGGCCAACATGAACGGCTATGAGCTCCTCGAGCTCAGGCGCAAGCGCGGGGTGCTCGGCGTCTCCGACGACGAGTTTTACGACAAGGCGGCCAGCACCAACGGCCTGATCACGGAGCTGCCGGACGGCCGGGCCATCCTGGTGAAATACTTCGTGCTGCCGAACGGCGGCTCGGTGGCGACGCATCTCGACGTCAGCGAGCAGCGCCGGCTGTCGCGACAGCTCGCTTCGACCAAGCAGTTCCTGGAAACGGTGCTGGACAATGTCCCGGCCTGCGTGGCCGCCAAGAACATCGAGGACGGCCGCTATATCTTCGCCAACAGCGCCTATGAGCGGTTCTGGGGGTTCTCGCGCGATCATGTCGTCGGCAAGAACGCGCGCGAGCTGTTCGTATCCGCCTCGGCCGACAGCATCGAGGCGACCGATCGGGCGGCGCTCGATTCGCCGGACGGCCAGTTCCGCAACGAATTCGAGGTCGACCGTGGCGGCGAGCGGCGCATGGTCGCCTCGATCCGGATCGTGGTCCGCAACGAGAGCAACAAGCCCGAATTCCTGATGCTGGTGTTCGAGGATGTGACCGACCGCCGCTCGCTGTCGAAGGAGCTGGAGAGCGCCAAGAAGTTCCTCGAGCTGGTGGTGGACAACATTCCGGTGGCGCTGATCGTCGAGCAGGTCAAGGACGGCCGCTATCTGCTCGCCAATCGCAGCGCGGAGACGATCCTCAACCGCCGCCGCGAGGAAGCCACGGGACTGACCGCGTCCGACATCTTCAATCCCAAGGAAGCCAAGCTGATCATCGCGCGCGACGAGGCCGCGATCAAGAAACGCGGGATGATCACCGAGGAGCACCCGATCTCCACCAAGGACGGCCTGCGGCTGTTCCTGACCCGCCGCGCCACCGTGCTCGGCGAGACCGGCGAGCCGCAATATCTGATCAAGACCCACGAGGACGTTACCGACCGCCGGCAGACCGAGTCGCGCATGGCGCACATGGCCTATCATGACGGCCTCACCGATTTGCCGAACCGCGCCGCCTTCCTGCAGGCGCTGACCCAGATGATCGAGGCCTGCGAAGGCACGGGTGAGGAGTTCGCCGTCCTCTGCGTCGACCTGGACGGCCTCAAGGAGGTCAACGACGTCTTCGGCCACGCGCTCGGTGACAAGCTGCTGATCGAGGTGGCCCAGCGGCTTCAGGATTCCGCCCGTGGCGGCGTGGTGGCACGTCTGTCCGGTGACGAATTCGGCCTCATCATCGACGGCAAGCAGCCGGACGCGGGCCTTGCCCTGGCGCAGCAGCTCGGCGAGGCCGTCGCGAAGGAATTCCAGATCGACGGCCGGGCCGTCCGCGCCGGCGCCACCACCGGCATGGCCATCTTCCCGCACAACGGCACCGACGGTGCCTCGCTGCTCGCCAATGCCGGTGCGGCACTGTTCCGCGCCAAGCAGAAGTCCCGCGGCACGATCAGCCTCTATCAGCCGGAGATGGACCAGCAGATTCGCGATCGCCGCGTGCTGCACCAGGACCTGTCGATGGCGATCAAGAACGGCGAGCTCTCGCTCGCCTTCCAGCCGCAAGGCGTCGCCGGCCACAGCGTTGCCGAAAGCGAGATCATCGGCTTTGAAGCTTTGGCGCGCTGGCAGCATCCGGTGCGCGGCCAGGTTTCGCCGGCCGAATTCATCCCGATCGCCGAGGAAAGCGGCCTGATCGTCGAGATGGGCGAGTGGATCCTGCGCGAAACCTGCCGCGAGGCGGCGTCCTGGCCGAAACCGCTCCAGGTCGCGGTCAATCTGTCGCCGGCGCAGTTCATGCACGGCGACGTCGTCGGCCTCGTCCATTCGATCCTGCTCGAGACCGGCCTTGCGCCGGGCCGGCTCGAGCTGGAAATCACCGAGGGCGTGCTGATCGAGGATTTCGACCGCGGCCTTGCGCTGCTGCGCCGCCTGAAGGCGCTCGGCGTGCGCATCTCCATGGACGATTTCGGCAGCGGATACTCCTCGCTGAGCTATCTCCAGGCGTTCCCGTTCGACAAGATCAAGATCGACCGCGCCTTCATCATCAATCTCGGCCGCAACCCGCAATCGGCCGCGATCGTCCGCGCGGTGATCGATCTCGGCCACGGCCTCGAAATGTCGATCATCGCCGAGGGCGTCGAGACGGTCGAGCAGCTCGCCTTCCTGGCCAAGGAGGGCTGCGACGGCGTCCAGGGCTACCTGCTCGGCAAGCCGCTGCCGATCGGGAAATATGCCGGTCTCGTCGGCCGCGCCGAGGTCATGGAGCTTGCGCTCAAGACCGGCTAATGATGATGGGGCGCTTTGCTCCTTCTCGACGGCTTCATGGCGGATTACGACCTTGCGATCATCGGCGGCGGCCTGAACGGTGTCAGCCTCGCGCGCGATGCAGCCGGTCGCGGCCTGCGAGTCATCCTTTTGGAGCAGGGCGATCTCGGCGGCGCGGCCTCCTCGGCGACGCCGCGGCTGATCCACGGCGATTTGTCGGTGCTGGAGCGGCGCGGATTCCGGCGGGTGCGCCGGGCGCTGGCCGAGCGCCGGACCTGGCTCCGGATCGCGCCGCATCTGGTTAGGCCGATGCGCTTCGTGATCCCTGCGCATTCCGACGAGCGTCCGCCATGGCTGCTGCGTGCCGGCCTGTATGTTTATGACGGCCTCACGGGCCGGGGCGGCCTGCCGCCATCGGCAACCCTCGACATCACGCATCATCCGGTCGGTAACGCGCTGAAGCGCCCGTTTGGCACGGCGTTCGAATATTCGGACTGCGTCGTCGACGATTCCCGCCTGGTGGTTCTCACAGCGCTGGATGCAGTCGAGCGTGGCGCTGCGATCCGGACCGGTGCGCGCTGCGTGCGTGCCGATCGCACCGACATCTGGCGGCTGGCGGTCGTCGATCGCGGCCATCGCCGCACCATCACATCCCGGGCGCTGGCCAACACCACCGGAGCGTGGACCTCGATGGTCGCGGAGACGGTGCTACGCCAGCCGCAGCCCGCCGTCGCGGCGATGCAAATGAGCCAGATCGTCGTGCCCCGGCTGTTCGATTCAGACAATGTCTACGTCTTCCAGAACAGCGACGAGCGCCTGATCTTCGCATCCCCGTTCGAGCGGGAGTTCACGCTGATCGGCACGGTCACGCACGACTTCACCGGCGATCCCGCGATCGTCGCGATGCGAGGAGCCGACGTCAGCTATCTCTGCGACGCCGCCAGCCGCTATTTCCGCGAGCGTGTCGGCCCGACCGACGTGGTGCGGGCGGTCACCGGCGTCAATTTGACGCCGGTGTCCGCAAGACGCGGAGACGGCACGACCCTGTTCCACGCGCGCCGGCGCAAGGCGCCGCAGCTCACGATGTTCGGCGGCGACGTCACCACCTCGCGCCTGCGCGCAGAACGGGCGGTGACGAAGCTGACGCCGTTCTATCCGATGTCGCGGCCCTGGACGGCCGGCGCGCCGCTGCCGGGCGGCGATTTCGCCTGGGATCGCTTTGATCACGAAATCGACCTCGCGCGCGATCGCTGGCGCTTTCTCTCCGAAGCGCAGGCCCAGCGCCTGGTCGCCGCCTATGGCTCGCGCCTGCCGGCAGTGCTGGGCGAGGCCAAGACCCGCGACGAACTCGGCCCTGCCTTCGGCCCAGAGCTGACCGGCACCGAGGTGCGCTATTTGATGAGCCACGAATGGGCGCGCTTCCCCGAGGACATCCTGTGGCGCCGCTCCAAGCTCGGCCTGACCACGACCGCGGCGGACCGCGATGCGCTGGCGGCGTTTATGGCAGACGTGAACGATCCATCCCGAACCGGTTGAGCTGGGGCCAATCGGCGGTTAGCGTGCGGCGGAATCGGGGTTGGCAGGGAACATGACGGACGAATTGCCCAAAACGCATGTTGCGATCGGTGCGACCGATGGAGACGCTGCCGCCGCGGGCCAGCCGCTGCTGCGCATCGAGGGCGTGGCCAAGACGTTTGGGACGTTCCGCGCCGTCGACGGCGTCTCGCTCGAGATCAAGGCCGGCGAGTTCTTCGCATTGCTTGGGCCGAGCGGTTGCGGCAAGACGACGTTGCTGCGCATGCTCGCCGGCTTCGAGGCGCCCGACGAGGGGCGCATCCTGCTCAGTGGTAGAGACATCGCGCAGGCGCTGCCGCATGAGCGCCCGATCAACATGATGTTCCAGAACTACGCGCTGTTTCCGCATCTGTCGGTGCGTGACAACATCGCGTTTGGGCTCAAGCGCGCGGGCATGGCGCGCGCGGAGATCGCCACGCGCGTCGCGGAGATGGTCGCGCTGGTGAAGCTCGAAGGGCTCGAGAAGCGCAAGCCCGACCAGCTCTCCGGCGGCCAGCGCCAGCGCGTGGCGCTGGCCCGCGCATTGGCGCGGCGGCCGCAGCTCCTGCTGCTCGACGAGCCGCTCGCGGCGCTCGACAAGAAGCTGCGCGAGAGCACGCAAGGCGAGCTGATGGAGCTGCAGCGCCGGCTCGGCATGACTTTCATCATCGTCACCCATGACCAGGAAGAGGCGATGACGATGGCTGATAGAATCGGCGTGATGAAATCAGGCAGGCTCGCTCAGGTCGCGAGCCCCCGCGAGCTGTACGAGGCCCCGCGCTCGCGCTGGATCGCGGAGTTCGTCGGCGACGTCAACCTGTTCGACGGCGAGTCCAAATTGCGCGACGGTCACCGCCTGGTCATCGGTACGCGCGATGCGGGTGCGCTGGTGGTGGCCGAGCCGCGTGAGCCGGTTGGCGCGGGAAGATTGGCCGTCGCGATTCGTCCCGAGAAGGTCAAGCTGTCGCGGCGCGGCCCGGTGAGCGAAGCCGGCCGTGAGAAGGCGATCAACCGTCTCGACGGCGTGATCGCCGATATCTGCTATCTCGGCGGCACCACCACCTACAAGGTCAAGCTCGACACCGGCGGAATGGTGCAGGCATCCGTCGCCAACAGTGCGCGCACCGACGTCGATGCCTACAGCCTGAACCAGCATGTCGTCGCCTGGTTCACGCCCGACGATTGCATGGTGCTGCAATCATGAGCGCCCGCCGCATCTTCGCGAGGCCGGCGCGCTTTGCCGCCATCGCGCCCTATGTCTGGATGGTGCTGTTCTTCCTGGTGCCGTTCGCCTTCGTCCTGAAGATCAGCTTGTCGCAGACCGCGATCGCGCAGCCACCCTACGAGCCGATATTCGACCTGACGGCAGGGTGGAACGCGCTGAAAGCGGCCTTTGCCGCACTGTCGATCGACAATTTCAGGCTGATCGGCTCCGACGACATCTACGTGTTTGCCTATGTACGCAGCCTGACCGTCGCCATCACGGCCACCGCCCTGCTGCTCCTGATCGGCTATCCCATCGCCTATGGCATGGCGCGGCTGCCGAAGCGCTGGCAGGCCGTGGCGATGGTGCTGGTGATCGTGCCGTTCTGGACCTCGTTCCTGATCCGGATCTATGCCTGGATCAACATCCTCCAGCATGACGGCCTGCTCAACCAGATCCTGCTGGCGCTGCATCTGGTCAGCCGGCCCGTGGTGTGGCTCTCCACCGATACTGCGATGTATATCGGCATCGTCTATTCCTATTTGCCGTTCATGATCCTGCCGCTCTACGCCACGCTGGCCAAGATGGAGCCGGTGCTGGAGGAGGCGGCCTCCGATCTCGGCGCTCCGCCCTGGCAGGTGTTCTGGCTTGTCACCTTCCCGCTGTCGCTGCCCGGCGTCGGCGCCGGCGTACTTCTGTGCTTCATCCCTGTTGTCGGCGAGTTCGTGATTCCGGATCTCCTGGCCGGTTCCAATTCGCTGATGATCGGCCAGACCTTGTGGCTCGAATTCTTCACCAACAAGGATTGGCCGGTCGCCTCCGCCGCAGCCATCGTGCTGCTCGTCGTGCTGCTGCTGCCGCTGTTGCTGTACGAGCGGCTTCAGAAGCGGCAGCTGGAGCAGGGAAGGTAGGGCCATGCGCAAGATTGCCCGCCTGTCCCGTTTCAACGTCGCCTCGCTCGCGCTGGGCCTGGCGTTCCTTTACTTGCCGATTCTCATCCTGGTCATCTATTCCTTCAACGCCTCGCGCCTGGTGACGGTGTGGGGCGGCTGGTCGCTGCGCTGGTATCACGAGTTCTTCAACGACCGCGCCATGATCGAGGCGGCCTGGATGAGCCTGCGGGTCGCGGTCTCCTCCGCCACCATCGCTACGTTGCTCGGCACGCTCGCCGCCGTCGCGCTGTCGCGCGGCGAGCGTTTCCGCGGCCGCACGCTGTTCTCCGGCATGCTCTATGCGCCGCTGGTGATGCCGGAAGTGATCACCGGATTGTCGCTGCTGCTGCTGTTCGTCGCCCTGAATGCCGAGCGCGGATTCTGGACCGTGACGATCGCCCATACCACCCTGACGATGTGCTTCGTTGCAGTGGTCGTGCAGTCCCGCCTCGGCTCGCTCGATCGTTCGCTGGAGGAGGCGGCAATGGATCTCGGCTGCGACCCGGTGCGTGCCTTCGTGGCCGTGACGCTGCCGCTGATCGCCCCCGCAATCGTCGCCGGCTGGATGCTGGCCTTCACGCTGTCGCTCGACGATCTCGTGATCGCGAGCTTCACCACGGGCCCGGGCTCGGCGACGCTGCCGATCCGGATCTACTCGGAAGTGCGGTTGGGCGTGAAGCCGGAGATCAACGCGATCTGCACGCTGGTGATCGCCCTGATCGCGGTCGTCATCGTCATCGCCTCGCTCGCCTCGAAACTGTCGAGCTCGCAGGGCGAGAGCGCGGCGCCGTTGTAACCGCCGGCGCGGTGAGCCGCGCGTGCACCGCGTCACGCACCGCTGCACCAAGCTGGCGCAGCGCCAGCGCATTGAGCGGAAACTCCAACAGGATATGGATCAGGCTCAGCGCCAACAGGAAGGTGAAGCCGAACGCGTAGTCGTAGAAATAGAGCGCGGTGGCAGCTGCGCTGACGGCGGCCATCGCCGCCAGCCGGGCCTTCGGCACTGCAGTCCAGCGGATTACGTCGGCTTTGATGAACCAGTTGAGGTAATGATAGGTGTAGACGAAGGCGAGCAGGCTGGTCAGCCTGGTGTCGAGCACGAGGCCCGGCACGCCGAACAGCCGCCCCAGGGCCGGGCCGACATTGCCGAAATAATCCTGCCCGACCCGGGCAAAGCTCGCGATCCGGATTTCGGCGGCCGGCGGCAGCAGCAGGATCGTGGCGACGGCGACGATGTAGGCCACCACCAGTGCGGCCTGCACCCGGCTTCCGGACCGGTAAGCGCCAAGCACCATGAAGATCAGTGTGAACAGCGAAACGTGGATCAGGGTCGGAATCAGGATGCCGATGACCGCGAGCGAGGATCCGCTCGAATACATGATCGCCGACAAGGCGATCGCGACCATGAACAGCAGCATGCTCTCGATTGCGGAGACGGTGGCCGCCAACATCGCGCAGACGACCAGCGCGCCCCACATCGCAAAGCCGAACCACGAGGCATTGTCGATCAGCGCCGCGACCACGGCCACGACGGCGAGGGCCGCCGCGATCCCGCGATGGGGCAGATAGTAGCTGCGATCATGCAGCCACGAGATCTCGGTGAAGTAGTGCGCCGGACCGAGCACGACATAGGCCAGCAGCAACAATTCGAACGGCACCAGATAGGCCGCGGCGAGCGCCAGCAGCATCAGGCCGAGATGGATCGCGTCGTTGCTGCGCATGATGCCGGACCCCGCTCGAGACCCGGACGTTAGAGCAGGCGTGGACAATCTTCAATTGTCCACGCTGTCGCTCAAGCGCGCTGCTTGCCGCGCCGCGATGCCTCCTGTCGCGTCAGGACTTCACCGCACCTGCCGTAAGCCCGCCCACCATGTAGCGGCGGAAGGCGTAGTAGACCGCGGCCGGCGGCAGCGCATAAATGAAGCCGGTGGTCATCAGCAGCTCCCATGGCGAGTCGTCGGCGGCGAGGAAGTTGCCGAGCGCGACGGGGAGGGTGAGCTCGCGGTCATTGGAAAGCAGCAGGAACGCGTAGAGATATTCGTTCCAGGCCAGCAGCACCGCATAGGTGCCGATCGCGACCAGAGAGGGCATCATCAGCGGCAGGTAGACCAGGCGGAAGATCTGCAGCGTCGTTGCACCATCCATCACGGCGGCTTCATCGAGCTCGACCGGCAGCTTGTCGGAGGCCTGCTTGAGCACCCAGATCGCGTAAGGCGAGGCGATCGTCACCATAGCCAGGATCAGCGACCAGTGATTGTTGAGCAAGCCGTAATTGCCCATGGTCCGGTACATCGGCACGGCGAGGAACGCTGCAGGGATGAAGTAGGTGAACAGCGCGAGGTTGAGCACCATGCGCCCGCCCGGCACCTTCAGTCGCGAGATCGAGAACGCAGCTGCCGTCGCGATGAACAGCGTCAGCACGCCGACGGATGCCGCGATTACCAACGAATTCCAGAACTGCACGTAGAAGTCGCGCAGGAAGTAGTGCTGCTGCTTGAACACGATCTCGAAATTATGCAGCGTCGGATGGTCCGGCCACAGCTTGCCCGAGAACGCGTCCTCCTTCGGGGAGATCGCGAACAGGAACATGTGATAGATCGGGATCATCGTCCACAGGAAGACGGGAATGCCGATCAGCAGGAGCCGTGCTTCGGTCGCGACTTCGCGCCAAGTAAACTGTCTTACGCCGGGGAGCTTCATCGCGACAACCGTTTCATCATGAAGTACACCAGCGGCAGGACGAACGGCATCGCGCAGACAATGGATGCCATTGCCAGCGAGAGCTGGTCGAGCCGGAGATAGCGGATGCCGAGCGTCGACAGCACGTGCGTGAGGTCGGCCGGGCCACCGCCGGTGAGCAGATAGACGCTGTTGAAATCGCCGAGCGTCCAGATCATCGAAAGCAGCGTGCAGGTGACGTAGAGCGTCTGCATCGACGGCCAGGTGATGTAGCGGAATTTCTGCCACCAGCTCGCGCCGTCGACCTCGGCGGCCTCGAACAGATCGTGCGAGATCGCGAGGCGGCCGGTGATCAGGATCAGCGTCCAGAACGGCAGCGACTTCCAGATGTGCACGGCGATCGCCATGCTGAGCGCCACGGTGGGGTCGTTCAGCCAGTTCGGGCCGTCATCGCCGGTGAAGGAGAAGATCAGGTGGTTGATCACGCCCCATTCGGGATTGAGCATGAAACGCACCGACAGGATGGTCGGGATCGACGGCACCGCCCAGGGCAGGATGAAGATCACCGAGAGCCATTTGATCCAGGGGCGTTGCACGGCGAAGAAGCCGGACAGGAAGAGCGCGATCAGCATCTTGATGTTGATGCCGATGACCAGGAAAATCAGCGTGTTGATCGCGGCGCGCGCGAAGATCGGGTCGTTGTATAGCGCGACATAGTTCTCCGGAGCGCGCGCCAGCCAGAGCCCGTAGCAGACGGGATAGACCACGAAGGCAAGGAAAACGAGCAGATAGGGCGCGAGCAGCACGATGCCCCAGACCTGCGCCGGGGTCAGCCGCGACGACAGGGGCGGGCCGGGGAGTGCCTGATCGCCAGAGAGCGTGATCGCCATTCTTTTTGGACTCTTCAAAGAGAAGCCGGCCGCGAAACGCGGCCGGTGTAGTTCTAACACCTCTCCCCGCGTGGCGGGGAGAGGGGCGGATGAATTAACCCGCGACCTGCTTGATGCGGGCGATCAGCTCGTCGACGGCCTTGTCGACCGGAACCTTCTCGCTGACGACGCGGTTCATCGCCTTCGCCCACACGTTCTCGTTGTTGAGGATCGTGAACTTCCAGTTCTTGGTGAAGTCGAACGCCGCGGTGCCGCCCTTGAACTGCGCGTAGACGGCCTTGCGGTGCTTGTCAGCCTGCCAGAACGGGCTTTCCTGGCTTTCCTTCGTCACCGGGAACCAGCGGCCGAGCGCGCCCTCAATGTAGGGACGGACGTTCTCTTCCTGGAGCAGGAAGCTGATGAACTGCTTGGCCTCGGCCTTGTTCTTGGCCGCGGTGAAGATCAGTCCGGTCTTGACGTCGGAGCGGTACTTGATGGTCGAACCATCCGGGGCCTTCGGGAAGGACGACGTGATGATGTCCTGCTCATAGGCCTTCTTGCCGGCTTCGCGCTGCTCGGGCGTGAGAGCCTGGTTCTGCGAGTCTTCGTACCACTTCGCCGCGATCGAGATCGTGAAGTTGTGGGTCATCACGATGGTCTTGTTGTGGAAGGCGACGTTGTTGTCGGGATCCTTCCAGGTCGTGGAGGACGGCGGCGTGCAACCCTTGATGTAGGTGTCGGTGTAGTCCTTCATCGCCTTGATCAGGTTCTCGCGAACCTTGGGATCGTCGACCGTGAGCTTGCCGTCATCGTCGACCAGCTTGACGTGGTAGGCGTCCATGAAGGTGTAGAACGACTGGAAGGCGTCGGTGGATTCCACGCCCATCGGCTGGCCGACCGCGTAAATGCGCTGACCGGTCGCCTTGCGGATCGCCGGCTGCACCTTGTCGCACCAGAACGTCCAGTAGCCGGTCCAGTCGTTCGGGATGTCGGCCTGCTTGAAGCCGGCCTTCTCCAGCATGTCGTTCCAGATCTGGACGTGCATGCTCTGCTGCTTCAGCGGGAAGCCGTAATAGGCCTTCTTCTTGGCGACGTCGTTGTAGAGGATCGACGCATCGAGCGTGTTCTGGACGAAACGGCCCTTGATCGGCTCCATGACGTCGGAGAGATCCTCGAGCTTGCCCTCGTAGGCCCACTTCCCCTGCGCCTGCACGTCATACGAATCGGAATAGGCGACATCGGGCACGGTGCCGGCATCGAGCGCGGCGACCGTCTTCGGAATCATGTCCTGAATCGCGTATTGCGACAATTCGACCTTGATGCCGGTCTTGGCCTCGAATTTCTTGATCGTCTCGAGCAGCGCGTCGTCTTCGGAGCGATAGAAGCCCTTGCCCCACCAGACCGTGATCGTCTTCTGCTGCGCAAAAGCGGGTGCAGCGGCTGCAAACAGCCCGGCCGCAGCGACCGCCAATGATACTGCGCCAATAACCTTGGATTTCACGTTTTTCTCCCTCAAACGGCCGGTGTTTTTAACCGGTCGAAAAAACACTAGCGCAGGATGGTAGCGCAATCAACGCAGCATGTTGTCAGACCTAGGTCGCAGGTGTCGCTCTGCGGCGATGCTTAACGCGCGCATCGATCCAATCGCTGCATCAATTCGCGGCAATCAATTCGCGATGTCCGAGGAACTCCGGCTCGGCGGGAGCGGTCTCACCTCTCCCCAGCGTGCCGTCAGCGTCTCCGCTTCGGAGGCGACGATGTCGTGTTCGAGCTTGCCTCACCCGATCGGGACCGCGGTTTGCCATGCCCGCCGGTCTGTGCCGGGGAGCGCCAGGCCTCGAGGAGCATCTTCAGAAACTGGCTGGCATGAGGAGATAGTGTCGCCCCGCGCCTGCGCACGATGCCGATCGTCCGCGACACTTCCGGTTCGACCAGGCGAATGGTGTGAATGATCGGATGGCCGGCGGCGGGCGTCGCCAGCTTCGGCAGCACGGCGATGCCGAGGCCCGCTTCGACCAGGCCCAGAGAGCCGGAGAGGTGGGCGACCTCATAGGACCAGTTCAACTGGAGGCCGTGTCGCGCCAGCGCATTGTCGATCAGCGCGCGATTGCCGCTGTTGCGACCGACGGTGATGACCCGGTGCGACACGATCTCCGGCCAGCTCACCTGCTTGCGCGATGCCAGCGGATGGTCGTGGCGGCAGGCCAGGACGAAAGGATCCTCGACAAGCTTCTCGAATTCGATCTCGGCGTGCGAGGCCCCAATGAAGTTGATGCCGAAATCGACCTCTCCGCGCGCGACCGCTTCCAATCCCTCGTTGGCACCAATGTCCAGAATGCGGATGCGAATGCGCGGATAAGCCTCAGCAAACCGTCCGATCGCACGCGGCAGGAAGTAGAACACCGCCGTCGGCACCGCAGCCACGGAGACCAGGCCCGAGCTTCGCGCACCGATATCCTGGATGGCGAGCACCGAGGTCTCGAACTCGTCGATGAGGCGGCGCACCTTCGGCAGGAAGTCGCGGCCTGTCATGGTGAGATTGACGTGGCGCGTCGACCGCTCGAGCAGTGGGGCCCCGAGGCTTTCCTCCAGCTTCTGAATGCGCCGGCTGAGCGCGGGTTGAGACAGGTTCAGCGCCTTGGCGGTCCGGACGAAGCTGCCGGTCTCGGCAACGGTGATGAACGCCTTGAGGTCGAGCAATTCTGCGTTCACGGCTCGCTCCGTTATTTCGATAATCGAAATAATACCTCAGATATTTGCATTTCACAAAAGAGTTCGGAAGGCGGATGCTCTGTTCAGGCCAACATGTCGCCGAACGGACGAGCCCATGAACGATCAGATTGCCATTCCCTGTGTGGTCATGCGCGGGGGGACCTCGCGCGGACCGTTCTTCCTGGCCCGTGATCTGCCGGCCGACCCAAGGTCACGCGACGCGGTGCTGTTGTCGGTGATGGGAGGCGGGCACGATCTCGGCATCGATGGCATCGGCGGCGGCAATGCCGTCATCAACAAGGTCGCGATCGTCGGACCGGCCACGGTGCCCGGCGCCGATGTCGATTACCTGTTTGCCCAGGTGCGTGTTCGCGAAGGGATCGTCGATACCTCGCCGAACTGCGGCAACATGCTGGCGGCGGTGGGGCCGTTCGCAATCGAAGCCGGGCTGGTCGCTGCGAGCTGCGATCGGACCAATATCCGGATCCACAATGTCAACACCGGCAAGCTGATCGACGCCACCGTCGCCACGCCGGGAGGGCGGGTGACTTACGAGGGCGAAGCGCGAATCGACGGCGTGCCGGGAACGGCCGCACCGATCGAACTGTCCTTCCCCAACGCGGCCGGCGCTCGGACCGGTCGCCTGCTGCCGACGGGACGTGCGGTCGATCGCATCGATGGGATCGACGTCACCTGCATCGACGCGGCGATGCCGGTCATGCTGGTCCACGCGGCGGACCTGGGCTGCAGCGGCCGCGAGGCTCCTGCAGATTTCACCGACAGCGGCTTCCGCGCGCGTCTAGAGCACTTGCGCATCGAAGCTGGTCGCCTGATGGGTTTTCCAAATGCGGCGACAATGGTGATTCCGAAGCCGGTTCTGATTGCGCCTGCGGGCGCAGCGGCGCTGAACACCCGATACTTCATGCCGCACGACTGCCACAGCGCATTGGCGGTGACCGGCGCCGTCGCGATCGCGACGGCCTGCCTCACGCCTGGGACGATCGCTGCAAGGATGGTCGGCCCACTGGCGCCGCCGGTGCCGATCACGCTCGCCCATCCCTCCGGTCAGCTCGTGGTTCGGCTGGAGCCCGGCCCGGTCGCCCGCGTGCAGCGGACCGCCCGGCGCATCTTCGAGGGCCACGTCTTTGCCCGTCGATCGCACATTCCGCAGGCGGTGCTGGCGGCCTGAAGCCGGATCGCTCTTGAACTCTGCAAAAATGACACCCCAGGGAGAAACGAGAATGCAGATGCACGCGCCGGCCAGGTCCGCGAATGGTGAGCGACGCAAGCCGTTCTACCGGATTCTCTACGTTCAGGTGCTGATCGGGCTCATCCTGGGCGTCGCCACGGGTCATTTCTGGCCCGAGTTCGGTGCCGCGCTGAAGCCGTTCGGAGACGGCTTCGTCATGCTCGTCAAGATGATGATCGCGCCGATCGTGTTCTGTACCATCGTGAGCGGCATCAACAGCATCAACGATTCCCGCGAAGTCGGCCGCACCCTGGTGAAATCCATGGCGCTGTTCTACCTGCTGACCGTGCTCG
This sequence comes from uncultured Bradyrhizobium sp., assembly GCF_936943645.1. GTDB lineage: Bacteria > Pseudomonadota > Alphaproteobacteria > Rhizobiales > Xanthobacteraceae > Bradyrhizobium. The sequence goes on along the minus strand of NZ_CAKZJO010000052.1, from coordinate 24,270 downwards.
CGCTTCTGGCGGGGCTGGTCGCCGTCTCGTTGATCCAGCCCGGCGCCGGCATGCATGTTTCGGTCAGCACGCTGGACCCGTCAGTCGCTGCGAAATTCAGCAAGCAGGCAGCCACGACCGGATTTGCGGACTTCATGCTGCACATCATCCCGCATTCGTTCTTTGGAGCGTTTGCCGACGGCGAGGTGCTGCCTGTCCTGCTGATCTCGATCCTGATCGCCTTCGGCTTGAGCCGCGCCGGCGATGGCGGTGCGGCGGTGACAAAGGCCGTCGCCTCGTTCTCGCACGTGCTGTTTGTGTCGTTCGGTTTCATCATGAAGCTCGCGCCGCTCGGCGCCTTCGGCGCCATGGCGTTCACGGTGGGCCGTTACGGCGTCCGTTCGATCGGCTCGCTCGGACTGCTGATCCTGACATTCTATATCGCCTGCTCCGTCTTCGTGGTCGTCGTGCTTGGTACGCTGGCACGGCTGAACGGCTTCAGCCTGTGGAAGACCATCCGCTACTTCAGGGAAGAATTGCTGATCGTGCTCGGCACGTCGTCGTCGGAGCCCGCGCTGCCCGGCGCACTGCGCAAGCTGGAGCAGCTCGGATGCCGGAAGGGCGTGTCGGGGCTCGTGCTGCCGATGGGCTACTCATTCAATCTCGACGGCAGCGCCATCTATCTGACCCTGGCTTCCATCTTCATTGCACAGGCTTGCGATATTCATTTGTCATGGGGACAGATCGCGGCGATGCTCGGGCTGATGTTGCTGACGTCCAAGGGAGCGGCCGGCGTCACCGGCAGCGGCTTCGTCGCGCTGGTTGCAACCCTCTCCGTCATGCCGGATCTGCCCGTGACCGGCGTCGCGCTGTTGGTCGGCATCGATCGCTTCATGTCGGAGGCGCGAGCGCTGACGAGCATGATCAGCAACTGTGTCGCAGCCATCACCGTTTCGCTATGGGAGGATGCCTGTGACCGCGAGGTGTTGGCCCGTGAATTGGAAGGGGGCGGCACTGTCGCGCCCGCGGTCAGGACGACGATCGAGGAAGTGGCGCCGGTGCTGGGTGACGCGAGCTGGATCACGACGACGCAATCAGCTGCCTGACGAGGTCCTGGATGAGATTGGTCCCGGCTTGGTTTGGCAAGTCGGGACCATGGCGTTCGCTATCGCCGCTGAAAGGCGACCCGGCCACGCTAGTTGGACTTGGCGTTCTCTTTGGCGTTCTCCGCCGTCGGCGATTCCGCCGGTGCGGGACGCTTGCCCGTGCCGGTGATGCGCTCGATCGCGGAGCGCACGGCGTCGCCTGCCTTGCGGTCCTTCAGCATGTCGAGCAGGGGGGCGGAGGCCGGCGAGCGGCGGATCAGGCTTTCCGGATCGGGGAAGATCAGCGGATCGTCCCAGGGCCCCTGCACCACGAACGGCAATTCGAAGCCCGAGGCGCTGTTGAGGCTTGCGATGCCTTTCATGTCGTATTCGCGCGTCGGCACCGAGGCCGTGCCGGTCATGGTGATCTTGGCCGCAGGTCCTTCGACCCGGATGTCCTCGGCGGTGGCGACCCCGTCGGCGAATTTCACCGCGATGGTGAGATTGTTGTAGGGGGTCGAACCGTTGCGGAAATTGCCGCCGCCCGACAGCGGCCGTCGCTCCAGGCGCTTCAGGAGCTGCTCGGCGTTGAAGCCCGCGATCGCGCCGTCGTGCCCGGTGACGGTGGCGCTGCCGTCGAGCGATTGCACGAGACCGAACGGGCTCGAGCCCGAGGCGAACAGCGAGACGTTGATGTTGCCGCGGCCGGACAGCTTGTTGAGGCCGAACAATTCAGTGGCGCAGGCCTGGAGGTCGACGTCGGTGAACTGGAATTGCGCCTTGATGTCGGCGATCGTATCGGAGCGCGCGATGCCGAACGAGCCTTTGGCGATTCCGCCATAAACCTGCGCCTCGCCGACCGACAGCGCCAGCGTGCCGTTGCGCAAATTGGCGCCGATCGCGGTGCGGCCGAGCTTGGTCGGCCCGACCGTCAGCTTGGCCGCCGACAGGCGCATGTCGAGGTCGGTGGTGGACAATCCGTTGAGGTCGAACAGCTGCCTGTTCCAGTCGCGAGCCCCGCTCGCGAGCAGGCGGAAGGTCGAGATATAAGGCGTGAAGTCGAGTGCGTCGGCGGCGAGCGTCGCCTGCAGCGTCTGCCGGCCGTTATTGGCGTAGGTCATGACGCCCTCGGCGGCGTTGCCGTCGAGCTCGACATTGACGTTGGTGAGCGCGATCGAGGCGCCGACGACGTTGGCACGTGCCTTCAGCGCGAAGCGGCCGAAGCCGCCGCTGGCGGGCTGCGGCTGCCCGGTCCAGCGCAGCGCGTTGCGCAAGGAGGGGCTGTCGATCGTCAGCGTCCCCTCCATCATCGGGCTGGTGCGGTTGGCGACGCTGCCGTCGAAGGCGAGCTTGAGCGGCGCGCTGGCGATCCGTGCCTTCAGCCCCGAGCGCTCGCCGGAGAGGGCCGCGACGAAATCGGAAAAGCTGATCGTGCCGTCGACGCGCTCGCCGCGCCAGTCGAACTGTCCGGTCGCGGCGAAGGAGCGCGAGATCGAGGGCCAGGCCAGCGACAGGTCGATGTCCTCGAGCTTCTCGGTGGCGTGGGTGGCGGCGTCCTCGTAATCGAGCACGCCGTCCTGGATCCGGATTTCGGAGAACGAGACCTGGTTCTCGGCCCCGGGCTTCATGGTGCGCGCGATGGTCTGGATGAAGGGAGTCCAGTTGCTCTCGCCGTCCGGCTGCAGGCTGACATGGATGCGCGGCCGCAGCAGCGCCAGGTCGGCGATCTCGAACCGTTGCAGCAGGAGCGGCAGCAGCCGCAGATTGGCGGTGAGCACGTCGATATGGAGCGCGGAATCGCCGGTGCCGCCGCCCTTGAGGCCGACGTCGTGGAACGAGATGTAGCTCGCCGGCAGTACCGAGATATCGATGCTGCCTGCGACACTCAGCTCGAGCCCGGTGACGTCGCGGATCTGCGCTTCGACCGCCTTGCGCAGCGCGTCGCGGTTGATGAGCCAGGAGGTCGCGATCAGGGCGATCAGCGCAACGCCGAGCAGCGCCGCGATCGGCGTCCCGAGGCGCTTCATTCCTTGGGCCATGGTCAATGGCGTGTCCTGATCGGGTTGGTCGTTGGAGCCGGAAGGGCGGGCCGGGAAACCTGCGTGCCCACACCCGAGCCCTGTTATGTTAAGTGCCGCAACTTGATGGGTTTTCTTGTCGCTTTCAAGGCCACGGACGGGTCTGCCCACCGCGTGGGCAGCTTCTATCACCCGAACGTCGCGTGGAGAACCCCGTATCATTGACGGCTTTGGAGGATTTCGCCTAATAATCGCCGCCAATAGGGCGCGACGCCTCCAAGCCGCAGGTTCAGTCGAAGGTTTTTTGCATGAACAAGGTCTATCCCGACGCTAAGTCGGCTCTGTCAGGCATCTTGAAAGACAACATGATGATCATGTCGGGAGGCTTCGGCCTCTGCGGCATCGCCGAGGAGCTGTCGGACGCGATCCGCGAGTCCGGCGTCAAGGGGCTGACGGTGGTCTCCAACAATGCCGGCGTCGACGGCATCGGGCTCAGCCGCCTGCTCGAAACCCGCCAGATCAAGAAGATGATCTCGTCCTATGTCGGCGAGAACAAGCTGTTTGCCCAGCAATTCCTCGCCGGCGAGCTGGAACTCGAATTCAATCCGCAAGGTACGCTGGCCGAGCGCATCCGCGCCGGCGGCGCCGGCATCCCGGCCTTCTACACCAAGACCGGCGTCGGCACGCTGATCGCCGAAGGCAAGGAAGTGAAGGAGTTCGACGGCGAGAAGTACCTGATGGAGCGCGGCCTGTTCGCCGACCTCGCCATCGTGCATGCCTGGAAGGGCGACACCGCCGGCAATCTCATCTACCGCAAGACCGCGCGCAACTTTAACCCGATGATGGCGACCGCCGCCAGGATCACGGTGGCCGAGGTCGAGCATCTGGTTCCGGCCGGTGAACTCAACCCTGATCACATCCATACGCCCGGCATCTTCGTGAAGCGCATCGTCGAGGTCGGCACGGCCAAGAAGCGCATCGAATTCCGCAACACCCGCCCGCGCACGGCAGCTTGAGATCAGGAGAGCGATATGGCCTGGACCCGTGAACAGATGGCCGCGCGTGCCGCCAAGGAACTGCGCGACGGCTACTACGTCAATCTCGGCATCGGCATCCCGACGCTGGTCTCGAACTTCATCCCCGAGGGCGTCGACGTCAGCCTGCAGAGCGAGAACGGCATGCTCGGCATGGGCCCGTTCCCCTATGAGGACGAGGTGGACGCCGACCTCATCAACGCCGGCAAGCAGACCGTGAGCGAACTGCCCTCGACCTCGTATTTCTCGAGCGCGGATTCCTTCGGCATGATCCGCGGCGGCCACATGGATTTGTCGATCCTCGGCGCCATGCAGGTGGCCCAGAACGGTGATCTCGCCAACTGGATGATCCCCGGCAAGATGGTCAAGGGCATGGGCGGCGCGATGGATCTCGTCGCCGGCGTCAAGCGCGTCGTCGTGGTGATGGAGCATTCGGCCAAGGACGGCTCGAAGCTCCTGAAGAAGTGCAACCTGCCGCTGACCGGCGAGCGCGTGGTCGACATGGTCGTCACGGATCTTGCCGTCTTCACCATCGACAAGCACGGCGACGGCGGCATGGCCCTGATCGAGCTCGCCGACGGCGTGACGCTCGACGAGGTCAAGGCCAAGACCGAAGCCGAATTCCGCGTCGCGCTGAAGAACACCTGAGGTTTTCGAGAGTGGGGCGCGCATGACGATACGGTCAGCGCGTCCCGAAGACGCCGAATTCATCGCACGGACCATCCAGTCATCGCAGCGCGGCTATCGCTCGCGCGGCTGGTTCGACGTCGCGCTCGGCTGGCCCGACGCGCAATGCCGCGACTTCATCGCGCGCATCGCGGTCGCGCAGTCCGTGTCGATGTGGCACGTCTCGCAATTCCTGATCGCCGAGGTCGAGGGCAGGCCTGCAGCAGCGCTCGCTGCATTCCCGGCGGCAGGCACGGGGCCTGCGGCTTGGCGCGCGATCGAGGAAGTCGCGGCCGCGATCGGGCTCGTCGCGCCGGAACTGGAATCTCTCCGCCAACGCGCCGTCTATACGCGCGCCTGCTGGGTCCAGGGCGGCGAGGGCGATTGGATGATCGAATACGTCGCGACCGATCCCGCCTATCGCGGCCGCGGTCTGGTCCAGGCGCTGATCGCGCATGCGCTCGAGAAGGGCTGCGCCGCCGGATTCCGACGGGCGACGATATCTTTCCTGATCGGCAACGAGGCGGCCGAAAAGGCCTATGCGAAAGCGGGTTTTGTCCTTGCCGAGGAAAAGCGCGATCCCGCGTTCGAGGCGATCATCGGCGCGCCCGGCTTTCGCATGTTTGCGCGGACGATTCCGTTAGCCCCGTCATCCTGAGGTGCGAGTGGCGCGATGCAAGGCATCGCACCGGGAGCCTCGAAGGATGAACGGCCGCGATGCAGCCGGGCCTTCGCCCTTCGAGGCTTGACCTGCGGCGAGCCGCAGATCAAGCACCTCAGGGTGACGGTGATGAAGTTGAGTGCGCTGCTCGAATGGCTACGATCTCGCCGCCCACGCCTTGCTCCATCGCGCCGACACGCTTGCGACCCACGACGTCTCCTCGCGCACCAGGCGGAAGCCGAGATTGGCGGGCGGCACGCCCTGGGCGCAGCCGCCGGCGCGGGCGTCGCGGATGAAATCGGTGACATAGGCGCGATGCGCCCCCTCGGCGACACGCACGCCGCAATTCACGGTCGGGCGGCCGGCGTTGCCTGAAACATCGACGCGCGAGCGCACGAAGCAGGTCGAAGTCCACTCCCAGACGTTGCCGGCGAGATCTTCGACGCCGTGCTCGTTCGGGCCGAACTTGCCGAACGGATAGGCCGTGGTGTCGGAGAGGTCGCGTTCGGATTCGCGCTCATAGCGGCTGATCCAGCGCTTTGAGGGATCGTCGGCATCGACCGCGACGCCGTCGTCCCTGAATTTGGAACCGGCCGCGAAGGCCCATTCGGCATCGCTCGGCAGGCGATAATGGTGGCCGGTCTTGCGCGACAGCCAGCCGGCATAGGCTGCGGCGTCGTGCCAGTTCACTTGCACCGCGGGGCGATCGGGGGCGACCGCCACGTCGCGATCGAGCGTGCGGCAGGCGCCGTCCTGCACGCAAAGCTGATAGTCGGATGACGACACCTGATTTCGCATGATGTGCAGCGGCCGCTCGACGTGCAGCGCGCGCAGCGGCGCTTCCGCCTGTTGCCCGCCGCGCGTGAAATCGCCGGCCTCGCGATAGGACATGCTGCCCGGCGCGACTCTGATGATCGCGGGCTCCTCGGCCGTGCCGCGGACCGCCATGGTTGAGACCAGCGGCGCGACCGCGAGCGGTCCTGCGAGCCCGGCGGCACAGGCGAGAGCCAGTTTGAGCTTGAATGCGATCAGCATGGTCATTCCCCGAAGAAAGAAGGGGCCGGTGATGACCGGCCCCTCGTCGCGTTTAGTTGGTCTTGGCAGGCGGGATTTCCGCCGGGGCCTTTACCTGGGTCATCAGATCGTCGTTCCATTTGCCTTCGACCTTGAAGTGCGCGGTGGCGCCGAGGTCTGCGGCTTCGATCAGATTATGCGTGACGTAGGCGTAGATGCCGGGCTGCTGGAACTTGTACAGCGCAGCTCCCGCCGAGCCGCCGCGGATGAACCAGGTCTCGAGTCCGACCTCGGGTGCATTGCCGAACTTGCCGGTTTCCCAGACATAGTCGCCATGGCCGCCGATCAGGTGCGGGCGGCTGTCGCGATTGGCCTGCGAATGCACGATCAGCACGTTCTCGCCGACATTGGCGGTCAGGGCGTTCTTGCCGGTGAGCGCGCCGACCTTGCCGTTGAACACGACGTGGGTGGGGATCAGCTTCTTCATCACCTCTTCGGTGTCGGTGAAGGCTTCACCCGGCGAGTCGTAGGACTTGAAATTGCCCTTCTCGTCGCGCGGCACGTACATGTCCTGCTCGCCGATATAGTAGACCTTGTCGTACTTCAGCGCGTGGCCCTTGCCGTCGTTCAGTCCGTCGCGCGGCAGCACCATCACGGCGCCGTTCATGCCGGAGACGACGTGCCAGGGGATCATCGGGCCGCCCGGAGCGCAGTGATAGACGAACACGCCGGTCTTGGTTGCCTTCCAGCGCAGCACGACCTGCTCGCCGGGATTGATCAGCGTCAGGGCACCGCCACCGAGCGCGCCGGTCGCGGAATGGAAGTCGATGTTGTGCGGCATGGTGTTGGTCGCGGGATTGACCAGCGTCGTTTCGACGTAGTCGCCCTCATGCACCACCATCAGCGGGCCCGGCATCGAGCCGTTGAACGTCATCGCCTGGAAGGTGGTGCCCTTCTCGTCGATGACGACCTTCTTCTCCTCGATCGTGAGCTTGAACTCGATGATCTTCGGGCCCTGCTTGGTCGCCTGCTCGTGAGCATGCACGAAGGGCGGAGCGACCAGTTCGACCTTCTGACGCGGCAGCTTGAGATCGTCGGCGGCCAAAGCGGGGGTCGCCAGCATCAGAGCGGTCGCTGCGGCGCCGATCAATGCGACTCTGCGGGTGAACATCGTAGGCATCCTTCATCTGGAAAGTTTTTTTGATGACGGATGCACTGTGCGCCGATCGCGGCAAGAGTGTTTGCGCTGCGACAAGGTTTTGCCGGATTCGCCTCCGCGACAGTACTTAGGTGTCTCAACGGAGCAGGATCGGTGACACAACGTTAACCGCGTCCGACGGCGTGATGCGGATGTCGAGACCGAGCGACCAGCGGCCGGACAGCGGTGCCGACATTCTGACTCGCCATTGATCGTTACTGCTGCGTACGGCATTTGCGGTGATCGGCGCAACGCCGTGCTCGGGATTGCCGAGCGTGACTGCAACCGCATCTGCGCTCAGGGGCAGCTCGTTCGCATCTTCGAGCTGGATCGCGATCTCGACCGGACCGGCGCGGCCCGGCGAGACCGTGACGTTGGCCATGGCCTTCTCGGCATGGAGATGCGTGAAGAAGCTCTCGTCCGCGTCGGACGTCGCCGCAACTGAAGCCGCGGCCTGCTCGGCGCGATGCGCGGGCTCCGCTGCTGCGATGCTCTCCGTCTGTGCGGGTGCCTGCGCGCCGATCGCCTGCACGTCCAGTGTCACCTTCACGTCGCCGGCGCGCTCGAATGAGAGAGTCACGGGCATCTGGTCGCCGGCATGGAGCGGCCCATCGAGGCCGATGAACATCAGATGTCCGCCGCCGGGCGCGAGCGTAACGACTTGTCCGGGTGCGATGGCGAGGCCCCTGTCGAGCGGGCGCATGGTCATGACGCCGTCGTTGACGGCCATTTCATGAATCTCGGTCCGAAGCGCATGGGTCGCCGACGCGGACTGCAAACGCTCCGTCGAATGGCCCCTGTTCTCGATCGTCAAATAGCCGCCGGCGACCTTGGCCCCGCCGGGCGTTGCCCGGCTCCAGGCCCTGGTGATGACGAGATCGCCGCTGGTCGTGTCGGCTGCAAAGGTGGGCGACCCGGCAAGGCATGTCAGGACGATCGCGCCGGCGAGTGCACGCTTGGATGTGATCATGATCGGAGCCTTTGGAGCAGCCCTGGATTTGGAGAGGCCTTGGAGAAGAGGTGACTAGAAGAGATGCTTGGCGAGCCAGACCATCGCCCAGATCGCCAGCGAGGGCACGGCGATGACAGCGACGACGGCGGCCAGGCCGCCGGCGATGCTGGACGGAGCCGGTGCGACCGGGGCCGGCCGGAAGTCGTCGAAGCGCGGGATATGGCCGCGGACGTCGAGCAGGGACAGAATGAGTTCGAGTGCAAAAAGCCTCATGGGCAAACGCTCCGGATGCCGTGCCAATTTCCGTCATCATGGCCCGGGACCGGCCGCTCTGCTTTGCGCAAGCGCAATTTCCAGGCCCTGGGCCGACTTTGCGCGAGCGCAAGGTCGCCGCCGCCGATCCGGGTTAGTGGAGTGCATTCCGTGATTTGCCGTGATGTCTGCACACGGCCGAAATTTACGAATGGGTAAGATATGAGAGCTGATCTGGCGGCGAGCTACGGCGAAGAAAGATTGCCACGCTACACGAGCTATCCGACCGCACCGCATTTCTCGACGGCGATCGGTCCGGATGCCTACGCCCAGTGGCTGGCCGAACTGCCGGCGGGCGCCAGCGCATCCCTCTATCTCCACGTCCCGTTTTGCCGCGAGATGTGCTGGTATTGCGGCTGTCATACCCAGATCGTCCGCCGCGATGAACTCATCGCCGGCTATCAGCGGACACTGCGCAGTGAGATCGCGCTGGTCGCCGAGGCCATCGGCCGCCGTATCAAGGTGGAGCACATCCATTTCGGCGGCGGCACGCCGACGATCATGCAGCCGGAGGCTTTCGCCGAGTTGATGGCGACGATGCGCCAGAAATTCTTCGTGCTGCCCTCGGCCGAGATCGCGGTCGAGATCGATCCCCGCACATTGACCGCCGAGATGGTCGAGGCGATGCGGCTCTCCGGCGTCAACCGCGCCAGCCTTGGCGTGCAAAGCTTCGATCCCGTGGTGCAGCGCGCGATCAATCGCGTGCAGAGCTTCGAGCAGACCGCTTCCGTGGTCGACATGCTCAGGCGCGCCGGCATTACCGGGGTCAATTTCGACCTGATCTACGGGCTGCCGCACCAGACCGTCGCATCGTGCCTGGATACGGTTCGGCGCAGCCTCACCCTCGCGCCCGACCGCTTCTCCGTGTTCGGCTACGCCCATGTGCCCGATTTCAAGAAGCACCAGCGCATGATCAACGAAGGTGTGCTGCCCGATGGCCTTGCGCGCCACGACCAGGCCTGCGCGATCGCCAATGCGCTGAAGGAGGCCGGTTACGTGCAAATCGGGCTCGATCACTTCGCCCGGCCCGACGATTCCATGGCGGTGGCCTTCGAGGAGCGGACGCTGCGACGCAACTTTCAGGGCTACACCACCGACAAGGGGGAGGTCCTGCTCGGCTTCGGTGCGAGTGCGATCGGGCATCTGCCGCAGGGCTACGTCCAGAACGAGGTGCAGATCGGCGCCTATGCGCAGAGCATTGCTGCTGGCCGGCTCGCCACTGCGAAAGGCTATGGGCTCACCGACGACGATCGGCTGCGCGCGGACATCATCGAACGCATCATGTGCGAGTTCAGCGCCGATATCGGCGACATCTGCGCGCGCCATGGCGCGGAGGCTGAGCCGATGCTGAGCTCGGCGGCTCGCCTGAAGCCGTTGATCTCCGACGGCGTGGTGAGGCTGGATGGCAATCGCCTCGCAGTCGCAAAAGACTCGCGCTTCCTGGTTCGCAGCGTCGCCGCCGCGTTCGACGCGCATCTCAATCCGGCAAAGCAGCTGCACAGCCGGGCAGTATAGAGCCACGCTCCCTCCGTCATTCCGAGGCGCCCGAAGGGCGAACCCGGAATGACGAGCGGAGGAACTGGCAGCAGCTTGCGCTTCAACAAGGAGACACCGGCCCGGTCTGCTAATTTCGCGGGGGAACGGAGTTGTCCATGTCCTTTGCATCCGACGATCTGGTCGATGACATCATGCGTACGGCGCCGCACACGATCCGCGTGTTTCTGGCCTTCAAGCTGGCTTGTGTCGGTTGCCCGATTGCAACCTTCCACACGGTGGATGATGCCTGCCGCGAGCATGGCGTCGACCGCGAAAAATTCCTCGCCGCGCTGGTCGACTGCGTGCCGGCGTGAAACGATCTGGAATTCGCGCCGGCGCGCGCGGATTCCCGGGCGAGGGGCGGCTTTCGTCGTAAGCGAAAGCGCCCCCGCTCTTATTTCGAGCACCGGCGCCTTGGTACGGCCGCTACACCGCCCCGTTGTCCGCGTTCCGCTCCGCCAACACGACGATCCCGTGCGGGTCGCGCAGGATGATGCGTTGGCGGCCGCTTTCGACGAGGCCTTGGCTCTCCCAGCCGCTCAGGATGCGGCTGACGGTGTGCAGTGTGGTCCCGGTCATCTGCGCGATATCCTGGCGGCTGATCGGGAAGTCGATCTCGATGCCTTGGTCGAGCTTCTTGCCGGACTGTTTGGCGAGGCGCAGCAGCGCGTGCGCGACCCGCTGCTCGACCTGCTGGGTCGACATTTCCAGGATGCGGGTGTGGCTCTCCTGCAGGCGCGTGCCGACGGTCTGGAGCGTATTGGCGGCCAGCGAAGGAAATCGCTCGACCAGCCGCGGCCAGGCCGATGTCGGCCAGATCAGCACCACGCTGTCGTCGACCGCAATCGCCGTCGCCGGATACCGGGCGGCGCCGATCGCCATGGCGAGCCCGAACGTTTCGCCGGGCGCGACATAGCGCACCACGATCTGCTCGCCGGTCGGCGTGGTCTTGGCGGCGCGGACATGGCCGTGCAGCAGCAGGAAGAAGGATTGCGCGTCCGCGCCCTGCTCGAAGATGGCGCTGCTCTTGGGATAGCGCGCCGAACGGGCCTCACGCAGGATCTCGTCCAGGGCTTCCGGTGTGACCCCGGCAAACAGCGGCAGATGCGCAACCAGCGATGTGTCGACCTTGGCCATTCTGTCTCCTTGGCATCAGGGAGTGTGATGGCACCTGCAATCGTCTCGCAGTTTGCGATAGCGCAAAACGGGACGGCCGGGCGGCAGTATTTTTCCACGAACGACGGTCTGAACTTATTGGAGTTAACCCATGGCTGGCACCCGAATCCGCAATTATGAGGGCTGGCCGCTGTTTGCGAACAGTTTTCGTCCCTTTTTCCTGCTCGGCGCGATCCAGGCGGGGCTGTCGATCCTGGCCTGGCTGCCGATGTTCTATGGCGAATTGTCGGTGAGTTCCGCATTCGCGCCGCGCGACTGGCATGTTCATGAGATGCTCTACGGCTTCCTGCCGGCTGTCATCACCGGGTTCCTGTTCACGGCCATCCCGAACTGGACCGGCCGGTTGCCGATCCAGGGCACCTCGCTGGGGGCGCTGGTGATGGTCTGGCTTGCCGGGCGTGCCGTCGTGACGTTGTCGGCCGATACCGGCTGGGCGTTCGCGCTTCTCGTCGATGCCGCCTTCCTGGCGCTGGTCGTCGCTGCCGCTGCGCGCGAGATCATCGCAGGCGGCAACTGGCGCAACCTGCCCGTGGTCGGGCTGGTGTCCGTTCTGCTCGCCGGCAATGTCGCGTTTCATCTCGAGGCGCACTATCACGGCGCGGCCGATGTCAGCATCCGCGTCGGCATCGGCGTGGTCATGCTGCTGATCTCGCTGATCGGCGGTCGCATCATCCCGAGCTTCACCCGCAACTGGCTGGTCAAGTTCAATCCCGGCCGTCTGCCGGTGCCGTTCGCACGCTTCGACGGCGCCGTGATCGGATGCAGCGCGCTCGCGCTCATCGCTTGGGTCGTGGCGCCGCTGAATGCCGTCACCGGTGTCCTGATGGCGCTGGTCGGCGGGCTGCATCTGGTGCGGCTTGCACGCTGGGCCGGCGACCGCACCTTTCGCGAGCGGCTGCTGGTGATCCTGCATGTCGGTTACGTCTTTGTGCCGCTCGGCTTCATCCTGCACGCGCTTGCGGTTCTCGGCGCGCTGCCGCCGAGCGCCGGCATCCACGCCTGGATGACGGGTGCGGCGGGAACCATGACTCTCGCAGTGATGACCCGCGCAAGCCTCGGCCATACCGGACAGGCGTTGACGGCTTCGCCGGCGATCCAGGCCATCTATGCCGCGGTCATCATCGCGGCTCTGACCCGGGTCGCTGCCGTGGTGTTTCCCGCGCAAAGCGATGTGTTGCTGCACGTCGCCGCCTGCGGCTGGCTTGTCGCGTTTCTCGGATTTGCCGTCGCGTTCGGCCCGCTGCTCGCCGGCAGCCGGCGGCGTGCCCTTGCGACGATGGGCGTACCCGCGCCGGCGCGCTGAACTCAGGCTGCCGTCGCCGACGGCGTCTCGGCAGGCGGTGAGGAAGGCCGCTTGCCCTTGCGCCAATCGCTGATGGTGCAGCCGAAGCGACCACGGAACCAGCGTGCCATGGCGCTCTGCGCGGAGAAGCCGAGCTGCACCGCGATGTCGGCCAGCGGCCGGTCGGGATCGTCGACCAGCTGGGTCACGAGATCGGCGCGTTGCGCATCCAGGATGGCCGAGAAACTGGTGCCTGATGCGGCGAGGTGGCGGTGGATGGTGCGTCGGGTGCAGGCGAGATGCTCGGCGACGCGCTCGACCGTGCAGTCACCGCTGGTGAGCAGGCTCCGCACGACCTCGTCGACCTTCTCTTCCCAGCTCGCCGGCCGGGTCTCGATCGCCTCGATGCGCTTGCGCAGATAATTCGCGATGAGGGGGTGCGCGCTCGGGATCCGGCGCGCCATGTCGTGTGTCGACAGCAGGATCGAATCGTCATCCGCATTGAAGGTCACGCGGCAACCGAAGAAGTCGCGGTAGCGCTTGCGATCGCGCGGCGGCGGATAATGCAGATGGACTTCCTGCGGACGCCAGTCGCTGCCGAACAGCGACCGGATGATGCGGTGGACGCTGCCGAGCGCCATGTCGATCGACTGCCGCGGCGCGCTCGGATGCCGGCCGCGCAGATGCAGCGTGACGGTCACGGTCTGCTTGCCGCGGGTGACGTCCAAACGCATGCCCTCGTGATGGATATGGATGAAGCGCGAGAACGCGTCGATCGCTTCGCCGATAGTCGCCTGTTCGCGCACGATCAGGCCGACTGCGCCGAAATTGGTCAGGCCGCCGCGCTCGGCAAGACGAAGGCCGAAATCTTCGGCACCGGAAGCCTCTGCCGACAATTCGAGCAGGCGGCGCAGGCCGGTGACGGCGATGGGGATGTCCGGCTTGTCGAGGCAAGCCAGCGGCAGCCTGACCTTGCGCATCATCTGCTTGGGGTCGAGCCCGACCGACCGGGCGACCTCCGGGTAATAGCTCAAGCCTGCGCTGCGAATGAGGTCGGTCATGCGAACCGTTCCTGCCAGCCATTCCCGCAGATGTCCCGAAATGTAAAGTTTCTGTCCCGATCCGTCAAATCCGGGAACAGCGTGGAACTTACATAAGGAAAACCGAAGCACCGGCGCGAATGCCGTGCTTGCCGACGGCGGGGCGCGATGGGGCCTCCGGCCGTCTCGTATCATTTGACCAAGACATTGCTGGATCGGGATTATGCCGGGAAACACGTTTTCCAAGGGTGAGGTATTCGTCATTGAGACTGACGCGGCCTCCCGCGAACAATTATCCGCCGCGCTTCAGCAGAGCGCCTATGACGTGATCTGCTTCGCCGACGGTGCCTCGCTCCTCTCGGAAGCCAAGGCGCGGATGCCGGCCTGCGTGCTGCTGGAGATGCCACCGGATCGCTCCGCCCTCGACGTGCTCAAGCGGTTGCGTGAAGAAAACTGCATGGCGCCGGTGCTGGTGACCTCGGCGAATGGCAGCATCGCCATGGCAGTCGACGCGATCAAGAGCGGTGCGGCCGACTTCATCGAAAAGCCGTTCCGTACCCACGACATCGTCGGCCGGATCGATGCCGCGATCGATGAATCCGCGCAGCCCGGCGCGAGCCGGCAGGGCTGGCTGCCCGGTTGTGAGCCGCTGACAGCACGCGAGGGCGACGTGCTCGAGCATCTCGCTGCCGGCCTCACCAACAAGGAGATCGCCCGGCGCATGCATCTCAGCGCACGGACGGTCGAGGGCTACCGCGCCAGCGTCCTGAAGAAGGCCGGCGCCCGCAACGTGACCGATCTGCTTCGCCGCATCTTCGACCAGGGCTCGCCGACCCAGGCGTGAGTCCTGCCGCGGGACCGCCGCGCGTTCCGCGGCCTTGGTGCCGCCGCAACGGCGCCCCACGGAAACCCCAATCGAACCGGTTCCTTCCCTGCCGCGTCCAACCATGTTGGCGAGGCATTTGATCGCGCGTCCGGTTGGGGGCGCGGCGATACCGGCAGGAGGGACTTTCATGCGCATCACCGCAAGATGTTTGGCAACCACAAGCCTGGTCCTGGTGACCACGGCCTTCGCGGTGCCGTCATGGGCGGCAGAATTGGACGCCCATTCGGCGATCGACACCGTCACCGTCTACCCCGACGGCGCCACCGTGACCCGCGTCATCGCGCTGGACCTAGCCGCGGGTGACTCGACGCTGGTCGCCAAGGATTTTCCGCTCATGCTCGATCCGTCCTCCCTTCGCGTCGAAGGCGAGGCGGGCGCCAAGCTCACCATCGGCACCATCGATGCCCGGCCGCCGCGCCCCGCGCCGCCCGTCAACCTGCCCGAGCTCGACAAGCGCATCGAAGCGCTGAGAGATCAGCGCGCCGATCTGCAAGGCGCGATCGACTCGGCCAATGCCCGACGCAGCTTCGCCCAGCACTTTGCTGAGGCCTCTCCGGCTGGGCTCGGCGACAAGGGTGAGGCACGGCCGATCACCGAGTGGCGCGCGGCCTTTTCGGCGGTCGCCGAGGAGATCGCGACGGCCGACACGGCGATCCGCGACGCCACGCGAAAGCAGCGCGAGCTTGATCGCCAGATCGCGCAGCTCGAGGCCGAGCGTTCGGCCAAGCCGCCGAGCAAGCTGGAAGTGCTGATCGACGTCGCCTCGGCGGCCGCGACCAAGGCGACATTGCGCGTGACCTACGCCGTGCGCAACGCCCGCTGGGTCCCGCTCTACGACGCCCGGCTCGATACCGGCGCCAAGGACCGCAAGCCGCAGCTTGAGCTCGTGCGTCGTGCCGAGATCACGCAGTCGACCGGCGAGGACTGGTCGAACGTAACGCTCGGCGTCTCCACCGTGCGGATCGGCCGCGGCGGCAGCGCTCCGGAGCTGAACTCGCTGGTGGCGCAATATCCGCAACCGCCGAGGCCGATGGCGCTCGGCGCGGCTTCGGACCTGGCGCGGCCCGCGCCAGTTGCGCGCCAGATGCAAGCGCCCGCCATGGCCAAGATTGCCGAGGCGCCCGAGACCCGGGAACGCGCGGAAGAGCAGCATGCGGTGGCCGAGATCGGCGGCTTCCAGGCCACGTTCAAGATTCCCGGCCGCGTCAGCCTCGGTGCCCAGGAGGGCGCCAAGAGCATGCGCATCGCGGCCATGACCGTGCCCGCCGATCTCGCGGTGCGGGCGGCGCCGGTGCTGGACCCGACCGCCTTCCTCGAAGCCAGCTTCAAGCAGACCGACGACACAACACTGCTGCCGGGCAAGGTCGCGATCTATCGCGACGGCGTCTTCGTCGGCCGCGGCAAGATCTCGGCGTCGGCCAAGGACGACACCGTGCGGCTCGGCTTCGGTGCCGACGACAAGATCAAGATCGAGCGCGCGGTGCTCAAGCGCAACGAAGGCTCGGCCGGCCTGCTCGTCACGACGTCGAAGACCGACGAGCGTTCCTTCAAGACCACGATCCGCAACGGTCACGACTTTCCGATCAAGGTCGCGATCGAGGATCAGCTGCCGGTCAGCGAGAACGAGGACATCGTCGTCGAGATGCTGCCCGCGACCACGCCGCCGACCGCGAGCAACATCCGCGACAGGCGCGGCGTGCTGGAATGGTCGTTCGAAGCCAAGCCCGGCGAGGTCAAGGACATCAACTTCGCCTGGCGCATCCGCTGGCCGAAGGACAAGAGCATGGTGATCGTGCCGGCGGGGTAGGGAGGCTCTTCACCTCGCCCCGCTTGCGGGGCGAGGGAGCGCGCCTTCACCGCGGCGGCAGTTCAGCTTGCGCCATCGCCTGCATCGACTGCGGCAGCACATAAGGCACGCCGTCGTCGGCCTGGTGAACGACGGCGTCGATCTCGAAGATCTCGCGGATGGTCTGGCGCGTGACGATGTCCGCGCGTGGGCCGTCGGCGGCGAGCTTGCCGCCGGCCAATATGATGAGCCGGTCGGCGAAGCGGATCGCAAGGTTGAGGTCGTGCAGGATCGCGATGACCGCGGTACCGTGGCCAGCGCGGCGACGCGCGGCCTCGACGAGGTCGATCTGGTGGCGCAGGTCGAGGCTCGAGGTCGGTTCGTCCAGCAGCAGCAGCCCCGGACCATGCTCGGCCTCGCCGCAGGCGAGCTGCACCAGCACGCGGGCGAAATGAGCGCGCTGTTGCTCGCCGCCTGACAGCGTCGGCAACTGCCGTTCGCGGAAATGGGCAAGTCCGACTTCCTCCAGGGCCGTGCCGACGAGCATGCCGGCTTCGCGCGCACTGCGTTCGCCCGCGCCCATCAGCACGATCTCCTCGACCGTGAAGGGGAAGGTGACGTTGATGTGCTGGGACAGCATGGCGCGGCGCGCGGCGAGCTCGCGCGGCGTGAAGCTGGCGATATCGCGCTGCTTCAGGCGCACCTCGCCGGCGTTCGGCCGGAGATCGCCGGAGAGCAGCCGCAGCAGCGTCGATTTGCCGGCGCCGTTCGGGCCGATGATGGCAACCATCTCGCCGGCCGCAACCGAAAGGCTAACGCCATCGAGCAGCGTCGCGCGTCCCGCGCGTTTGCCTAGAGAGCGCGCCTCGATCACGGCGCTCATAGCGAAGCGAGCCCGCACTGGCGCAGCAGGATGAAGAGAAAGACCGGCGCTCCGACCGCCGCGGTCAGGATGCCGATCGGCATCTCCGCGGGCGCCACGATCGTGCGTGCCAGCGTGTCGGCGCCGACCATCAGGATCGCGCCAAGCAGGATCGAGGCCGGCAACAGCAGCTGGTGCGCAGGCCCAATGACGAGGCGGAGCAGATGCGGTACGACGATGCCGACGAAGCCGATGACGCCGCTGATCGAGACCGCGACGCCGGTCATGGCGGAGACCATGACGATCGAGATCCGCTTCAGGCGCTCGACATCGACGCCGCCATGAAAGGCGTCGGCCTCCCCGAGCACCAGAAGATCGAGGCCGCGCGCGATGAAGCCGCAGGCGATCACCGCGACGACAAGGACCGGCGCGAGCACCGCGGCCTTGATCCAGGTCACGCCGCTCATCGAGCCCAGCATCCAGAATGTAATGTCGCGGAGCTGGCGGTCGTCGGCAACGAAGACGAGAAGCCCGATGCCGGCATTGGCGATGGCGGTGATGGCGACGCCGGCGAGCAGGAAGATCGCGATCGAGGTGCGTCCCGAGCGGCTCGAGACGCCGTAGAGGATCGCGGTCGTGGCCAGCGATCCCGCGAAGGCCGCGAGCGGCAGCAGCTCGGTCTGCAGGAAGCGCAGCGCCTCGCCGAAGCGTGAATCGGTGAACACGATCGCGCTGGCGGCTGCCAGCGCGCCGCCGCTGGAGACGCCGACCAGAGCAGGATCGGCGAGCGGATTGCGAAACAGTCCCTGCATGATCGCGCCGGCTGCCGCGAGCAGGCCACCGACCATGGCTGTCGCCACGATCCGGGGGACGCGGATCGACCACAGCACGAGCTGGTCGCGGGCCGTCATGGCCGTGCTTTCGCCTGATAGCCCGAGCGCGGCAGGCAGGCGGGAGAGAGGGATGCCGGCGGCGCCGAGCGTCAGTGCGACGATGGCGATGACCGCGAGCACCGCCATCAGGAGAAAGATCGTCAATGATGCGGACGGCCGTCCGACGCCGGCGCGTCGTCCCGAGCGGCGCACTTCGGTCCCGATCACCACGCTCATTGCCGGCAATTCGCCGCCGGCAGCGCCGACGTGAATCCATCGCCCCGCTCGGCCAGTGCCGGATAGAGCCGTGCCGAGAGATCGTGCGCGGCCGACGCCGTCCGCGGTCCGAAGCCGAGCAGATAGAGCCCGTCCATGGTGATGAAGCTCTTGTTGGCCGCAACCGGCGTCAAGGCAAAGCCGGGATGGGCATAGATCGCCTCGGCCGGAAGCGAGTCCTTGCCGCGTTCGATCGACAGCGCGACGTCGGGTCTTGCCGCGGCGATCGCTTCGTCACCGATGATCTTGTAGCCGTCGAAATCGTCGATGGCGTTGGTGGCGCCGGCGAGCCGAATGATCTCCTCGGCCGCTGTCTTGCGGCCGGCCACCAGTGCTCGCCCGTTCTGCAGCGACATCACGAACATCACCCGCACCGGCTTGGTCACCCTGGCGCGCAGGGCACCGAGCTGCGCAAGGTCGGCGCCGACCGCCGCGCTCAGGCATGCGGCGCGCGCATCGACACCCATGGCGTGGCCGACCAGCTTGATCTTCTCGATCAGGCCGGCCTCGGTGAAAGTGTCGGGCACCAGCACCAGCGGCACTTTCGCCGTTTCCAGGATGTCCATGGTCTCGCGCGGCCCTGCGCCCTGGATCGCCAGGATCAGGGTGGGATTGAGGCCCAGCACGCCTTCGGCGGAGATCTGGCGCATGTAGCCGACATTGGGTTTGTCCTGCAGCGCAGTTGCCGGATAGAGGCTCGTGGTGTCGACACCGACCAGCCGGCTCTCGAGCCCGAGCGCATAGAGGATCTCGGTGATGGCGCCGCCGATCGAGACCGTGCGCGCGGCATCGGCAACGATGATCTCGCGATTGCGCGCGTCATGCACGGTGATGCCGGCGGCGTGCGCGGCGGATGCGAGCGCGATTGCGCTGGAGAGCAGGAGGCGGGCGAGGGTGCGACAAAATGCCATTGCGTATTACTTCGTCAGGATCAGCTTGTTCTGCGAGGTCAGGCGAAGCCGGTAGTTATCCTCGCCATGCGCGATGATGATCTCGCGTTCGGCCGCAAACAGCTCGCGGCTGTCGATCCGGCTGCCACGCATGGTGAGGGTTCTCGTTGTCGCAGAAGGGCTTCCTGCCGACCCTGTCGCGTTGCCGTCGTTGTCTGCGGACGTTGCTGACATGTGGGGTGTGATGCGCTTTCGTAGTCCTGGAGTGCCGCCTGTTTGTACAAGCGGCACGAAGCGCATTCCAACGGCTGCGATTTACAATCGATATAAACTGCAACCTTGTGACATTGACCGCCAGAGTGTTGCCACGTAACCAATTATGGCGGCGGGCGACTTGCCCGCTTGTCGAGACAATCAGCCAGCCAGTCGTTCGCGTTGCGAGCGCACGCCAGCCAAGACTCCGAATTTAAAGTGAAGTGCAGGCTGGGGCTGATATGGCTGACGGGGCTAGGTATTCGCGCGCCCTGATTTTGGGCGCGTCGGTGGTTTCAATCGCGGCAATGACGACGGAGAGCAGTCTTGCGCAGACTGCATCGCCGCAAGCCGAAAGCGCGTCCTCGGAACGGCCGAAGCAGGCCAGGCGCAAGCAGGCCAAGCCGCAGGTCGTGCAGCAGGCGACGCCCGAAGTCATGAACGCGCGCGCACAGGCCGGCGGGGTTGCGCCCGTGCAGACACTCGACGCGATTACGGTTGCGGCAACGAAGATCGAGGAGCGTGCAATCGACTCGCTCGCCCCGGTCAGCACGGTGACGCTCGACAAGATCCAGGGGCTGCAGCCGAACCGGCTGTCGGATATCTTCTACGCCATTCCCGGCGTGTCGTTCCAGGAGCGCGGCGACGATCCTGCGACGGTCATCAACATTCGCGGCTTGCAGGAGTTCGGGCGCGTCGCCGTGGTCGTGGATGGTGCCCGGCAGAACTACCAGCGCACCGGCCACAATGCGAGCGGCTCCTTTTTCCTTGATCCCGAGCTGGTCGGCGGTGTCGACGTCGTGCGCGGCCCGACCGCCAACATCTACGGTTCCGGTGCAATCGGTGGCCTCGTCTCGTTCCGCACCAAGGACATCGAGGACGTGCTGCGCCCGGGCGAGCGCTGGGGCGTCGATCTCTCGGGCTCCTACGGCTCCAACAACAATCGTGGTCTCGGCTCGGTGTTCGGCGGCGTGCGCGCCACGCCCGACGTCGACATCTTCGGCGGCGCGGTTTACCGCACGCAAGGCAATTACAAGGACGGCAACGGCACCGAGATCGGCAACACCGGCAACCAGGTCGAGAGCGGCCTGATGAAGCTCACGGTGCGTCCCGCCCTCGGTCACGAGGTCAAGTTCGGCGCCATCTTCCAGGACTATCAATACGATATCGGCCAGTTCAACAGGGGGCCGGTCGCGACGGCGGCGCAGCGCGCGCTCTATCAGGGCTCGTCGGTCTACGCCTCCGACGCCAAGAACTACACCGGCACGATCACCTGGAATTATTCGTTGCCGAGCGACAATCTGTTCGACTGGCACATGTCGGTCTACGGCAACCGTGTCGACAACGACCAGACCAAGACCTATCACTATTCGACGTCGGGCGCGGCCCTGTGCGGCACCGGCAATTTCGGCAACAACATCTCGGGCTGCGTCGGCGACAAGCGCGGCTATGTCCTGAACACCTACGGCATCGACGCCAACAATACCACGCGCTTCAATGTCGGCGACTGGCGCAATGCCGTCACCGTCGGCTTCGATGCGTTCCAGGACGACGTGATCACGACCGACAGCCGCGGCAACTCCAACATCACCACGCCGAGTGGCATCCGCACCGTGTCGGGCGGATTCCTGCAGTTGAAGCAGAACTACAGCACCTGGTTCGAGGCGGTGAGCGCGATCCGCTACGACCGCTACGATCTGGAATCGGGCAAGACCAACGGCAGCGGCGACCGCTTCTCGCCGAAGATCACGCTCGGCGTGACGCCGGTCGCCGGCTTCCAGCCCTATGTCAGCTACGCCGAGGGCTATCGCGCTCCGTCGATCACGGAGACGGTGATCTCAGGTGCGCACGCAACCGGTGGCGGGCCGGCCTTCTTCCCCTGTCCCGACGGCACCGTCGGCCTGTTCTGCTTCCTGCCCAATCCGAATCTTCGCCCCGAAGTCGGCAAGAACAAGGAAGTCGGCATCAACCTGAAGTACGACAACATCTTCAGCGCCAACGACTCCTTCCGCGGCAAGATCAACCTGTTCCGCAACGACGTTTCCGACTACATCGACCTCGTCGCCTCCGCTCCGGTCGCGGTGCCGCCGTTCGGCTCGTTCAGCCAGTTCTACCAGTACCAGAACATCGCGCAGGCCCGCATCCAGGGCTTCGAGGCGGAGACGATGTACGATGCCGGCGACTGGTTCGTCGGCGTCGCGGGCCATTACATCCAGGGCAAGAACGCCGTCACCAATGTCGGGCTTGCGACCATCACCCCGCGCAAGGTCGTCACGACAGGTGGTGTCCGCCTGCTCGATCGCACCATGATCCTGTCGGCACAGTGGGCTTCGTACGGCGCCAACAACGATGTGCCGGCGGGCTATCTGCCGGCGACCGGGTACGAACTGGTCAATCTGTACATGACCTACAACGCAACCAAGGACATCGTGTTCTCGGCGTCGATCGACAATCTCCTGAACCAGTACTACCGGCCTTACGCCATTCCCGGCACGTCGACCGACGGCACCACGCAGAACGACGTGCTGTGGTCGAGCCCGGGGCCGGGCAGGGTCTACAAAGCCGGCATGAAGATCCACTTTGGAGGTGCGTAAGGCACGGCGCATCGCAACACCGCAAACTTCAGCCGGGCCGCGCTGATGCTCCAGCGCGGCTTCGGCGTGTTCCGTTTTGATCAGAAGGAGACACTTTGATGTTCATCGCCATGAATCGTTTCCAGGTGAAAAAGGGCGCGGAGACCGCGTTCGAAACTGTCTGGGCCACCCGCGAATCCTATCTCGGCAGCATGCCGGGTTTCGTCGAGTTTCATCTGCTGAAGGGGCCGGAGGCCGAGGACCACACGCTCTATTCGTCGCACACCAGCTGGGTCGACAAGGCCGCGTTCGAAGCCTGGACGCGTTCGGAGGAATTCCGCCGCGCGCACGCCCGTGCCGACAACAGGACCGGCGAGAGCCTCTATCTCGGCCATCCCAAGTTCGAGGGCTTCGAGGTGATCCAGAGCGAGCGCAAGGCCGCGGCGGCCTAAGTCGATGATGCAGGAGAGGAGCCGGACATGCTGAGCACCGATCTCGCCGATCTCAAAGCGTATATGGCCGACAATCCGGGGGCGGTGATCGAGGACGTCGCGCGCGAGCGCAACGTCACCCCGCGCGCGGTGATCGAGGCGCTGCCGTCATCGATGGTGCGCATGGGTGGCGGCGAGCACTTTGTCGCCGCCATGCAGGACATCGCGGCGTGGGGGGAGGTCACACTGATCGTGCACACGGACGATGCGATCTTCGAGTTCACCGGCACCGTGCCCGCCGGCGAGGTCGGCCGCGGCTATTTCAACCTGATGCAGCCGAAGGGCCTGCACGGCCATCTTCGCCACGAACGCTGCGCGGGCGTCGCCTTCGTCGAGCGCCCCTTCATGGGCAAGACGTCCGCCTTCGTCGCTTTCCTCAACGCCGACGGCGGCATCATGTTCAAGGTGTTCGTCGGCCGCGACGAAACAAGGGCGCTGCGGACGGATCAGCTGGTGCGGTTCCGGCAGCTCGCGGACCGGATCGCGTCCGCGGCGTAGTTCGCTTCAACCTGTCGGGAGATCAGGATGCAGGGCAAGTTTGGGCTTCGGCATGTGATCCTAACAATCGCGCTGGTGCTCGCGCCGGCGCCGGCCTTTGCGATCGACGAGGCGTTGTTGCCGCGTAATCTATCACCCTGGGGCATGTTCCTCGGCGCCGATATCGTCGTGAAGACGGTGATGGTGGGGCTCGCCGTTGCCTCGCTGGCGACGTGGACGGTGTGGTTGGCCAAATCCGTCGAGTTGCGCCGCAAGGGCGCGCTTGCCTTGCGACGAACCCGCGTGCTCGAAGGCAACATCAAGCTGGCCGAGGCAGCCGCGCGCGCGGGTGATGCCCACGACGCCGTCGCCCAGCTCATCCAGTCCTGTGCACGGGAGGCCGAGCTCTCTGGCGGTGTGCTCGACGACGGCCTCCAGGAACGTGTCGCGCTGCGGCTGGAGCGGGTCGAGGCGGCGATGTCGCGGCGGATCGCGCGCGGTACCGGCGTGCTCGCGACCATCGGCGCCACCGCGCCTTTCGTCGGCCTGTTCGGCACCGTCTGGGGCATCATGAATTCCTTCATCGGCATCTCCGAGAGCCACACCACCAGCCTTGCGGTGGTCGCGCCCGGCATCGCAGAAGCGCTGCTCGCCACCGCGCTCGGGCTCGTCGCGGCGATCCCGGCGGTCGTGATCTACAATCACCTCGTCCGCGGCATTGCCAATTACCGCGCACTGCTCGGCGACGCCTCGGCACAGCTCATGCTGCTGGTGAGCCGGCAGCGTGACCACAGGGAATTTCGCCTGGCGCGAGCGGCGGAGTAGGCGATGGCCGCAAAGCTCGGCGGATCGAAGCTCGGGTCGCGCGGCGTCGCCGACGATCTCGACGTCACCCATGAGATCAACGTCACGCCGTTCATCGACGTGATGCTGGTGCTGCTGATCATCTTCA
>NZ_CAKZJO010000051.1 GCF_936943645.1 uncultured Bradyrhizobium sp. | reverse complement strand
CCGCTGTGCAGCTTCTTGTCACGCAGGATTCGCACAGTGGACCGCGGGTGCCAGCGGGCTCCCGGTCTTCCCTGCGCCCTTTTCCAATCGAGGGCGAAGCGACGAAGCAAAGCTCGGGCGAGATGAGCCGCGAGGATGCGGAGGTGTGCCCCTAGATGGAAAGGTTTCTCCGCAGGTGAAATGCAAACGATGAGCGATACTGGTCCCACGTACTCCGTCATTGCGAGCGCAGCGAAGCAATCCAGAGTCTTTCCGCGGAGAGATTCTGGATTGCTTCGTCGCAACGGCTCCTCGCAATGACGCGGAGAGAGCGGCCTACTCGCTCTCGTGCCCCGGACGCGGCGCAGCGCCCCGGCGATGCTTCACACTCCATCACAGCGTTCGCACAACAGGGCAGGCATTATCGTGACGCAGCGAGTTGCAACATCCTTCATGACGCCGGCGTGGCGCAATCCACACGCTCGACGTCCCGACGACTCTGTCGTCAAATTATTGCTGGATGTGTCCGGGTTGTTTCGTCTAGCGTCACCCGCAGGGGTTGGGAATGGCATTCTATCCATAGAACGGGAGCACCAATGCGGCGAGTTTCGCCGCCGGCGCTCCCGTTCATTCCGCAACGACAGGACTGATCGACGCATCTCGGCCGCGAACCGGCCGTGCTGTGCACGAGGCGCAGTGTGCTCTAGACTTCGGCCTTTCTCGCAAGGAGGAGCAGCCGATGCCGGGCACCGGAAAAACGAAGCGTGGAGAGAGGCGGATGACGAAGACCGGAGCCGCAAAGCGGATCGAAGAGCCGACCCCCGGTGCAGCGCCCGGCAGCGCGCCGCACGCCAACGGCGCGCAAGCCGCGAACCCGTCCGATGCTTCCGCCGCCGGCACACAAGCGGCCCCGCCGCCCAAGACCGTGTCGCAGGTGCTCGGCGAGATCACCTGGCTGATGACGCAGTCGCCGCGCCACAAGGCGATCCCGCTCGGCGATCTCGAATGGCTGGTGATGCCTGCGATCCTGCTGCAGCAGTTCCGCATCTTCTACAAGGGCGAGCAGCCGGTCGGTGTCGCGTTCTGGGCGCTGGCGGACGAGATCGTCGCGAAGCGGATCGATGCGGGCGATGTGCGGCTGACACCGGCGGAGTGGAAAAGTGGCGCGAATAGGAAGGTCGTTGATGTGATTGCGCCGTTTGGGGGTGAAAGCGAGATGCGAGGACAAGTAGGTGATAAATGATGTCGATCTACCTAAGTCGCCCCCATTTTTGTGTCCAGATCATTCGGCGACGACCGGTCGAGGAAGCCCATTACGGGCGACGACCAGAAGAATTTGTTGGACCTTGGCTTTTTTGCTGACTTGCGGGGATCCTTCAATGGCGCGCGATAATTCAGTCGACGGTCAGGCTTTCCTCAATGAGCTAGGGGGGGCAACGAAAATTACTCTTTTGCTCGTTCCATATCGGACCTCATTTCGATCGAGAATCGATGAGGTTAAATTGCCTGAGGTTTCTTGCGTGTACGAAATCACGGCAGGAAGTCCAGCCTTTGATGAGTCCTTGGAAGTAGTTCGCGAAGGAATTGTCCTGATGAACGATGCCAAGCCAATCTTAGATCTCCGTGTCGGCGTTGTCTTCGAGCGCGGCGGTAACGTTATCAATGCTGCTTATTTCAATGACTTTGGCGGACTTCGCAAAGTGGGCGGTTTTGTCGGTTCACGTCGCGCGATCGGTTCTTCCGACTTGCCAAGCTTGCTTCGCTCGCTGGCAATAAAGCCCGGCGCTTCACTTGTAAAGGATCGGTATTCGAGATGCCCTCACGCCTAAGGAGGGCTGTATGAGTATCGATTCTGTTTTGTTTGGTTGGAGGCATTGGTGACGCTTACTTCTGCAAACTTCACTGTTACCAATGCCATTACGGTGACAGTGCCATTACGGTGACAGTGCATTTAATTGACTCCTTGTGGTCGTGCAGGCATGCTGCGGCATGGCTCGACTTGCGCGTGTCGTCATCCCCGGGCATCCCCACCATGTCACCCAGCGCGGCAATGGTCGCGCCCGCACGTTCTTCGAGGATGGCGACTATGCTCTTTACCGCGATCTTCTGGCGGCGGGATGTCGTGCGGCAGGCGTCGAAGTGTGGGCCTGGTGCCTGATGCCGAACCACGTGCACCTCATTCTCGTGCCGTCCGATGCCGATGGATTGCGCCGCGCGCTGGCGCCCGTGCATCGCCGCTATGCCGGCATCATCCACGCCCGCCGCAAGCGCACCGGCCATTTCTGGCAGGGCCGTTTCGGCTGCGTGGCGATGGACGAGGCGCACCTGGCTGCCGCGCTGCGCTACGTCTCGCTCAATCCGGTGCGGGCACGGCTGGTCGAACGGGCGCGCGACTGGCGCTGGTCCAGCGTCCGTGCCCATGTCGGCAGCCGCGACGACGGCATCACCACGATCGCGCCGGTCAGCGAGCGCTATCCGAACTTTACGCATTTCCTCTCGGAGCAGAGCGATGAGGAGCTGATCGAGCACCTCCGCCGCGCCGAAACCATCGGCCGGCCGATCGGCAACCCGAAGTTCCTGGACATGATCGAACGGAAGACAAAGCGCGTTCTCAAGCCGGCCAGGCGAGGGCCGAAGCCGAAAGAGAGTTAAGTGCACTGTCACCGTAATGAGGTTTCGTGCCCCGGACGCAGCGCAGCGTCACTTCGACGGTGCGTTGCAGCGCGTCCGGGACATGGGAGGAGCGAGCGGTGGGATGAATTTGGCGCGTGCACTGGCAAAGGCATACCCCAGACATGAGAAAGCGCCCGTGGGGGGCGGGCGCTTTCTGTAGTCGACTTGGGGTTGGGGTCGTCTACATATCCACGTGGCGACTTTGGGGGGCTGGTAAAGAGCCGCGTGAATTCGAAAAACTCGTGTTCTCCTTAGCGAACGAGCGAGGTGTTCGCGCTGGTGATGGTGACCGGCTTGCCGGCCTTGATGACGCGAGCGGTCTGGGTGAGGCCTTCGTCCGAACTCGTCGTGCGCGCGGTGATGCCAAGGCCCGCAACTGCGATCCCTGCAACGAGGGCCACGACCACGATCTTCAAATGGGTCGAACGGTCTGCGCTGTAAATCGAGTGGTTCATGGAAGGCTCCTGCCGCCATCTACCCGAAGTAGTCGCTACCCTGTTCGGGCAGGTTCATGCTTCCGGTGCCCAACAACCTAGTATTGGGGGGATTCGTTCCCAAGAGGCCATCACAAGAGCGTGAAAGGACGTGAAAGATCGCGATCAAAAGCGGCCTCTCATCGTGCGTTTTGGCAATTATTTCAAAGCTGTAATGTGCCTGTCAGCCGCCTTTTCGATCTTGGGTCCACACGGTGCCGGGAACTCAAAAACCATTTGCCTGTGGCCGAAAAACACACGGCTTCTTAAGGCAAATCAGATGCTTCCGACCGTTTTCAGCCTCGCCCTGGGGTGGATTTCGGCCTGCGACAGGACGGTGGTCTGGGCGCGGAACCGCTCCACCAGCGAGCGCACGAAGGGACGGATGGCCGCAGACGTGACCAGCACCGGCGCCTCGCCCTCGCGGGCGGCGCGCTCGAAGGCCTCGCGCACGGCGGTCATGAACTCCGACAGTTTCGAGGGCTGCATCGCAAGGCTGCGCTCCTCGCCCTGGCCGATGATGGATTCGGCGAAGGCCTGCTCCCATTTCGCCGACAGTGCGATCAGCGGCAGGTAGCCGGCATAGGAGGTGTTTTGCGCGCAGATCTGCCGGGCGAGGCGGGCGCGGACGTGCTCGACCATGGTCGCGGGATTGCGCGAGAAGGCGAGCGAGTCCGCGATGCCCTCGAGGATGGTCGAGAGGTCGCGGATCGAGATCCGCTCGGCCAGCAGCAGCTGCAGCACGCGCTGGATGCCCGACACCGTGACCTGGCCGGGGACGATGTCCTTGACCAGCTCGCTCTGCTCCTTCGGCAGCTCCTTGAGCAGCTTCTGCACCTCGCCATAGGAGAGCAGGTCCGACATGTTGGCCTTGAGCAGTTCGGTGAGGTGGGTCGAGAGCACGGTCGCGGCGTCGACGACGGTGTAGCCCTTGAGCGAGGCTTCCTCCTTGAGGCTGGCATCGACCCAGGTCGCGGGCAGGCCGAAGGTCGGCTCGGTGGTGTGGATGCCGGGCACCTGCACCTGGCTGCCGCCGGGGTCCATGACCATGAACTGGTTCGGCCAGATCTTGCCGGTGCCGGCGTCGACCTCCTTGATCTTGATGATGTAGGTGTTGGCCTCGAGCTGGACGTTGTCGAGGATGCGCACCGCCGGCATCACAAAGCCCATCTCGATCGCGAGCGAGCGGCGCAGCGCCTTGATCTGCTCGGTGAGGCGGTCGGTGCCGTCGGGGCCGTTGACCAGCGGCAGCAGGGCGTAGCCGAGCTCGATCTTGAGGTCGTCGATCTTGAGCGCGGCCGAGATCGGCTCCTCGGCGGCCGCTGCGCCCGGCGCGCCGGGCTGACCGGCGACAGGCGCGGCCTTGGCGGCTTCCTCGGCCTTGGCGGTGACGCGGTTGCGGTTGCGGGCGTGCCAGGCCAGCGCGCCGGCACCGGCGCCGAGCGCCAGGAACGGGATGGTCGGAATGCCCGGCAGGGCGGCCAGCACCAGCATGACCGCGGAGGACATCGCCAGCGCCTGCGGATAGCCGGAGAACTGCTTCATCAGCGCCTTGTCGGCCGCGCCCGAGACGCCGGCCTTGGAGACGAGCAGGCCGGCCGCGGTCGAGACGATCAGCGCCGGCACCTGGGTGACGAGGCCGTCACCGACCGTCAGCAGCGTGTAGCTGCGCCCCGCGTCGGCGAACGACATGCCCTGCTGCGCCACGCCGATGATCATGCCGCCGACGACGTTGATGAAGACGATCAGAAGGCCGGCGATGGCATCGCCCCGGACGAATTTGGAGGCACCGTCCATGGCGCCGAAGAAGCCGCTCTCGTCCTCCAGCTCCTTGCGCCGATGCTTGGCAACCGTCTCGTCGATCAGGCCGGCGGACAGGTCGGCGTCGATCGCCATCTGCTTGCCGGGCATGGCGTCGAGGTGGAAGCGGGCGGCGACTTCGGCGATACGGCCCGAACCCTTGGTGATGACGACGAAATTGACGATGATCAGGATGGCGAAGACGATGATGCCGATGACGAAATTGCCGCCCATCACGAAGCTGCCGAAGGCCTCGATGACGTGACCGGCGGCCGCCGTGCCCTCGTGCCCGTGCGACAGGATCAGCCGGGTCGAAGCCATGTTGAGCGACAGGCGCAGCATGGTCGAGATCAGGAGCACGGTCGGGAAGGCGGAGAATTCCAGCGGCGTCTGGATGAACAGCGAGGTCATCAGGATCAGGATCGACAGCGTGATCGAGATCGCCAGGAACAGGTCCAGCACGATCGCGGGCAGGGGCAGGATCAGCACCACCAGGATGGTGAGGATGCCCAGCGCCAGCGCGATGTCGCCGCGCTTGAGGATGGTGACGATCTCGTTGAGGGAGGGGATGCCCGGTCTTGCGGTGCCTACGCCCTGTCCCGCGGTGACGTCGACCATGGTAGCTGCCTCCCCGCGCGACTGCCGTCCGCGCGCCCCAAACGTCTGCGCGGCGGCCGAAGGGCCGCCGTTCCGAAAGTGAGGCACCGCACTGGCGTCCACAGGGATCCCCCCGTTTTACGCGGCCGACGACACTCGACTTCACCCGGCAATTTTTGCCCGGTGTATGGTTAGCAAAGGGTTAACGGAGGGGGTGGAAGGGCGGCGGACCGGGGTGTTTCGGGGGCCGCAAGCGGAGAAAAAGGCCGTCATGCCCGGGCATGTCCCGGGCATCCACGTTCTCGGTGCCACATAGCAAGGCGTGGATGGCCGGGACAGGCCCGGCCATGACGTCGTGGAGGCGTATGGCGCTCAAATCGACGATCGAGGAGCTGGCCGCCCTATTTCGCCTTGTCCATCCTGGTCACCATATACCCCGATGCCCCTTCCTCGGCCTCGAAGGTCACCTTGTCGCCGACCTTGAGCTGCCTGAGCATGGCGGGGTCCTTGACGCGGTAGACCATGGTCATGGGTTCCTCCATGCCGAGGCTCTTGGCGGGACCGTGCTTCAGGGTGATCTTGCCGGCGCCCTCGTCGATCTTTTTGACCTCGCCGCTGATCGCGGCAGCCCCCGCCGCGAGGGCTCCGGAAGACAAGATGCCGATGGTCAGCGCAAACGCGGCAGCAGTGCTGATGATGCGGTTCATGGGGGGCTCCTTCATTTCACGGTGACGTGGCCGACCATGCCGTTCTCGCGGTGGTCGGGAATGAGGCACGAGTACTCGAACGTGCCGGCCTTGCTGAACTTCCAGAGGATCTCAGCCGTCCTGCTCGGGGCGAGCCTGACACCGTTGGGGTCGTCATGCTCCATATGCGGATGCTTTCTCATCTCCACGGCATGGGTGAGATTTTCCTTCGTCGTCGCGAGCAGGAATTCGTGGTCCTCCTTGCCGACATTGCGCAGCACGAAGCGGATCTGCTCGCCGCGCTTGACCTCGATCTTCGCCGGCGCGTAGTCCATCTCGTTGAGCAGGATCTCGATCGTGCGCGCGGGCTTGCTGGGATCGCCGGGCTCGCCGGCCGAAAAGCTCCCGTGAGCGTGCTTGTCGTGCGCCAGCGCCGGCGCGAGCGACAGCGTCGCCAGCGCGAGGCCGAGTTTGATCGTCTTCATCGTCATCTCCAGTTGGTGGTTCATCGAAACGCTCACATCTTCATCCTGTGCATTGGCTTGCCCGGCTCCCGCACCGGTGCCGCATCGGGCGTCTCGACCTCGTAGGCGACGGTGCCTTGCGGGAATTTGTAGGGGCCGGGATCGCGATAGTCGTCGCGGGCGAGGTCCTCGCGGATCTTCATCACGGTGAACATGCCGCCCATCTCGATCGGGCCGAACTGGCCGGTGCCCGTCATCATCGGCAGCGTGTTGTCGGGCGCGGGCATCTCCATGTTGCCCATCGCCATGCCGGTCGAGCCCATCGCCATGCTGTCAGGCGCAAGCTTGCCGACGGCCCTGGCGAGGTCCTTGCGCGACACGCCGATCAGGTTGCGCACGTCGTGCCCCATCGCATTCATGGTGTGATGCGATTTGTGGCAGTGGAACGCCCAATCGCCGGGATTGTCGGCGAGCACGTCGAACACCCTGACGGCGCCGACCGGCACGTCGGTCGTCGTCTCCGGATATTGCGCGCTCTCCGGAATCCAGCCGCCGTCGGTGCAGGTCACCGCAAAACTGTGGCCGTGCAGATGGATCGGATGGTTGGTCATGCTGAGATTGCCGATGCGCACGCGCACCTTGTCGCCGAGCCGCACGGCCAGGGGATCGATGCCGGGAAACACCCGCGCATTCCAGGTCCACATGTTGAAGTCGGTCATCTCGTTGACATGCGGCAGGTAGGTGCCGGGATCGACACGATAGGTGCTCATCACGAAGACGAAGTCGCGGTCGACGGGCCGGAAGGCGGGATCGCGCGGATGCACGACGACCATGCCCATCATGCCCATCGCCATCTGCACCATCTCGTCGGAGTGCGGATGGTACATGAAGGTCCCGCTCTTCCTCATCTCGAACTCGTAGACGAAGGTCTTGCCGGGCTGGATGTGCGGCTGGGTCAGGCCGCCGACGCCGTCCATGCCGCTCGGGATGATCATGCCGTGCCAGTGCACGGTGGTGTATTCGGGCAGGCGGTTGGTGACGAAGACGCGGACCTTGTCGCCTTCGACGGCCTCGATCGTCGGCCCCGGGGACTGGCCGTTATAGCCCCACAGATTCACCTTCATTCCTTCCGCGAACTCGCGCACCACGGGCTCGGCGACGAGGTGGAATTCCTTCCAGTCGCCGTTCATGCGGAACGGCAGCGACCAACCGTTCAGCGTCACGACGGGGCGATAGTCGGGGCCGCCAACGGGATGCAGCGGCGGCTGCATCACCACCTTGTCCATGTGCGGGGCTTCCGGAATCGACGCAGCCTGCACGCGGCCGCTGATGGCCGACGCACCGGCGAGCGCGGCGCTCCCCAAAAATCCTCGGCGGGAAAACATGTTGGCCTCCATCTCAGTGGCCGCCGCCATCGGCAGGCGTTGCCGCGGCGATGGTGGTTGGATTGTCGCCGCCGGAAGCAGGCGCGCCGCCGCCGTTGACGGCGGTCTGCAAGTCGGACTGGGCGAGGAAGAACCTTTGCCTCGCATCGATCGCGCCGCGCAGCGAGGCCAGGCGCTGCCGCGCCTCGGTGAGCAGCGCGAAGATGTCGACCTGCATGCTGGAGAAGCGCAGCTGCATCTCCTCGGTGATGATCTTGCGCAAGGGGATGATCTCGCGCTGATAGTGGCTCGCGATATCGTAGGTGGATCGGTACGTGCGGTAGGCATCGCGCGCCTCGGAGCGCACATTGACGGCGCGCTCGGTCAGGCGGTTGAAGGCGAGATTGTAGGTCTCGGCGGCCTGCCGCACCCGGACCTCGCCGCCGTCGAAGATCGGGATCTGGAACTGGACGTCGAAGCCGCGTTCGCGGAATGGGGCTCCTTCCGGATCCCTGGTGCGGCGGGCGATGCCGGCGAGATCGAGCAGGGTCACGAAGCGCGTTGCCTCCGTGAGGTTCAGCGATTTCGCCAGCGCGGTCAGCTCCAGCCGCGCGATCTGCAGGTCGATGCGATGGGCCACGGCGTCGGCCTCGATCGAGGGCAGGGCCTGCGGCCGGCGCGGCAGGGCGGGAAGCTGGTTGGGCAGACGGAAATCGAGACCGCCGTCCCACAGCCCCATCAGGCGCGCGAGCCTTTCGCGCGCGCTCGCCATGGTCTGCCGTGCAGTGGCGAGATCGGCGGTGGTCTCGGCGTAAAACACCTGCTCGCGGGCCTGGTCGAGCTTGTTGATCGAACCGGTCTCGCCGAGCTTGACGGCGAGCTGTGCGGTCGATTCCGCCGTCGCCTTCGCGTCCGTCAGCAGCGCCACCATCTCGTTGCTCGAGACGGCGCGCACATAGGCGCGGCGGACCTCCGCTGCGAGCCGCAAGGTCGCCAACGCCGCGCGCAGCTGGGCTCCGCGGAAGCGTTCGCGGGCGATGTCGGAGCGGAACGGCAGGGTGGCGAGCGCCAGGATGTCGCCGACCACCTGGCGCTCGATCTCGCTGGCGCCATTGCCCGAGATTCGCGAGATCGAGAACACGGGATTCGGCGGCAGGCTCTGCTCGACCAGATCGGTCTCGGCCAGCGCCAGCTCGTTATAGGCGGCTTGCAGCCCCTTGTTGTTGAGCAGTGCGATCTGCACGGCAGCGTCCATGCTGAGCGTTCGTCCCAGCAACTGGCGCACGCGTGCGTCAACCGCGCCGGCGCCGTCCGCCGTCCGCACGAAGGCGACGTCCTTGTTGATGGTCTGGCTCGTCAGTTCGGAGACCCCGCTCATGCCACTGTCGGGCGAGAACGCGGCGCAGCCGGAGACGCTGAGCGCGGTGAGGACGAGCAGGCCTCGCGCAAGATGGCGTGTCATGGCGCGCTCCTACTGGTCTTGCTTCGGCCGCGGCGCGACGGCGTCGTTGCGGTCGCGCCATGGTGCCGGCGTCGCGGGCCGCAGGCTGCTGTAGGGCGCGATGGTCGAGTGGTAGCCGACCGGCGCGACCTTCGCCGCGGGATCTGCGGGATCAGCGGCCGCGACTTGTGTGGTCGCGGGCATGCAGCCGGATAACGCCAGCGCGAGTGCGGCCAGCAACGGCCAATGGAATCGACAGTGTCGTCCGCGCACCGCGGATGCGGCGGCGAATTTCGCCCCGGAAAGCGTCAGCATTGTTCATCCCTGATCTCAAGACCACAGGTTCGCGCGCGCAGAAGCGCGCACGGCCCGAAATCGTCGTGTCAGATCAGGCGATGGGAGGGCGGTAGTGCAGGGGCGCGGCCGCGCTGTGCAGGCTGGCCACGAGCTCGGGCGCGCAGGTGGATGTCGGCTGGACGGGCGTCGCGACAACAGGCAGATCGGCGGGCAACGCGCTGACGCACATCATCGCACAGCACGGGCCCACTGCTCCCTTGCCGCCATGATGATGCGGTGCGGGTGCGTCCTGTGCCGCGGTCTGGTGATGCGCATGCGGTCCGGCGTGATCATGCGAGATCCCGCCATGAACATGGTCGGCCGACATCTGGTGATGCGCCGCTGCGCGTTCGGAGATGAGCGTGTCATCGAGACACGGCGCTGGACCTGTGCCCCATGCGAGGCTCGCCGCCGGCGCGAGCACACAGAACAGATAGGCGAGGGCGATGATCCGCCCCACCCTGATCCGCATCGATCGCGTCAATCGCAGCAACATTTCCGCCGACATGCTCTTCGCGCGGCCATGGCGCACACGCTGATTGCAAACTAATGGCAAATCGCGCGATCGCCAAGCTCCTTCTTACCGCAGTGCACCGCGCATGCCCAATATCGCGCCACAATGCTTGACCGTGCGACGATCCGCGGGCCATGGTCCGGCCCGTGCACGCGCCGAAACATCCAGGACAAACACCCGCTGCCTTCACCCCTGATTCGCGTCAGGCCTGGGTGCGGCTGGTGCTTGCGCTCGTGATCGGCTCGATCGGCGCCGTCGGCATGTGGGCGGTCGTGGTCGTGATTCCCATCGTGCAGGCCGAGTTCGGTGCCACGCGCGGCGCGGTGTCGCTGGCCTTCACGCTGATGATGTTCGGCTTCGGGCTGGGCGGCGTGATCGCGGGCAAGATCACCGACCGGTTCGGCATCGTCGCCGCGATGGCGATCAGCATCGCGTTCCTCGGCGTTGCCAATGTGCTGGCGGGGCTATCGACCCAGCTCTGGCAGTTCGTCGCGGCGTATTTCCTGATCGGCCTCGGCACGTCGGCAACCTTCGCGCCGCTGATGGCGGAAGCCTCGCACTGGTTCGAGCGTTATCGCGGCCTTGCGGTGACCATCGTCGCCAGCGGCAATTACGTGGCGGGGACGATGTGGCCGCCGATCGTGAGCTGGGGCACCGAGACGATCGGCTGGCGCTACACCCATGTCGGCATCGGCATCGTCTGCGCCAGCACGATGGCGGTTCTGGTCCTCGTGCTGCGCGCGCAGATGGGCGACGACCATGTTCGCGATCATGCCAATGCGCCGCCGCCGCGCGTCGATCTCAAGCTGTCGACCAACACGCTGACGGCGCTGCTCTCGATCGCCAGCATCTCCTGCTGTGTCGCCATGGCGATGCCGCAGGTGCATATCGTCGCCTATTGCGGCGATCTCGGCTATGGCGTGGCGCGCGGCGCTGAGATGCTGTCCTTGATGATGGCCTGCGGCATCGTCAGCCGGATCGGTTCCGGCTATCTCGCCGACAAGATCGGCGGCATCCGCACGCTGCTGGTGGGATCGCTGGCGCAGGGCTTTGCGCTGGTGTTCTATTTGTTCTTCGACAGCCTCACCTCGCTCTATCTGATCTCCGCGATGTTCGGCCTGTTCCAGGGCGGCATCGTGCCGAGCTACGCCATCATCGTGCGCGAGGCGATGCCGGCGAGTGAAGCCGCAACGCGCGTCGGCATCGTGATCTTCGCCTCGGTGTTCGGCATGTCCTTCGGCGGCTGGGTGTCGGGCTTGATCTTCGACGCCACCGGCTCCTACGGCGCGGCGTTCGCGAACGGCGTCGCCTGGAACGCGCTCAATATCAGCATCGTCGTGCTGCTCCTGATCCGCTCGCGGATGAGCTCGGTCAAGACTGGGCCGGGCTTTGCGACCTAGACCGACTGTCCCGCCTTCAACAGCG
Organism: uncultured Bradyrhizobium sp.; assembly: GCF_936943645.1. Taxonomy (GTDB): domain Bacteria; phylum Pseudomonadota; class Alphaproteobacteria; order Rhizobiales; family Xanthobacteraceae; genus Bradyrhizobium. Next base: position 241,848 of record NZ_CAKZJO010000051.1, on the reverse strand, counting down.
AACAGCCGGTGATCTTGTAGCTGCCGTCGGCCTGCTGCTCGAGCGTGTAGAGGGCTTCCCATGCTTCACCATTGGCATCGATGATGTGGACTCGCTGCGCGATCCAGCCGCCCTCGACCCTGCTCTCGCCGAACTCGAAGCTCTTGTGGCGGTAGACCGGCGGGTAGCCCTTTTGCACCATGGCCATGAAGATGTCGGGCGCGGGAAAGATCTCCCTGATCGCCGGAGCGGCATGGGAGTAGGCGGCGCTCGCATCGCCGCGGACGAAGGCCTGCTCCTGGGCGACGATGACCTCCCGAGCCGCGGCAACACTGTCGGCGAGCGCTGCGGTGGAGCTGAAGACAAGGCTGATGGCGACGAGCAAGGCGGCAATGCGCATGACAGGCTCCGCGTTGAAATCCCGGCGATGCTGATCCTAGCATGACCTCAGGGAAATACGGGCGGGCTATCGCTTCCGTTTCACTGCGGGTTTCACCGGCCTGGCGGCGGGAGCCTTGGCGGTGGCTGCCCTCGTAACATCAACCTTGGCCTTGCTCGGCGGCTGCACGCGCAAGCCGTCCACGAACACGTCGAGCATGCGCAGCACCGAAGACTGCCAGCCCGGCTGGTCGTGCATGTAGCACATCCCGATCAAGGCCCTGAGCAGGTCTTCCGGGCTGATATCGCCGCGCATCTGGCCGGCTGCGACCGCGCGGTCGAGCAGCGAGCCGATCGCCTTGGTCAGCCGGTCCATCGAGAACGCCGCGAGGTCCGACGAGCTCTGGAACGTCAGCGCCAGCGCGGCCGACATGCCCTTTTTTGTGGCCACGAATTCGACGGCTGACTGCAGCCAGCGCCGCAGTGCCTCCACCGGGTCCTTGGCGGTCTTCAAATGTTCGGCCAGCTCGCTGAGCTGCTCGACCTCGCGCCGGTACACGGCCTCGAACAGATCCTCGCGCGTGGGGAAATGCCGATAGAGCGTGCCGATGCCGACGCCGGCGCGCTTGGCGACGGCCTCGAGGCTTGCCTCCGGGCCGCCGGCATTGAACACGGCCTTCGCGGCCTCGAGCACGCGCTCGCGGTTGCGCACGGCGTCGGCTCGGGGCTTTCGGATTGGGTCGGTGTGGTCCATGTCGGACAATGTAGATCACGAATTGGTTAGATTGAACCCTCGTTGAACCATGCAGGGGTGCATCGCGTTGGTGGCGCACGGGCTTTTGACGAATTCCAAATATTTTCGAGCGGGCCTTGTTAAGCGGAGGGTGCCTCCGTATCTTCGCTTGGCTATCGGCCGGCTTCCGCCCGGCTGACGCATATCGACGGCGGCCACGGCGGTGGCGCGCCGAACGATGAGCCATGTCCATTTCTGATCGGAGCCTTGTATGAACCACTCCATCAGCCTCACCGTGAACGGTGCGCGGCGCGACTTCGTCCTCGACGATCCGCGCGTCACGCTGCTCGATCTCCTGCGTGAGCGCCTCCATCTCACCGGAACCAAGAAGGGATGCGACCGCGGCCAGTGCGGCGCCTGCACCATTCTGGTCGACGGCAAGCGCATCAACTCCTGCCTCGCACTCGCCATCAGCCATGACGGGGCCGACATCCTCACCATCGAGGGCGTCGCGCGCGGCGACCAGCTGCATCCCGTGCAGGCGGCCTTCATCGCCCATGACGGCTTCCAGTGCGGCTTCTGCACGCCCGGCCAGATCATGAGCGCGATCGGCATGATGCAGGAAGCGCAGGCCGGCAACGATCCCGAGCGCATCCGTGAATGCATGAGCGGCAATCTCTGCCGCTGCGGCGCCTATGCCGGCATCGTCGATGCCGTGCTCGATGCGCAAGGACAGATGGACGAAACCAGCCAGAGGCACTCGGCATGAAGCAGTTCGACTATGTCAGGCCCGCGACTGTCGCCGAGGCTGTCGCCGCTGCTGCCCAGCCGGGTGCGGTGTATCTTGCCGCCGGCACCAATCTGCTCGATCTCATGAAAGGCGGCGTCAGCCGGCCGGATCGTCTGGTCGACGTCACCCATCTCGACGGGCTCGACCGGATCGAGACCCTTGCCGACGGATCGCTGCGCATCGGCGCGCTGGTGAGCAATGCCGATCTCGCGCATGACGCAAACTTCGCAAAGTCCTATCCCGCCGTCGCCGAAGCGTTGCTGTCAGGCGCATCCGCGCAACTGCGCAATGCGGCAACGGTCGGCGGCAATCTCCTGCAAAGGACGCGCTGCGCATATTTCTATGATCCGGCCAGCCGCTGCAACAAACGCGAAGCCGGCAGTGGCTGTGATGCCAAAGACGGCGAGAATCGCGGCCATGCCGTGCTCGGCTGGAGCGAGAGCTGCATCGCCACGCATCCCTCCGACTTCTGCGTGCCCCTGGTCGCGCTCGATGCCATCGTCGAGATCGAGGGCAAAGGCGGCCGTCGCGAGATCGCGCTCGACGAGCTGCATCGCCTGCCCGGCGATTCGCCCGACCGTGAATCGGCGCTCAAAGCCGGCGATCTCATCGTCGCGGTGCGCCTGCCGCCCGCGGCGCGTGGTTTCGCGACGCATGCGCGCTACCTCAAGGTTCGTGACCGTACCTCCTACGCCTTCGCCGTGGTGTCCGCCGCGGCCGCGTTGCGGATCGAGAACGGCAAGGTCGCGGAGGCGCGGATCGCGCTCGGCGGTGTCGCCGCAAAGCCCTGGCGCGCCCGTGCCGCGGAGGACGTGCTGAGGGGTGTCGCGCCGACGGCGGATGCGTTCCAGGAAGCCGCCTGGCGCGCGCTCACCGACGCAAAGCCGTCTGGCGACAACGCCTTCAAGATCGAGCTGGCGCGCCGCATCGTCGTGCGCGCGCTGACCCTTGCCGCCGCCGGCACACCCGCGCGCCTGCCGGCGCTGCCGGCCTCTCCCTTTGCCTCGACATCAGGAGCCATTCATGCCTGAGCTCAATCTCACCGGTGCCCCCGCCCATATCAGGCACGGCTCGAACATCGGTCAACCGCTGACCCGCCGTGACGGCGTCCTCAAGGTCACGGGGCAGGCGACCTATGCCGCCGACAATCACCCGCCCGGCATGTTGTTTGCGGTGATCGCCGTTTCCAGCATCGCGCATGGCCGCGTGGTCTCGCTCGACGTCGCCGCCGCAAAACGCCATCCCGGCGTCGTCGATGTCATGACGCCCGACCACAAGCCGCAGCTCGCGATCGATCCTGAGATCAAGACCAATCCGTTCGTGTTCCGGATGGAAGCGCTGCAGAGCAACGAGGTCCGCTACGCCAACCAGCCCATCGCGGTCGTGATTGCGGACACGCTGGAAGCCGCGACGGAAGGTGCGGTGCTGCTGGCGCCGCGCTACGAGACGCTGCCGCCGCTGGTTGGGCTCGACGCCGGCGCGAGCTTCGTGCCCCCCGTCGTCGGCGTCGGCAATCCCACCGAAAATCACCTCGGCGATGTCGAGGCGGGCCTTGCCTCGGCCGACAAGCAGATCGACGCGACTTACGAGACGCCGCCGCAATATCACAATGCGATGGAGCCGCACGCGATCGTGGTTCAATGGGATGGCGACAGGCTGTCGGTGGACATGCCGACCCAGGGTCTGGTGCTTTCGCTTGCGCGCATTGCCGAACTGTTCGGTATTGCACACGACAAGATCCACATCCGCAGCCCCTTCCTCGGCGGCGGCTTCGGCTCGAAGGGGCTCATGGGCGGTCCGCCGGTTCTCGGCATCATGGCGGCGAAGCTGGTCGGCAGGCCGATCAAGCTGGTGCTGCGCCGAGAGCAGATGTATGGCCCGGTCGGGCATCGCGCGCCGACGCGCCAGCGTCTGCGCATCGGCGCCGACGGCGAGGGACGTCTGACCGCGCTCGATCATCATGCGCGCACGGTATCGAGCACGTTCGACGATTTCTACGAGCCCGCCGCCGATGCCTCGCACACGCTCTATGCGGCACCCGCAATCCGCACCTCGCATGACGCCGTGCGCGTCAACACCGGCACGCCGCTGTTCATGCGCGCGCCCGGCGAGGCCACGGGATCGATCGCGCTGGAAAGCGCGATCGACGAGATGGCGTGGGCCTGCGGCATGGATCCGCTCGCCTTCCGCCTGAAGAACTATGCCGAGGTCGAACCGATCACGGGAAAACCGTTTTCCTCGAAAGCGCTGCGTGCTTGTTACGATCAGGGCGCGGCGCGTTTCGGCTGGGCGAAGCGCTCGCTCCAGCCCAGACAGATGCGCGATGACGCCGGACTTCTGGTCGGCTGGGGGATGGGCACCGCGACGTTCCCCGCGCTGATGTTTCAGGCGGAGGCACGCGCGGCGATCCGGCGCGACGGTTCAGGCGTGATGGAGATCGGCGCGCACGACATGGGGCAGGGCGCCTGGACGGCGCTGGCGCAGATCGCGGCCGATGCCGTCGGCCTCGATATCGACCGCGTCACGTTCAAGGCCGGCACGTCAGACCTGCCCGACGCCGGCATCGCCGGCGGCTCCGCGCATACGGCAACGGCCGGTGCTGCGATCCACAGCGCCGGCGCGGCCGTGATCGCAAAGCTCGCCGACCTCGCCACCGGGGACGAGCGCTCGCCGCTGTTCGGCGCTGGCAATGCCGGTGTGATCGCACGCGACGGCCGGCTGATCCGCCGTGACGACGAGAGCCGCGGCGAGAGCTACGCCGAGATCCTCGCGCGCGCGGGCGTCGCCGAGGTCGAGGCCCGCGGCACCGGCGCGCCGAACCCGGCGGCGATGGAGGAATATGCCATGCATGCCCATGGCGCGGTGTTCGCGGAGGTGAAGGTCGATCCCGAGCTCGGCCAGATCCGTGTCAGCCGCATGGTCGGAGCGTTTGCCGCGGGGCGTATCGTCAATCCGCATCTGGTGAAGAGCCAGCTGTTCGGCGGCATGATCTGGGGCATGTCCTTTGCGCTGCACGAGCAGGCCATCACCGATCGCCGCAGCGGGCGGATCATGAACGCTGACCTCGGCGAGTACCACGTCCCCGTGAATGCCGACGTGCCGCCACTCGACGTGATCACGGTCGAGGAGCATGACCCGCACGTCAACGCGCTCGGCATCAAGGGCGTCGGCGAGATCGGCATCACCGGCAGTGCCGGCGCGGTGGCCAACGCGGTCTGGCACGCGACCGGCGTGCGTGTCCGCAGATTTCCGATCCGGATCGAGGATTTGCTGACGCAGTCTTGAAAGACCGCTCAAGCATGATGGTGTGAGGCTTAATCGCCGCGACGAAGGCGGTCCGCTCCCTCTCCCGCTTGCGGGAGAGGTGAACGACGCGCGGCACGAATTCAGCCCGGCGGCATTTCGCTCTAGCGGATCGAACCGGAGAAATTGTCGATGTCGGGCGAGGCGCGCGCCGGAAACAGCCGGGCGGTCGAGGAGTTGTCGAGCCTTCGCCTGCACTTCGCCTCGTCGTCGGTGTCCTTGCCATTGCGCTTCTGCGCGAACATCTCGTCGAGACGGTTGACGACCAGCATGGCGTGGTCGCGCTCCAGCGTGTCCGGGTTCTTGCGCCGTTCGTCGGCGCGGAAGGAGCCGCCGGCCATCTTGCCTGTTATCTCGTAGTCGCAGCCGGCCTTCCAGTCGCCCTGATCCCATTTCCAGCCCTGCGTCGTCAGCCGGCCATCCTTGTCGATCGTGATCTTGAGGATCGCGTTGTAGGCGAGCCAGATGCCGGCGAGGCCGGTGCGCTTGTCGTCGAAGCCTTCAAGCAGTGCGATCCGCTCGCGCTGGAGCGCATCGACGTGATCCCGCCCGTTGGCGGTGGCGTGCATGTCCGAGCTGCGCTTTTCCCAGGCCGGATGCAGAAACTCGGGGAATTGCATGGTCTGCGCCTGCACCCAGTTGCGCTGGTCCTCCGTCAGCGCGCGCCGTGTCGCATCGTCGAGCCGTGGCAGCAGCGCCTTCCAGGCGCGGTTCAATCGCTGGTCGTTCTCGGCGAGATCGGGGTCCGAGCAGATCTCCTCGTCCGTGGCCGTCACCGGACGCACACAATCGAAGGTCGGCGCGACAAACGAGATCTCGGTCTTGTCGGCGTCGCCGGAGGTACTGCTCGCGAAATAGGTGCCGGTGATCTGCCACAGATAGTCGCAATCATCGCCCGCCTCGGTCGTATCGTCGCCGTCGATCATGACGACGCGAAGGGTCTCGCCCTGGCGACGGAGCTTGATCGCCGGGAGTTTCGCCGGCTTGGTGTCTTGCTGGCTGGCCGGTGGTGCGGCGTTCGGCAGTCGGATCGACCCGCTCGACCAGCTGCCGGCCTTCGTCACGGTCGTGCTCAGCTTGCATTGCCGATGCCTGTCACTGCCGTAATAGGCCCTCATGTCGATCGTCAACTGCCGCACGCCGTTCGCATCCGGCGAGAGGGTGAGGCTTCCGAACGCGTTGACCCATCTGCCGGAGAACCCGCTGCGGCCGAAGCCGCCGGCGATCTCGTCGAGCGCGGTCTGGCGCTGGCGCAGCGTCGCGACAAAGTTGTCGCGCAGCTCGGCTTCGTCGACCTCCTGCACGGTGCCGGCGGCCTGGGTGATCATCTCGTTGAACCAGGCCTCGTCGCGCTTGAGCAGAGGCCGGATGTTGGCGGGCGCCCTGGCGAGTGCCGCATCGAAGGATTTGTCGATCGCGGCGACGAGCTTGTCGTAGCCCCTTTCCTGGCAGGCGGCGGGCTTGATCGCAGGACCGTTGCCGTTGGCCTCGCCGCATAGCGTGATTGCGGTCGGCGCGCTGCTGGCGGCGCGGAGGTAATCGTCCATGGCTTGGCAGGTGGCGGGGGCGAGCAGGGCCGTCGCGGTGACGAGCGCGAGGCGAAACGGGGCGAACATTGGCGGCCCTTGGCTGGAGCGGGATCGTGCCTGTCCGTTGGTCGTCCGCGGCGTCAGCCAGGTTCAGGACGGCTCGGGGATGTCGACGACCGCCGCGCCGATCCGATCAATGCAGCTTCCTGCGGAGAGCCTTGACCGCTTCTCTCTGCATCTCGATGTATTCGGCGATAGCCTTGCGCAGCTCGCGCGAATGGAGCTTGTCGGCGTCGCGCAAGGCTTCGTCGAGCACGGCTTCCGCATTGGCAAGAGTGATCTTCATGCGCTGGCTCCCGTTACGAAGCGGCCCCGGCGTACCTAGGAGACCGGGGCTATAACCTCAGCACCTCTAAGCCAGGCTGCTCGGCTACGTTTCGCAATATATAGCGGTCGCGCGCGCGGAAATTGAGATGGCTCAACCACCGTAAGATACCGGTGCTCGTACGATTGCAGATGGGCCGATCGCGCCTCAGAACGTCGGCGGCGTGCAGGCCGAGATCACCTCGCACGCCTTGCCGCCGACGCAGCGGAAGCGATGCGGGCGACGGCTCTCGAAATAATAGGCATCGCCGGGGTTGAGGATGCGGCGCTCGTCCTCGACGGTGACCTCGAGCTTGCCCGAGATCACGATACCGCCTTCCTCGCCCTCATGGACGAGATGGACGCGGCCGGTGTCGCTGCCGGGCTCGTAGCGCTCTTTCAGGATCTGCAGGCTGCGGCCGAACAGATTGTCGCCGATTTGCCGATAGGAGATCGGCTTTTTGCCGACCTCGGTCAGCTCCTCGGCACGATAGAAGATCTTGCGCCTCGACTCAGGTTCCAGCGCGAAGAACTCGGCGAGCCCCATCGGAATGCCGTCGAGGATGCGCTTGAGCGCGCCGACGGAAGGGTTCATCTGGTTGGATTCGATCAGCGAGATCGTCGAATTGGTGACCCCGGCGCGCTTGGCCAGCTCGCGCTGCGACAGCTTGTGGCGCGCCCGGATGAATCGCAGCCGTCCACCGATGTCGACGCTCATAGCCCGGATCCCGTGTTGCAGGTGTTGCGGATCGCACAAATATGGACCGGCAGCCCCAGACAAATCAATGGGTTGCGGCTGAGCAGAAAAGGACTTGTTGCGCATTCCAAGCCGTGGCTCAGCTATGGGGTCAGCAAAGGAGCGCGGCCGTGACCCTTCATCAGATTCCGAACACTATCAAGACCGACTCGTTCTGGATGCCGTTCACGGCCAACCGGCAGTTCAAGAAGGCGCCGCGCCTGTTCTCCTCGGCCGAGGGCATGCATTACACCACTGTCGACGGCCGCAAGGTGATCGACGGCTCCGCCGGCCTCTGGTGCGTCAATGCCGGCCACGGCCGCAAGCAGATTGCCGCCGCCGTCGAGCGCCAGCTGATGACGCTGGATTTCGCGCCCTCGTTCCAGATGGGCCATCCGCTCGCCTTCGACTTTGCCGAGCGCCTCGCCGAGATCGCGCCAAAGGGCCTCGACCGCATCTTCTTCACCAATTCCGGCTCCGAGTCGGTCGATACCGCGCTGAAGATCGCGCTCGCCTATCACCGCGCCACCGGCCAGGCCAGCCGCACCCGGCTGATCGGCCGTGAGCGTGGCTATCACGGCGTCGGCTTCGGCGGCACCTCGGTCGGCGGCATGGTCGCCAACCGCCGCGCCTTCACCACCCTGCTGCCCGGCGTCGACCACATCCGCCACACCCACGACCTCACCCGCAACGCCTTCGCCAAGGACCAGCCCGAGCATGGCGCCGAGCTCGCCGACGATCTCGAGCGTCTGGTCGCGCTGCACGGCGCCGAGACCATCGCGGCCGTCATCGTCGAGCCGGTGCCGGGTTCGACCGCGGTTCTGCCGCCGCCGAAGGGCTATCTGCAGCGGCTGCGCGAGATCTGCGACAAGCACGGCATCCTCCTGATCTTCGACGAGGTCATCACCGGCTTCGGCCGCCTCGGCACGCCGTTCGCCGCCAATTTCTTCGGCGTCACGCCAGACCTGATGACGACGGCCAAGGGCATCACCAACGGCACCATCCCCTGCGGCGCGGTGTTCGCGAGCCGCAAGGTGCACGACGGCATGATGGTCGGCCCGGAGAACATGATGGAGCTGTTCCACGGCTACACCTATTCGGCCCATCCGACCGCCTGCGCCGCCGGTATCGCCACGCTCGACATCTACAAGGACGAAGGCCTGCTCACGCGCGGTGCCTCGATCGCCGAATATTGGCGCGATGCGCTGCATTCGCTCAAGGGCCTGCCGAACGTGGTCGATATCCGCAATTGCGGCTTGATGGGCGCGGTCGAGCTGGCGCCGCGCGACGGCGCCGTCGGCGCGCGCGGCTATGACGTCATGGTCGACTGCTTCAACACCGGCCTTTACCTGCGCATGAGCGGCGACAGCTTCGCGATGTCGCCTCCGCTCATCGTCGAGAAGAGCCATATCGACCAGATGGTCTCGATCCTCGGCGACGCCATCAAGAAGGTGGCCTGATAATTGCTCTCGCCGCCAGCGAGTTGGTCCTTGCAGCGGCGGAGAGTGATGCCGCGGGAGTTTGACGAAGCGTGAAAGTCCTGATCCTCGGCAGTGGTGTCATCGGTGTCACCTCTGCCTACTACCTCGCCCGTGCCGGCCACGACGTGACGGTCGTCGACCGTCAGCCCGAGCCGGCGCTCGAGACCTCTTTTGCCAACGCCGGCGAAGTCTCGCCCGGCTATTCCTCGCCCTGGGCCGGCCCCGGCGTGCCGGTGAAGGCGGTCAAGTGGCTGTTGATGAAGCACGGTCCGCTCGTGGTGCGGCCGAAGCTCGATCCTGTCATGTGGGTCTGGCTGCTCAAGATGCTGCGCAACTGCACCACCGCGCGCTACGCGGTCAACAAGAGCCGGATGATCCCGATCGCGGAGTATAGCCGCGATTCCTTGCGCGATCTGCGCCGCGACATCGGCATCCAGTATGACGAGCGCGCGCAAGGCACGCTGCAGCTGTTTCGCTACCAGGCGCAGCTCGACGGCACCGGCGAAGACATCGCCGTGCTCAAGCAATATGGCGTGCCGTTCGAGGTGCTGAGCCGCGAGGGCTGCATCGCGGTCGAGCCGGCGCTATCAAGCGTGAAAGACAAGTTCGTCGGCGGGCTTCGCCTGCCGCAGGACGAGACCGGCGACTGCCACATGTTCACGCAGGCGCTGGCCAAGCATGCGCAGGCGCTCGGCGTGCGCTTCATGTTCAACACCTCGATCGACCGCATCGTCACGGAGGGCGCGCGTGTCAGTGGCGTCGCCACCAGCGCCGGGATGCTGCAGGCGGATTCTTACGTGCTCGCGCTCGGCAGCTATTCGTCGCGGCTCGCGGCCCCGCTCGGCATTTCGTTGCCGGTCTATCCGGTGAAGGGCTATTCGATCACGGTGCCGATCAAGGACGCGTCCGGCGCGCCGGAATCCACCGTGATGGACGAGAGCTACAAGGTCGCGATCACGCGCCTCGGCAATCGCATCCGCGTCGGCGGCACCGCGGAAATCTCCGGCTATTCGGACAAGCTCTACGATGCACGCCGCGCTACGCTCGATCATTCGCTGACCGACCTGTTCCCGCGCGGCGGCGACCTGTCCAAGGCGACGTTCTGGAGCGGCCTGCGTCCGATGACGCCGGACGGCCCGCCCGTGATCGGCCCGACGCAATACGCGAATCTCCACCTCAACACCGGCCACGGCACCCTCGGCTGGACCATGTCCTGCGGCTCGGGACGCCTGCTCGCGGACCTGCTGTCCGGCAAGAAGCCGGACATCGACGTCAGCGCGCTGACGGTGGACCGGTATAATCACCGGTTCGGGTGAGACTCTCTCAGCTCGTCATTGCGAGCGCAGCGAAGCAATCCAGGGTCTTTCTGCGGAGGCAGTCTGGATTGCTTCGCTGCGCTCGCAATGACGTTGCGGAGCCGGTGCACCCTTCATCTATCGCTGGGACGGAGGCAAGCTCACGCCCCCGTCACACAATTCACCCACAGCACCACCGCCTTCGCGTCCTGCGCCGGGTTGGAAAACCGGTGCGGCCTGCGGCTCGCGAAGCGAAAGCTGTCGCCGGTCTTCAGCGACCAGGTCTCGCTGTCCACCGTCAGCATCATCTCGCCGTCGAGCACGAGGCCGGCTTCTTCGCCGTCATGGGTGTAGAGCTCGTCGCCGGTGGAGCCGCCGGGCTCCAGATGCACCAGGAACAGGTTGAGCTTGTTGTCGGCGCTGGCCGGGCTCAGCAATTGCTTGGACACGCCGGTGCGCCACAGTTTCAATTCCGGCCGCTGTAGCCCGCGCGTGACGACTTGATCCGACGCGCCATCGGCGCTCGGGCTTGCGCCGAACAACGCGGCGATGCCGACGCCGAGCACGTCGGCCAGCGTCGCCAGCACGCGCAGCGAGGGCGAGGACAGGCCGCGCTCGATCTGGCTGAGGAAGCCGATCGACAGATCCGTGCGCGCCGCGACCGTCTCCAGCGAGAATTGCCTGACGCGCCGGAGATCCCGGATGCGGCGCCCGACCGCGACGTCCATCGCGGGCTCTGCCCGCTTGGTGACGGCTTTGGACTTCGCTCGCTTCGCCGGCTTGCTTGCCGCCGGTTTGCGCATTCTTTTGCCACCGCTCACGTCAAACCGCTTCCTTCATGTGCATGAAAACCGCTTGCATCGTCCGCGAAAGTGTGACCAAATTTTCATATTGGTGAAAATAGGCCGAAACGGCGCGGCCCGCAACGTCTGATCACGACAGCGCGGCGCCGACATCGGCCAGACCCAAAGGGGGATGCGATGAAGCGTATTGTTCGGGCCGCTATGGCGGCACTCGCGATTGCAGCGGTGACGCCGGCCTCGGCGCAACAGGTGCTGAAGGTGGGCTCGACGCCGACGGGCATTCCCTTCACCTTCCTCGACACCAAGACCAACACCATCCAGGGCATCATGGTCGATCTCATCACCGAGGTCGGCAAGGATGCCGGCTTCAACGTGCAGATCGAACCGATGCAATTCTCGGCACTGATCCCCTCGCTGACCTCGAGCAAGATCGACATCATTGCCGCCGCGATGTTCATCACGGCGCCGCGCAAGGAGGTCGTCGACTTCTCCGACCCGATCTACACCTATGGCGAGGGCCTCGTCGTGCCGAAGGCCGACACCAAGGCCTATGCCACACAGGACGATTTGAAGGGTGAGACCGTCGGCGCCCAGGTCGGCACCGCCTTCGTCGACGCGCTGAAGAAGTCCGGCCTGTTCGCCGACGTCAAGGCCTACGACACCATTCCGGACATCCTGCGCGATGTGAACACCGGCCGTCTCAAGGCCGGCTATGCCGACTATCCGATCCTGGCCTACAATCTGAAGCAGGGCGGCTTTCCCGAGGTGCGTCTCGTCGATGGCTACAAGCCCGTTACCGTCGGCTCGGTCGGCATCGGCGTGCGCAAGGGCGAGGCCGCACTGCTCAGCAAGATCAACGCCTCGCTGACCAAGCTGAAGGCCAACGGCACCATCGACAAGATCCTCGATAAATGGGGCCTGAAGGCTCAGGGCTGATCGAGAGAAGCTGATCGAAGAAGTGTTTCGATGAAGGCTTGCCGATGAAAGGCTTCTGGCACGACGCTGCCGAGTTCTTCCCGATCCTGATGAACGGCGTCGCGCTGACGATCGTCGTCACCATCGGCTCGCTGCTGCTCTCGACGGTGCTCGGCCTGATCTGGGCGATGATGCGGGTCTCCGGCATCAGGGCGCTGTCGATGATCAGCGCCAGCCTGATCAACGTGATCCGCGGCATCCCGATCATCGTCCTCTTGTTCTACCTCTACTTCGTGATGCCTGATCTCGGCGTCACGCTGTCGGCACTGCAGGCCGCCATCCTCGGGCTCGGCATTGCCTATTCGGCCTATCAGGCGGAAAATTTCCGCGCCGGCATCGAGGCGATCGACAAGGGCCAGATCGAGGCCGCGCAGTCGATCGGCATGGGCTGGTGGCTGACCATGCGCCGCGTGGTGCTGCCGCAGGCGGTGCGCATCGTGCTGCCGCCTTACGGCAACGTCATGATCATGATGTTGAAGGATTCCTCGCAGGCCTCCACGATCACGGTCGCCGAGCTCGCGCTGCAGGGCAAGCTGATCGCGTCCTCGACCTTCAAGAACACCAACGTGTTCACGTTGGTGGCGCTGATGTATCTCACCATGAGCATCCCGCTGATCCTGCTGGTCCGTCACTTCGAGAAGCGGGCGGGCAAGAAATGATCGAGCTCAGCGACGTCCACAAGAGCTTTGGCCAAAACGAGGTGCTCAAGGGCATCACGGCCTCCGTCGAGAAGGGCGAGGTGGTCTGCATCGTCGGTCCCTCCGGCTCGGGCAAATCCACCATCCTGCGCTGTATCAACGGGCTCGAAAGCTACGACCGCGGCGAGATCAGCATCGAAGGCCTCAAGGTCGACCGCGACACGCCGTCGATCGTGAACATTCGCACTCAGGTCTCGATGGTGTTCCAGCGCTTCAACCTGTTCCCACACCGCACCGCGCTGGAGAACGTGATCGAAGGACCGCTCTATGTGAAGAAGGAGCCGCGTGCCCAGGCGTTGGAGCGCGGCCGTGCGCTGCTCGCCCAGGTCGGGCTCGCCGAGAAGGCCGACGCGCATCCGCCACAGCTCTCCGGCGGCCAGCAGCAGCGCGTCGCCATCGCGCGGGCGCTGGCGATGCAGCCCAAGGCGATCCTGTTCGACGAGCCGACCTCGGCGCTCGATCCCGAGCTCGTCGGCGACGTCCTCGGCGTGATGCGCAAACTCGCCGACGACGGCATGACCATGGTCGTCGTCACCCACGAAATGGGCTTTGCCCGCGACGTCGCCGACCGCGTGCTCTTCATCGACGGCGGCGTCATCGTCGAGCAGGGTCCGGCCAAGGCGCTGCTCAACCAACCCCAGCATCCGCGCACGCAGGACTTTCTACGCCGCGTGCTGCATCCGCTCTGACCGGTCTTCGCCATGACGCGCCTGCCACTGCCGCCCTCGCTCTACGCCGACACCGCCGTCGCGCCGGTCGAGACGCCGCCGCTCGACGTCGACAAGAATGTCTCCGTCGCCATCGTCGGCGGCGGCTACACCGGCCTCTCCACCGCGCTGCATCTGGCGGAGCAGGGCGTCGAGGCGCTGGTGCTGGAGGCGCAGGAGCCGGGCTGGGGCGCGTCGGGCAACAATGGCGGCCACACCAATCCCGGCCTGAAGCACGACCCTGATCAGATCGAGGCGGATTTCGGCGCTGAGCTCGGCCGCCGCATGATCGACTTCGCCTACGGCACCACTGACTTCACGCATGAGCTGATCCGTCGCTACCAGATCCCCTGCGAGGCGCGGCAGAACGGCACGCTGCGTGCGGCGTACAACGAGGCCAGCGCCGCCGCGATCGAGAAGACCGCGCAGCAATGCATCCGCCGCGGCATGCCGGTGTCCTATCTGAACCGCGAGCAGTTGCGCGAGATGACCGGCAGCGATCGCTATATCGGCGCCATGCTGGACGCGCGCGGCGGCGATCTGCATCCTCTCAGCTACGCCCGCGGCCTTGCGCGCGCCGCGATCTCGGCGGGCGCGAAGGTGCATGGCGAGACGCCGGCGCTGTCGCTGCGCCGCGACGGCAATCGCTGGCGTATCGAGACCTCGCGCGCGGTGGTGCATGCCGACAAGGTCCTGCTCGCCACCAACGGCTTTACCGACGATCTCTGGCCGGCGCTCCGCCGCACCATCGTGCCGGTGTTCTCCTCGATCGCCGCCACCGCGCCGCTCTCGGATGCCGTTGCGCGTTCGATCATGCCGACGCGTCCGGTGCTCTACGAGAGCGGCCACATCACCGTCTATTACCGCATCGATCAGCAGAATCGCTTGTTGATGGGCGGCCGCGGCCCGATGCGCTGGATCAAGTCGCCGCACGACGTCGCCTATCTCATGAGGTATGCCGAGCGGCTATGGCCGCAGCTTAGGGGCGTTGCCTGGACGCACGGCTGGAACAGCCGGCTCGCCATCACCGCGGATCATTACCCGCATCTCCATGAGCCCGCCGAGGGCATCCTGATCTCGCTCGGCTGCAACGGCCGCGGTGTCGCGCTCGCGACCGCGATGGGCGCGCAGCTCGCTCGACGGATGATCGGCGGCGCCAAGGCCGAGATCGACATGCCCGTGACCGGCATCAAGCCGATCCCGATGCATGCGTTCTGGCCGGTGGGCGTGACGACCGCCGTGGTCGCGGGCCGCGTGCGCGACCGGCTCGGAATGTAGCTTCAGCCTTCCGCCACCGCATCCGCCCAGGGCTGGAAGATCTCGACCGCGCCGGAATTGACGTCGCCCTCGCGCATCACCACGCTCGGGCAGGCGAATTTCTGCGGCAGGGCTTGCACGCGGCTCTCTTCATAGTCGAAGCGCGTGGCCAGCGCCTTGCGCACGTCCGCCGGCAGGCGGGCGTCACCGATCACCACTGCGCCCTCGCTGGCGTCGATGCGCGGCTGGTGGATGGCGGCGTCGAGGTCCATGCCGTAATCCATCGCGAAGGAAACGAGCTGCATCACCGACGGCAGGATGCGGCGTCCGCCGGAGGCGCCGACGGCGAGTCGCCTGCCGTCCTTGGTCTCGGCGATCACAGGCGTGTAGTTGCAAAGGCAGCGCTTGCCCGACGCCAGCGAGTTGGTGGTGCCCGGCGTCGGGTCGAACCACATGATGCCGTTGTTCATGGTGATGCCGGTGTGCGGCGTCACGTAGCGCGAGCCGAACGACGAGAGCAGCGTCTGCGTCACGGCGGCGATGTTGCCGTGACGGTCGACCACCGAGAAATGCGTGGTGCAGGCGGGCGCCAGATATTCGGCGCCGAGCGAGCGCTTGCCGTCGGCATCGCCCATGTCCTTGAGCCGCTCGCGGAAGGCTGCCTGCAAGGCGAGTGCATATTCGACATAGGCGCCGGCATCCGGCGCGCCCGTGGGCGTCAGGCTCTGCTGCAACAGGCGCAGCGCATGCGCCATCGTCGGTCCCGCCGTGAGCTCCGGCGTCGCATACACCTTGCCCTCGCGATAGGGGATCGCCAGCGGCGCGCGCAGATGGGCGCGGAAGGCGGCGAGGTCCTCGACCGACAGCGAGCCGCCGTCGGCCTTGATGTCGGAGGCGATGCTCCTGGCGAGATCGCCCTGGTAGAAATCGCGGGGGCCAGCCTCGGCGAGATGCGAGAGCGTCGCCTTCAGGGTGTCCTGCGGCAGCCGCGTCTCGGCCTTGACGCCCCAGGGCGGGGTCGGCGGCAGGCCGTCCTTCAGGTAGGCGGCCGCGCTTGCCGGATAGCGCCGGAGATCGGCGGCCGAGCCGGAGATCGTCACCGTGGTCCACCAATCGACCAGCAGGCCTTCGCCGGCGAGCACGGCAGATGGTGCCACCAGATCCTTCCACGGCATTCTTGCGTAGCGGCGATGCGCCTCTTCCATGCCGGCGACGACGCCGGGAACGGCAATCGAGCCGGGGCCATGGACGTTGCGGTCGTCCTTCACGCGCGGCCAGGGAAACAGGTCGGAGGCGGCGCCGGCGCCGCTGAGCGGATAGTCCGCAGGGCGCAGGCTCTGCGGCGCGCACATGCCGTAGTCGATCACCTCGGTGCGATTTTCCTTCGCGCGGTAAAGCACCATCGCACCGCCGCCGCCGATACCGCTATTCCAGGGCTCCAGCACGTTCAGGGCAAACGTGGTCGCGACGATCGCGTCGACGCAGTCGCCACCCGCGGCCAGCACCTGCGCCCCGATCTCAGCCGCCCGTCGCGATTGCGAGGCGACGATGCCGCCCTTGGACGTGACGGCGGGTTTGCGGACGGTTTGGTTGAGGCTGAACTGATGAGGCATGATGTCGTCTTGATCTCTGGATTCAGTTGCGTCGTTGCAACCGAGGTTGAAGCGCCGCAATTGGCGAAGCCCGCGGACAATGGCACATTGCAGCCAACGAGAACATCGAAAGGGAGACGCGGCATGGCTGGTGTGAAACAGGCGCGGGATGGCGCCGTCGGGATATTGACGCTCGACGAACCGGCAAGCCTCAACGCGATGACGCCGGACCTGCTCGGCGCATTGGCCGGCGCTGTCACAGAGATGACCGCGGACGACAATATCCGCGCGCTGATCCTCACCGGCGCCGGGCGCGGATTTTGCTCAGGACAGAATTTGAAGGCATCGGAAGCGCTCGGCGAGGACATCGCGGCCGGTGTGATGCGCTTCTACTGGCCGGCCTTCAAGGCGCTACGCGATTGCGCCGTGCCCGTGGTCGTCGCGGTGAACGGGGTGGCGGCCGGCGGCGGTTTCAGCCTCGCCATGGCCGGCGACATGATCGTCGCGGCGCGGTCGGCGAGCTTCATCCAGGTGTTCAGCCGCATCGCGCTGGTGCCGGATCTCGGCTCGACCTGGCTGTTGCCCCGGCTGATCGGGCGGCAGCGCGCGCTCGAGCTGATGCTGCTCAACGAGCCGCTGACGGCAGAACGCGCCCAGGAGATCGGCCTGGTGCGGCAGGTCGTCGCCGATGGCAAGCTGATGGACGAAGCGCTCGCCCTGGCGCGGCGCCTGGCCGAAGGGCCGACGCGGGCTTTGGTGGCAACGCGCCTGCTGGTCGAGGAGAGCGAGCACGCCACCTATGAGGCCCAGTTCCGCCGCGAGATCGAGCTCCAGGCCACGGTCCGCAAGAGCGCCGACGCCATCGAAGGCCGCAATGCCTTCGTGGAGAAACGCAAGGCGAGTTTTACGGGGAAGTGAGGTAGGGCACGTTACCTCCCCGTCAACGTTCTCAGTCGTGGCCAGAAACGTGGATGCCCGGGACGAGCCCGGGCATGACGAGTGGAGAGACCGTTGGAAATCTGCGAAGCGCTCAGAGCCCGCGGTTCAGCCGGCTGGCCTGATACTTGGCGCGCCATTTCGGGCCGGGCCCGCGCATATAGTGAAGCTCGGGACGGTAGGGGTCACCTGCGACCCGGATCAGCGTCTGCCATTTGGCGGCGACGAAGCTCAGGGGCTGGCGGAAGAGGCTGAGGGAAGCGATCAACATGGCATCACCTCAATGCGGCTTGCCGAGCATGGCGGTGAAGGGAAGGTCGAAAATCTCTTCGCCATCGTCGTCGCTGACATGGATCACCCAGTCGCGCCAGTCTTCGTTGCTCGGCGTCAGGATCATCGACCGCATGATCTGGGACGCACGGTCGCGGGCCTCGGTGAGGTTGGACACGGCGGCGCCGTAGCGGTCGATCAGCGTGCCCTCGGTGTTGGAGCAGTGAAAATAGACCTGGACCATGTGCGTCTCCTATCGGGAGCAACTGGGATGGCAAATCGATACCACCCGAAGCCTTCGCGAAACATTCGGGTCGAACCCGGTAAGGGAATGTACGGATATTGGTCGGCTCGAAGATCGTTACAGGTTTAATCACAGGCGAGTGATGTTCTGCTGGACGGCGTTTTCCCGGCATGAAACAGCTTTTCGCGGAAAATCCGGGAGGCCGCCGTGAGCTACTTCACATCTGGGCGCGAACGCCGAAGGCTGCGCGCATGTGCGGGCGTCTTGGTGCCGGTCTTGGTGTCGGTCTTGGCGGTCGTGCCCGGGCTCACCTCAGCGGCGTCATCGGAGCCGCTTCGCCTGAGCGGCTATGCGATTGGCGGGGACACCTGCGGCAGCGGGGATCTCGCTTTTCCCCGGATCCAGATCGACATGAAGGCCGGATTTTGCGCCGGGCTCGTCGCCAGCGAGGCGGATCGCCTCAAGTTTCCGCGCGCGATCGTCCAGGTGCCGGGGCGCGACCTGTTCGTGGTGGCCGACATGGGCGGCTGGGGCCACGCCGACGGACGGCTGCTGCTGCTCGATCCGCGCGCGCCGCAGGGCGGGCGACTCAAGGAGCTTCTGGCGGGGGTCGAATATCCGTTCGGTCTCGCGATCGGTCCGGACAGGAAGCTCTACGCTTCGACTGCCGAGACCATCTTCCGGTTCGATCCGCTCGCCGACAATCCGCGCGCTACGGTCGAGACCATCATCCGTCACATGCCCGGCCGCCGGATCACGCTGCCTGACGGCACCAGGGTCGAGGAGAGCGCGCATCCGCTCAAGCCATTCGTCTTCGACAGGAAGGGACGGCTGTTCGTCAATGTCGGCTCGCACAGCGACGATTGCATCACGCCGGCGCCGATCACGAAGCCTTGCGCGGCCGCCGAGGGCGCGTCCGCCATGGCGTCGATCTGGCTGTTCACGCCGCCCGCGAGCGGCGTCTTCCCGGCGTTGAATCCGAATGACCCGGATCCGCCGCACACCGTCTATGCGCGCGGCTTGCGCAACTCGATGGCGCTGGTGCTGCATCCGAATTTTCCCGATGCCGGCTACGCCTTCCTGCAGGGCGAGAACAGCCGTGACTTGCCCGACATTTTCAAGCCGAACGAGGAGATCAACGCGATCGAGCAGGGCAGGCATTACGGCTGGCCCTATTGTTACGATCTGTCGACGCCGAGCCCCGAATTCAGGAACGTGCTGCAAGGCGGGGTCTACAAGTCGCTCTGCACGGCCGGCGCGCTCTACAAGCCGCCGCTCTCGCTGATGCCGCCGCACGGTGCTCCGCTGGGGATGCTGTATTATCACGGCAGCAAGTTTCCGGAGCTGGAGGGCAAGCTGCTGGTCGGCCTGCACGGCTATCGCCCGACCGGCAGCCGCGTGCTGGTCTACGACGTCGATGACCACGGCTTCCCCAGGCCTGTTACGGCACCGGTGCGTTATCGCGTCAGTTGCGCGGCCGAGCCGTCGCGCAGCTTTCGGACCGACGCCGGCGAGGTGGCGGCGGCGCCGTTCGACGAGCTGATCGCAGGCTGGCACCGCGTCAACGGCGCGCGGCCGCAAGGCGCCCCCGTCGGCATGACGGTCGCGGAGGACGGCGCGATCTGGCTGGTCGAGGACAAGAACCAGACGGTGATCCGCATCGATCGTGCCGCGGGCGATCCGCCGCCGCCGCTGCCCTGCGACATGCGCAGCCAGGCGATGATCGACCAACTCGCCACCTTCGTCGCGGCAGATGCGCAGGGCAGCGCCCGGTTGACCACGCTGCGCAAGGGCCTCGTCGAGAGGCACTGCGTCGGTTGCCATTCCGATTTCGGCTTGAAGAGCGGCCAATCGGACGCGGAGAAGGACAGGGCAGTGCTCCGCTTCATGCTCGCGCAGGACGGCTGGATTTATCCGGGGGATCCTTCGTCCGGCAAGCTGCGCACCCGCCTGCGCGGCATCGGTGCCGAGAAGCTGATGCCGCCGGGCGGCGAGAGCCTGCCGAAGACCGAGCCCGGTTACACGCGCCTGCTCGACACCATGGATCTACTCGTCGCGAAGATGGTTCCGGGCACGCGGATGCGGATCAAGCCCGGTCCGCCCCAGCGCAAGTTCTTTGGCAAAGCCGCCAGGGAATGCGGCGAAATACCGGCCGCAAAGGTCGTTGTCGTGACACAAAGGAGCGCTGTAGACAAACCCGGCTTCAGCCGATTCTTCCGGCCGGCCGATCCCTATCTGAATGGCGAGTGCACCGACGACGATGGCTATTACATCCGGCAGGAATTTCTGGTGCCTGTGCAGTAGCATCCTGCTTGTCGCGACGCCGCTGGCCGCCGCCGACACCAAGCTGTTCGACAGTGTGCAGGTGACGCCCGCAAGCGAATATACCTTCGGCATCGAAGGGCCTGCCGCCGATCTCGATGGCAATCTGTTCGTCGTCAATCTCGGCAAGCCCGGCACCATCGGCAAATTGCCCGCGGGCGGCGCCGCCTCGGAGCTGTTCACGACCCTGCCCGAGGGCAGTGTCGGCAACGCCATCCGCTTCGATCGCAGCGGCACCATGTTCATCGCCGACTACAAGAAGCACAACATCCTCGCGATCCCGAAGGGATCGACGGAGCCGTCCCTCTGGTTTCACTCCGACGAGATGAACCAGCCCAACGACATCACGATCGCCCGCGACGGCACGATCTATGCGAGCGATCCGAACTGGAAGGGCAGGGAAGGCCACATCTGGCGGATTGCGAAAGCCGCCGACGGCACGGTGCAGGGCCAGGTGATGGCGTCACCGCGCGCGATGGGCACCACCAACGGCATCGATCTCAGCCCCGACGGCAAGACGCTCTATGTCGGGGAATCCAGCAGCGGCCAGATCTGGTCCTATGCCATCAACGGCAACGAGCTGACGGCTGCAAAGCTGGTCAAGGCATTTCAGCCCGACACCGTCGACGGGCTGCGCACCGACGTGGCCGGCCGTCTCTATGTCGCCCGCATCCTCAAGGGCACCGTTGCGCTGATGAAGCCCAATGGCGCGGTCGAGCGCGAGATCGCGCTGAAAGCCAAGGAGCCGACCAACCTCGCCTTCGGCGGCAGCGACGGCAAGAGCGTCTTCGTCACCCAGCGTCAGGGCGGCTTCATCGAATCCTTCCGCACCGATCAGCAGGGCCGCGAGCACTGCCTCCAGCGCGGGCGCTGCTGAACGGCGCAGGCGCTCTGCTTCCGGTGCAGGGCAGTCGAGACGGCATTCTTCTTGCTTGCATCCAGCGACCGCAGCGATCAAGACTCTGCGGCAAAGCCTGAACAGCGTTTTCGAGCGAAGTGGATGCCGGTTCGCGTGAAGAAAATGCGTCAAAACCAGAGCATGCGAGCACGGAGTGTTTGAGTGAAAGCCGTCCATACCGAACTGCACCGCAGCCACGATCCGCAATTCTTCCTGGTCCGCGGCGTCGTCAAGCGCACCACCGAGCAGCCCGAGCGCGCCGACCGGCTGCTCAAGGGGCTGAAGGACGGCAAGCACCAGCTGGTCGAGCCGACCACGTTCGGGCAGGGGCCTCGCGCGCGCATTCACAGCCCGGAATATCTGTCGTTCCTGAGCGAAGCCTGGGATGCCTGGACGGCGCTCGGTGATGCCGGCCCGGAGATGATCGGCAACATCCACCCGGTCCGGCATGCCGCGACCTATCCGACCCACATCGTCGGCAAGCTCGGCTGGCACACCGCCGACACCGCGGCGCCGATCGGTCCGGGCACCTGGGCCGCGGCCTGCGCCGCCACCGACGTTGCGGTCACTGCCGCGCAGATGGTGATGGACGGTGAGGACGCGGTCTATGCGCTCTGCCGTCCGCCCGGTCATCACGCCTATCGCGACATGGCCGGCGGCTTCTGCTTCCTCAACAACAGCGCGATCGCCGCGGCGCATCTGCGGCAGAAGCACGAGCGCGTCGTCATCCTCGACGTCGATGTCCACCACGGCAACGGCACGCAGGGCATCTTCTACGCCCGGCCGGACGTCTACACGATCTCGATCCATGCCGATCCCGTCGCGTATTATCCCTATGTTTGGGGCTATGCGCCTGAGCGGGGCGAGGGTCCGGGCCTCGGCACCAATCTCAACATTCCCTTGGCGATCGGCACCGGCGATGACGGCTACATGCAGGCGATGGAGGTCGCGCGCAAGGCCATCGAGTCCTTTGCCCCCGGCGCGCTCGTCATCGCGCTCGGCCTCGACGCGTCCGAACATGATCCGCTCAAGGGGCTCGCCGTCACCACGCCCGGCTTCCGCCGCATCGGCCAGGCCCTTGCCAGGCTGGGCCTGCCGACCGTGCTTGTGCAGGAGGGCGGCTATCTCTCGGATATTCTGGGCGCGAACCTGACCTCGGTGCTGGCAGGATTCGAAGAGGCGAGGTGATCTTTCACCTCCCTCCGTAAGAACGGGGAGAGGGAGTAGCGCGGCGCACTATTCAGCCGCTTGCTGCAGCGGCCAGGCATTCCGGCTGATGGGAAGGCCACCGCCCGCACGGGAGCCGTCGGCGATCGCGAGACGATGCGATGGCGATGGCGAGCACAGCGAGAAGCGCCAGCCATCGGGATCGTCGGCGATATCGGGCTTGAAGCTGATCTCGATGGCCTCGCGCGACACCTGCATCGCGAAGGCGTCGAGCGGCAGATTGAGGCCAAAGCCCCTGGCCTTCAGATAGGCCTCCTTGAGCGTCCAGTAGTCGAAGAAGCGCTCGGTGGCGGCGGGCTCCGGCAGTCCGCGCAACGTTTCGACCTCCTCCGGCGCAAAGAAGCGAAGCGCGGTGGACAGCGGCGCCACCCGTCGCGACACGGTTTCGACGTCGATGCCGACGGTCTCGTGCCGCGATACCACGCAGGCGACGCAGCCATCGGCGTGAGACAGGCTGAAATGCAGCGCGGTCGAGGTCTCGGGCGCCGCGACGAACGGCCGCCCGTAGCGACCGGCTCCAAAGGACCAGTCGGACGGCGCGACGTTGGGGGCGACCTGCGACAGCGCCAGGCGCAGCATGGCATGCGCGAAAATATACTGCCGCCGATGCCGCTCGAACATGAAGCGGTCGGCCCGGAGCCGTTCGTCGACCGAGAGCAGCCGCCGGCACGTCTCGACCGCGCCCGGCGCGTCAATGGACTCGATCAGTCCGACAAAGAGTTCGATTCTGTCGTCCGCCATCAATTGGGCCTTTTGCGTCAGGCCGAGGGCAAATCCCGGTCCCGACGGAAGAAACAACTGAGCAAGAATCAACCAACCAGACCGGTTCTACCGATCCACTCAGGCGAATTCTTGTCGATTTGCCGGCCGGTTTACAGGCGCAAGCTTGTGCGAGACCTCAACTCGGCGCGCGAGTGGTCTTTGGAAACGTGAAGCTTGACGATTCGTACGGCGCCCCGGCCGATGAAGCCTACTTTTTCTCGGCGACCAGCAAGTCTTGCAGGTCCTTGCGACCCTCGTCGCTCAACGAGGTACCCCCAAAAAATTCGATCACACCCATAACGACCCCCCAGTCGAAAAATATTCGTCCAAATCAAAACGCAGGAACAATCTTGCGCGGTGGCGCCAAATAATCAAGCTGCAACTGGGTCATTCACAGCTTTGGCGAGTGAACCCGTATTCGTCCGTGATGGCTGACGAGCTCGCTCCAGGCGGGCATGGTCCTCCCTGCCGGATGGCTAACGCTTCGTTTCATTTTACCTTGATTCCGTTTGTGAGTTTCCCCGGTCTCGCCGCGCGGATATGAGTGCGGCCTGATGGCCATTCGAGCGCGCTTCCCATGCATTCCGTTGCCCTGCTGACTGCCAGCTACGCCAAGGATATCGAACGCTTTTCGCTGCTCAGCGAGAGCATCGACACCTGGCTTTCGGGATACACGCGGCATTATGTTCTCGTTAACGATGAGGACGTGCCGCTGTTCGATCGCTTCGCGTCCGACAAGCGGGTCATCGTTCCGGCCTCGCGGTACTTGCCGAAATGGCTGTTCGCGCTGCCGCCGGCGCTTCAGTTCATCAGCAAGCGGCGCGTCTGGCTGTCGCTGCTGTCGTCTCCCGTCCACGGCTGGCACATCCAGCAGATTCTCAAGATCGCCGGCGTGCTCGACGCGCCCGAGCAGCGCGTCTGCATCCTGGATTCGGACAATTTGTTCTTCCGCGAATTCGATGTCGGCCAATATGCCGGGGCCGAGAAGACGCCGCTGTTCGTCACGCCGAAGGACATCGGCGCCGACCACCCCTTGCATGGGCTGTGGCTGCGCACCGTCGATCAGCTGCTTGGCATCAAGGAGCGCACCTTCCCCGCCGACGATTACGTCGGTAATGCCCTGGTCTGGGACAAGGACACCGCGCGTGCGATGACCGCGCAAATCAAGTCGGCGACGGGTTTGAACTGGGTCCTGGCGCTGTGCCGGAAGAAGAAGTTCTCGGAATATCTGATGTACGGCCATTTCGTCGCGAGCTCGCCCGCGCATCTGGCGACCCATCGGGTCACGGAGGACAGCATCGCGGTCTCGCATTGGGACGACACGCCGCTCGATCGTCCAGCCATCGAAGCGATGATGCGCGCCGCGTCGCCCGAGCAGGTCGCGCTCTGCATCCAGTCCTATTCGTCGACCTCCGTCGACGACATCCGCGACGTGTTTCGCCTCAATTCGCGCGATCGCCGGGCGCCGAGCCTTGTACCCGACCACGTGGACGCGGCGGCCGAATCCGTCGCGCCGGAGGCGCGCTGAGATCCAGCGCCCTCAAGCGTCCTTCGTGAACTTGCTGATCACGTCCAGGAACGGCTTCGGCTTGAACTCGCCGTCGAGCGGCAGCGGCCGGTTCGGCTGCTTGTCGGCGCGGGCGAAGACGCCGTTGATCCAGCTATAGCGGTCCGACAGTCCCCAGGTCAGGATCGAGCGCACCGGGCCGCTGGTCGAGATCGCGGTCAGGAGATCGTCGACGCGCTTGGCGACGATGGCGTCGCGCTGCGCAGGAGTTCCGCTCAGCTTCTGGTCGTCGACATCGAGCTCGGTGACGAGCACTTCGAGGCCCCAGGAGCGCAGCTCGGTGACGAACTCGGCGAGCCCGTGGGTGTCGATCTCGAGCTCGGCATGCAGATGCGATTGCAAGCCGACGGCGTGCAGCGGGACGCCCTGGTCGAGCAGGTCCATGATCAAATTGCGATAGGCCGCGCGCTTGGCGATGAACGAGTCCTTGGCGGACTCGATGTCATATTCGTTGATCGCGAGCTTGACGAAGGGATCGGCCGCAGCCGCCGTGCGGAACGCCAGCGGGATCCAGCTCTGGCCGAGATGCTGGGTCCAGAACGTATCGCGTCGATCCTTCGGGCTGCGGGGATTGTCCGGGATTGGTTCGTTGACGACGTCCCACGAGGTCAGCTTGTCCTTGTAGTAGGAGACGACAGTGCCGATGTGGTCGACATAGGCGCGCTCGACGCCGCGGGCGTCCTTGATCTGCTTGGTCCAGTCGGGAATGTCGTGATACCAGGCCAGCGCGTGGCCGCGCATCGTCAGGTCGTTGTCACGCGCAAAATCCAGGATCGCGTCGGCGCGCTCGAAATTGAACGTGTGCGCATTCGGCCGCAGCATCGGCCATTTCAGCTCGAGCACCGGCACCACCTGCGTGCAATAGGTGCTGATGGCTTCGCCGAGCCGCGGGTCGGCCTGCAGATCCCAGAGCGTTGCGGCCGCGCCGAAACCCGGACGGCGCTGGGCGAGCTTTGAAGCCGGTGCCGCCGACGCAGACGCGCCCACCGCGAGGGCTGCGGCGCCGCCAAGAAGGAATTCGCGTCTATCGAGCCTGGTCACGACGATCCTTTTCGAGCCAACGCAGCATCGTACCAAGCGGCGCCTTGCGACGCCGGGGTTTCGCGGTGTTGGGTTAACCTCCGCCGCCCGCAGGCCATTGTCTCCTTTCGTGATTGCGCCTGACTGTTCGAGGAAGGGCAAATTTAACGCTAATGCGCAAAAGCGGCTGCGAAGCCGCATTCGCGGCCCGATCTGCAGACTTATGTGACACTCTTCAGCGATGCTGCGGCGTAGTTCCTTCGCCCGGCCAAGGTCGCATTGATTAACCGCCGTCATATTCGCAAGACCGCTGCCGGTCCCGTGCTCGCATGCTGAACCGCCATTTCTCGATCTATCTGATCGCCTATATCCTGCCTGCGGCGGTGGGCTTCTTTGCCGTCACGGCCTATACGCGGCTGCTGACGCCGGCGGAGTATGGCGTCTATGTCGTCGGCCTCAGCCTCGCCGGCATCCTGGGCGCGATCTTCTTCGCCTGGATCAAGCTCTCGGTGTCGCGCTATCAGGCGATGTCGGCGGAGGTGGATTTTCGCGGCACGGCGATGGTCGCCTTCGGCCTGACCGTCGCGGTGCTCTGCGCCACCACGCCGCTGGTGTTCCTGTTCCGCAGCGACGTCAGCGTCGAGCTGCTGCTCGCCAGCATGTTCGTCGCGATCATGGCCAATGCGGTCGATGTCGGCCAGGAGTTCGAACGCGCCAAGTTGCGTCCCTACCGGTTTGCCGCGATCTCGATCGTGCGCAGCGTGTCCAGTGTCGGATTCGGCCTCGTCGGCATCTGGCTCGGCTGGGGCGGATTGGGGCTGCTCGCGGCGTTCGGCCTGGGGTCCCTCACCGGGATCATCCTCAATCTCGTCGGCGACCGCACCAGGATCGCGCGCTTCGAGCGCAGCCAGTTCATGCAGCTGGCGCGCTACGGCCTGCCGCTGACGCTCGCCGGCCTCTCCGTTGCGGTCTATTCGGCCTGCGACCGGCTCATCGTCGCTTACCTGCTCGGCAAGGACGCCGCCGGCATTTTTGGCGTTGCTGCCGACTTGCCGCGCCAGTTCATGGTCATGATCGCATCCAGCGTCGCCGCGGCCACCGTGCCGCTGGTGTTCCGGTCCTTGTCCGAGAATAACAGGGAGACGACGCGGGAGCGGCTGACCGAGAGCCTCGAGCTTCTGCTCGTCGTCGTCACGCCCGTTGCGGTCTGGCTCGCGCTGGCGGCGGATCAGGTCGCCGGCACGCTCGTCGGCGTCGACTTCCGCGCCGGCGTGTCAGCGCTGCTTCCGACCCTGGTGCTCGCCCGCTTCTTCGGGATCGCCAATCAGTTCTACGTCCAGATCAGCTTCCAGCTCGCCGAGCGCCCCTTCATGCTGGCGGCGCAGTCCTTCGCCACGCTGGTCGTCAGCGTGGTCCTGATGGTCGCGCTGGTCGCCGGCTACGGCATCTATGGTGCGGCGCTGGCAACGCTGGCGACCGAGGCGATCGGTCTCGTCGTTGCCGTCGTCCTGATGCACCGCGCTCATCCCGTGCCGTTCGATGTCAACCGGCTTGCCGGGGTTGCCGTTTCGGCCGCGGCGATGGCGGCCGCCATTCTGGTTGCGCGTTCGCAGGTCAGCGGCACCGGCCTTGTCGCGCTCGTCATCGTCAGTCTCGCCGGCGGCCTCGCTTATGCCGCGACGGCCTGGCTCCTCAACGTCGCAAATATCCGGACGCTGTCGCTGCGGTTCCTGCGGGGCTTCAACTCCCGAGGCACTGGGCGCCTGACGGGCGCGTCCTCGCCGGCAGAGGCGGACATTCTGCCGCAGTGACCGCCGCCAGCTTCGGACCAGCCCGGGCTGCAACCGACCTTCCGCCGGCTCAGGCCGTCGTATATGAGGGGTTTACCGCCGGGCCGTGCCGAATATCGCCACAGACGGAACGTAAGGCGGCTGCGATTTCTTAATTCAATGATCGCAATCTGATACATGATCGGCACGAGCGGGCCGGCATTTCGACCGAGGATGGCATGAAAAACCTGATGACGACGGCGCAACCCACCAAGGCGATGCGGCGTCGGGGGCCTCCCGGAATTGTGACATTGGCGGCGATGGCGGTTTCTGCGGCGGTGCTGGCGTCAGTCGCGCCGGCGAGCGCGGCCAAGCAGGCGCGCCAGCCGGCCGAGGCGGTGGCCCCGCGCCAGGCCGGCGAACCGATCATGGCGATCGTCTCGATCAAGAGCCAGCAGGTCACTTTCTACGACGCCGATGGCTGGATCCTGCGGGCGCCGGTGTCCACCGGCACTACGGGACGCGAGACGCCGGCCGGCGTCTTCGCCATCGTCGAGAAGGACAAGGACCATCGCTCGACCATGTATGACGATGCCTGGATGCCGAACATGCAGCGCATCACCTGGA
This sequence comes from uncultured Bradyrhizobium sp., assembly GCF_936943645.1. GTDB lineage: Bacteria > Pseudomonadota > Alphaproteobacteria > Rhizobiales > Xanthobacteraceae > Bradyrhizobium. Next base: position 213,587 of record NZ_CAKZJO010000051.1, on the reverse strand, counting down.
ACGGCATCGCTCTGCATGGCGGACCGCTACCCGGCTACGCCGCCTCACACGGCTGCGTACGCATGCCGTTTGGCTTCGCCGAGAACCTGTTCGACAAGACCTATATCGGGATGCGCGTCATCATCTCGCCCCACGATTCAGTCCCGACCGAGATATCTCACCCCTCGCTGTTCGTACCGAAGCCGGAAGCCATCGCCGCGGCCCCGAGCCGGGCAAACGAGCTCTCCGCCGAGGCCGCCGAGGCGACAAGGGCTGCGGACGAGGCCAAGAAGGCTGCTTCCGTCGCCGCAAAAGAAGCTTCATCGCTCCCCGCTTTGCTGCGCAAGCTGGAGCAGCAGAAGGCCCGCGCTGACGCCGAGCTCGCCTTCGCCGACAAGACGCTTGCGAATGCCAAAACCGATCAGGCCCGCGCCAAGGCCGAGGAGCTGAAGCAGAAGACCGCGACCAAGGCCGCTGACGCGGCGACGCAGCTCGACGCCGCCAAGGCTGCCGCGCAGCCGAAGCGCGATGCCGTGGCTGCGACGAAGGACGCCGCCAAGGCCGCGGCGGCCAGGAAGGCCGATGCCGTCAAGGCCGCAACCGACGCAAAGCTCGCGGGCGAGCCGGTCTCGGTCTACATCAGCCGTTCGACGCAGAAGCTCTATGTGCGGCGAAACACGCACAAGCCGGCCCCCGATGGCGGCGGCGAGGTGTTCGACACCAGCATCGAGGTCCCCGTCACGATCCGCAATCCCGAGCAGCCGCTCGGCACCCATATCTTCACGGCGATGGCCAAGACCGACACGGGGCTGCGCTGGAGCGTGGTCACGATCGAGAACGGCGACGAGGCCCGCAATGCGCTCGACCGCATCACCATCCCGCAAGACGTGTGGGACCGCATCGGGCCGACCGCATTGCCGCGCTCCTCGATCATCATCTCGGACGAGCCGCTGAGCGCCGAGACCAATTACCGGACCGAGTTCGTCGCGGTGCTGAGCGATCAGCCGCAAGGCGGCTTCATCACGCGCAAGCCGACCGCGCCTGCCATGATCGCCAGCGATGACGGCTGGGACAATGGCGGCAACGGCTTCGGCTTCTTCTTCCAGCAGCGCGATCCCTACGTCCAGCAGGCCAATCCGCGCCGGCAGCGTGGCCAGTACCAGTATTATCAGTCGACGCAGCCGATGCAGCGGAGCTGGTGGTAGCTATCGGCCCGCCAAGGCAGGCCGAGGTAACCTCTACGCCCGCGCTTCGATCACGATCGCCTGGATCTTGCCGTCGACCGCCCCGGATCCATGCCGGGTTCGGAGCGCCTCGGCGACGAGGTCGGTTGCAGCCTGAAGCTTGCTGGCGTCCCTTGCCTCGATCTCGCTGCGTAGCGGCGTGCCCTGGCACAGCGCGGTCGCAGCATATTCGGCCGACGGTGCGCGGCTGATTTCGGACAGCGTTTCGATCGTGATGTCGCGGAAGCCCGCGCGTTCGAGGTCGGATCGGATCAGCGCCTTGTCGTGATAGCCGTGCGGCGTCCGGGTCATGAAACGCGGCGGATCGTCGGGAAACATCCTGGCGAGTGCGGTCGTCGCCTCGTGCGTGACGACGTTGTCCTCGATGCGGTCCCAGACGTTGAACACGAACGTGCCGCCGCCCCTGAGCACGCGCTTCACCTCGCCATACGCCTTGACGCGGTCCGGAAAGAACATCGCGCCGAACTGGCAGCAGACCACATCGAACCCGGCGTCGCCGAAGGGCAGCGCCATCCCGTCCGCCTGTCGGAAGGTGATGCGATCATCGTCCGCCTGCCTCTGCGCGGCGACGGCGAGCATCGGCTCGTTGAGATCGGTCGCGACATAACGTACGCCGCGCGGCAGCGCCGCCGCCACCGCGCGCGTCACTGCGCCGGTGCCCGCGGCAATCTCGAGCAGCGTCGAGGGAGCGCGTGCCGCGACGCGTCTGGCGATGTCCTCCGCATAGACGGAGAAGATCATCGGGACGAGATACTCGTCATAGAGCTTTGGGATCGAGCCGGCGAAAACCTTGTCAGTGCTGGACATGCTTGCCTCGCTGAAGGTTCGGACGCGAGGCCTATGCTAGCACAGCTCGCCGCCTACCGCGCCAGCAACGACGTGAACCCCGCCGGCTCCTGCATCGCCTTGCGCGCTTCCAGCGACATCGGCTCGAAGCGGCTGCCGCTGGAGATGCTGAGCCGGCTTTCAATGCCGTTCGAACCGGTGTAGCAGCCCTCCGGCGTGTAGCTGACATAGCCGTCATCGCCGAATCCGATCGCAGTGAGAAGCACGCGCCGCTCGGCGATGTCCCACACCTTGATGGTCTTGTCCTCGCTCGCCGAGATCAGCCGCGTGCCGCCCGGGAAGAACGCGACCGCCTCGACATCCTCCTGATGGCCCGCGAAGCTGGCGAGCAATCGGCCGCTGTCGGCGTCCCACAGATTCACCGATTTGTCGCGCCCGCCGCCGCCGGTCACGATGCGCTTGCTGTCCGCGGACCAGCTCGCCGACACCACATAATCCCGATGGCCGGCGAGGAGCCGCGATGCGCCGCTCCTGACGTCCCATACCTTTGCCGAGCCGAGCTCCGCATCCGAGCCGGCGGTGACCACGCGCAAGCCGTTGGGCGAATAGGCCACGCGCAGCGCCTTGCGGCCATAGGCGTCCTTTGCGTCGATGGCACCGCTGGTGCGATAGAACCTGATCTTGCCGTCATAGCCGGCCGAGACGAATTCACCCGAGCCGGAGGGCGCATAGCTCAAGGAGCGAACCGCGGCGCGCGCGGGATCGCCGCTCTGGTGATCGAGCTTGCTCTTGGCGAGCTCGCGGGTCGCGAGGTTCCAGATCCGCACGACGCCATCCTCGCCGGCCGAGGCCAGGTATTTGAGCGATGGCTCCGGCGCGAAGGCGACGGCGAACTGCTTTGCGCCGGCGTCGAAGCTCAAGCTGCGACCGTCGCTTCCGAGGTCCCATACCCTCACCTTGCCGTCCCACCCGGCGGAGGCAAGTTGTTTGCCGTCGGTCCAGTAGTCGAGCGCATAGACCGCCCCGGCGTGTCCCCGCAGCACCCGCGTCAGTCGAAATGAGGCGGCGTCCCAGAGCCGGATCACGCCGTCGTCGCCCGCGGTGGCGACCTCCCGGCCGTTCGGCGATACCGCGATCGTGCGCACGCTCGCGCCCTCGACATTCGGCTTGATCGAGACCGGAATGAACGGGCCGCCGACAGCATCGTTGCCGCGGCGCGCGGTTCGCGTGGTGCAAGTCGAGACCGGCACGGCGGCAACGCTCTTCGTCTCGCCTGCCGGGACGCCCGTGAGCGCGAGCGGGACGACGGTGGCCGGAGCAGCCGCCATTTTGGGTGCAGCCATGGGCTTTGCGGCCTCCGGCTGCGGCGGCAGGACAGGTGAGGTCTGCACCTTCTTCGGCTCGTTCTCCGCCATGGCCGGAGGCGTGCGGGGCGTTGCCGCGGCGAGCTTGTTGCGCTGAACCTTTGCCAGATCTGTGTAGAACCCGCTCGGATGCGCCGCGATGTAGAGATCCCAGGCCTCCGCGGTCCCGACGCGCTCGGCAAATTCATAGTCGCGCGATGCGCTCGCATCGCCGGAGCCCGCGGACGCGGCCGGCGGCGAAGCAATCGCAGCCGCAGGCGCCAGTACGACGTCGTCGCCGCCGAGCGAGCCGTAGATGAACGGCTCCTGCCTGTTGGTCGTGGCCTGCAGCACCTCGTCGCGGACGTAGCCGAACGCCTTGCGCAGATCGAGGCCGGGCGTTGCGAGGTGATGCGCCAGCGCGGTGGCGAAGGGGCTGTTCCTGCCGTCGCCGTCGAGCGCCGTGAGCCCGGCCTTGGCGGCAAAGGCCACCAGCGTGTTCGGGCTCGACGGTTCGACCTTGGCAAGGCCGCGCGCGACCGCCCGCGATGCCATCGTCCGCTTCATGTTCTTGGCGAACGGATTGTCGCGGCAGGCATCGAGAATGACGAGGCGCAGCCGCTTCGCCGGCTCGATGGCGATCAGCACGCGGTCGAGGCCGATGGTCTCGTCATAGACATCGGTGTCGTTCTCGAGCTGGGCATCGACGGGAACGAGATAATTGTTGCCGTCGATCTCGATGCCGTGGCCGGCATAGTAGATCACGGCGATGTCGGCGCCACGTGCCTTCGCGCCGAAATCGCGCAAGGTGCGGCGCATGTCCTGTGCGGAAAGATCGTTGCGTGCTTCGACGACGGTGAAGCCGGCCTTCTTGAAGGTTTCGACCAGGAGGCCCGCGTCGTTGGTGGCATTGGCGAGCTTGGGCGCGCGCTGATAGGCCGAATTGCCCATCACCAGCGCCATGCGCTGGTCGGCGAGTGCTGCGGCGGGCTCCAGGACAAGCGCCAATGTGCCGAGAATAAAGAGAAAAAGAAATTTCATCACGGCCCCCAAAAGCCGGGATCTGCAATGCTGCGAGAATAGCCGACCCTCGCCGCAAAACAAACTCTATTTGGGCTTGTCCGGCGATTGCGGCGTTTGCGCCGCTCTGAGGCAGGCCAGCAATCGCTTGCCGGTCCGGAGGATCGGGCCCGACTGCTGGCGAAGCCGTTGTTCGGACAGACGTCCTGCGACCACCGTGCGTGCGCCTTCCCAGTCTTCCTGCGTGTCGCTGAAGTAAGGTGCCAGCTTGTTGCGGCCGTTGCCGAAAAAGAATGCGAAGGTCGCCCGGGCATCGATGCTGGCGTTGAACAGCAGGTCTGGTTCGTCAGCGAGCGGCTCGCCGATCAGCGCTCCTATCTCCTGGTATCCCTCGCGGCGGGACAGCTGCACGAAGCCCCTGCCACGATAGAGCCCGCCTGCTGCCGTCCTGTTGCCCGCGTATTCGGACAGCACCCTGAAATCCAGAGTCTCGTACGCCGCGGTCGCAAGGACATAGGCGAGCTGTCGGAGATCGGTGATCTCCGGATGGCGATCCCACTCCTTCACCAGCGCTTGCAGCGAGCGGATCTGGAACAGCTTGACCGGGAGGGCGGACCCGTCGGCATAGCAGCGGCTGATTGCCCGCATGTCGAGACGCGATGGAGCATCCTGGCGGGCATCTCCGAGCTCGCGGTAATGGTTCGCGATGGCGATCTCGTGCGCGGCCTGGTCGACCGTGTCGTTCAGTTCGCGCGCGAGCAGCACCTGGATGCAATCGGCCGTCGCGCCGCTGGGATCGTCCTGGGTGAAATCCCGTTTCGCTTCACAGTCCCAGAAACGCCCGCTCTGCTTGTCGATGATCTCGCGGGTCTTGTCCGACATGGTCCAGCCGAGCGGCAGCGGATAATAGGGATTCGTCAGCGTGGCGAGGCGGAGATCCCTGACCGTGCTGATCTCCTGCGTGCCGTGGACCTCGTTGACGAGCGATCGTGAGGGCATTGCGCGCGCGGCGCGATTGATCGCGATGTAGCCGCGGGAATCGCGGGTATTCAGCAGGGCGTTGATCGGCTCGAGGATCTCCCCGAATCCGAACGAGCCGCGCTCGGGATAGCTGCCGCCGCCGAGCACGATCAACTTGATCGAGACATGCGCCTGCTGTTTCGTCTCGGTGTTCTGCGCATCGTCGATGGACTTGTTGATCTCGGCAACGGTTCCTCGCAGCGCGTCGATCAGGTCCATCGCGGTGTCGACGCCCGAGTTCTCGAAATAGCCGCCGTCGACGAGCCGCATCTTGTTCGCGCGCGGCGACAAAGGGTCCGTGGCAAGAACAGTCGCGGCCGGCGAGACCCACGGAAACCGCGCGCTGACGAAGGCGGCGGTGCTCAGGCGGACGTTGATGGGGATGGAGCTCGCTTGCCCACTGTCCGAGGATTTGAGCGATTGAAAGAACGAGAGGGAATCGACGTTGCCTCCGCTCGTTTCGGTCCCGAAGGTGAACGGAGAAAACACCACGCGTCGCCCGCTAGCCGCATCGGTCGAGTTGAGGAGCAGCGCCGGCCTGCTGCCGTTCGCCTGCCAGTGCGACATGAAAGGCTGCTCCAGCGGTCCAGGCATCGCGCCGGATCGTGCCGCACTTTCGAGCGAGAGTTCGAGGGCGCGGGCGCGGTCGAACGGCCCTATGGGGTGGAAGATGAAGCGCTGAAGGAAGTCGCCGAACAGCGTCGATGCAAGAAGAGGCGACAGCAGATCGGCGGACAGGACGTTCCGAACGTACTGCTCATTCGGTCCGGGCTCCTCAAGCCCCGCGTTCAGAGCGGACTTCTGATCGAGATAGGCGGCAATCTTCGGGCATGCCGTCGTGCCGGCCTCTTTCTGCGGGACGGTGGCCAGCGCCGACGAGAGCACCGAAGCGCCGATGCTGCCGCCGGAGACGCCGCTGATGGCGAAGAGGTGATGACGAAAGGCCGGACAGAGGTCTTGCAGCCGGGCCAGGAAGATCGCGCTTTGATAGGCGGCATAGATGCCGCCGCCGCGAGCGGCCACGACGTAGACCGGATAGTCCTGCTTGAACTGGTCACGGTCGGGCCGAAGGGAGAGCCATCGCGTGAATTCGGACGTCGCCGAATCCAGCCCGGATGCCGGCGGCGGCCCGTCCAGTGTCCGGATGGTGTGATTGTCGTTGCAGTCGATCCAGGACAGCACGATGGCGAGGCCGATCAGCAGCGGCATCCAGGGCAGGCGCGAACGAACGGTCAGCAGGCTTGCATAAGTGCAGGACGCGGTGACGCAGACCGCGAAGAGAGCGAGGATGACGAAGGGCCCGAGATGCCCGGCGAGGCTCGCCGGACCGGCAGCGAAGATCACGGTGGTCGCAACGATCAGGCCGATCGTGACGAACAGAAATCGCCGGCCGCGAAAGCGTTGAACGTAGGAGGGGTTCTTCGCGTATTGCCTGGCCACGAAGTACCAGCACCAGGCAGCAAGAACGGTGAGAATGAGGACGATGAAGCCGCTCCAGCGCAGCCATTGCCCCACCGAGATCGCGAGCGAGGCGTCGAACTTGTCGAAGGCGCTTCCCGGCGCATTGTAGATCTCGCTCAGCCTGGCGTCGGCTTCGCCGAGCCGCAACGGGATTGCGCTGAAATGTCCGGCGACACTTGCGATCAGCGGGAGCACCCCCAGCACGATCGGCGCGAACCTGGCGGTCCGGTCGAACGCTCTGGTCGGTTCGGCGGCGAGCCGGGCCCGGGTCTCCAGAGCCACCATGGCGGACCCGAACCATGTCAGGCTGCCGATGAAAAGGAGCGTCAGCCACAGCAAGGCGAGGTTCAGGAACTTCAGATCGGCGTAGCTGATGCGATAAAGCTCGACGATCTGCGCCGGCAGCGACAGGATCGCGGAAAAGACCAGGCTGAGGACCACGAACCATTTGAGATTGCGGAGCAACCCAAAGACCTGGTCTCGGCTCATCTTGCGCCCCTGATGATATCCCCGTCGGGCCGTCTCCGGCCCGCGCGTTTTCAATCAGCAGACCCTACCACACAGCTGTGCAAGTGCCGCGCCGGCCTTGCCGGCTACGATTTCGCCCCGCCGACCTCGCGGATCGGCCGCGTGCCGTCCCAGCTCATCGCGGCTTGCCGGACCTTCTCGAAGAACGGCCCCTTGGTGCCGCTGATGTCCGAGATCTCGATCACCGTGCCCGGATGGGTCTGCGTGTCAAAATAGGCAAAGCGCCCCTTGTCGCCGCCGATCTGCCCCTCATGCCCGATCCTGTAGCCGAGCCCGATCGCCTTGTCGTACAGCGCCTGGTAGTCGTGGCTCCAGTAGGACATGTGCTGCAGGCCTTCGTGGCCGGCATCGAGGAACTCCTTGTACAGCGAGGGCGCGTCGTTGCGCTGCTGGATCAATTCGATCTGGAGATCGCCGGAATTGGCGAGCGCAATGCTCATCTCGACGGACGAGTCCTGCCCGCGATGACGGAACCAGTCGGTCTTGACGCGATCCATGTAGTACCAGGGGCCGACACCCATCACCTCGATCCAGTGCGTCATCGCGGCCTGGATGTCCCGCACCACATATCCGTTCTGGCGTACCGCGCCGAAGATGCGGCTCATGCCCGCGCTCCCTTGCTCAACTTGCTCACTTGACCTCGATGCCCGCATCCTTGGCAACCTGCTTCCAGGCCAGTATGTCGCGGGCGTTGATGTCGCGCTGCTCCTCGCCCGGGACGAATTGCGGCGTGATGCCGAGCTTCAGTAGCTTCTCCTTGACCTCGGCATCGCCAAGCGCGTCCTTCAACGCGGCCGACAGCTTCTGCGCAATCGGCGGCGCAAGGCCCGCGGGCGCATACATCGCCCAGGACAGGCTGCGGTCGAACGGCACGCCCTGTTCCGCGTAGCTTGCGACATCGGGCAGGCTTGGCGAACGCTCGCCGCAGGCGGCCAGCGCCTTGATCGAGCCGTCCTTCACCAGCGGCGTCGCGGTCGCGACGTCGAGCGTTGCGAGCGAAATGTGGCCGCCGAGCAGGTCGCCCGCAAGCTTGGCAATGCCGTTGAACGGCACATGCTCGATCTTGATGCCGGTCTGCTGCATCAGGATCTCCGCGCAGAACTGGCCGGTGGAGCCGATGCCCCAGCTGCCATACTGGATCGGCTCGCCCTTCTTGGCGAGCGCGATCAGGCTCCTGATGTCGTTGGCGGCAAAATCCTTGGTCGCCACCAGGATGATCGAGGAGACGCCGACGCGGCCGATCGTCGTGAAGTCCTTGATCGAATCATAGGGCAGTTTCGGATAGATCGCCGGGGCCAGCACGTGGGTGGTCATGCCGCCGACGGTGATGGTGTAGCCGTCATTCGCTGATGTCGCGACCATCTGCGTGCCCAGCGTGCCGGCAGCGCCCGTGTGGTTCTCGATATAGATGCTCTGCCCCAGCGTCTTGCCCATCCTGTCCGCGAGCAGCCGGCCGACCACGTCGCCGCCGCCGCCGGCCGCGTAAGGCAGCAGCATCTTGATCTTGCGGGAAGGATAGGCGGCGGGCTCTTCGGCGCGCGCCGCGGGCGCGGCCGAGAGCAATGCAAGAAGCGAAAGCGTGATGGTGCGCAGCATCATGATGGCATTCCCTAATCTGTGAAACGAAATCTGTAGGCATCGCCGTGCCTGACAACGTGGCCCGCGGTCGGCGCCGGAAAATGGCCGGTCAGCAGATAGCTCGGCGTGTCCGCGAGCTCCTCCAGCAGTGCCATCCGCGTTGCAACCGCCGCGGCCGGGTCGACATCGGCGGCATTCGAGAGCCACGGTGCCGCGCACTGGATGGGATGATGGATGACGTCGCCGGACATCACCGCGTGATCGCGGCCGCCGTTGAGATGGATCTGCATGTTGCCGGCGGTGTGGCCCGGCGCCGGCGCAAAGCGCAAGGCTGCGTCGCGATCGTCAAACAGGCGGTGGTTGGTTTCGACCAGCTCGGCAAGGCCCGCTGCGACCACCGGGAGCACGGAATCCTCGAACGAGCCGTGGTTGACCGGGTTCTTTGGCGCTGCGTCATGCGCGGCCTCGAAATGCCGGTACTCCTCCCGTCCCATCAGGTAGCGCGCGTTGGGGAAGGTCGGCACCCAGCGGCCGTCGAGCAGGCGCGTGTTCCAGCCGACGTGATCGACGTGAAGATGGGTGCACATCACGAAGTCGACCTGCTCTGGCGCGACGCCCAACGCCTGCAGATTCTCCAGATAGGGCTGGTTGAGATCGTTCCAGACAGGCACGCGCGGCCGCTTCTTGTGGTTGCCGCAGCAGGTGTCGACGATCGCGGTCCAACGCGGCGTGCGGACCAGATAGGAGTGGTGGCTGAGAATGAAGCGGCCGGTCTCAGGCTCGATATAGCGATGATCGAGCCAGCTCCGGTTCTCCAAAATCACCTCGTCGGTGACATTGGCGAACAGCCAGGTCTTGTCGAAGGCAAGCGCGGGGATTTCGCTGACGAGATCCACCCGCATGCTGCCGATTTGCACCTGTCGCATGCTCTAGTTCTTCAGGAGATCGCCGAACGGCACCCAGCGCGTGCCGTCGAAGCGGATCAGCTGCAGGCTCGTCATCGGCGTGTAATGCTCCGGTGAGTTGTTCACCGCGGTGCCGTTGATCAGCATCGGCAGCTTGACATCCTTCAGGCTCGTCGCCTGCTTCATCACATTGGCGCGGGTGAGGTCGTTGCCGGAGGCTTTCAGCACCGTCACCAGCGTCTGCGCGATGGTGTAGCCATAGACGTTGAGCCAGTCGCTCTTGTTGGCGTCGGGCAGGTACTTGTCCATGAAGGCAAGCCATTCCTTGTAGCCGGCGTCATCCTTGTTGGCGGGATCAGTGGCGTCCTTCAGATACTGGCTGGAGATGACGCCGGTGGAATTGTCCTTGCCGGCCGGCTCGAGCACGCCGCTGATCGAGGCCGAGACGTTGGAGATGATGGTCACGGGCTTCCAGCCGATCTCGCCGATCTTGCGGATTGCCTGCGCGGCGAATTTCGGCGTTGCCGCGACCAGAACCACGTCGGAGCCCGCTGTCTTCAACTGCAGGATCTGGGTATCGACTGTGGGCGCCGAGGTCTCATAGGCGGTGCGCGCGACAATGGCTTCGCCGCTGCCGAGACCTTCTTCCAGCGCCTTCAGATAGTCCTTGCCGAGATCGTCGTTCTGGTAGAGCACGCCGATCTTGGCGTTGGCGTGGCTGGCCTTGATGTACCGGGCGTAGGCGATCGCCTCGTCGCGATAGGTCGGCTGCCAGCCGACGGTCCATGGAAAATTCCTGGGGTCGTCCCACTTCGCAGCGCCTGAGCCGAGGAAGAGCTGCGGCACCTTGCGATCGTTGAGATATTTGTGCACGGCGCTGTTGGTGGGCGTGCCGACGCCGCCGAAGATCAGCAGCACCTCTTCGCTTTCGACCAACTTGCGCGTCTGCTCCACCGTTTTCGGCGGGCTGTAGGCGTCGTCTGCGATGATCATCTGGATGCGCCGGCCGTTGACGCCGCCGTCGTCATTCACCTTCCGGAAATAGGCCTCGGCAGACTTGGCGATCTGCGCGAAGGCCGAGACCGGGCCGCTCAGCGGCGCGGTGGTGCCGATCTTGATGGTCTTGTCGTCGGCGCCGGGGTCGTACTTGCTTTGGGCGGAGGCGGTGCTGGCCGCGAGCAGCGGCAACAGGATGCTGGTCGCAACTACGCGAAGGCGGACAAAGCGCGCCATGAGGTGGTCTCCCCAAAATTGCTCTCCGCCTCTCGATGGAGCGGAGTTGAAACGCGAGAACCGCGCCCGAAGCAGGCTTGCGGGCCGCGACCGCTGCCGCCAGACTGGCAAACGAACGATCGTTCGTACGGTTGACTAGCGAACGATCGTTCGTTAGTCAAGTCGCCATGGCTGTCCACACCTCCAGCGCAGCGGAAGCGGCTGCGCCCACGACGCGCGAGCGCATCCTCACCGAAGCGCTCGATTTGTTCGCACAGAGCGGCTATGGCGGCGCCTCGATGCGCGAACTCGCGCGCCGCGTCGGCATTCGCGAGAGCAGCCTCTACAATCATTTCCCCGGCAAGGCCGCGATCCTGGAAGCGATCGTCAGCGAGCATGGCCCCGCGAGTTCTGCGAGCCGCCTCGAAGAGCCGCGCTACAAGCAGCTCGCGCGCCAGCCCGCCGCGTTCTGCCGGCAGTTCGCATTGGACCTCGTCGAACAATGGTCCGATCCGCGCGAGCATCAGTTCCAGAAGGTCATCACTGCCGAGCGTAACCGCGTGCCCGGCATCCGCGCCAAATTCGCCGATCATTTCTACGCGCGCGAGCAGAGCATGATGACGGACTATTTTCGCGGTTTTGCGCTGGCGGGGCTCGTCAAGACGCCCGATCCGCGCGAGACCGCCCGGCTGTTCGCCGCCGGCCTCATCTATATCCGCCTCGAGCATTACGTGATGGGCGCGGCGCCCTCGCCGCGGCCGAAGGTGATCGAGGCGATCGACCGCTATCTTGCCTTCTTCCTGTCGCTGATCGCGGCGGGGAATGACGACGACAACAAGAAACGAAAAGCAAAGGGAGAGAATCGTGGCAAGGCTGCCCCTGATTGATCCGGAGACGACGAGCGGCGACATCCGCGCCTCGTTCGACCGCATGCCGGTCAAGCTCAACATCTTCCGCATGATGGCCCATGCCGAGGCCAACATGATCCCGGCGATGCGGCTCGGCAATTCGATTCTGCACAAGCAGAAGCTCTCCGCCGTCAACCGCGAGCTGCTGATTCTCCAGGCGGCCCAGCTCGAGGGCGGCGCCTATGAATGGCGCCAGCACGTGCCGATCGCGCTCGGCGTCGGCTGTACGCAGGCGCAGGTCGATGCGGTCGAGCGCGGCGACTACGATGCCGCCGGCTTGGGCGAGGCCGAGCGCGCGCTGCTCAAGTTCGGGCGCGAGGTCGTCGAGAACGTCCGCGTTCCCGAGGCGACCTTCGCGGCAGCACGCAAGCACTTCAGCGACCAGGAGATCGTCGAATCGATCGTCGCGCTCGGCTTCTACATGATGATGGCGCGGCTGACCGAAGCCACCGAGACAGATCTCGACCCCGCCGCCGGCATGAAGGTCTATGACGGCGGCAAGAAATAGGTGGCCGCGATGAGCGAGACCGATACCAAGCCGGAACGCTACGTCCGCCCGCCGAGCGCGGAGTCACTGGGCGAAGCGCCGGGCAGGGGGCGTCTGAAGGGGCGCCGCATCCTCATCGTCGGCGGTGGGCAGCGGGTGTTCGACGCTGCCACCGATCCGATCGGCAACGGCCGCGCCATGAGCATCTTGTGTGCACGCGAGGGCGCCAGTGTCGCGGTCGCCGATCTCAACCGCAGCTCTGCCGAGCAGACAGTCAAGCGCATCACCGACGAAGGCGGCGAGGCCTTTGCGATTGCCGCCGACATCACGTCCGAAGCCGATATTATCCGGATGATCGAGGAAGCACATCGCGCCATGGGCGGTCTCGACGGCATGGTGCTGAACGTCGGCACTTTCGGCAAGACCGGGCTCGACAATGTCAGCCCCGAAGAGTGGAACAGGATCTACGACGTCAATGTTCGCGGCCCGATGCTGTGCTGCCGCGCCGCGCTGCCGAAATTCGGCGATGGCGGTGCCATTGTCTTCATCTCCTCGATCGCCGCGCTGAAGGCGGGTTCGCAGATGGCGGTGTATGATTCCTCGAAGGCCGCACTCGGGGGCCTGATGCGCAACATCGCCCATTTCGGATCGCGCCGCGGCATCCGCGCCAATCTCGTCTATCCCGGCCTGGTCGACACCCCCAACGGCCGAGAAGCCGGCGCCGGCCGTCCCAATCGCGGCAAGGGCCACGTGCCGTTCGGCCGCCAGGCCACGGCATGGGAAATCGCCTATGCCGTGCTGTTCTTCCTGTCGGACGAAAGCGTCTATGTCACCGCGCAGACGCTCGCCGTTGATAGCGGTCTGAGCGGGATGTGACCTCCAACCAGGCTACTGCTGACCACGCCCACAACCGTCATCCTGAGGTGTTCACCTTGTGATGCGATAGCATCGCAAGGTGAGCCTCGAAGGATGGGCCACAAGCGCTCGCGGCCCATCCTTCGAGGCGCGCAAGGGCGCGCACCTCAGGATGACGGCGTGCTTGTGGATCGATAAGATCGCGCGTCTATCGCGCGGACGATCGCGCGCGACAGATGAGGTGGTCGAGCGAGATGTTGCCGGGGCCGTAGGCCATGATGCCGAGTGCCATCGCCGCCCAGGTGAGATGAATCGGCCATCCGTCGGGCACCGTGAGCTCGACGATGACGGTCATGAACAGAAGTCCGAGCCCTGCGAACCGTGTGCCGAGCCCCAGCACCAGCAGGATCGGAAACATGATCTCGCCGCAGCCCGACAGGAACGCCATCAGCATCGGCGCCGGAAAGTGATAGGGCCCGCCCGGCAGATGCAGCATGAACTCGTCGCTGAACAGCGTCACGGCGGTGTCGTTCAGCCTCAGGAAGCCGTCCCATTTGAGCATGCCCGAGCGCCAGAACGGCACCGCCAGTGCGAAGCGCAGCACGAGCTGCACCAGCGAAGGGGTGGCAATCAGCTGCACCAGGCGATTGGCCCGGTCGACGAGCAACCAGGGCGACGGCAGGCCGTTTCCGGTGGTCATGTGCTGGTCCGTGATCATGATGGGTCTCCGCAGGCGAGCGAGATGAAGGCACCGGCTTCGATCAGCCCGGCGAGGTTCGCGGCAAGGTCGAACCCGGGCCCAGCGTCCAACGCTGAAGCCGCGGCCTCGCCGAGCGACTGTCCCGACATCAGGCTGTCGGCGAAGACGGCTCCGCCGGGCGGAAGGCGGTGCACGGTGACGTCGAATTCGGGCCGCGTGATCAGTGCGTCTTCCGGCGTCGAGGCATCGATGCGCATGACCGATGCATCGTCGCGATTGGCCGCAAAGATCGTCACGGCCGCGTATTGTGAACGAAGACAGCGCGCGGCTGGATGTGGAACGAACACCACATCGGCCAGACGATCGGGCGGCACCGCCGAGAGGCGGGCCGGCGACAGCGGCGAGGCATCGGCGGCATGATAGGCATCGAGCCAGGCCCGCTCGATGTGCGCGACATCGGCAAGCCAGGGCATATCCTGCGCATGCTCATAGGTTTCGATGAACGCCGGAAATTCGCGGCCATATTCGAACAGCAGCGGCGAGGTCGGTGGATTGCTGCGCACGTGGACGCGCGCCATGGCGCGAAAGAACTCGGTGCCGGTGATGCGCTGTACCGCCGGATAGACCGCGGCCAACGCGTCGATCAGGCTGACCGTGACGTTGTTGCGGTAGACGTCGTAGCGCCGGTTGGCGGATTTGCCGTTCGGGCCCGTCACGATCGCAGGCGTGCTGCGCGCGGGATCCAGCAGCGCCGGCGCAAACGCAGCCGCAAAGGACAGACCGGGTTCAGGCCGCATGACGTTCCTCCGCAAACGCAGTGGCCTGATGACGATCGAGGATCGCCTGCGCGGCCGCGGCTTCCGCTTGCAGCACCGGCCAGTTGGGGATCTTGCTGTCCCACTCGATCAGCGTCGGCACCGCGCCGCGGCGCTGGATGACGATCTCGTACAGCTTCCAGACGGCGTCTGCGACCGGGCCATCATGGCTGTCGATCAACAGCGCCTCGCCTTCGTCGTCGGCCTGTTCGGCATGGCCGGCAAGATGGATTTCCTGGACACGCGACAGCGGGAAATCGGCGAGGTAGTCGAGCGCCGAAGTGCCGTGATTGGTCGCGGAGACGAACACATTGTTGACGTCGAGCAGCAGCCCGCAGCCGGTACGCTCGGCAATGGCGCGGATGAACTCCGTCTCGCGCATCGCGGTTTCGCGGAAGGCGACATAGGTCGAGGGGTTTTCCAGCAGCAGCGGGCGGCGGATCGCCTCCTGCACCTGGTCGATGTGGTCGCAGACGCAAGCCAGCGTCGCCTCGGTGTAGGGCAGCGGCAGCAGATCGTTGAAGAAGCTGGTCTCATGCGTGGACCAGGCGAGATGCTCGGACACCAGCGCGGGCTGATAGCGCGCGACGAGCCCGCGGAAGCGTGCCAGATGCGCCTTGTCGAGCGGCCGCGGGCCGCCGATCGACATGCAGACGCCGTGCAGGGACAGCGGATGGTCGCGGCGGATCGCCTCCAGCGCACGATGCGGCGGGCCGCCATCGCCCATGTAGTTCTCGGCGTGGACCTCGAAGAAGCCACGCCGAGGTCCGGCCTCGAGGAT
The DNA here is from genome assembly GCF_936943645.1 of uncultured Bradyrhizobium sp. Classification (GTDB taxonomy): domain Bacteria; phylum Pseudomonadota; class Alphaproteobacteria; order Rhizobiales; family Xanthobacteraceae; genus Bradyrhizobium. The sequence continues at coordinate 197,965 of NZ_CAKZJO010000051.1, read as the reverse complement.
ATCAGCCAGATGCTCCGGCTTGAAACTCGTCCCGGCGACGCCGCCGATGGGCACTGCGAAGCGAAGCGGCATGGCTGCTGGTCCGGTCGGCTTGAACACCGTACTCATCGTGCTGCTCCGTTTCGTGCTGGCTGGCGGCGTCGCGCCGGCGGTCAGACCGGCTTGAGTGAACCCTTCTTGCCGTTCGGCAGGTCGATGCTGGTGCAGGTGCCGCCCTGCACGAATTTCCAGGCGTTGCCCTGGAAGTCGACCGTCGAGGTGCCCTGGCAGGTCGTGCCCGGTCCGGCCGCGCAATCGTTCTGGCCTTTCAGCGCGACGCCGAAGCACTTCTCCTTCTTGGCGGCCATGGCAGCTTCGCCTTCGGCCTTGGTCAGGGGGCCGGCGGCGGCGAGGGTGGCGAGCGCGGTCGACACGGCGCCGGCGAGGACGAGCGAGGTGACGGCATGTTTGGCAGACATCGAGATTCTCCTGTTCGAGATGGCATCCCCTGGCAGGCGATGCGCGCATGGTCTCCTTCGATGCGCGCGCAGCCCGCGTTACAAGAGGCTGCTCACGAACCCGTGAGACCTGATTGGATCAGGCGCACCGCCGGTGCGCTTGGGCCGGCATTAGCGGCCAAACCTCCGCTCAAGGCCAATGCCTAGGGTCTATCGAGACGGTAGCCATCGGGCATTGGCGGCAGGTATCCGTTTGCTGCCAGAGGTAACGGGCGAGCGCCGGCGGCGTAGAGCATGTCAGTGGCTCCAGCGGGCCGGCAGGCGGAAACAGCGATGAACGTGGATCCCGGACGGCAGTTTCGCGAAATTGCAAGGCTGACGGTCAGCATCCGTCTTGCGGTATCCGCGCTGGTCCTGGCGGCGATCCTGCTGACGGCCGCGCTCTCCAGCCTGCTGTGGTGGCGCACGGCGGAGGCGACCAGCCGGCAGCTCGCCTCGACCATCAACGAGCAGATCGTGGCGGCGGTGCGCAAGGAGGTCTCGGCCATCGTCGACGAGGCGCGCGCCGCGCATACCGCGATTCGCACGCTGTTCCTGCAGAACGTGCTCGACACCCGCGAGGCCGACAAGCGCGAGTTCGTGTTCCTGTCGCAATTGCAGTCGCAGGCGACGATCTCCTGGGTCGCCTTCGGCTGGCCCGACGGCTCCTTCTTCGCCGCGCACAAGCTCGGCGATCGGCGCCTCGAGATGATGGAGATCTCGCTGACGGATCATCCGGGCGAGCGCCGCGTCGATGAATACGACGTGGTGCCCGGCGACATCGAGTTCGCCAATCGCCGCTTCGAGCCGACCTCATTCCGCGTTGCCGATCAGGCCTGGTTCAAGGCGGGGCTCAGCGCGGACGATCCGCAATGGTTCAGGGTGATGGATCATGCCACCGGCGAGCGGCCCTCGATCGCCTTCGCAGGGCCGATCGACGTCTATCAGGAGCGCCAAGGCGTTCTGGCCGTCATCATCGAATATACCAGGCTTGCGCGCTTCCTGTCGCAGCTCGAGGTCGGGCGCACGGGGACTGCCTTCATCGTCGACGGCAGCGGCGAGCTCGTCGCGGCGCCGGACAAGGAGGCCGACGAGCTCCACCCCGCGCGCGGCGATACGAGGCTGCTGCCGCTGGCACGCCTTGCGCTCGACAAGGCCGGCGAGGCCGGCCGCAAGGAGGCCTGGCGAAGCCGGCTAACGTCGGGCGGCGCGGCCTACGAGGTCGCGCTGACGCCGCTGCCGTTTCCCGGCTGGTCACTCGCCACCGTGATTCCGGAGGCCGAGTTCCTCGGGCCCGTCGAGACGACGCTGCGGCGCCTGATCCTTGGCCTTGCCGTCGGCGCGGTGCTCGCAGCGCTGGCCTCGGCGATGCTGGCGCGCACCGTCATCGCCGCGCCGCTGTCGCGCGTGGTCGGCGAGCTCAGGCATGTCGAAGCCTTCGCGCTGGAGCAGGTGCGCCGCCACCCCTCGCGGCTCAAGGAGATCGCGAGCCTGTCGGGCGCGATCGCCGAGATGGCGTCCGGCCTGTCCGCGTTCCGCAAGTTCATCCCGGCCGATCTCGTCCGTGGCCTGCTGCGGCAGGGCGTCGAGGCGAGGCCCGGCGGCAGCGTCCAGGAGCTCAGCGTGATGTTCATCGACATTGCCGGCTTCACCGGCCTGTCCGAGCGGCTGGGCGATCGTGTCGTGCCGCTGCTGTCGCGCTATCTCGACGTCACCTCGGAGATCATCGTCGCCAATGGCGGCACCATCGACAAGTTCATCGGTGACGCCGTGATGGCGTTCTGGGGCGCGCCGCAGCCGCAGGACGATCACGCCGCGCGCTGCTGCCGGGCCGCGCTCGCCTGTCGCAAGGCCGTGCAAGAATCTGGCCTGGTCGACGATCTCGGTCAGCCGCTCCAGATCCGGATCGGCATCAATTCCGGCCGCATGCTGGTTGGCAATATCGGCTCGGAGTTGCGGCTGAACTACACCGTGATCGGCGATGCCGTGAACGTCGCCAGCCGGCTCGAAGGCGCCAACAAGTCCTATGGCACGCAGATCCTGGTCGGCGAGACGACCGAGCGCCTGGCGCGCGGCACCGTCGTCACGCGCGAGGTCGACAGCATCGCGGTCTATGGACGGGAGGAGGGATTGTCCGTTCACGAGCTGATCGGGATGGCGGGTGAGGGCACCATCGAGGGCGAGACGATTGGCTGGATCGCCGATTACGAGCGCGGCCTTGCCGCCTATCGCGCGCGGCGGTTCGCCGATGCGCTGGCCGATTTCGAGACGGTGTTGCAACGGCGCGGCCATGATCGTCCCGCCGAGCTGATGCGCGACCGCTGCCGGCAGCTCGCATCGGTTGAACCCGACCCCATGTGGCGGCCGGTAGCGGCATTGGCGACCAAATAGCGGCGTCGACCGGACGCCGCGCGGCCGGCAGATTCAGATTGCACGCGATAGCCAATCCGCCTAATAAAATTGTACAAATGAACAAATGGCATGGTCGAGCACCCGAAAGCTGCGGCCGTGGGAGAGAAAGCCGTCTTGCGGTTGGGCAGGCGGTCTGAGGATGGAAGCGCAGCATGCCGCAAGCGGATGGTTTTGGTTTGGCGGGCGTCATCGGCATGCCGGTTGCGCATTCGCGCTCGCCGGTCATTCATAATTACTGGCTGAAGGCGCACGGCATTCGCGGCGCCTATGTGCCGCTCGCGGTCAAGCCGGAGCGGCTGGAGGACGCGCTCGACGGCCTGATCGCGCTCGGTTTCCGCGGCTGCAACGTCACCATGCCGCACAAGCAGACGGCGATGCCGCTGCTCGACCGCGTCAACGAGACCGCAAAGCGCATCGGCGCGGTCAACACTGTCGTCGTCGAGGAGGACGGCACGCTTTCCGGCTTCAACAATGACGGCAACGGCTTTGTGCAGAGCCTGCGCGATGCCAGGGCGGATTGGCGCGGCGATGCCGGGCCGATCCTGCTGCTGGGCGCGGGCGGGGCCTCGCGCGCGGTGGTGGTGGCGCTGCTGGAGAACGGCGCGCGCGAGATCCGCATCGCCAACCGCACGGCGGAGAAAGCACAGGCGATCGCGGCCGAATTCGGGTCCGCGATCCGCACCGTCGCGTGGGACCACCGCAGCGCGGCGCTCGCCGATGTCGCGCTTCTCGTCAACTGCACCGATCGCGGCATGGTCGGCAAGGGCGCGCTGGAGATCGATTTGTCGCGCCTGCGGCCGGAGACGCTGGTCGCGGACCTGATCTACACGCCGTTGGAGACGCCTTTCCTGGCCGCGGCGCGCGCGCGCGGCTGCGTGACGGTGAACGGGCTCGGCCTGCTGCTCAATCAGGCCCGGCTCGCCTTCAAGGCCTGGTTCGGTGTCATGCCCGAGGTGACGCCCGAGCTGATCAAGGCGATCGAAGCGACATTCTGAACAGCCGGGGAGCTTTGCGCCATGACGCTGCCGGTGTCCCCCAGGATCGATTGCCACATCCACGCCATCGATCCCGTTCGCTTTCCCTATTCGGACGACACGCCGTACAGGCCGACCGGGCAGGAGATCGCGCCCGCGGCGCAGCTCCTTCGCGTGTTCGACGCCTTCGACGTTCGCCACGCGCTCGTCGTCGCCACCAACACCGGTTACGGCAGCGATAGCCGCATCCTGCTCGACACGCTCGCGCAGGGCGCCGGCCGCTTCAGGGGCGTTGCGGTGGTCGAGAACGACGTCGGCATCGGCGAGCTCGAACGCCTGAAGGCCGCCGGCGTGATCGGCGTTGCCTTCAACGTGCCGTTCCACGGCGCCGGCCATTACCTCGCGGCTGCACCGTTGCTGGAGAAGCTGGTCAGCCTCGGCCTGTTCCTGCAGATCCAGGTCGAGCACGACCAGTTGCTTGACCTGCTGCCGCTGATCGAAAAGTCCGACGTGCGCCTGGTGATCGACCATTGCGGCCGCCCGTCGGTCGCGCAGGGCGTGAGCGGCAGGGCATTTCAGACGCTGCTGGCGATCGGTCGCGAGCGCGACGCGCATGTCAAGCTGTCCGGCTATTACAAGTTCTCGCAAGTCCCGCATCCGTACGAAGACGTTTGGCCCTTCATTGCCGCGCTGGTCGAAGCCTTCACGCTCGATCGCTGCGTCTGGGGCTCGGACTATCCGTTCCTGCGCGCGACAGAAAGGCTCGACTACGGGCCGCTGCTCGCGGTGCTCTCACGATTGTTTCCGGATCCCGGCGATCAGCATCGCCTGCTTTGGCGAACGCCGGCACGGCTGCTCGGCATCGACGGCAGGACCGATCAAGCAAGATAACAACAGAGCAAAGTGGGAGGGAGTACGTCATGAGGCAGTTCGCAGGGCCGGCCGGCATCGCACTCGCGGTATCGCTATGGCTGAACGTCGCGCAGGCGCAGAATACGGTCTACGTCCCCGATGTCATCGAGCTGTCCGGGCCCGGCGCGGTTTCCGGCACCAATTGGCGCGACGGCGTCGCGCTCGCGGTCGACGAGATCAACAATGCCGGCGGCATTCTCGGGCGGAAAATCCAGACCGAGCATCTCGATACCCAGAGCAATCCCGGCGTCTCGCGCGCGCAGGTGCAGAAGGTCCTGGACAAGGATCCCTACGTCGTGCTCGGGCCGATCTATTCCGGCTCGGTCAAGGTCAACATGGCGCTGACACAGGCCGCCGAGGTGCCGCAGATCGTCGGTGCCGAAGCTGCGGACATCACCACGCAAGGCAACCCGTTCGTGTTCCGCACCGCCTTCGGCCAGCAATTCTCGATGCCCAAGATCGCCAACTACCTGCACGACAAGCTGAAGGTGAAGTCGGTCGCGGTTCTCTGGGTCAACAATGATTTCGGCAAGGGCGGTCACGATAATTTCCTGAAGGAAATGAAGACACGCGGCATCGAGATCGCCGCCGACATTTCCACCGAGCAGGGTCAGGTCGATTTCGGCTCCGACGTCATCAAGCTGAAGGGTGCCAAGGCCGATGCGATCTTCGTCTACACCAACGAGGAGGAGAGCGCCCGCTTCCTGATCGAGGCGAAGCGGCAGGGCCTTTCAGCGCCGTTGTTCGGCGAGACCACGCTGCTCAGCCAAAAGGTGGTCGAGCTCGCCGGCCCCGCCGCCAACGGTGTCCGCGGCCATGTCGGCCTGTCCGCCGACGCGCCGATTGCCGCCATCGAGGACTTCACCAGGAAGTTCACCGAGCGCTACAAGTACCGGCCCGATCACAACGGCATCAAGGGCTATACCGCGGTCTATCTCGTCAAATACGTCACCGAGAAGATCGGCAAGTTCGACAGCAAGGCCTTTGGCGCCGCCATGAAAGGCCTGACGCTGACGCCCGACAAGGTGCCGGGCATGCTGATGGAAGCAAGCTGGGACCAGAACGGCGACATCGACCGCGCCAGCTTCCTGGCCGAGATCGTCGATGGGAAGCAGAGGATCGTCGAGACTCTGCCGAAGCTGAAGAGCGGCAAGAGCGAGTGACGCGAACGCGTGACAGGCGCGAGTGAGAGTTGCGTGAATCCGGGTGGCAAAGTTGACCCAACCCGCGCATGATGGCGGGCCATGTCGACCACATGCCTTCCTGGACCGCCTCAGACCATGAAAACCACGCTGCTCAAATCCGAGACCTATACCCGCTCGCCCTGGAAGAACGGCGGCGGCATCTTCACCGACATTGCGGGCGCCTGGCGCGCCGACGCGGTGGCGAAGGATTGGAGCAGCCTGCTCTGGCGCCTCGCGTCGACGCCGATCGTGGCGCCCGGTCCGTTCTCTCATATGCCCGGCATCGACCGGCTCCAGATGGTCGTCGGCGGGCGCGGGCTGGTGCTGAAGTCGCCGACGCAGGAGTTCGACGAGCGTGAACCTTTCACGACGGTGCGCTTCACCGGCGAAATGGAGATCGTGACCGCGCTTGAAGACGGCCCCGTCGAAGTCGTCAATTTGATGGCCCGGCGCGGCGCGGCGGAGATCGAGCTCGTGGCGCTCCGCGAGCCCGGCGCGCGGCAGCTCAATGCCGGCACTCATCTGGTCTATGCCGCGCGCGGCGATTGCCGCGTCCGCCTCGATGGCGAGGAGTTTTCACTGTCGCACGAAGACACGCTGAAGGTGGAACTCGTCGCGGCCTCGCAGCTCGTGCTGGTGTCGGGGCTGGCGGTGCTGGGCTCGATCCGGCTGGTCGGCTAAAGCATGATCCGGAAAAGTGCGCAGCGGCTTTCCGAAAAGATCATGCTTAAACAACAACCTAAAGCGCGATGACGATTCAGCCTAATCGTATTGCGCTTTAGCGCCCTCACTCCTTGCGCACAATCCGGGCAACTGGCCAGGTTGACGGCGCGCGGCCGGAGTACGATATGTGCTGCGATGCAAACCGCCGCTGAAGGGCAAGCGATGACCGCGCCACCGACCAACAATGCCCCCACGCAGGCCGACGGCGTCATCGACTGGCTGACCAACGGGACGCGCGACGAACGCTTCATCGACAACATCTTCGCCCAGATGTGCATCCGCCTGCAGCAGGCCGGCGTTCCGCTCAAGCGGTCGACGCTTCACGTCCAGATCAATCATCCGCAATGGCTGGGCGCCCGGATGTTCTGGTCCGACGGAATGCAGGGATCGGAGATCGCGCGGGTGGATTACGACGTCCGCGAGCGATCCGAGTACATCGGAAGTCCCGCCAGCGAGATCATCGAGGGCGCCGACGAGCTGCGCGAAAATCTCGAGCGTGATCCCTCGCTCGGCCGAAAGCACGCGATCTATGGCGAGATGCGGGCCAACGGCTTGACCGACTATGTCGCCTGGCCGCTGTACCACACCCTCGGCAAGCAGCACGTCGTCACCTTCGCGACCGATCGGCCCGGCGGTTTCGATGCCGCGCATATCGCCGCCCTCAGGAAGGTCCTGCCGGTGCTGGCGCTGGTCAGCGAAATCCGCATCAAGAACCGCCTGGCGCGAACCCTGCTGGAGACCTATGTCGGCTCCCATGCCGGCGAGCTCATTTTGGCCGGGGCTACAAGGCGTGGCACCGGCACGACGGTGCGTGCCGCGATCATGATCTGCGACCTCAGGGATTTCACCAAGATCTCCGACAACTGGCCGCGCGACGACGTCATCGACCTGCTCAACGATTATTTCGACGCCATGTCGGAGCCGATCGCGCGGCACGGCGGCGAGATCCTGAAATTCATCGGCGACGGCCTGCTCGCGATCTTTCCGCTGCAAGCGCCCAACGCCTGCGCAAACCTGCTTCTCGCCGTATCAGAGGCGCGTGGGGCCATGGCGGCCTTGAACGAGCGGAACAATGGCACGGGCCGTGCGCCGCTGAACTACGGCATCGGTGTCCATGTCGGCGACGTCATGTACGGCAATATCGGATCGACCAGCCGGCTCGACTTCACCGTGATCGGGCCCGCCGTCAACATGGCCTCGCGCCTCGAGACCCTCACCAAGACATTGGGACGGACAGTGCTGCTGTCGCGCGACTTTGCCGAGCTGGTGGAAGGCAAGTGCGAGCTGGAGCGCGTCGGCAAGCACGAGGTGCGCGGCTTCAGTGATCCGATCGAGCTGTTCGCATATCACGGGTGAGGCGCTTCAAAGGCGGGACGGCGGAAGCTGCGGGCCAAAGGCAGGCGTCCCCACCCATGCTTGCCTTGTTGCCAATGTGGGAATGGGTGACTACGCTTCGGCCCAGCTCGTGCCCATGGTCCTTCGATTGCCTGCAGCGACATGCCCAAATTCCTACGCATCGGAGTTCATCAGTCGAACGTATCCGGATACACGTCGAAGGCGTGGTGTGTCAGGCGCGTAGGTTCGGCTGTCTTCCTGAAGTGGGGCGCCGTGGAGGTCCAGGGTGCCGGCGATGGGCGCAAGGTCTACTGGACGCGGCTGCCGCAGGAGAAGACCGTCCGTTGCGGCACGGCGCAGCGTGCCCAGGACTATGCCAAAGCCGCGATCGCCCGGCGTCGTAGCCATCGCTATGAGCCGCTCTCCGGATCAATCGCGCCCCGCCGCAGGACGGTGGAGGGTGGCGCCGAGCTCAAGCAAGTGCTGGCCACGATCCTGATCGTCGACATCGTCGGCTCCACGGCAAAAGCCGCCAAGCTCGGCGATGCGCGCTGGACCAAGGTCATGGGTCATTATTACGCCGCCGTGCGCAAGGAGCTGAAGAGTTCGCGCGGCAAGGAAGTCGTGACGACCGGCGACGGCATCCTGGCGACGTTCAAGGTGCCGGCGGCTGGAATCAATTGTGCGACTGCGATCCAGAAGGCCGTGCGCACGCTGGGGCTCGACATCAGGGTCGGGCTGCATGCCGGCGAATACAAGGTGAGCGGCGGCGAGATGGTGGGTCTTGCCTTTCACATCGGTACGCGCGTCGCCGCCAAGGCGCGGGCCGGCGAGGTGCTGGTGTCGAGCGCGGTCAGGGACCTCGTGGCAAAATCCGAGATCCGCTTCAGGGATCACGGCGTGCACCAGCTCAAGGGCGTGCCGGCGCGATGGCGGCTGTACCGGGTGGAGCATTGAGCAGGGAGATCGCGCCGAGGCGATGCATCCGTGGTTCCCCAGGCGGAACGCATGAAGGGCGCGGAACTCATTGACGGGACTGGCTTCTTTGAAGGCGTAACGGTCCCGTTAAGGTCGAAGACACCAAGCGCTTTTACGTGTCCTTCGCCTCTCTGTCCTAGCCTTTGAAGCGGCCGGGACAATCTTGATGAGCTTCTTCGCGCGGGTTCGTGACGCATTCGAGGTCGGTGACACGACCGACCCACTCGGCCGTTCGCTGCTCGTCGAGCAATTCCGGGTGCTGCGCGAGCAGGTGCCGGTTCTCTACGCCGTTCTTCTGGTCGACAGCATCAGCGTCGGCCTGGTCCTGCCGGATACGGTGTCGGCATGGCTGAGATTTGCCTTGCCGGGCGCGCTCCTTGCGATCTGTCTGTTTCGGCTGGCGCAGTGGCTGCGGCTGAAGAAGGCCGACTTCACCGCCGAGGAATCCTATCGCGAGCTTGCAAGAGCGCGTCTCGCCACCGTGGTGATCTGCTCCAGCTTCGTGATCTGGATCCTTGCGTTGTTCATGGCCGTCGATCCCGGCCTGCGCGCACCGATTGCGCTTCTCATCTTCATGGGATGCGTCGGAACCGCCTACTGCCTCGGCAGCTTCCCGCCGGCGTCGCGACTGACGATGCTGATCGCCGGTGCGCCGGTCGCCACGCTCCTGCTGCTCTCCGGCGACGGGATGATGATCTCGGTCGGCATCAATCTGATGGCGCTGCTGGCCCTGCTCGCCCGGATGATCAACACCAATTTCCGCTCCTTCGTGAAAATGGTCGAGACCCACGAACGGCTGGCCCTGGAAGGCGATCGCGCGCGGGCCGCGGAGCAGACTGCGACCGCGTTCGCGGAGCGCTTCGACCGGGCGCTCAACAACATGTCCCAGGGTCTGTGCTTCTTCGACGCCGATCAGCGCCTGATCGTCTGCAACCGGCAATATCTCGAGATTTACGATCTCGATCCGAAGCTGGTGCGACCGGGTATGAAGCTGAACGACATCGTCGACTTGCGCTATTCGATCGGCAGCGCACCGAAGATGGAGAAGACGGATTATCTGGTCTGGCGCAATAGCGTCCCGGTGGTTGCCAGCGATTCAGATACGACCGTGGAGCTGACCAACGGCCGGATCGTGCGGATCCGGCATCGTCCGATGGAGGACAACGGCTGGGTCGCCACCCACGAGGACATCACGGAGCGGCATCGAACCGCGATGGCTCTTGCGGAAGCGGAAGCCTCTTTCCGTCTCCTGTTCGAAGAGAACCCGCTTCCGATGTGGGTGGTCGATGCGAAGACGCGTCAGCTCATCGCCGTGAACGGGGCGATGTGCAGGCACTACGGCTATTCCCGCCAGGATCTTCTCGCCATGTCGGAGCATCAGCTCGCCTATGGCGAGCCGCAAGCCGGCGCCGAACGCGACTGCGAATTGCACAGGACCGCCGATGGCGAGGTGATCGAGGTGGTGATCGATTCCCGGCCGCTCGCTTATGAGGGGCAGTCCGCCCATGTCCGCGTCGCCTTCGACGTGACCGAACGGAACCGGGCACAGCAGAGGGTCAGCTACCTCGCGTGTCACGACGCGCTGACTGAGCTGCCCAACAGGGCCGCCCTCGACGAGCACCTCGGCGCCGCGATCGAGCGCGCGGAGATCACGGACAGCGCCTTCGCCGTGCTCTGCATCGATCTCGACCACTTCAAGGAGGTCAACGACCGGTTCGGCCATGCGGTCGGCGACGCCGTGCTGCGCGAGGCCTCGCGACGCCTGCAGAAAGCCGCGCAGGGATCTTACGTGGCGCGCGTCGGCGGCGACGAATTCATCGGCATCACCGATCAGTCGCCGCTGCCGGCGACCGCGGAGCTGCTCGCCTCGAGGATACGGGCTCAATTCGAGCAGCCGATCGAGGCCGATGGCCATGTGCTGAAGATCGATCTCTGCGTCGGTGTCGCGCTCTATCCGCGGGACGCCGACAATCCGGTGTCGCTGCTGGCGAATGCGGATGCCGCGCTGTATCGCGCCAAGCACGAGGGCAGAGGCGCCATCCGCTTGTTCACCAGCGCGATGGACCAGCAGCTGCGGGACCGCCGCGCGCTGGAGCACGATTTGCGGACGGCCGTCGAGCGGGGCGAGCTCTATCTGGAGTACCAGCCGCAACAGCACCGCGACGGCACGCTGAAGGCGTACGAGGCGCTGGTGCGCTGGCGGCATCCGGTGCGCGGGATCATCCCTCCGGGCGAGTTCATTCCGATCGCGGAGCAGAGCGGCTCCATTGCGCAGATCGACGATTGGGTGCTGATGGAGGCGTGTAGGGAAGCGGCATCATGGGATCAGCCGCTGCGGGTGGCCGTCAACGTCTCGGCGGCGCAGTTCCGCCGGGAAAATCTCGACCGTCAGGTCCGCCGGGCGCTGCGCGACAGCGGGCTTGCGGCCGCACGTCTCGAGCTTGAAATCACCGAGGGCGTCCTGATCGAGGATATGCCGCGCGCCAAGAGGACGATGCAGTCGCTCAAGGCGCTCGGCATCCTGATCGCACTCGACGATTTCGGAACGGGATACTCGTCGCTGTCATATCTCGAAGCGTTTCCACTGGACCGGATCAAGATCGATCGCTCCTTCGTCGCCTCGCTCGGCCAGAGCGAGCGATCGCTCGCTATCGTACGGGCCGTGATCGGCCTCGCCCATGGTCTCGGAGTGCCCGTCCTCGCGGAAGGCATCGAGACCGAGGCCCAGATGTCGCTGCTGGTGCAGGAGGGCTGCGACGAGATGCAGGGATATCTGATCGGGCGGCCGCGCAGCCTCGAGCCCTCCAGGTCAGGCAAGAGCGCTTCCAGACGCGCGGCATCCTGAACGGCGGACGGGGGCCGAGTGCCTAGCTGGCTGCACCGGTCCGGTCGCATTTGGGGCATCGGCCGTCCGCGGCGCGTGCAAGCTGACGGCCGATCTCGTCCCTGAGCGCGTCGGCCTCGAAGGCCGTTCCATCGCTCTTCACGATGCGCTTGACGCGTTCGTAGGCGTGGCTTTCGGCGGCATCGTCACACACGCGGATGATCACCTCGCCGTGGAAAGGGCAGACGGTGGTCGCACGGGTCGTCTCGAGCGCGTAGCGCACGGCCGCAGAGAGATCGTCGAGGTTGGCGGACATCATGGCTGCTCTCCTGATCGAGGCGGTCCAGATGGTGGCCTGTTGCCGGCGACGCACGGTCACCAAACCCAGTGTTCCGAAGCGGCGCCCGGAGTGCCTAGGAGTCCGGGCTCCGCTTCGTCCGGCACCGGACAGCGCGCCCGATCCCAGAGAGAGCATAGGCGCGGGAAGGCGGTTCGCCTTTGACCCATCGCAAACCTGGGAAAGGTCCGTAAGGGATCGTCCGCAATTTCGCCGGCCGCCGTTCGGGCGCATGTAAGGAGCATGCACCGGCAAATCCTATTCAGGTGCCCGCGCACCGGCATGAACGTCCAGCATCGGATCGATGATGAGCGGCCCGAGAGTTCCGAGCCGGCGGATAGCTATGTGCCGGTGAGATGCCCGGCCTGCATGTCGCTGCACTTCGTCAACACGACCACGGGCAAGCTGTTGAGCGAGCGAACCGGGCAGTCCGCCTCCAGATCGCGTTCTGCCTGATTTTTTCGCGTCGATCGTCCTGCGAAGTATCGACGGGAGCCGTCAGTGGATCGCCGCGTACATGATGGCCTCCTCCGTCGCCTCCAGCGCCGAGAACTCCTCGACCACCTTGCCTTGCCTGCAGACCAGGATGCGGTCCGACAGCGCCATGATCTCGGGCAGGTAGGAAGAGATCACGACCACCGCCTTGCCTTTGTCGGCCAGCGAATTGATCAGCTCGTGAATCTCGACGATGGCGCCGACATCGACGCCGCGCGTCGGCTCGTCGAAGATGATCAGCTCCGGATCCTGGATCAGCGATTTGGCGATCACGACTTTCTGCTGGTTGCCGCCGGACAATTCGACGACCTTGGCCTCGTCGCCGATGGCGCGCACCTTGAGGCGCTCGATCCAGGACTTTCCGGTCGACGTGCTTTCACGCCGTGACAGCCAGGCCCGTCCCCTCGGAAACTTGGCGAGCAGGCCGAGATAGATGTTGCGCGCAATGGACGCCGTCTCGAAGAATCCTTCGACCTTGCGATCCTCGGTCACGTAGGCGATGCCCGCCTGCACGGCCGGCGCGGGGACGCGGTAGCGGACCGGCTTGTCGTCGAGGATCACCTCGCCGCCATGGAAGAAGTCGCGCTTCATGACGCCCGCGACGATCTTGAACGTCTCGGTGCGCCCGGCGCCGACCAGGCCGAACACGCCGGTGATCTGGCCCGCGAACACCGACAGCGAATTGTTCTTCACCATCGGCGCCATCTTCAGGTTCTGCACCGTCAGCACCCGCTTGCCCGAGGGGCGCACCGTCGCCTTGCGCGCGCCATAGAGCGTGTTGGAGAGGTCCCGCCCCACCATGGCCTGCACGATGCGCGCCCGGTCGAAGCGTGCGGCGTCGTCGGTCACGACATGCTTGCCGTCGCGCAGCACCGTGATGCGGTCGGCGAGCAGCAGCGCCTCTTCGAGCGCGTGCGAGATGAAGATGATGGAGACGCCGCGCCGCTTCAGGTCCTTGACCAGATCGAAGAAGTATTTCTTCTCCTCCGGCGTCAGCGTCGCCGTCGGCTCGTCGAAGATGATCACCTTCGCCTTGTGCAGGACGGCGCGGGCGATCTCGACCATCTGCTTCTTGGCCGCGCCGAGCCCGCCGACCGTCGCCGTCGGCGTCACGTCGAAATTGAGCGATTGCAGGAACTGCTGGGCCGCGATGTAGATGCCGCGCAGGCGGTTGTAGAATTTCTCCTGGCCGAGGAACAGGTTCTGCGCCACCGTCATGGTCGGCACCAGGCTGTTCTCCTGGAACACCATGGCGATGCCGAGGTTGCGCGCTTCCAGCGGCGTCTTCGGGGTGACGTCGACGCCGTCGACCGTCATGCCGCCTGAGGTCAGCGTCACGACGCCGGCCATGACCTTGGTCAGCGTGGATTTCCCCGCGCCGTTCTCGCCGACGAGGGCGTGGATCTCGCCGCGCCTGAGGTCGAAATCGACGCCGTCGATGGCAGGCACGCCGGCGTAGAGCTTGGTCGCCTTCGACAGCGACAGGACGAGGTCGTTCATGCGAGGCCCTCCCCGCCGAGGGAGGCCAGCGGCAGCCTGATGACGCGGCCGGGTCCCTTTGCGATCATGACGAGGTCGTCGCCGTATTCTATGGCGGCGACGATGCCGTGGTTGACGCCATCCGCCCGGCTGTGCAGCGAATAGCGCGGCAGACCGTCGGCCCCAAGCCGGATGACGAGACCATACGACCGCGGCGGCGCCCAGGGCTTCATCACGCCCATGGTCTTGATGTGCGCGCCCTGCAGCGGCTCCTTGAAGGAATGGCCGGACCGCAGCCGCGGCGCGACCCAGAACTCCGGGTCGATCTCCGCGATCATGCGGCGGCGATAGGCCGGCTCGCGCAGCACGAATTCGACGAGCTGGGTGCGCGCGGTGAAGGCGGTGAGCCAGAAGCCGCCGCCGTTCGCCGGCGACAGCCGGGACGGGTAGACGGGCAGGTGGCGTAGCACATCCTTGCGGCTTCCGTCCGGCGCGATGGACACCACGCGATGCCGCCAGCTTTCGCTGACGAGCACGTTGCCGTTGCTCGCGATCGTGCCGAACGCATAGCCGAGCCCGCTGGCAAGCTGCGTGACCGCGCCGCTCTTCGGATCGAGCCGCAGCACCCGGCCGGTCTTGCCCAGCTCCATCAGATCGCGCGCCCAGTCGTCGACGCCGCGCAACGACGATCCGTCGGTTGCGATCAGCGTGCCGTCGGGTGCGGGCGCGAGCGCGTTGACGGCGCGCAGGCCTTGCGAGAACGTGGCCGCCGGCGTTTCGGCCGTAGCGTTGTCGTAGAGCCGAACTTCCGTGCCGCCCAGCGCGACGGCAAGGGCTCCGCCCGGCAGGGACGCGAGCGCTGAGATCGGCCGCTCGAAGCTGCGAACAATCGTTGCCGTACCTCCGCTCAGGCGTAGCAGCCGCACGCCGTCGGCAAGGAACAGCGACGTGCCGTCCGTCGCGAGATCCTCCGGCGCCTCGCAGGCGAGCAGGATCTCCGCCTGCTCGAGCGCCTGGTTGGGCTTTAACGCCCCGTCGAACGACGGGACGGTGATGGCCGCCTCGCCGCGGCCGAGGAAGCGGTTGGCGAATTCGCTGATGGCGGCGATCACGACGACTTCCCCCAGCGCCTGTCGTATTGCACGAAGTCGGGATCGGCATTGTCGAGCTTGAAGCGGCCGATCCGGTTGTTGGCGATGCCGCCGAGATAGAGATAGCCGCGATGCTCGCGCATCGAGGTGATCATGGGATGATTGAGGCCCTTGAGGTCCCAGAACGATTCCAGGATCTTGCCCTGCTCGTTGAACTTGACGACGCAACCGGTGTTGATGTTCGGGAACAGCCATTCGTCGACCGGTACGCGCTTGGCCATGCGCCGGCGGAAGCCGGGCATCTTCCAGGCGAGATCGAGCGAGGGGCTGCGCATGCCGACGAGCGCCAGCCAGTAATTGCCGTCCGAGGCGAGGTTGATGTTGTCGGGGTAACCCGGCAGATTGTCCATGACGATTTCGACGTCGCCTTTCTTCGGGCCTGCGAACCAGTAGCGCTTGATCGAGCAGCCGAAGGTCTCCGCGAACAGGATCGATTGCCCGTCGCTGGCGACCGCAACGCCATTCGGGAATTTGAGGCCGCGCAGCGCGGTGTGGGTCGCGCCCGTCTTGGTGTCGTAGCAGATGATGCGGCCGTTGCCGCGCGCTTCCAGCCCGTCGACCGGCCATTCGTCCATCTCGTAGCGCACGGTGGCCTCGGAGAAGAAGATCAGCCCGTCGTCGGTGATGTCGAGGTCGTCGGCAAGCCGCAGGCGGCTGTCGTCGTTCACCGAGTAGATGCTGCGGTTGGTTTCGTCGGTCGCCTTCTCCACGGTGCCGTCCGGCTTGATGCGATAGAGGCCCATGCCGCCGATGCAGACATAAAGGTTGTCCTCCTTGTCGAACGCCATGCCGAGCGGCTGGCCGCCGATATGGGCGAACACCTCCATCCGCTCGTAGTCCGGCGGAAAGAAGCGGATGATGTCGCCGTGCCGCGATCCCGCATAGAGCACGTCGTTGCGATCGAGGATGACGTCCTCGGGCGCCTCGATCCGGCCGAGCCCGATCAGCGAGACCTCGCGCAGCCTGTCGTTCTGCTCGAACGGCCCGCCCTGGCCGATCTCGGTCGGCGGCGGTGGCGGCAGTGCATGGTAGGTCGGGGCGACATAGACCTTGCTGATGATGCGGGTGCGGTTCTTCTGCCAGCGGATGTCGACCATCGCGGCGACCAGCAGGATCGACGCCAGCGCCATGCGGTTGACGCCGCCGCGCGCGTTCATGGCGGTCAGCCCGTTGGTGACGAGGAGAACGATGAGTACGCCGACCATGGACTTGACGACCGATCCCTTGCCGCCGCCGAGCGTGATGCCGCCGAGCACCGTTGCCGTCAGCACGATCACCTCGAGGCCGACGCCGATGTCGCCGCCGACCGTGCCGAGCCGTGCTGCGAAGAACAGCGCGCCGATGCTGGTCAGGACGCCACTCGCGACATAGCAGAGCGCGATGGTGCGGCGGACGGGAATGCCGGAATTGTAGGCCGAGCGCCGCGATCCGCCGATCGCGGTGATGTGCCAGCCGGGTCGCAGGCGCGTCAGGAAGATATGGCCGAAGATCGCGATCACGATGTAGACCAGCGCGACGCTGGGGATGCCGAGCACATCGCCGCCGCCGATGAAGTTCCAGGAGGGGATGTCGGGAAAGGCCGAGGCGATGGCGTTGGAATAGCGCTGGATCAGGAGATCGTAGGCCGAGCGGTAGATGATCAACGTGATCAGCGTGGTGATGAAGGCGCGCAGCCTGAGATAGCCGATCAGCACGCCGTTCACGGCGCCGAGCAGCCCGCCGACGATCATGGTGACGACCACGACGGCGGGGACCGGCCAGTTGAGCACGTCGAGCAGATAGAGCGCGCAGAAATCCGTCAGCGCAAAGATCGAGCCGACCGACAGGTCGATGCCGCCGACGATGACGACCAGCGCCATGCCGAGCCCGATGAAGCCGATCTCGCCGGCCTGCCGCGCGGTGTCGGCGAGGCTCGCCGGGGAGAGGAAGTGCTCGAGCGAGCGGCTGAGCGCGAAGCCGACGATCAGGAGCAGGATCACCGGAATGGCGGTTTCGGTCCAGCGTTTGGACAGGATCTCGCCAAGGAGATGGTCCGGCCAGTAGCGATATCGGAGCCTCGTCAGTGTCTCGCGCATCTGCCTTCCGCTGATTTATGTGCAAGGTTGCGCGTTCCGCAGGCGCGGAACGCGCAGCTTTCGTTGCGATCACTTCTTGAGGTCGGAGAGATTCCAGCACGCCGTCTGAGTGTCGGCGTTTTCCTTGGTGATCGGGATCAGCGTGGTGTATTCCGAGCCCTTGACCGAGCCCGGCTTGGCACCCGACGACAGCAGCCATTTGATGGTGCCGGCCATCTGGGCTGCCTGCGTCGGCACGTCGTAGCTCATGTCGAGATCGAACGAGCCGTTCTTGACGAGCTCGCAGGCGCCCTTGCGCTCGCCGCCGCCCGACGTTGCCAGGAACACCTTGCCGGTCAGGCCGGCTTCCTTGATCGCGGCGGCGGTGCCGATGTCCATGCCGTCCCAGAAGCCGACGATGCCGCAGAGGTCAGGGTTCTGCTTCAGCACGGTCTGGGTGATCGCCTTGGCCTTGGCGGCGTCCCAATCGGCGGCCTGGCTGGAGACGACCTTGATCTCGGGGTGCTTGGCGAGGACGTTCTCGACGCCCTTGAGCGTGTAGGCGCTGGCCGCCGCGGAGAGCGCGCCCTGGATGATCGCGATCTTGTTCGACTTGCCCTGGCAGGCCTTCACCACGCCCTCGGTCTGGCGCTCGCCGATCTCGATCCAGTTGGCGCCGACGAAGGCCGAGCTGCGATAGGCCGAGCCCATGTTGATCTGGATGACGTAGATGCCTTCGTTCTCGGCGCGCTGCAGCAGTTTGGCGTAGGTCTGGACGTCCGGATTGTGGATCACCATCACCGCCGGCTTCTCGGAGATCAGCGACGTCACGGCCTGCGCGCCCGCATTCGTATTCCAGTTGGGATCGCGAATGACGAACTTGACGCCGAACGGCTCGAGCTCCTTCTTGAGGCCCGCATACCAGCCTTCCGTCAGGTCGAAGTTCATCGCGACCGGCACATAGGCGACGGTCTTGCCGGCAAGTGCTTCCCGGAAGGTCTTCTGGAACGGCTCGTCGAGCCCCTGCTGGGCGAGGGCCGGAACGGTGCCGGCTGAAAGCGTGAGTGCGGCGATACTCGCGAGCGCGAACTTTTGCATGCAAGCCATTGTCTTCCTCCTTGTTGGACAGGCGTATTCTTCTGGCAAATCAGATGTCGCCCTGTTGGGCCGTTTCTTCGTTGCGCGGATTGAGGAACGTGTCGGTGATGACGGCGACCAGGAGCACGAGGCCCTTGATGAGGTTCTGGCCGGCATAGGGGATGTTCAGGATCGTCATGCCGTTCAGCATCGTTCCGATCAGCAGCGTGCCGATGATGACGTTGACGACACCGCCGCGTCCGCCCGACAGGCCGATGCCGCCGAGCACGACGACGAGGATGACGTCGTAGATCAGCGTGGAGTTGAAGATGCGGGTCGGCATGGAGTTGACGGACGCGGCCATCACGAGGCCGGCAAAGCAGCCGATCAGCGCGGCGACGACATATTGCAGAACGATGATGGGGCGCGACGGGATGCCGGTCACGCGCGCCGCGAACGGGTTGTCGCCGATCGCGTAGATGTAGGCGCCCCAGCGCGTCTTGCGCAGCAGGACGAACACCACGACGCAGGCGATCGCGAACATCACGATCGAGGTGGGGATGCCGAGGATGCTGCCCTGGCCGAGCCGCTCGAAGCCGGCCATGCCATCGCTCCATTGCACGACGTCGAGCTGGAACAGGGCGGCCTGGCCGAGACCGGCGACGAACAGGCCGCTCGCCAGCGTCGCGAACAAGGGCGGCACCTCCGCATAGGCGATCAGCCAGCCGTTGACGAGGCCGACCGCGATCGCGAGCAGGCCGGCCGCAACCAGCGAGGCCGGCAGCGAATGTCCGTTCTGCACCATCTGCAGCACGAGGCCGCCGGGGACCGCGAGCGCCGCGATCAGCGACAGGTCGATGCCGCGGCCGATCACGACGATCGCCATGCCGAGCCCGAGGATGCCGAGCACTGCCACGTTCTGCAGCAATGTCAGCATGTTGTCGGCGGAGAGAAAGCCGTTCAGGAAGATCGAGAAGCTCAGGAAGAGGGCGGCGAAGACCGCAAACACGATCTCCTGTTGGCTGATCCGAACGCGCTTCATCGCTTGCCATCCCCGAAGGATCGGCATTGCGCGTGCGGGATCGCCGTCTCCCCGCGCGCGCTTGCCTCCCCCCGTCCCAAGATTCGTTTTCAGCTTGATAGGCGAGAGACCTCGATGTGACTTGCGTCAACGCGCAAACCTTTTGCGCTGGCGCGCAAAGTGTCTTGCGCGAAGCTGACGGGAACCTAAGATCATCAGGCACGCTTTTGTGCGCTGCACAGACAACCTCGCTGCAACGGGCCGCCGATGGATCTGGTGTTCACGACCGAGGAGCTCGATCCCGCCAAACGCTTCGCGGCCTGGCAGGATGCGATCTGCGATCACTATGTCCATGTCGACGTGAACGCGGTGAAGCCGGCCGACTATCAGGGCTTTATCCGCGAGGCGCAATTTGGCCCTGTGACGATGAGCGACGTCTTCCTGTCGGAGCAGCGCATCTCGCGGCGCGAGCGGCACATCGCCAGGCTCGACAAGGATTGTTACTACGTTCAGTTCCTGCAACAGGGCAGCATGGACGTGCTCCAGGCCGGCCAGACGCTCGCGACCAGCCCGGGCATCGGCGCGATCTTCTCAGCCTCCGACGCCTACGATCTGGAGTGCTCGAACCAATTCCGGTCGTTGTATCTTGAAATTCCGCGCAAGGAATTTTCGTCGCGCTTCGCCGAAGGCAAGATGCCGCTGGCGGCGACGATCGCGACGGGCCGGGGCCTGGGGCGGATCGCCGCCGAATTCTGCGCGCTGCTGGCCTCGGAGGCCTCGAGCCTCGACGACACGGCGCGGGGCAAGCTCGGCCACGAGCTGATGGACGTTCTGGCGCTCGCCCTCGACATGGGTGACAAGGACGAGTTCTCGGAGGATGCCACCGCCCGGAACGCGCGGCTGCGCTCCGTCAAGGCCTGGATCGAGGAGCACATCACCGAGCCCGACCTGTCGCTGGAGAAGATCGCCCGGAGCAACGGCGTCTCGCTCCGGCATCTGCATTATCTGTTTCGGTCCACCGAGATGTCGGTGTCTGAATGGATTTTGAACCGCCGCCTGCAGCGCTGCTACGACGCGCTGATGCGCCCGGAGCTGCGTGCGCTCTCGGTGACCGAGATCGCCTATCGCCTCGGCTTCAGCAGCTCATCGCATTTCAGCACGGTGTTCCGCAGGAAGTTCGGCCACAGCCCGTCCGAGCTGCGCAGGCGGCAGACGATCGCGATGGAGTAGGGCGGCAGCTGGTTCATGGCCTGCCGACCGCCTTGCGTCTGCCGCTGCGGGCGAGAAGAAATGATGTCATGTCCGCTCCCTGCCAGGGGGCAGGCGGCCTCGGCGCTGGTCAGGGGGCTGGGACTTCGCGCCGAGGCCGCCATGTGCCGGGGTTCTGACACCCCGACGCGGCCCAATGCCCGACGCGGCGGCTCCGTTCCTATTTCTTGCTGTGACGCCAGACGGGCGTCACGCCGACCAGCGATCCTGCTCTTCCCGGTGAGCTTGCTCGTTCAGCCGATCGGCCAGCTCGTCCGCGATCTCTGCGGACTCCGCCGAGGCCACCGGCTCTCCCTTGTGCGTCCTGAGCTTGTCCTTGTCGGCCTCGAGCGGGAAGTCGTCGGGTGTCAGTCCGGCATCCTTCGCGTTAGGCTAGGTCATGGCGCGCCTCGCTAAATTCCTCTCTCCCCGGGAACAACACGCGACGAGGCCAATCGTTGCCTCGACGATGACGTCCCGGTCGAAAGGCTCCAGGCCGGGTATGACCCCGCCGCGAGACGAGGACCTCATCCTGAGGGCCCGCCGCAGGCGGGCGTCTCGAAGGATGCACCGCGGGCGAGATCTCAGTCGCGCCGTCCGGGCCGAGCTACTTCTCGACTGCGCCCGTCCAGTCCTTGAAGCCGCCGAGATTGTAGACCTTCTCGTAGCCCATATCCTTCAAGAGCTTGCCGGCCAGCGCCGAGCGGCCGCCGGACGCGCAGTAGAGAATGACGCTCTTGCTCTTGTCGAACGCCTTGTCGTGGGAGGGCAGCTCCGGGTCGGCGCGAAACTCCAGCATCCCGCGCGAGACGTGCACGGCGCCGGCGATCTTGCCGCTGGCGGCGATCTCGGGCGCGTCGCGCACGTCGACGACCAGCGCGTTGCCGCTTCTGATCATCTCGGCGGCCTGGTCCGAGGTGATCTTGGGGACGGCCGCGTTGGCGGCTTCGATCATTTGCTTGACGCTGATGGGCATGGGGTGTCTCCGTGACTGCTTTCCGGGCGGAGGATAGCATAGCGGCCGTGCCCCGCGTCATCCAATCGGATGAAGCTTCGCATGCGAAATAATGCATTTCGCCGAGCCCCTTCACGGCTTCAGCCGGGACATGCAGAGCTTCTTGTCCTGCTCCTTGTGCTGGAAGCCATAGTTGATGCAGGCCCGGTCTTCGTCCGGCGTATGCTTGGCAATCTCCAGATAGATGCGGGATGGCTTGCCCTCGCCATAATGGAGATCTCCCGAGACGTTGACCGTCCCGTCGCCGATGAACTGATGCCGATAGAACTCGCCGTCTTCCTTCACTGACCCGAAGCAGCCGCGGACGAGATTGAGCAGCCTGTCCGTGCGCTCCTCGAGCTCGCGGCGGTTGGTCTTGTCGTATCGCCAGTCGCAGGCATAGGTCGGCACGATGCGAACTGTGATGTCCTTGTCGGTGCCGACCTTGATGGCGCATTCCGGCTTGGATGCGAGAAAGTCCTGGGAGACGGTGATCGGCGTGGCGTATTCGTCGATCGCGACCATGTCGCTGATCTTGATGCCCTTGCTGCCGAGCGTGCCCGGTTCGATGAACCAAGTCTCCTTCTTTTCCTTCGTGATGGCGGCGAACAGGTTTGGCGCGTGGCCCGTCACGGCGCGGATCTGATCGCAGAACGGGGCGTTCTTCTGGCTGGCATCGACGGTCTTGACGGCCGGGGTGGACTTCTCCTCCTTGGCGAGCTTGTCGGCCTGGATCTCCTTCAGCTGCTTGACCGTCTGCGCCAGATATTCGAGATCCGCCTTTGCGCAGGCCTTGGCCTTGCGCGCCTCGCCTTCCTTCAGCCAGCCGACATACATCTTGTCGACGGGGGGCTTTTGGCAACCGGCCTCGATCAGCTTGGTCTGCTCGGTGTAGTAGGCCTGCTGATCCTTCAGATTGTTGTCGGCGTCGATGCAGTCGAGCGCGTCGTCCCGCTGTTTGGTGAGGCGATTGTACTCGTCGCGATCAATCTCCCGTTTGTCGAACTTCTCCCTGATCGGCGCCATGGTGGCGTATTTCAGGTCCTCGATGGCGGCGCGCTCGCGGGCGTTGAGATTGAGGGCGGCCTTCTGCTCGGCGTCCAGACGGTTCTCCACGCTGAAGTCCGGCGGACAGCGCTTGGCTGCGCGGGCCGTCGCTGGGGCGAGGCAGGCGGCGACGGCGAGAATGAGGCAGCAGGCGTGGACGCGCATGGAAATGTCCTTGGTTGAGGCAATGCGGTCAGAATAGCGGGGCGGTGCGGACTGGCAAGGCGGGGTGAGGCGCAAACCTCGGCAATCCCAGGTGATCAATCTCGTGTCGTAGCTGACATGATACTTGCGGGGCCTGCGAGGCGATGGGCAATATATTGGGGCGAAGATAATCGAGCTTTGAATGACCCATATGGGTCATGTTGATCCGGCCGCCGTCAATGAATGATCCGATGCAAGCCCGCCCGGTAGAGCGCCGACGTCGCCCGCAATCCGCAGCAGGAGATGACGATGACTTGCTCCATATCGACCGGTCGGCCCTGCGAGCACTGTCGTCCGCCCGCTGAGATCGAGCCGCTCGGCTTCCAGGCCGACTTTACTCCCGCCGAGCATGAACGGATCCTGCGCGGCTTCCAGCCAGACGAGATGGAGCAGAAGTGGTCCGTCTGCTGCGACGGCGACTGGGTGTATTTCTGCCGGAGCTGGACCAGGTACATGATATTTGCGCTTCGCCTGGAACGAACCGCATCCGGTGCGCGCGTTGCCGATTCCCTGGTCAGCAGGGATATCACCCAGTATCGCTCGACGGACCTCGATCACGATCGCCGCCTCGTCCGCGAGCTCATCGACGGATGGTTGCTTTGTCCCGATTGATGCCGGGCCTGGCTGGCGGACAAGTCTGCGGTAAGGGCACAAGATGCAAAGATGCCAAAATCGCACTTTTCTTCACAGGCCATGTCGGAACCCGGGCCGGCCGTTCGTCTTGAGTCCAAGCCGCCTCGAACCGGAGTTCTGCGTAAATGGCCCCGCGCGCCAATTGGAAAGGCTTCCTGAGACTGTCGCTCGTCACCTGTCCGGTGGCGCTCTTTCCGGCCACGTCCGAAAGCGAGAAGATCTCGTTCAACCAGCTCAACCGGCAGACCGGCCACCGCGTCAAATATCTGAAGGTGGACGCCGAGACCGGCGACGAGGTGCCGAACGAGGACATCGTCAAGGGCTATGAGCTGGACAAGGGCCAGTACATCGAGGTGTCCAAGGAAGAGCTCGAGGAGATCGCGCTGGAGTCCACGCGCACCATCGAGATCGACGAGTTCGTCGCAAGGTCGGACATCGACCCGCGCTACCTGATCCGTCCCTATTACATCCGCCCCGACGGCAAGGTCGGCCATGACGCCTTCGCGGTGATCCGCGAGACCATCCGCGAGATGGACAAGGTCGCGATCGGGCGGGTGGTCCTGACCAACCGCGAGCACATCATCGCGCTGGAGCCGATGGACAAGGGCCTCGTCGGCACGCTTCTGCGCTACCCCTACGAGGTGCGCAGCGAGCAGGACTATTTTGACGACATCCAGGACGTGAAGGTCACGAAGGACATGCTCGATCTCGCCCGGCACATCGTCAACCAGAAGGCCGGACGCTTCGAGCCCGAGAAGTTCGAGGACCATTACGAGAGCGCGCTGGTCGAGCTGATCAACGAAAAGCGCGCCGGCAAGGTGATCCGGCCGAAGGAGCGGCCGAAGGGCGAGAACGTCGTCGACCTCATGGAGGCGCTGCGACGCAGCGTCGGCAAGGAGGCCGGGAAAGAACTCAAGCAGGAGGCCGCGCCTGCGAAGGCCGGCAAGCCGGCGAAGAAGCCAAGGAAGGCGGCGGCCGGCCAGAAGGAGATGCTGATGCCGATCGCGGGCAAGAAGCAAGCGAAGGAAGCGGCGGCGAAAAAGCCGGCGACGGGAGCGCGGCGGAAATCGGCTTGAGCGTGAAACATCCGGTCACGCCGGACGGTCGATACTTCGTCGTGCGCGGACGGCTGTGGCGGATGGCGAACCCGCATCTGGGCGAGCGGGAAAGGTCGGAACTGGTCAAGCGCCTGATGACGGCGCGGCGCGCGGTCCGCGATGCCAAGGCGGCCGCCGATGCGGAGGCCGAAGCGGCGGGCCATCGCGCGGTCGACGACGCGAAGCGCGCCCTCGGCGAGCGCGGCCCGGTATGGTGGCCGGACGGCGCCCCGGACCTCAACCGGCACATGGCGAAGAACACGCCCTACGCCGAATGGTACGCCGAGGTGCAGCGGCGGAGAGGGGCCGCCAAGGACTAGTGATCGAATGGAAGCCGGCGGCTCGGATATCGCGATCGGTGCCGCGTCAGCAATCTCCGTCCGGGCATTCCGGACATCTGTCTCCGATGGAATCGAGGACGTCGCGTATCTCCGCGGTCGCCTCATCGGGAGAAACCCCGGCCGGCGGCTCCTCGCGGGCGAGATCGATGGCGCGTGCGCGACCGTGAGGATCGGCCCGGTCCTTTGCCCAGCCATGCTCCTCGCATTCGTGGATGGCGCCGGCGTCCTGCAGCACGCTGAGCGCCCATCCACGCAGCGTGCGGATCGCCGGCCGTCTGTCCCTGGTCATCAGCATCGAGATCGCTCCTCGCCGGGACGAATCCGCGCCGCCCCCAAATCGTTCCGCGCGTTAGCACGGATTAGGGATCCGGGTGCGCAGGGTAGTGCTGTCCTTGCAGGGGGTGGACATTATATGGTACATGTTCATTGTAAGGGACAGAAATGGCGGGTAGCGGCCCTCGCAAGGTACTCGTCGTGTTTTACCGCACGCAGGGCGGGGCCGAGGTCGTGCGGGACTGGTTGCGAAGTTTGGACGAAGCCGATCGCCGGGCCGTGGGTCTCGACCTCATGCGTGTTCAATACCGGTGGCCCGTGGGCATGCCGCTTTGCCGCGCACTGGGCGACGGCTTATGGGAGGTGCGCACGTCGTTGCCGAGCAACCGGATCGCCCGCGTCCTGTTCAGCGTGCAGCAGGGCCGCATTTTGGTCCTCCACGGGTTCATCAAGAAGACCCAGAGAACCCCGCCGGACGACTTGGCCCTTGCGCGCCGCAGAAGTCGTGAGTTCGAGAGATGAAGGAGGCCTATATGGCCGGCAAGAAGACCGTGACGAAGAAGAAGGCCGTTCGTTCCACCGCCAAGCTCACCACGCTCGATGACTTCCTCGGGGAGGAAGGCAAGCGCGACGAGTTCGAGGCCATCGCCGTCAAGGAAGTGCTCGCCTGGCAGATCGAGCAGGCGATGAAGGAGAACAACATATCCCGCAACAATCTGGCCCAGCGCATGAAGACCTCGCGCAGCCAGATCGGCCGCCTGCTCGATCCGAAGGACGGCAATGTCACCCTGGCCACGCTGCAGCGCGCGGCGCGGATGGTGGGGCGGTCGCTGAGGCTGGAGCTGGTTTGAGCGAGAGGCTGGTCGTTGGAATTGTGCTGACAGCGAGCGTTTCGCTAACCGTGGAGCGGCGGAAGTGACATTGAGTGCACTCTCACCGTAATCCAGCCTTCCATATCGACCACAAGTTACCAATAGCCAGAGGTGGTCTTCATCACCTCGAAAATTTTGTTCTTGCCTATATGCCCCGCAACCAAGAGAAACGTGCAAAGACTATCGGCGAGTATCGTGAATGGCGCCGGGATCGTGGTCTGTCAGTCAAGTTTTAGTCAGCAGAACCGCCGGTCTCTTTGAAGGTCTGCTTGTGCCTATACGCGGCGCGCGGCGGTAGCCAGTCGGCGAAAGTAGGGACTCTCCGCAAGATGCGGCGCAACTTGGCGGACCTGGTCCAACGCGTCAGCCAAATCTGTCGGAATGACAGAGGTCTCTGCGTCCCCAATGGTCAAATGTAGCAAGCGCAAAAACGCCTCAGCCTTCTCAGGGTCGTTGATATTCGCGAGCTTTGGCTCACCCATCTCATCGCCGTACAAGCCATAGTCAATCATCGACCAGCATTCAAACGGTACCAAGAACCGCTCAATAACATTCACCGCGTCGGCAAATGCATTTCGTGCTGTTGCTGGCAGGTCAGCCAATGCTCTGCTCACACCAGGTGTGGAGAGTGATCGCTCCTGCGGCCATACCTGCCTTAGAAAGGGCTTGGCCGCTCGTTCAAAAACACCCTCGGGGGTTGGCAGAGGTGACCGCTTGCTACTCGACATATCGCGAACGTACTGCTGAATAGTCCCAGCAGCGTGGGAACGAACTTCATCTTCGATTGATCGGATGAGCTGTTGAATTTGAGCGTACTGAACCTCCGGGGAGCGGTCGTCGTAGAATGAGTGCAAACATTCGACGACCAAACTGAAAACAAGTGATTGGCGAGTTTCACGGTCTAGCCTTGCATCGTTGGCGCGTCCGATCATGGCCCCACCGATAAACTCTAAGACCTCCTTGAAATGAAGCTTTCGCGCCACGGCCCGCCAGAGTGGCAGAGCATCGTCCTGCTCTGACATGAGCGGAGGGATGAGATATTGCTTTGTCCAGCTTGCATCAGCCAGAAGAAAATAAGACAGGTGTTCAATCAAACGATGCTTGACGATTAGGCCAGAGCGCCCCGGTGCAATGACGATTGTATCGCGCATTTCGCGAAGAAAATTATCCGACGAAAACGGCTTTTCGTTCGGTTTTATGCGCGGGCATCTTTCTAAGAATACACCCACGAGCTTTCCGGCGGGTGTGTTCAGTGTATCAAGGTCCATAGGCTGTTGCCCATTAGGGGAACTAGCCACGGTTTCCAAGTTCAGCTGTTGATCCTCCTCTGATTGGGTTGCATTGGTTGCGGTGACGGCAATAGGCCAAACTCTTCGCCAAACAACTTGCCCTTCTTCGAGGGTCAGTAACTGCGCTTGCCAGCGAGAAAGCCAATTACTGAGACCTTCGATGATCTCGCTTAGAACCTCGTCAGGTAGCTTGACGACTTGCAATAGCACCCGCTGGGCCATCGACTTGTCGCGAAGCTTTCCAGCATCGTCTTGCCCAGTTGGTGAATGGTCCCAGCCGAACCTGTTCCAGACGTTCAGAAACGTTGTCCCTCCATCATCCAAAGACTCTATGTCTTCTAGGAGTTTATGCTGGTTCTCTGCTTGTCCGATCCATTGAGATGCACGTCCAGCCGGATCGTCGTCCCAGCCGCGACGACTGGAAGACAATGCGGCTTCAAGTGCTCGTAGTCGCTCTAATCCAACTAAGTCATTGTACTTCGTATCCGGATTTGGTGCGATCCATCGGACAAACGGCCCTCCCATAAACCCATCGTGCACACTTGACATTTGTGCTAGGTCGGGAAAATCGTTCAAACTCATTTTTAGCCATTTGTCCTCGCGGCTTGGTAGGATGCCTCCCGCAAGCTCGATACGTCGAAGCTCTCTCGCTAGCCAAAAGTTGCGGGCGCTGTTAATTTGATCCTTCTCCGCGCCCTTTGGCCAAAGAGTTCGAGGTGGAAGCTTCCTCAAACGTTGAAGCGTGGCATTCTGGTCTTCGGAGGAAAATTCTGCGAAACGTAGTGCGCGAACCTCAGCAACCTCTGGAGCGCGGTTTTGATCCCAGAAGAGTTTGTCGCTCATTGAAGATAGGAATGCGGCGACGTCGCTCGCGTCAGTAACGCGCTTGTCGCGAGACATTGCGGCCCAAAGTCGGATGAACACCTCGGCACTGCTTTGCTTCCATTGTCGAACAAACGTAACTGCGAGTGGAGTATCAAGGTCAACAAGACGCGACACGACAAAATACAAAAGCTTCACAGAGGGGGCAATTCCTGAAAGGTACTCGTCAGGCTCACTCTCGTCTTCAGCGCGTTGGTTTTTAGGTACGTAATAGACGCGGCGAAGTTGCCCCATGCGCCAAGATTGATGGTTTTCCCATCCCAAACGCCGGGAAGTATCTAGTGCGTACGTGGTTGCCGCACTGAGAGCATGAGCTAACTCTACGAGGAACGTTGGTTCCTCAATTCTATTTAGGCCGAGATCATGTGGGTTCTGAACCTTGCTGCTTGTTAGGCTAATAGAACACACTTTATCGACTGATCTTGTCTGACCTGAGCGCTTTCTTACGCGGGCATTTGAAGCCATCGCTATCTTGAGTCGCGGCTTAACGAGATCAGTTATATCAGCAATGATGTTGCCGGATCGCTCCCCCTTTTTTATTCGCTCCGCAATGCGATAAGTTTGGGTAAGTGAGCGATCATCTGTTGGCGGCGCTTTCCAACTTTCCTCGATCAATCGCCAGATTGTTTGCCACGGTTCGCCGATTTTAGTTCCTTCTAGTCCATCAAGTAGGTCTAGCAAGGCGGCCTGCTTTACCCGATCGTGTTTTCCTGCCTGCAGTGCCCATTCAACTGTTGCGGCATCCTCCAATCTCGTGCGTAGAAATGCGACTGTTACGCGATAGGTCTTTCGCTCAAGGTCATTGAGAGTTGCCCAACGCGGCATCATCGGCGCCGCTCCTGTTCCGCATCCATCGCGATTGCCATGATCGCGTCGAGCCAACCAGTATCTGCGCCGCTGATCGACGCGACGGTGGATAGTCTGTCGCGTTCATTTGTGTCGGATCGTCGAATGAGATGATCGAATAGATCGCGGTCGGCATCATTTGATGCGGCTCTGCTCTTTTTGACGATGCGTTTGATCTCCGCGTCTATGCGACTGCGCTTGCCATTTACGGCTGATAACTCCGCCCAGCGTGCGAGTGTCCGGTCCAGCGAAAGATGATTGCTTGCTGAGTCATAGTGAATAGGGGTTATGCCTCTGCCTTTCCAATCTTCAAGGGCAATAGGGTCGAGTTCGTTAGCTCCAATAAAGGTAAATCGTTCTTTCAGGTCATCAAATCGAGTACCGTCAGCGGCCACTGCATTCAGTAGGTAGCGCATGGGCGGATCATTCGCGCTATAGCCGACAAGAACGAGATTAAACAATCTGGCGGCATCGTAGATGAAGTCGGGCACGGACTGCCTTCGCAGATAGAACTCTCCAAAGTCTTGATCAGAGACGATCAAGTCTGAGTCTCTTGATGGGTCACGATCTAGGGCGCCGTGTATATGAAGAACGCCTGCAAAATCGAGGCGTCGTCCGGGGCGAGGTATGCTGCCTAGGGCGTAGCTTTGAACTTTGGGACGTGCCGCCTTAGCCGCGACCTCCAACAACAGGTCGAAGTTTGTAGTCACGATCGTTTGAACGCCGCCGCGGTCCGCGAGGCGCATAAGTGACCGATGAATGGATGCGGGCTTCGCGGCTCGGCGCAGTTTCTGAGCAATGGTGCGTCTAACGCTGGTTGCGCCATGGCCGTGGCCGTCCATCCTGCGTTCAAGCATTCCTAGAACTACGTCATAGTCTCCATTGATGAAGCGCCGCACTTCAGCGGATTGGTTGTTGTTTAGGTGCGAAAGATCAACGGTCCACAGATTGCAAGCGCTTCGAGGTATCTTCGACATTACAAAATGGGCGCCAGCGTCAAGCTCCTCGTAAACTTGAAGAACAAGCTCACGAAAATCGGGCAGGTTCGCCGGACGAGAAATGCCGGCGCCTGCAATAAACAGAACCTCACCTCTTGAGTGAGCAAGGAGTAGCCGTTCTGGGATCGCAGCCAGACCGTTTCCTAAAGAAACAATTCGATCATTTACCTGGGAAGCCAACACGAGGATCCGACTTTTATTTCAAGTGCGATAGATGAAACAATTTTACGCGCATTTGAATAATGGTGGGCCCGGCAGGACTCGAACCTGCAACCAGACCGTTATGAGCGGCCGGCTCTAACCATTGAGCTACAGGCCCCGCCGCGAGGCAGCTCGCGGGAACGCGGCCGGCAACGGTGCGCGGTTCGTTTACAGGGATGGAGGCGGGGGTGCAATGCTGGCCCGAGCGGACGAGAACGCCGGCGCGGCATCGCCGGCGATTTCTAGATAACCGAAATTAGCGATGATGCCTGTATACCCTGTTTTGCCCGACGAAGCAAAACGACCTCGTCGAGGCCCGTTTTTCGAGCCCGCTAACCCATTGAAAAGACTGGCCTCGTCTACTGTGCATGGGGTTGTTTTGCGACTTTTGAGAGGAGGGGCCCTCCTGAACCCCTCCTGATGTCGAGCCGCCAGGCCCTTCGCTAATCCACCGAGACCCCGGCGAACTCCACCACCTTGCGCCACTTCTCGGTCTCGTCCGCGACCAGCTTGCCGAACTCGGCCGGCGTCATCGGCCTGGGGAGGCCGCCGACTTCGGTGAGGCGGGCGACCACCTTCGGGTCCTTCAGCACGTCGCCGACGGCCTTGTTGAGGGTCTCGATCACCTCGCCCGGCGTGCCCTTCGGCGCGGAGATGCCGTAGAAGCCGACCGATTCGAAGCCCGGCACGGTCTCGGCGATCGCGGGCACGTCAGGCACGCTCGGCCAGCGCTTCGGCGAGGTCACGCCCAGCGCGCGGACATTGCCGCCCTTGGCCTGCTCGAGCGCGGAGGGCAAATTGTCGAAGATCAGCTGCACCTTGTTGGAGATGATGTCGGGGAAGGCGATCGCCGAGCCCCGATAAGGCACGTGGATCATGTCGCACTTCGTCATCGCCTTGAACAGCTCGGCCGACATGTGCACCGAGGTGCCGTTGCCGGAGGAGGCATAGGAGATCTTGCCGGGATTGGCCTTGCAATAGTCGATGAACTCCTGAACCGACTTGGCCGGGAACGCGTTGGAGACGACCAGCATGTTGGTGAGCTGCATGATGCTCGCCACCGGCGCGGTGTCGCGGATGAAGTCGAACGGCAGCTTCTTGTAGAGCGAGGTCGAGATCGCGTTGTTGGGCGCGACGAACAGCAGCGTGTAGCCGTCGGGCGGCGAATTGATCGCGGCCGCGGCGGCGATGTTGCCGCCGGAGCCGGCCTTGTTCTCGACGATGAACTGCTGGCCGAGCTTGTCCGACAGCGCCTGCGCCATGATCCGCGCCACGATGTCGACCGGGCCGCCGGCGGCGAAGCCGATGAACCAGTGCACGGGGCGGTCGGGATAGGCGGCGGAAGCCGGAGGTGTCGTGCTGAAAAGACCCAAGACAACCGCGAGCCCGAAAACACCCCGACGCAAAATTCGCAACATGACGCCTCCCATTGTTCTTTTGTGGTTGGGGGCATGCTTTCACAAAATCGGCGCCCTGCCTACATCGCAGCAAGTCGGTGTTGACGCAGGCCGCACGGACATCACCATGAGATTCGCCATCATCGTTCTCGCAGCAGTGCTGCTCGCCGGCCCCGCTGCTGCCCAAACCGGAGGCACGGCCATTTCGACCACGATCAGTCTTGGCACCGCGACACCCGGCGGCGGCTTTCCGCTCTATGGCAATGCCTTTGCCGAGGTGATGAACGCGGCCGATCCGCAACTCGCCATCGCGCCGCGCAACACCAAGGGCAGCAACGAGAACATCCCGCTGCTGGAGAAGGGCGAGCTCGATCTCGCGCTGGTCGCGGGCGAGCCGGCCTATGAGGCCTTTGCCGGCATCGGCCGCGCGCCCGTGCGGCTGAAGATCTTGACGGCGATCTATTCCAACCCCGGCATGTTCGTGGTGCGCGCCGATAGCCCCTATAAGACCATTCGCGATCTCGTCGGCCAGCCTGTCGCGTTCGGCGCCAGGGGCTCCGGCCTGCCGATCCTGGCGCGCTATGTGCTCGATGGGCTCGGGCTCAAGCAGGACGAGGACTTCAAGGCGGTTTATCTCGACCGCGCCGGCGACGGCCCCGCGATGGTCGAGGACGGCCGCGTCGCCGCGCTGTGGGGCGCCGGCATCGGCTGGCCCGGCTTTGCCGCGGTGGCCTCGAGCGCTTCGGGTGCGCGCTTCATCGCGCCTGATGCCGACGAGATCACGCGCATCCGCGCCAAGCATGCCTTCCTGAAGCCGCTGCTGGTCCCCGCGCACAGCTATCCGAAGCAGGACGCGCCGATCGCCTCGCTGGGTTCGTGGAGTTTTGTCCTCACGCGCGAAGATCTGCCCGATGACGTCGCCTATCGCCTGGCGAAGACGCTGCACGGCGTCGAAGCGACCTTCTGCAAGAAGCTCGCCCAGGCCTGCGAGACCACGGCGTCGAACACGGTCGCGGCGGCGCCGAGGGCGGAGCTGATCCATCCCGGCGTCGCAAAGTACTTCCGCGAGATTGGCGTGATGAAATAGGACGCGGCTGCACCCACAGCCGTCATGGCCGGGCTTGACCCGGTCATCCACGCGTCACCGCGATCGAGGAAAGACGTGGATGCCCGGGTCAAGCCCGGGCATGACGACGCCGATGGATTTGGCGGTATCCTATTTCTTCACCAGCGAACACGCCGGGTCGGGCGGGCCGAACGCCTTGTCGCCGGAGATCGTGGTGAGGATCTTGTAATAGTCCCACGGATATTTGCTCTCCTCCGGCGTCTTGACCTGCACCAGCCAGAGGTCGTGCACCATCAGATTGTCCTCGCGCAGTCTGCCGTTGCGGGCGAAGAAATCCTCGATCGGCTTTTCGCGCATCTTGGCGGCCACCTTGAGCGGATCGTCGGTGCCGGTTTCCTTGATGGCGTTGAGATAGTGCATCACGCTGGAATAGACGCCGGCCTGCCACATCGACGGCATCTTGTTCATCTTGGCGTAATAGCGCTTCGACCATTCGCGGGTCTTGTCGTCCATGTCCCAGTAGAACGAGGTGGTCAGCAACAGGCCTTGCGCGGCCTGCAAACCGAGGCCGTGGATGTCGGTGATCAGCGCCAGCAGCGCCGCCATCTGCTGGCCGCCCTTGAACACGCCGAACTCCGAGCCGGTCTTGATCTCGTTCATGTTGTTGGGGGGACCTGCCGCAATGCCGATGATCTTGGCCTTGGAGGCCTGCGCCTGCAGCACGAAGGAGGAGAGGTCGGGCGTTGCCAGCGGCGGCCGCACCGAGCCCAGCACCTTGCCGCCATTGGCGGTGACGACGGCGGAGGCATCGCGCTCCAGCGAATGGCCGAAGGCGTAATCGTCGGTGATGAAGAACCAGCTGTCGCCGCCGCGCTTGACCACCGCGTCCGCGGTGCCGACCGCGAGCGCGCGGGTGTCGAACACCCACTGGATCGCGTAAGGCGAGCAGAACTTGCCGTGGAAATCCGCGGTGCCGGTGGAGTGGGTGATGAACAGCCGCTTCTTCTCGTTGGCGATGTTCTGCACCGCCAGGCCGACCGCCGAGACCGGCACGTCGACGATCAGGTCGACCTGCTCGACGTCGTACCAGCGCCGCGCGAGCGAGGCGCCGATGTCGGCCTTGAGCTGATGGTCGCCGACCACGACGCTGATCGGCTTGCCGAGCACCTTGCCGCCAAAATCGTCGATCGCCATCTGCGCGGCCGTCACCGAGCCCTGGCCGGTCGGCGCGGAGGCCGGGCCGTTCATGTCGGTGAGCACGCCGATCTTGACGACGTCGTCGGAAAGCTGGGCCATTGCGGCGCCCGACATCAGCGTCGCCGCCAGCGCGGCCGCGACCGGTAGTCCAAATCTCGTTGGATTCACGCTTGTCCTCCCCTGATCCGGCGCGTTGGCCGGTGTTGCCCCGGGTGTGCCCCCGGCTGAATTGGTTTCTTTTGCAACTATTTGGGGGCGGGCGTCAATGTCAGGCTGCGAAGCGGATCTGGCCAGCGGGCGAGGGATCGTAGCCGGTCAGCTCCTCGGCGCGCTGCCGCAGCCGTCTTTCGCCGAGAAACCGGAGCAGGGCCTGCATGGCGGGGCGGAAATAGCTGCGCTGCCGCATCGCAAGGTCGAAGTTTTCCCAGACCAGCGGCACGAAATCGAGGCCGGCGGAGCGCGCGGTGGCGCGCGTCGCGATGCCGCAATCGGCCTGTCCGGCGCGAACCAGTTCGGCAAGGTCCGGACCGGTCAGGCACGGAGCCTCGGCCCGGCGCAAATCGCGTGTCGAAGCGCCCGCGCGCTTCAAGAGCACGTCGAGCAGCATCTGCGCGCCCGTGCCCTGCTGCCGCATCGCCATCCTGGCGCCAAGCGCGAGCACGTCGGTCAGGCCGTGCAGATGCTTAGGATTGCCTTGCGGCAGCACGAGACCCTGCTCGCGGCGCACGAACGCGACCAGCACCGCATCATGCAGGTCGGGAGCTGCGCGCAGCGCTTCGACACTGGCATCGCCGGCGAGATCATCGGTTGCGTCGAGGCTGTGGAAGTGCACCGCCGCCGCCATCACCTCGTTACGCTGCAGGCGCTCGAGCCCGCGCACGCTGCCCTCGCTCATCGATCCCAGGCCCGAGCCGGATTCGCGCAAGGCCCAGTCCAGCAATTCGTCCTGGCTGCCGCCGACGACCGGCGGCGGCTCCGCGATCAGCATGCCGGCCGGACGCGCGAGGCCCGACAGCACCCAGAGATCGAGTTCGTGCCGCGGGAAGAGCCACTTCCCGGTCACCTTGGTGCAGGGGATCGCGCCGGTGGTGACGAGTTCGTAGAGCTTGCGTTCGCCGAGCCGAAGATAGTCGGCGGCTTCGCTGGTCGTCAGGAATTCCATCCTGCATTCCTATGCAAATTCTTGCTTCTTTTTGACGTTCGACGCAGGTGGAATTCTGCATTTCAATTCTCGTCCGTCAGGACCATGCCTGATGATCTCGTTGCTTTGCAACACATCCGCACGCGCGATTTTTGCTTTGGTGAACGATCTTGCAGCACGCGTTTGGTGCGCGCGATTGCGATCGGTATGCCGATCCGCGTTGCCGAAATTTCCCGAGTGTCACGATGGCGGCCACGCGGCGAAGTCCGCCGCCGGTAGTGGCTTGGCTTGCGCTCTATCTGTTGTTGTCCGCTTCACGCGCCGCGGCGCGCAAATGCGCAAAGGCGTCACGAGTGCGGCGCAATCGATGATCATCATGATCATGTCATAGCCAATGGGAACCTGATCATGGGCCGCCTGTCCGTTGCATTCGCGCTCTTCTGCGGCCTCACCGCAGGCGTTGCGGCCTCATCCGCGGAAGATCGCGACATCGTCCTCGCCACGACGACCGCGACACAGGAGTCCGGGCTGCTCGATGATCTGCTGCCGATCTTCCACGACAAGACCGGCATCGAGGTGACGGTGATCGCTCGGCGCGCTGATGAGGTGCTGAACGGGCCGCGCAGGGGCGAGGCCGACGTCGTGCTGATGCATGCCCGGCCGCAGGAGGAGAAGTTCGTCGCCGACGGATTGGGCGTGAAGCGCTTCGACGTGATGTACAACGACTATGTGCTGATCGGGCCGAAGAGCGATCCCGCGGCCGTGAAGGGCAAGGACATCGCGACGGCGTTGAAGGCGATCGAAGCCAAGGGCGCGCCGTTCGTGACGCGCGGCGACCGCTCCGGCACTCACGCCGCGGAGCTCGCGCTCTGGATCGTCGCCGGCATCGACATCGCGACCGCCAAGGGCGCCTGGTACCGCGAGGCCGGCCAGGGCATGGCCTCGGCTCTCGACGCCGCGCGCGCCGCCCATGCCTATGTCCTGTCGGATCGCGGCAGCTGGATCGCCTTCCGCGACCGCGGCGATCTCGACATCGTCGTCGAAGGCGACAAGCGGCTGCTCAATCAGTACGGCGTCATGCTGGTCAATCCGGAGAAATTTCCGAACGTGAAAAGAGAGCTGGCGCAAACCTTCATCGACTGGCTGATCTCGCCGGAAGGGCAGGCGGCGATCGCAGGCTACAAGGTCGACGGAGAGCAGCTGTTCTTCCCCAATGCGGGCAAGTCCGGCGGTTGACGTCCTCACCGCCAGCGGTTGCCAAACCGTGCGATGCATGGTCCATCATGGCGCATGACCCAGCCCCTGCCGCCATCGCTGACACCGCTCGACACTGCGCTCGCCGCCTTGCTGCACGGACTTGAGCCGCTTGCACCGATGGATTTGGTGCTGACCGACGCGGCCGGTTGCATCGCCGCGGGCACCCCGCTGCTTGCGGCCTATCCGCCGCACGACATTGCCGCCGCGGACGGCTGGGCGCTCTGCGCCAATGATCTCGTCGGCGCGTCCTCCTATTCGCCGTTGCCTTTGACGAAGCTGCCGGCATGGGTCGAGGCTGGCGACGCGATGCCGGCGGGATGCGACTGTGTGCTCGACGCTGACGCCGTGGAGGTGTCGGGGCCGCTCGTGCAGGTGTTGGCCGAAGGCGTGCCGGGACAAGGCGTCAGGCGTACCGGCAGCGACATCGCGGAACGCACGCCTGCTGCGACAGACGGCTATCCGGTCGGTACGGCTGATCTGCTGCTCGCACGCGTTGCCGGTTTGGAGCAACTCGGCGTGCGGCGGCCCCGGCTGCGCATCGTGAACGTGCCCGGCGCGACGGCGACGATGCATCTGATCGCCGGTCTCGCTCGTACAGAGGGAGCGGACGTGGACACGCGTCAAGCCGGTGCGCGCGATGAAGCCTCGATTGCCGAGGCGCTTGATGCGTCCGCTTGCGATCTCCTGCTGACGGTCGGCGGCAGCGGCGTCGGCCAACGGGATGCGGCCGTTGCGGCCCTGGCCCGGCGCGGCCAAGTGATGGCGCACGGCCTTGCGCTCCAGCCCGGACGTACCGCGGCGGTGGGCCGGCTCGGACGGGTTCCCGTGGTCGCCTTGCCTGGCTCGCCTGATCCGGCGCTCGCAGCCTGGTTCGCGCTCGTGCTTCCGCTCGTCGATCGCCTGTCGGCGCGGCAACCGCGCCGGCAGATCGCCCTGCCGCTGTCGCGCAAGATCGCCTCCAGCGTCGGCATCGCCGAGATCGTGCTGCTGGCTGAGGAACATAAGACATGGACGCCGCTTGCCGTGGGCGAATGGCCGCTTCAGGCGATTGCTCGTGCGGACGCATGGCTGCTCATTCCCGGTAATCACGAGGGATTTGCAGCAGGTGAGCTGGTCGATGCTTATCTGATGCGGGAGTGATATGGGTTCCGCATGACGATGATCCCGAAACCGCCAGAGCGCAGCGCGCTCGAACAGGAGCAATTCCTCAAAATCCTCTCGCGCGAGGAGGCGCTGGCGCGCTTCGAGGCCGCGCTGTTCCCGCGTGCGCTTCCGTCCGAAACGCGCAGGCTCGGTGCCGCGCTCGGCGCAGCGCTCGCGGAAAACATCACGGCGCCGATCGACGTTCCCCCGTTCGACCGTTCCAATGTCGATGGCTTTGCCGTGCGCTCTGCCGATCTTTCCGCGGCTGGCGAGGGTGCTCCTCGGTGCCTCCAGCTGAACGGCGAGACCATCCACTGCGGCACCGCGCCGGCGCTGCAAGTCGCGGCGGGGACCGCAACGGCAATCGCCACCGGCGGTCCGGTGCCGCGCGGTGCCGACGCCGTCGTCATGGTCGAGCACACCCAGCCGTCGGGCCCTGAATCAATCGACGTTCGGCGCGCCGTCTCGCCGGGACAATTCGTGTCCTATGCCGGATCCGACATTGCGCGTGGCGAGGCGCTGCTGCGCGCCGGCACGATCATCGGCTCGCGCGAGATCGGCATGCTCGCCGCTTGCGGCATTGCCGAGGTGACCGTCGCGCGCAAGCCGCGCGTGGCCGTGATTTCCACCGGCGATGAGCTGGTTCAGCCCGGCGGGACCCTTCCGCCCGCCGCGATCTACGACACCAACGGCGCAATCGTCGCCGCCGCGATCGACGAGAACGGCGGCGAGGCGGTTTTCCTCGGCGCCATCGCCGACGACGAAGCCAGGCTCGAGGCCGCCATGCGCAGCGCGCTGGCCGAGGCCGATATGCTCGTGCTGTCCGGCGGCACATCGAAGGGCGCGGGCGACCTGTCTCATCGCATCATCGGCCGGCTTGGCAAGCCCGGCATCATCGCGCATGGTGTTGCACTCAAACCCGGCAAGCCGCTGTGCCTTGCGGTGTGCGACGGCAAGCCGGTGGTGATCCTGCCGGGCTTTCCGACCTCGGCGATGTTCACCTTCCACGACATGATCGTGCCGGTGCTGCGCAGGCTGGCCGGCCTGCCGCCGCGCTCCGACGCCAAGGTGAGCGCGACCGTGCCGGTGCGCATTGCTTCCGAGCTCGGCCGCACCGAATTCGTCATGGTCTCGCTGGTCGCGGGCAAGGATGGCCTGATCGCCTATCCCTCCGGCAAGGGGTCCGGCGCGATCACGTCTTTCGCGCAGGCGGATGGCTTCCTGCGCATCGATGCGCTCGCCGACCAGATGCCGGCGGGGACCGAAACCGAGGTGACGCTGTTCACGCCGCATGTGCGCGTGCCCGATCTCGTCATCGTCGGCAGCCATTGCACCGGCCTCGATCTCGTCACCGCGCAGCTTGCCCATGCCGGCGTCACCGTGCGCTCGATTGCGGTCGGCAGCCTCGGCGGCCTCGCGGCGGCCAAGCGCGGCGAATGCGATCTTGCGCCGATCCATCTGTTCGACGACAAGACCGAAACCTACAACACGCCCTATCTCGCCGATGGGCTCGAGCTCGTGCCGGGCTGGCGGCGGATGCAGGGCATTGTCTTCCGCAAGGGCGACAAGCGTTTCGAAGGCCTTGATGCGAAGGACGCCGTCGCTGCGGCGCTCACTGACGCCGCCTGTATCATCGTCAACCGCAACCAGGGCGCCGGCACGCGCATCCTGATCGACCGGCTGCTCGGCGGTGCGCGCCCGGAAGGTTACTGGAACCAGCCGCGCTCGCACAATGCCGTGGCGGCGGCCGTCGCGCAGCACCGTGCCGATTGGGGCATGACCATTGCGCCGGTCGCCCATGCGGCCGGCCTTGGTTTCATTCCGCTGGCGGAGGAGCATTATGACTTCGCGCTGGTGACGGCGCGCAAGGGGAGGCCGGCCGTGCGGGCGTTTCTCGAGGCCCTCGGCTCGGACGAGGCGCGTGGCGCGCTGGCGCGGGCCGGCTTCCGGCCTGCGTAAGGGCAGACGACGACGCGGCGTTCAAGCCGCGCGACAGGGTGGGGACGCGATGGCAAGGCCGCTTTCGGTTGCGATCGTTGGTGCCGGCATGGGTGGGCTTGCGACCGCCGCGGCCCTCAGGCGCGTCGGCGTCGACGTCATGGTCTACGAGCAGGCCTCCCGATTTGCCCGCATCGGCGCCGGCATCCAGATCGGCTGCAACGCCATGAAGGTGCTGCGTGCGCTGGGCCTGGAGGCGCGGATGCGCGAGCATTCGTTCTATCCGCGCTCCTGGAACAATCGCGACTGGAAGAGCGGCGACATCAAGTTCGACATGATCTTCGGCGAGAGCGCGGAAGAAAAATTCGGTGCGCCCTATCTGCTTGCCCATCGCGGCGATCTGCATGCGGCACTGGCAAGCGTCGTTCCCTCCGAATTGGTCAAGCTCAATCACAAGCTGGTCGGTCTCGACGAGACCGGCGAGGGCGTCAGGCTGAGCTTTGCCGACGGCAGCAGAGCCGTTGCCGATGCCGTGGTTGGCGCGGACGGCGTCCATTCGATGGTGCGCGATATCCTGTTCGACACCGCACCGGCCAAATTCACCGGCCGCATCGCCTATCGCACCACCTATCCCGCGACGCTGCTCGGCGGGCAGACAATCGACGATTGCACGAAGTGGTGGGGCGAGGACCGCCACATCGTGGTCTATTACGTCAAGCCCGATCGCAGCGAGGTCTATCTCGTCACCAGCCAGCCCGAGCCCGACTTCCGCATCGAGTCGTGGTCGGCGAAGGGCGACGTGCGCGATCTCAGAGCTTCTTTCGAGGGCTTTCACCCCGAGGTCGGCAAGGTGCTCGCGGCGTGTCCCGACGTCCACAAATGGGCGATCATGGACCGCGAGGCACTCGACCGTTGGGCCGTCGGCAAGGTGACCTTGCTCGGCGATGCCTGTCACCCCATGACGCCCTACATGGCCCAGGGCGCGGCGATGGCGATCGAGGACGCAGCCGTGCTGTCACGCTGCCTCGAGGGTGTCGACCGCGATGGCGCCGCAAATGCATTCAGCCGCTTCGAGGCCACGCGCAAGGCGCGCACGACCCGGGTGCAGGAAACCTCGCGTGCCAATATCTGGCTGAGGGAGCGCAGCGATACCAGCTGGGTCTACGGCTACGATGCCTGGTCGGTGCCGCTCGCGGCGTAGCGGTCAGGAGGCGTCGGTCAGCGCCCGGCGCTGCTCGGCTTCCGCGAGTGCTCGCTCGGCGGCGGGGGGCAACGTCTTGGGATCGGCAGGCACGTCGACGAGCTTGTCGCTGCCGGTCGCTTGGGCGGCCAGGCGTTTGGCGTTGTTTGGGAAGAACACGAAATCCAGAAGCTCGGCGATCAACCGGAACACGAGGAGGACAAAGCCCCAGATGATCTCGACCAGGATGCTGATGAGGAGTTCGACCATGGTGAATCGGCTGTGAGATTGCCCGCGATCACCGTTAGTCGCACCCCGGCTTCAGCCGGTTCATGGGAGGGTCTACCGCCCGCCGGCCTCATCCAGCGCCGCCAACCGGTCAGCCTCCGCGATGTCGTCCATGGTATTGGCATTGAAGAAGGGATCGAGCGGCGTGGTCGGCCAGGTCACGGTGGCGAGCTTATATCGGGCGGTCCAGCGGTCGATTTTCCTGATGTCCTCCACGACCAGCGCGTGGCGGAGTTCGTCGCGCAGCGCGACGCTCCACAGGCCGATCACGGGATGCGATTGGCCGTCGGAGGCGGCGACGGCGAGCTGGGCGTTCTCATCGGTGAGCGCGCGATGCAGCCGCGCTACCAGATCACGCGGCAGGAACGGGCAGTCGGCGGCGGCACTGAGCACCAGCGGCACGTTCGGGCGATTGGCGGCCACCCAGTCGAGCGCAGCGAGGATGCCGGCCAGCGGGCCCGGAAAATCCGCGACGCCATCGGCGATCACGGGCAGGCCGAACGCGGCGAAGCGCGCGGGATCGCCATTGGCATTGAGCAGTAGCTCGGTGCATTGCGGCTTGAGGCGCATGATCACGCGCTCCAGGATAGTGCGCCCGCCGATGGTGCGCATCGGCTTGTCGCCGCCGCCCATGCGGCGGGCGAGACCGCCGGCGAGCAGCACGGCAGGGATTTCAGTCGTCACTCGCTTCACCCTTGCGCTTGTGCTTCGCCGATTCCTCCTCGACGTAAGCGAGATCCTGGTCGTAGACGATGCGTTCCTCGCCCGCGAGCGCGATGAAGCGCTTGCCGCGGGTACGGCCGACCAGCGTCAGGCCCACTTGCCTTGCGAGATCGACGCCCCAGGCGGTGAAGCCGGAGCGCGACACCAGGATCGGGATGCCCATGCGAACCGTCTTGATCACCATCTCCGAGGTGAGACGCCCGGTGGTGTAGAGGATCTTGTCGCCGGGATCGACGCCGTGGCGGTACATCCACCCCGCGATCTTGTCGACGGCGTTGTGGCGCCCGACATCCTCGGTATAGCAGAGCGGGCTGCCTTCCTTGCACAGCACGCAGCCATGGATGGCGCCGGCCTCGAGATAGAGCGAGGGCATGGTGTTGATGGTCTGCGTCATCTGGTAGAGCCAGGAGGTGCGCAGCTCCGCCTTCGGCAGCGCGACGCTCTCGACGGCTTCGAGCAGGTCGCCGAAGGCGGTGCCCTGCGCGCAGCCCGAGGTCTGCGTGCGCTTCTTCAGCTTGGCCTCGAAATTGGTGTGATGTGAGGTGCGCACCACCACCACCTGGAGATCGTCGTCGTATTCGACCTCGGTGACCGCGTCATTATATTTCAGCATGTTCTGGTTCAGCAAATAGCCGAGCGCCAGATATTCCGGATAGTCGCCGATCGTCATCATGGTGACGATCTCCTGCGCATTCAGATAGAGCGTCAGCGGCCGCTCCATCGGCACCTTGATCTCGACCCTGGCGCCGGTCTGGTCGGTGCCGGTCACGCTCTGGGTCAGGCGCGGATCGTCCGGATTGGGGATGATCAGGGGCACCGGAGCTTTGTCGATCTTCATCATGGCCGCGAGGTTAGCATGACATTCGGGTCAAGCCGATATAAGCATGTCGGCGAATGGGCAAAATGCCTCCATTCGTCATTGCGAGCGCAGCGAAGCAATCCAGAACTATATCAGCAGCGGCAGTCTGGATTGCTTCGCTGCGCTCGCAATGACGGGGAGGGAGCGGTGGTTCCACCGCAGATCATGCGGCTTGCCGAGACGGAGCTGGAATGAAAGTCATCGGCCTTGCAGGCTGGAGCGGTGCGGGCAAGACCACGTTGTTGACGCGGCTAATCCCGCATTTCAACGCGCAAGGTCTGCGCGTCTCGGTCATCAAGCATGCGCATCATCAGT
Organism: uncultured Bradyrhizobium sp.; assembly: GCF_936943645.1. Classification (GTDB taxonomy): domain Bacteria; phylum Pseudomonadota; class Alphaproteobacteria; order Rhizobiales; family Xanthobacteraceae; genus Bradyrhizobium. The sequence goes on along the minus strand of NZ_CAKZJO010000051.1, from coordinate 155,104 downwards.
TCGACGTCGACGTGCCGGGCAAGGATTCCTGGCGGCATCGCGAGGCCGGCGCGGCCGAGGTGCTGGTCGCCTCGTCAAACCGCTGGGCGCTGATGCACGAGCTGCGCGGTGCGGCGGAGCCGCGGCTGCCGGAACTTTTGGGCAAGCTGTCCGCTGTCGATCTCGTCGTGGTCGAGGGATTCAAGCGCGAGCCGCATCGCAAGATCGAGGTGCATCGCGCGGCGAACGGCAAGCCGCTGCTGTTTCCCGACGATCCCGGGATTGCCGGGATCGCGGCCGATACCGCCATTGACACGGCGCTGCCGACTGTCCATCTCGACGACATCGCGGCGGCCGCGGCCTTGCTGCTGCGCGCGGCGATGCCGGTCGAGGAAGCCGTGGCGAAGAGCGCCGCGATACGTTGACGAGGCTCCATGGCGCAACTCTCTGACGATTGCTTTGCCTTCGGCGGCCCGATGATGTCGGTCGACGAGGCCGTTGGTCTCATCACGACGCGCGTCAACGCCATCGCCGATCTGGAGACAGTGACGCTCACCGGCGCAGACGGCCGCGTGCTGGCGCGCGACGTCGCGGCGCCACTGCCGCTACCGCCCTTCACCAACTCGGCCGTCGACGGCTACGCCGTGCGTACCGCCGATCTTCCAAATCGTGCGGAGCAGGCGTTCCCGCTCGACGGGCGTATCCAGGCCGGCGGCCTTGCCCAGTCACCGATCAAGCCCGGCCACACCGCGCGCATCTTCACGGGCGCGCCGATGCCGCCGGGTGCCGAAACCGTCTTCATGCAGGAAGATGTCCGCGTCGATGCTTCGGGCAGGATCGTGCTGCCGCCGGGGCTGAAGCCTGGGGCCAATGTCCGGCCCGCGGGCGAGGACATCCCCCGAGGACAGGTCGCGCTGCGCGCCGGCCAGCGCCTGCGGCCGCAGCACGTCGCGCTTGCCGCCGCGTTCGGGCTTGTCAGTCTCGACGTCGTCAGGCGCATTCGCGTTGCGGTGTTCTCGACCGGCGACGAGCTGGCGTCTCCCGGCGAGCCGCGCGCCGCCTCGCAGCTGTTCGATTCCAACCGCTTCATGCTGATGGCGATGCTGCGCCGCCTCGGCTGCGAGGTTAGCGATCTCGGCATTCTCCGCGACGAGCGGACCTCGCTTGCGAACGGGCTGAAGCAGGTGGCGGGGCAGCACGATCTGATCCTCACCACCGGCGGGGTCTCGACCGGCGAGGAGGATCACGTCAAGGCCGCGGTCGAGAGCATCGGCTCGCTGGTGCTGTGGCGGATGGCGATCAAGCCCGGCCGGCCCGTTGCGATGGGCATCATCGACGGCACGCCGCTGATCGGACTGCCCGGCAATCCCGTCGCGAGTTTCGTGACCTTCGTCCATGTGGTGCGGCCGACGGTGCTGGCGCTGGCAGGTGGCTTGCCGGAGCCGCTGACGCCGATCCCGTTGCGCGCGGCGTTCACCTACAAGAAGAAGGCTGGGCGGCGCGAATATGTCCGCGTCTCCTTGCGGCGCGGGCAAGATGGCGGGCTCGAAGCCGTCAAGTTTCCGCGCGAAGGCGCGGGGCTGTTGTCCTCGCTGGTCGAGACCGACGGCCTCGTCGAGCTCGGTGAAGAGGTGACGCAGGTCGAGCCGGGGCAGAGCGTAGGCTTTCTGTCCTATGCGTGCGTGCTCTAGGGCCGCTGCGTTGACGCCATCACTTCGTCCCGCCATGTTGCGCCCATGACCAGAACGACGCTTGATCTCACCGGGCTGAAATGCCCGCTGCCCGCCCTGAAGACGCGCAAGGCGCTGAAACCGTTACAGCCGGGCGATCAGCTCGAGGTGCACTGCACTGATCCCCTGTCGGTGATTGACATTCCGAACCTGATCCGCGAGACGGGCGACACGGTGGAGATCACCGAGCGCAACGATGCGCGCATCGTGTTCTTGATAGAAAAAGCCAATGGTTCGATAGACGGTGCAAATGGTGCGCTGCGTTCTTGAGACGCGTTACTCCGCTGATACCGACCTTTTGTCTATCGACATCGATCACGGCTTCTGCCCCAATTGACTTTCTCCGTGCGGGCGCGGAGGTTGAGTCTTGTCTGCGATACGCGGATCAAACGGGCCACTCACGAAGCCTGCACGTCGTATCGGGCATAGCGCCCCGCGCGAGGGGTTAACAATTTCGGATGCGCGTGACGATCCTGGCGCGCGTCAGAAGATTGTGCGGAGCAGCAGGGACATTCGTCTGCACCGCAACGAGCTGAGGAACAGGATAGTAGCGGCAGGCTGCTCAGAAGGGCGGCTGAGGGGAGGAATGTATGGCTACAATCGAAGGCGCTGGACCCGTTTCAGGCGCTGGCGCGGGAATCTTTGATCGCGAACATACGGTGGCGAAGGCCGGCTTCAATCGCTGGCTGGTTCCGCCGGCGGCGCTGTGCATCCATCTTTGCATCGGCATGGCCTACGGCTTCTCGGTGTTCTGGCTGCCGCTGTCCCGCGCGATCGGCATCACGCAGAGCAAAGCCTGCCCTGACATGTCGCTGTGGCAGGAGCTGTTCACCACGACCTGCGACTGGAAGGTCGCGAGCCTCGGGTGGATGTACACGCTGTTCTTCGTTCTGCTCGGCGTCTCCGCCGCGATCTGGGGCGGCTGGCTCGAGCGGGCCGGGCCGCGCAAGGCAGGCGCCGTCGCCGCCTGCTGCTGGGGCGGCGGTCTTCTGATCGGCGCGTTCGGCGTCTACGTTCACCAGCTCTGGATCATGTGGCTTGGTTGCGGCGTGATCGGCGGCGTCGGTCTCGGCCTCGGCTACATCTCGCCGGTGTCGACATTGGTGAAGTGGTTCCCCGACCGCCGTGGCATGGCGACCGGCATGGCCATCATGGGCTTCGGCGGCGGCGCCATGATCGGCGCACCGCTCGCCAACCTCCTGATCAACTATTTCAAGACGCCGACCTCGGTCGGCGTCTGGGAGACGTTCGTCGCGATGGGCGTCATCTACTTCGTCTTCATGATGATCGGCGCCTTCGCCTATCGCGTGATCCCGGTCGGCTGGCAGCCCGAGGGCTGGACGCCGCCGAGCGAAAAGAAGTCGATGATCACCGAGCACCACGTTCATCTCAACAACGCGCACAAGACGCCGCAGTTCTGGCTGATCTGGTGGGTGCTGTGCCTCAACGTGTCGGCGGGCATCGGCGTGATCGGCATGGCTTCGCCGATGTTGCAGGAGATCTTCGCCGGCAAGCTGATCGGTCTGCCCGACGTGAGCTTCAGCCAGCTCTCGACCGAGCAGAAGACCGTCATCGCCGGCATCGCCGCAGGGTTCGCCGGTCTGTTGTCGCTGTTCAACATCGCCGGCAGGTTCTTCTGGGCCTCGCTGTCCGACTATATGGGCCGCAAGAACACCTATTACACGTTCTTCCTGCTCGGCATCGCACTCTACGCGCTGGCGCCGACCTTCGCGGCGATGGGCTCGAAGCTGCTGTTCGTGGTCGGCTTCGGCATCATCCTGTCGATGTATGGCGGCGGCTTCGCGACGGTGCCGGCCTATCTCGCCGACATGTTCGGAACCCAGTTCGTCGGCGCCATCCACGGCCGGTTGCTGACGGCCTGGTCGACGGCCGGCATCATCGGCCCCGTGGTGGTCAACTACATCCGCGAGTTCCAGCTCGCGGCCGGCGTGCCACGCGATCAGCTCTACAACACGACGATGTACATCCTCTGCGCAATGCTGATTGCTGGCTTGATCTGCAACTACATGATCAAGCCGGTCGACCCGAAGTGGAATATGAGCCCCGAGGAGGTTGCCCGATTGCAGGCGGCCAGCGCCAAGAGCGAGGCGTCGATCCAGCACGGCTCGTTCGGCATCGGCAAGGGCGGTCTGGATGCCAAGGCGGCGATGTTCTGGGCCTTCGTCGGCGTGCCGCTGGCCTGGGGCGTCTGGAAGACGCTCGAGAGCGCGGTGAAGATCTTCTGATCGCAAATCCACACCGGCGCGGGATGTCGTTGCTCGGCATCCCGCGCTGCTCGTCTTTCAAGTCACAGGATCTAGGGGGATTCCTATGCTTCGCACCCGTATCTGCCTCGCCGCCATGCTGCTGGCCGCAGGCCTTCACACCGCGTCGGCACAGACTGCCGCAACCACAGAAGCCAAGCCTGGCAAGATCAAGCTTTCCATGCAGAAGCTGAAGGACATGAAGGCCAAATGGGCCGCCAACAAGCCGAAGCTGAAGGCCTGCCGGGCCGAGGTGAAGTCCAAGGGCCTCGCCGGCGATGACCGCTGGTTCTACATTGAGGAGTGCATGAACAAGAGTTGAGGCGAAGTTCCGCCGGCGTTTGTTCGGAGGCGTGGCGGGGCAACTGCCCGCCTCCTAAATCATTATAGAGACGTTCTAAATTTACTTGCCCCTCTGGTATACCAGAGACTAGAGTTGAGCGGAATGAGGCTCGATTCAGGGCCGCGAAGAGCGCGCGGTTCCATCTGTTGAGCCTGGAAATGAAGGCAGGTCGCAGTGGCGATCCGGTCTGAAACCATCGCGGATGTAGGGAGAACGCGACGTTTCCATGAGCAGCAACGACGACGTTCACAAGGTCAGAGACTTCGAGCATCCGGGCGAGGGGCGCCGGCGCGCCAAGGCCACGCCCAAGGGCCGTCAGGTCGATCCCACCGCCGCGCATGAGATCGAGCAATTGCTCGGCGATCGCCCGCGGCGGCGCGATCTGTTGATCGAATATCTGCACCTGATCCAGGACAAATATCATCAGATCTCGGCCGCGCATTTGGCGGCGCTTGCCGACGAGATGAAGCTTGCCTTCGCCGAAGTGTTCGAGACCGCGACCTTCTACGCGCATTTCGACGTGGTGAAGGAGGGCGAGCCGAGCATCCCGCCGCTGACGATCCGCGTCTGCGACTCTCTCACCTGCGCAATGCTTGGCGGCGAGAAGCTGCTGGAAGATCTGCAGAGTTCATCGGGCCCCGGCATCCGCGTCGTGCGCGCGCCTTGCGTCGGCCGCTGCGACACCGCGCCGGCTGCGGAGGTCGGGCACAACTTCGTCGACCATGCGACCGTCGCCAAAGTGATGGCGGCGGCCAAGGGCGGTGACACCCACGCGCATCTGCCCAAATACATCGATTACGACGCCTATGTCGTGGGCGGCGGTTACAAGCTGCTGGGTCGCGTGCGCTCGGGTGAGCTGTCGACGGACGATCTGCTCAAGGGCCTCGATGACGCTTCGCTGCGCGGTCTCGGCGGCGCAGGCTTCCCGACGGGACGCAAATGGCGCGCCGTGCTCGGCGAGCCCGGTCCGCGGCTGATGGCGATCAACGGCGACGAGGGCGAGCCCGGCACGTTCAAGGACCGGGTCTATCTCGAGAGCGATCCGCACCGCTTCCTCGAAGGCATGCTGATCGGCGCGCATGTGGTGCAGGCCTCGGACGTCTACATCTACCTGCGCGACGAATATCCGGCCTCGCGCGAGATCCTGGAGCGCGAGATCGCAAAGCTGCCGCCGGGTGGTCCGACCCTGCATATGCGCCGCGGCGCCGGCGCCTATATCTGCGGCGAGGAATCCTCGCTGCTGGAAAGCATCGAAGGCAAGCGCGGCCTGCCCCGGCACAAGCCGCCTTACCCGTTCCAGGTCGGCCTGTTCGGCCTGCCGACGCTGATCAACAACATCGAGACGCTGTGGTGGGTGCGCGACATCGTCGAGAAGGGCGCCGACTGGTGGAAGGGTCACGGCCGGCATGAGCGGCACGGCCTGCGCAGCTTCTCGGTCTCGGGCCGCGTGAAGAATCCCGGCATGAAGCTGGCGCCGTCAGGCATCACCGTGCGCGAATTGATCGACGAATATTGCGGCGGCATGGCCGACGGCCACCAGTTCTACGCCTATCTTCCGGGCGGCGCGTCCGGCGGCATCCTGCCGGCGTCGATGGACGACATCCCGCTCGATTTCGGCACGCTGGAGAAATACGGCTGCTTCATCGGCTCGGCGGCGATCGTGATCCTGTCGCAGAAGGACAGCGTGCGCGCGGCTGCGCTCAACCTGATGAAGTTCTTCGAGGACGAGAGCTGCGGCCAGTGCACGCCGTGCCGGGTCGGAACCCAGAAGGCGGCGCAGCTGATGCAGAAACCGGTCTGGAACCGTGCTCTGCTGGAAGAATTGAGCCAGGCGATGCGCGATGCCTCGATCTGCGGGCTCGGACAGGCGGCATCGAATCCGCTGGCCACCGTGATCAAATATTTCCCTGACGAGTTCAAGGAAGCGGCCGAATGACCAAGATTACGTTCGAACTCGACGGCAAGCAGGTCGAAGCAAAACCCGGCGAGACGATCTGGCAGGTCGCCAAGCGGCAGGGCCGCGAGATCCCGCATCTCTGTTATTCGCCCGCGCCCGATTATCGCCCCGACGGCAATTGCCGCGCCTGCATGGTCGAGATCGAAGGCGAGCGCGTGCTGGCCGCGTCCTGCAAGCGCACGCCGTCGGTCGGCATGAAGGTGAAGACCGAATCCGCGCGCGCCGTCTCTGCGCAGAAGATGGTGATGGAGCTGCTGGTTGCCGACCAGCCGGCGCGCGAGACCAGCCACGATCCGGATTCGAAATTCTGGCACTGGGCGGAGACCACTGGCGTCACCGAGAGCCGCTTTCCCGCGGCCGAGCGCTGGGAGACCGACGCCAGCCATCCGGCGATGCGCGTCAACCTCGATGCCTGCATCCAGTGCGGCCTTTGCGTGCGCGCCTGCCGCGAGGTCCAGGTCAACGACGTCATCGGCATGGCCTATCGCAGCCATGGCTCGAAGATCGTATTCGACTTCGACGATCCCATGGGCGAATCCACCTGCGTTGCCTGCGGCGAATGCGTGCAGGCCTGCCCGACCGGCGCCTTGATGCCGGCCGTGATGCTCGACGACAAGCAGACCCGCGTGACTTACGCGGACAAGAAGGTGGATTCGCTCTGCCCGTTCTGCGGTGTCGGCTGCCAGGTGACTTACGAGGTCAAGGACGAGAAGGTGATCTATGCCGAGGGCCGCGACGGCCCCGCCAATCACAACCGTCTTTGCGTCAAGGGCCGTTTCGGCTTCGACTATATCCATCACCCGCATCGCCTGACCAAGCCGCTGGTGCGGCTGCCGAACGCGAAGAAGGATGCCAACGACCAGGTCGATCCCGCCAATCCGTTCACCCATTTCCGGGAAGCGAGCTGGGAAGAAGCGCTCGATATCGCCGCCAAGGGCCTCGTCAAGATTCGCGACGAGAAGGGCGTGAAGGCGCTGGCCGGCTTCGGCTCGGCCAAGGGCTCCAACGAAGAGGCCTATCTGTTCCAGAAGCTGGTGCGCACCGGCTTCGGCTCCAACAACGTCGACCACTGCACCCGTCTGTGCCACGCCTCGTCGGTGGCGGCGCTGTTCGAAGGCCTGAGCTCGGGCGCGGTGTCCGCGCCGTTTGCTGCCGCGATGGATGCCGAGGTCATCATCGTGATCGGCGCCAACCCGACCGTGAACCATCCGGTCGCCGCGACCTTCATCAAGAACGCGGTCAAGCAGAATGGCGCCAAGCTGTTCGTGATGGATCCGCGCCGGCAGACGCTGTCGCGCCACGCCACCAAGCATCTGCAGTTCAAGCCGGGCTCCGACGTCGCCATGCTGAACGCGATGATCAACACGATCATCACCGAAGGCCTCACCGACGACCAGTACATCGCCGGCTACACCGAGGGCTTCGAGGATCTCAAGGAAAAGATCAAGGAGTTCACCCCTGAAAAGATGGAGGCGATCTGCGGCATCCCCGCCCAGACGCTGCGCGAGGTCGCACGCACCTACGCGCGCGCAAAGTCGTCGATCATCTTCTGGGGCATGGGCATCAGCCAGCACGTCCACGGCACCGACAATGCGCGCTGCCTGATCGCGCTGGCGCTGATCACCGGACAGGTCGGTCGTCCCGGCACCGGCCTGCATCCGCTGCGCGGCCAGAACAACGTGCAAGGCGCCTCCGACGCCGGCCTGATCCCGATGTTCCTGCCGGATTACCAGCCGGTCAGCCGCGACGATCTGCGCGGCAATTTCGAGAAGATGTGGGGTGAGGACCTCGATCCCGTCCGCGGCCTGACCGTGGTCGAGATCATGAACGCGATCCATGCCGGCGAGATCACGGGCATGTATATCGAGGGCGAGAACCCCGCGATGTCCGACCCCGATCTGCAGCATGCGCGTCAGGCGCTCGCGATGCTCGACCATCTCGTGGTGCAGGATCTCTTCGTCACCGAGACCGCGTTCCACGCCGACGTCATCCTGCCGGCCTCGGCCTTCGCGGAGAAGGACGGCTCCTTCACCAACACCGATCGCCGCGTGCAGCTCGCCCGCCAGGTGATCAAGCCGCCGGGCGATGCGCGGCAGGATCTCTGGATCATCCAGGAGATCGGCAAGCGCATGGGCCTGCCGTGGAATTATGCCGGTCCCGGCGACGTCTTTACCGAGATGGCGGAGCTGATGCCGTCGCTGAAGAACATCACCTGGGAGCGGCTCGTGCGCGAAGGCGCGGTGACCTATCCGGTCGACGATCCGAACAAGCCCGGCAACGAGATCATCTTCACCACGGGTTTCCCGACCGCGAGCGGCCGCGGCAAGATCGTGCCGGCCAAGGTGATCCCGCCGGACGAGATCCCGGACGACGAATATCCCATGGTGCTGTCGACCGGCCGCGTGCTGGAGCACTGGCACACCGGCTCGATGACGCGCCGCGCCCAGGTGCTCGACCAGATCGAGCCCGAGGCAGTCGCGTTCATGTCGCCGAAGGACATGCGGAAGAAGAAGCTTGCGCCGGGCGATTTCATTCGCCTGGAGACCCGCCGTGGCGCCATCGAGGTCAAGGTTCGCTCCGATCGCGACGTGCCGGAGAACATGGTGTTCATGCCGTTCTGCTACGCGGAGGCGGCGGCGAACCTGTTGACCAACCCGGCGCTCGATCCGTTCGGCAAGATCCCGGAATTCAAGTTCTGCGCGGCGAGAGCCGAGCGCGCGGAGATGCGGGACGCGGCGGAGTAGGGTGAGGCGGGTTTCGGCGGTGCGTGGCCAAGCCACCGCCGTCGTCCCTGCGAAAGCAGGGACCCATACCGCGTGATCTCTCGATGGTTGGCGGTCGTAGTCCCGAACTGCCAGCCTTCGCGAAACCCCTCCCTGTGGTTATGGGTCCCCGCGTTCGCGGGGACGACAGCTGTGTATGTGGTTGGCGTCTGCCCCTACAATCGTCATTGCGAGCGAAGCAATCCAGAATCCCTCCGCGGAAAGAGCCTGGATTGCTTCGTCGCTTCGCTCCTCGCAATGACGGTGGTAGATACCATCCATGTCCAAAGTCACCCCCGCCACCCGCGCGCTGACGACCGCTCGCGTTGCCTTCACCGTCCACGGCTACGACTACGATCCCGACGCCGAAAGCATCGGGCTGCAGGCCGCTGCCGCACTCGGTGAAGACCCCGCGCGCGTGTTGAAGACGCTGATGGCCCAGGTCGACGGCAAGCCCGTCTGCGTGGTCGTGCCGTCCGATCAGGAGGTGTCGATGAAGAAGCTCGCCGCAGCCGCGGGCGGCAAGTCGGCGCAGATGATGAAGCCGCCCGAAGCCGAACGCGTCACCGGCTACAAGGTCGGCGGCATCAGCCCGTTCGGCCAGCGCAAGCAGGTGCCGACCGTGATCGAGCAGAGTGCGCTGACCCATGACCTCGTCTATCTCAATGGCGGACAGCGCGGCTTGCAGGTGCGGCTGAAGCCCGCCGACGTGCGCGATGTCCTCAAGGCGGTCGCCGCCGATGTGCTGGCGTGAGAGCGATGGAGCGCAATCATGATCCGGCCGCAGCTCCTGTGGCTCGCGGTTCTGCTCGGACTTGGCCTGCCGGCTGAGGCGCATCAGGTCAACCTTGTGACGGCCCGCGTGGCGCTGGCCGGAGATCGCATGGTGAGCGTCGAGTTGGGGCTGAAGGGCAGCGACATCGATCGCCTGATCGGCGCCAAGGTGTACGATGCGCGGCAGGACACGGTCGATCCGGCCGCGGTCGAAGCGGCCAAAGCCGCAATCCTCGCCTATCTCGACAAGCATCTGGCCGTCACGAGCGGCGGAATGCCCTGCCCGCGGAGCGTTGCCGCGATCCTGCCCGACGGCGACGGCGTTGTCTATCGCAGCAGCTTTGCCTGCGCCAACATCGCCGGCGACATTGTCTATCGCTCCAGCGTGCTGACCGAGACGGATCCGACCGGACGCCAGGTCGTGCTGATCGCGCGGGGCCAGTCCGAAACGCAAGCTTTGCTCGACGCGGGCCACACGACGGTGACGCTTTCGGCGACGCCGTCGTCGTGGTCGACCATCCAGCGCTATCTCCTCACCGGCATCGAGCACATCTTCCTTGGCTACGATCACATTGCCTTCCTGATCGCCGTGATGCTGTGGGCCCGCCGGCTGGTCCCCGTCATCAAGATCGTCACCGCTTTCACGATCGCGCACTCGATCACCTTGTCGCTGGCCGCGCTGGATCTCGTCGTCGTCACGGGCCGCATCGTGGAGCCGGCGATCGCAGCGTCGATCGTCTTCGTTTCCGTCGAAAATTTTGTCTCGCGCGACATCGACAGGCGCTGGCGCGTCGCCTTCCTGTTCGGACTGGTTCACGGATTTGGCTTTGCCGGCGTGCTTCGCGAGGTCGGCTTGCCGCCGAATGCGGTGGTGCCCGCTCTCGCTGCATTCAACGTCGGCGTCGAGATCGGGCAGATCGCGATCGTCGCGGTCGTGGTGCCGGTGCTGGCGTTGCTGGACCGGCTCACCATGGCCGGGCGCGGCGAACCGGTGAGGTCGGCAAGCCTGGTGTATGCGGTATCCGCGGCAATCAGCCTGCTCGGCAGCTGTTGGTTGATCATGCGCGTCTTCGAGGCTTGATCGCGCGCCACGCATTCGGCTCCAAATTCGATCGTTCGAGCGTCCGGCCTCTTGCCGTCCGCGGGCACCCAATTCCCATGGCGGTCGTGGCACTTGAGTTCACTCGCGAGCCCTGTATAGATCCTGATTAGAAATAGAATATCGTTCTATCCAATAGAACGATGGCCTTTGAGGGACGAAACGATGGAATCCGAACGCGTTCGTCGAGACACCGATCCACCGGTGCAGTTCACACCTGAGGCCGTGATCGCGGCCTTCAAGGAGATTCCCGATCTGTTGGCGGGCGACGCGGCGTTGACCGCGCGTGGCCGGTGGCTGGACGTCGACTGTCTGCTCGGGCCAAGCACGCAGCCCTTCCACGTCGCGATCCGCGCCGGACAGATCGTCGATATGATTCCGGCGCCGGTGCTGATGCGCTCATGGCGCTTCGCCTACCGTGCGACGCCCGCCGCGTTCGCCGCCTATTGGCAGACGATGCCGCCGGCCGGCTGGCATGACCTTCTGGCGTTGACCAAGCGCGGGCAGGCGACGCTCGAAGGCGAGATCCATCCCTTCATGACTCATCTCCAATATTTCAAGGATCTGCTTGCTCTGCCGCGCCGGAACGGCTTTGGAGGTGCGTCATGAGCGGCTTCATCGAGCCGATCATCGGCCGCTACGTCCATGTCGAGATCGACGGCGAGACCAACCGGATCTATTTCGAGGAGAACGGCAGCGGCATTCCCCTGGTCTGCCTGCACACCGCCGGCTCCGACGCGCGGCAGTGGCGCCATCTGCTGGCGGACGATGAATTCACCAAACATTTCCGCGTCATCGCCTTCGACATGCCCTGGCATGGCAAGTCCAACCCGCCCGATAGCCAATATGGCAGCGAATACCGGCTGACCACGGCCAGCTACACCGCGACCATCCGCGCGTTCTGCAAGGCGCTCGGGCTGGACAGGCCGGTAGTGATGGGTTGCTCGATCGGCGGCCGCATCGTCCTCAATCTCGCCATCGCGCATGCCAGCGAATTCCGCGCCTTGATCGGGCTCGAAGCCGCCGACTTCCAGCAACCCTGGTACGACACGGCGTGGCTGAATCGGCCCGACGTGCATGGCGGCGAGGTCTGCGCAGCCCTGGTGTCGGGATTGATCGCGCCGAACGGCCCCGAGGCCGCGCGCAACGAAACGCTGTGGGGCTACAAGCAGGGCGGTCCCGGTATCTTCAAGGGCGACCTCTATTTCTATCGCGTCGACGGCGATCTGCGCGGTCGCACCGGCAACATCGATGTCAACGCGTGCCCGCTCTACCTCCTGACCGGCGAATACGACTTCTCCTGTACGCCGGAGGACACGTTGCGCACCGCCGCCGGCATCCCCGGCGCGAAGGCGACCGTGATGGAGCGGCTCGGTCATTTTCCGATGAGCGAAAACCCGGATCAGTTCCGCCGCTACATCGCGCCGGTGCTGCAAGACATCCTCGATAAGCAAAGATTGTAAACGGGAGGCGTATGTTATGAAGTTGCGTTGGATGATGGCGGCCGTTCTGGCCGCGCAGGCGGGTGCCGCATTTGCAGCCGACAACGTCATCAGGATCGGCGTTCTCAACGACCAGTCCGGCGTATTCGCGGACAATGGCGGACGCGGCTCGGTCGCGGCCGCAAAGCTTGCCGCCGAAGATTTCGGCAACGAACTGCTCGGCAAGAAGATCGAGATCATCTCGGCCGATCACCAGAACAAGCCGGACATCGCTTCGGCCACGGCGCGAAAGTGGTTCGACAATGAAGGCGTCGACATGATCGCGGACGGCGCGGCATCGTCCGCCGGCTTTGCCATCCTCGAGGTCGCCAAGCAGAAGAACAAGATCTTCGTCATCTCCGGCCCCGGCTCGTCCGACTTCACGGGCAAGTCGTGCTCGCCCGTCAGCTTCCACTTCAATTACGACACCTATGCGCTGTCGAAGCTGACCAGCGACGCGATCACGCGGGCCGGCGGCAAGACCTGGTATTTCGTCACGGCCGATTATGCCTTCGGCCACGCGCTGCAGCGCGACGCCACGAAGTTCATCGAGGCGGCCGGCGGCAAGGTGATCGGCTCGGCCGCGCATCCGCTCGGCACCGCCGACTTCGCCTCCTTCCTGCTGCAAGCGCAGGGCTCCAAGGCCGACGTCGTTGGGCTCGCGACATCAGGCGCCGACGTGCAAACCGCAATCAAGCAGGCCGGTGAGTTCGGCGTCGTCGAGGGTGGCCAGAAGCTCGCCGGCCTGCTCGTCTTCATCACCGACGTGAATTCGCTCGGCCTGAAGGTCACGCAAGGCCTGCAGGTGACGACCTCGTTCTACTGGGATCTCGACGAGCAGACCCGCGCCTGGTCGAAGCGCTACGCTGGCCTGATGGACGGCAAGGTTGCCAGCATGGTGCAGGCCGGTGTCTACAGCGGCGTCCATCACTACCTTGCCGCCGTGAAGGCCGCCGGCACGACCGACACGACGGCCGTTGCCGCCAAGATGCACGAGCTGAAGGTCAACGACATGTACAACAAGGATGTCGCGATCCGCCCCGACGGGCGCGTGCTACTCACCATGTACCTGGTCCAGGTGAAAAAGCCGGAGGAGTCCAAGTACAAGTTCGACTACTACCGGATCGTCAGCTCCAAGGCGGGCGAAGAGGTGTTCCGGCCGATGAGCGAAGGCGGTTGCCCGCTGGTCAAGTAGCTGTGCCGGCCGGGCGGGATCAATTCTCGCCCGGCCGCGGGATTTCGAGGGAGAGTACGGAATGTCTGGTTCGATCGGGTTCATCGGTCTCGGTGTCATGGGCGAGCCGATCTGCCGCAACCTGTTGCGCAAGAGCGGGCGAACGGTGCTTGCGTTCGACCTTGCCGCGGAGCCGCTGGCGCGGATCGCTGCTGACGGTGCGGTCGCGGCGAAGTCGATCGCTGATGTCGTCGGCGGCAGCGAGACGATCTTCCTGTGCCTGCCCAGCGCCAGGCACGTGATGTCGGTATTCGCCGGGCTGTTGCCGGCGATCAGAAGCTGTCAGACCGTGATCGATCTCGGCACCTCCGATGTCGGTCAGACGCGCGCCTTCGCAAAACAGCTCTCCGACAAGGGCGCGCTCTGGATCGACGCGCCGATCGCGCGCACCCGGCAGGCGGCGCAGGACGGCACGCTCAGCGTCATGGTCGGCGCGACGCCCGCGCAGTTCGCCGTGGTCGAGCCGCTGATCCGGCATTTCGCCACCGATGTCACGCTCTGCGGCGGGACCGGTGCGGGGCAGGTGACGAAGATCCTGAACAACATGGTGCTGTTCGAGACGGTCAACGCGCTGGCCGAAGCCGTCGCGCTCGCCAAGCACAGCGGCGTCGAGCCGAAGCTGCTGCTGGAGACGCTGTCGAAGGGATCGGCGGACAGTTTTGCCCTGCGCAACCATGGCATGAAAGCGATCGTCGCCAAGGAGTTTCCGCTGCGGGCCTTCTCGACCGAATATGCCATGAAGGATCTGTCTTACGCGCTGGAGCTGGGCGCACAGGCTGGTCTGAGCCTTCGCGGCGCCGCGCTGATGCGCGAGATCTTCCAGGAGACGATCGACAAGGGCATGGGCGATGCGTACTTTCCTGTCATCGCCAAGCTGATCGATCCCTCCGGATTCCCGAACTAGGAGACCGCATGCCTTCGCCCGGTGTTGCCGCCGTCGACCGCGCCCTGAGCATTTTGGCGGCCTTCGAGGATGCGCCGGAGCCGATGACGCTGGCCGAGCTTGCCCGGCGCACGAAGATGTACAAGAGCACGCTGCTGCGGCTGATGGCATCGCTGCAGGAGTTCGGCTATCTCATTCAGCTTGCCGACGGCCGCTACCATCTCGGCCCGACGCCGTTCCGGCTCGGCGCGGTCTACCAGCGCAGCAACAACCTCCATGACCGTGTGATGCCGCTGCTGCGGCAGCTCGTGGCGGACGGGACCGAGAGTCCTTCGTTCCACGTGCGGCACGATGCCAGGCGCCGGCTGTGCGTCTTCCGCGTGGATTCCCAGCATTCGACGCTGGACCGCGTGGAAGCCGGCATGCTGCTGCCGCTCGATCGCGGCGCCGCCGGCCGGGTCATCCTCGCCTTCGACGGCGAGAGGGGCGACAGCTACGACGAGATTCGTGAAGACTGCATCGCCGTCTCCTTCGGCGAGCGCGATCCCGATTGCGCCGGGCTGGCCTGTCCGGTGTTCGGTCCCGGCGGCAAATGCGTCGGCGCGCTCTCGCTCTCGGGGCCGAAGCCGCGCTTCACGCGCGACAACATCAAGACGATGACGTCGCAACTGGTGAAGGCCGCCCTCCGCCTGACGCGCGCGCTGGGCGGGCCGACCGATCGGCTCGACGCCGCCTTGGCTGATACGGCCGAGGACGCGCGGCCCGCGCGCCGGGCACGGCGATAGAAGATTACTGCTTCTGCAGGAGCTTGAGCCGGCAGCGCAGTGCCTCGCGGATGTGGGCCCGCGCGAGTTGCTCGGCCTTGTCGCCATCACGCGCGGCGATGGCGGCGACGATGGCCTGATGCTCGTCATGGCTGGTCGAGGGACGTCCTGCGACCGTAAAGGTGGTTGGGCCGAGCAGGGCGATCCAGTCCTGCAATTCGCGCGAGGCGTTGTCGAGATAGCGGTTGCGCGCGGCGCGGCAGATCGCTTCGTGGAAGGCGCGGTTCAGCCTTGCCATGTCTCCTGCCGTCTCGGGGGTATCGGTCGCGGAGGCCGCGACGAAGGCCTGCTCGATGTCCCCGAGCGCTTCGATCTCGGTGGACGAGGCGTGCTCGGCGGCCAGCCGCGCGGCGGCGCCTTCCATGATCTCGCGCATGGCGTAGAGCTCGAGCACCTCCGAGATGTCGAGATTGCGCACGATCAGGCCGCGGCCGGCGGCGGGCTCGACGAAGCCGCGTGCCGCGAGGCGGCCCAACGCCTCGCGCACCGGCGTGCGGCTGACCTTCAGCCGCTGGGCGACCTCTTCCTCGCGCAGCCGATCGCCGGCACGATAGCTGCCGGCCTGCAACGCCTCGCAGAGCGAGCGGAACACGGCTTCTCCCAGCGCAACGCCACTGCTGCGCGCAATCGATCCGCCTGTCTTCGCCGGCCGTCTGGCCATGTTCCCTCGAGGCGCATCCTGCCCATGCAGAGATGCCGCTTGCACGATCTTTGTATATCTTTGTATACAAACGTGCGCAATGGCTGCCGGGCTTGACCGGGGCGGTCGGCGGGCAGAAAGTTTCCAATCTCGTCGCATCGGACAGACGGCATGAGCAGCAAGTACGACGTGCTGGTGATCGGGGGCGGCAATGCGGCGCTGTGCGCGGCGATCGCGGCGCGCCGCGGCGGTGCCTCGGTGCTGGTCCTGGAAGGCGCGCCGAAATTCTATCGCGGCGGCAACACGCGCCACACCCGCAACATGCGCTGCGCCCACGACGCCGCCACCGAAATCCTGACCGGCCCCTACGCCGAGGAGGAGTTCTGGGAGGATCTGCTGCGCGTCACCGGCGGCAAGACCGACGAGGTGCTCGCGCGGCACATGATCCGCGAGTCCAAGGACATCCTGAACTGGATCGTGGAGCAGGGCGTGCGCTGGCAGCCTTCGCTCGGCGGTACGCTGAGCCTCGGCCGGACCAACTCGTTCTTCCTCGGCGGCGGCCGCGCGATGCTGAACGCGCTCTATCTCACCGCCGAGCGACTCGGTGTTGACGTCGAATACGATGCCGAGGTCACCGACCTCGTGATCGAGGACGGCATGTTCCTCGCCGCGCGCCTGAAGCGGCCGGTGAATGGCGAGACCGAGATCCGTGCCACCTCATTGGTGGCCGCCGCCGGCGGGTTCGAGGCCAACATCGAATGGCTGAAGCAATATTGGGGCGAGGCCGCCGACAACTTCCTGATCCGCGGCACGCCCTATAACCGCGGCTCTATTCTCAAAATGTTGCTGGACAAGGGCGTGCAGCAGGTCGGCGATCCCACCCAGTGCCATGCGGTCGCGATCGACGCCCGCGCGCCGAAATTCGACGGCGGCATCATCACGCGGCATGACTCGGTCGTGTTCGGCATCGTCGTCAACAAGCATGCCCAGCGCTTCTACGACGAGGGCGAGGACATCTGGCCGAAGCGCTACGCCATCTGGGGCCGGCTGGTCGCGGCGCAGCCCGACCAGATCGCCTACATCATCTTCGATTCCACCGTCGTCACCAGCTTCATGCCGACGCTGTTCCCGCCGATCGCGGGGCAGACCGTCGCTGAGCTTGCCGGCAAGCTCGAGCTCGATCCGGCCGCGCTGGAGAAGACCATCGCCGAATTCAATGCCGCGGTACGCCCCGGCACCTTCGACCACACCGTCCTGGATGACTGCGTGACCGAGGGCATCATGCCGCCGAAGACGCACTGGGCGCGCAGGATCGAGACGCCGCCTTATCTCGCTTACCCGGTGCGGCCCGGTATCACCTTCACCTATCTCGGCACGCGCGTGAACAGGGAGGCGCGGATGCTGATGGCCGACGGCAAGCCGTCCGGCAACATGTTCGCGGCCGGCGAGATCATGGCCGGCAACGTGCTCGGCAAGGGTTACGCCGCCGGCATGGGCATGACCATCGGCAGCGTGTTCGGACGGATCGCAGGGCGGGAAGCGGCGAAACATGCACGGAACTAGGATTCTCGACGAGGCCGACCGTCTGATGACGGTCTGCAATTCCTGCCGCTACTGCGAGGGCCTGTGCGCGGTGTTTCCCGCCATGGAGATGCGGCGCGCCTTCTCCGACGGCGATCTCAACTATCTCGCCAATCTCTGCCATTCCTGCGGCGCTTGCTATGTCGACTGCCAGTTCTCGCCGCCGCACGAGTTCAACGTCAACGTTCCCAAGACACTCGCCGTCGCGCGCGCCGAGTCCTACGCGGCCTATGCCTGGCCGGGCGCGCTGTCCGGCGCCTTCGCGCGCAACGGCCTCGTCATCAGCATCGTCGCCGCGCTCAGCATGGCGGGTTTCATCCTCGGCTTTGCTGCCCTGCACGACCGCAGCGTGCTGTTTGGCGTGCACACCGGTCCCGGCGCCTTCTACAAGCTGATGCCGCACAATGCGATGGCCGCCTTGTTCAGCGCCGCATTCCTCTACGCCGTCCTGGCGCTGGTCATGAGCGTGCGCGCCTTCTGGCGCGACATCGGCCCCGCCGTCAGTGGCCGCGCCGACGGCGGCTCGATCTTCCAGGCGATCCGCGATGCCGGCGAGCTGCGCTATCTCCATGGCGGCGGCGTCGGCTGCTATAACGAGGACGACAAGCCGACCGACCGGCGCAGGCTGTATCACCACCTGACTTTCTACGGCTTCATCCTGTGCTTCGCCGCGACGTCGGTGGCGACGCTCTATCACTATCTGCTCGCGCGCGAGGCGCCGTATCCGTGGTGGGACCTGCCCGTCGTGCTCGGCACGCTCGGCGGCATTGGCCTCGTCGTGGGACCGGCCGGGCTGTTCTTGGCGAAGCTGCGCAGGGCGCCGGAATTGCTCGACGATAACAGCTACGGCATGGATGTCGGCTTCATTGCCATGCTGTTCCTGACCGGTCTCACGGGCATGCTGCTGCTGTTCATGCGCGAGACCGCCGCGATGGGGCCGCTGCTGGCGCTGCATCTCGGGGCGGTGTTCGCGCTGTTCATCACCATGCCCTATGGCAAGTTCGTGCACGGCATCTATCGTTTCGTCGCCCTGGTTCGCTATGCGCAGGAGCGCCGTACGGCATCGTGACGGCTACCCGGGCTTGAAGCGGCCGTCGTGCAGGAAGGCGATGGTCTGGTCGATCACGGTGGCATGACGCGGCAGCCCGGTATGGGACACCTTCACGACGATATGGTCGGCCATGCCTGAAAGCATCGCGCTTTGCACCGAGACACGTCCGTCATTCGGCTTCGGCAGAACCAGCAGGCCGGCGACGGGGTCGATGAAGCGGCTTCCCGCGATCACGCCGACGGGATAGTCCACGGCGGGCAGCGAGTCGGACCGAGAGCCCGTCGTGAGCTCGAGCCCTGCGGGCCCATAGAAGGCGCGGTAGACACGGGATCCGCTCAGGAGATCGGCGACTTCGCTGCCGTTGTTCGGCGTGCCCAGCATCACGACGCCGGCAAGCCGGTCCGGTCTGTATTTCGCGATATAGGCGCGCGCCACGAGGCCGCCCATCGAATGCGCAACGAAGTGCAGCGGCGCGTCACGTTGGGCAAAGCCGTCAACGGCTTCGTGAATGTCGCCCGCGAGCGCTGCGATCGGCTTTTTGCGGCTGGGATAGTCGATGTTGAGTGTCTTGAACCCGCTGGCCCGGAGCGCGCGTTCCAACTTCGTCAGGGATGCCGAGGTTCGCGCGATGCCGTGAAGCAGAACCACTCCCGGGCATCGCGCGTCGCCTGATCGAGGCACCTCGTGCATTCGTCTTACGCCACCTCGCGCTCCGGCGCGGAAGCCTGCTCGCGGGCCATCGTCGTTGCCGTGACATAGTCGGTCTTGCCGGTGCCGAGCAGCGGCACCTTGTCGATCACCATGATCGCCGCGGGAACGGTGAGCTCGCTTGCGCCGACCACCTTGGCCTGGGCCTGCATCGCGCTGCGCTCGGCGGTCTTCTCCGTCGTCAGCAGCACGATGCGCTCGCCCTTGCGCTGGTCGGGGATCGACACGGCGACCGAGCCGGCCTGCGGCCACAGCGCCGTCGCGATGGCCTCGACCGCCGACAGCGAGACCATTTCGCCCGCGATCTTGGCAAAGCGCTTGGCGCGACCCTTGATCGTGATGAAGCCGGCGGCGTCGATCGCCACGATGTCGCCGGTGTCGTGCCAGCCCTCGGGGAGCTTTTCGAGCACACCAGGATTTTCGGCCCTGAGGTAACCGAGCATCACGTTCGGGCCGCGCACGGAGAGACGCCCGCCTTCCTCGATGCCGGGAACCGGATCGAGGCGGCTTTCCATCAGCGGCGAGAGGCGGCCGACGGTGCCGGGGCGGTTGGCCATCGGCGTGTTCATCGCCAGCACCGGTGCCGTCTCGGTCACGCCATAACCTTCGAGGATGCGGATGCCGTAGCGCTCCATGAACACCTGCCGCGTGCGGTCCTTGACCGCCTCGGCGCCGGCAATCACGAGCCGCAGGGTGCGGAAGTCGTAGGCATGCGCCGAGCGGGCGTAACCGGTGAGGAACGTATCGGTACCGAACAGGATCGTGGCGCCGGTCTGGTAGATCAGCTCGGGCACGATCCGGTAATGCAGCGGCGAGGGGTACATGTAGATCGGGATGCCCGCCAGCATCGGCATCATCATGCCACCGGTCAGTCCGAACGAGTGGAACACCGGCAGCACGTTGAACACCTTGTCATTGGCATTGGCATCGACCCGCGCCAGCGCCTGCGCCGCGTTGGCGAGGATGTTGCGATGGGACAGCGCCACGCCCTTGGGCGTACCTTCCGAACCCGAGGTGAACAGCACCACGGCCGGATCGCTCGCCTGGCGAATGACGCGCGGCGTCGTGCCGGCGAGCAGGCCCTTGATCTTGTCGGCCACGCCGATCGAGGCGCGGACGTCTTCGAGGTAGACGACGCGCGCCTCCGTGGAGATCGCGGCCATCAGCTTGTCGAGCTTGCCCTTCTCGATGAAGGCCTTCGATGTCAGCACGGTCTTGACCTGCGCGGCCTTCATGGCGGCGAGGACGTTGACCGGGCCGGCCGAGAAGTTGAGCATCGCCGGCACCCGGCCGATGTTCTGCAGCGCCATGAAGACGACGGCGACGCCCGCGGAGTTCGGCAGCAGCACGCCGACATTCTCGCCGACGTCGGTGCCGATCTCGAGCTTGCGGCTGAGAACCTGCGCGCCGAGGATCAGCTTGCGATAGGTCAGCTTGGTGCCGAGCGCGTCCTCGATGATGACCTTGCCGGTGTCGCGGTCGCGATAGGCGTGCCCGAGCGCTTCGAACAGCGAGTGATCGAGCATGGCGTTCTTCACCAGGGCGTCGATCATCACGTCCTGGAGCGCAGCGCCTGCGGCATTGCGGCGTGCCTTGCCCTTCAGCGCGGCATCGACCGGCAGCTTCACAGGCGGCAGGATGGTGACCGTCACCCGCGGAAACCACGAGCGCTTGATCTGGCTGGAGTTGAGGTAGCTGAGATGCGAACGCTGCGCGCCTTCGATGCGCACGGGCACGACCACGGCGTCGGCCTTGTCCGCGATCATCGCGGTGCCGTCATAGACCTTCATCAGCGAACCGGAGACGGTGATGCGTCCCTCCGGGAAGATCACGACAGGCTCGCCGGCGGCGACCAGCTTGATCAGGTCGCGCGCGGCCAGCGGCTTGGTCGGGTCCATGGTGTAGTGCTTGACGACACGCAGGAACGGCTTGGCCCACCAGGCCTTGGCGATGCCGGTATCGACCGCGAAGCTCGCGTCGATCGGCAGCACGGCGTGCAGCAGCGGGCCGTCGATCAGGCTGACATGGTTTGGCGCGATCAGCATGCGCGTGCCCGGAGGCGGCAGGTTTTCGAGGCCACGGACCTCGGTGCGGAACAGCGCGCGGAACAGGAGGCCGCCGAAATCGCGCACGCCTTCCTTGCCCCACTTGGTCAGCACGAACCACACCGCGCCGAAGCTGGCGACGCCGAGGCCGAAGAAGATCCAGCCGACATGAACTCCGCCGGCCTGCAGCAGCGCGACGAACAGCGAGCCGACCACCATGAAGGCGGCCTGCAGCACGTTGCCGGCCGCGATGATGCGGGCGCGCTCGTTCGGCGCCGACCAGGCTTGCACGGCGGCGAAGGACGGAACGACGAACAGGCCGCCGCCGAATGCGAAGGCGACGAAGTCGACCAGCATGCGCAAGCCCGCGAACGATGTCGCGAAGTCGAGCGCGGCGATGTCCTGGCCCTTGGCGGTCACGGCGATGGCCCAGGCGAGATCGAGGCCGGCAAAGCCCATGATGATGGCGCCGATCGGCACCAGCGCAAGGTTGGGGCGAACGTGGCTGAGGCTCGCGGCGAACAGCGAGCCGATCGCGATGCCGATCGCGAAGACCGCAAGGCACAGCGTCACCACGCCCTCGGTGCCGCCGACGACCTCCTTGACCAGCGCCGGCAGCAGCGACAGCACGATGGCGCCGACCAGCCAGAACCAGGACACGATCACGGTGCCGTCCCACAGGCGGTGGTCGGCGTGCAGGGTCTTGAGAAGGCTGACCGTCGAGGTCCAGGGATTGGCATCGACGGGCAGGTCGGGCGCCGACGGTGTCGTCTGCGGAATGCGCGAAGCAAAGGCCCAGGACAGCAGGGCCAGCACGACCACCGCGGATGCAACCCAGCCCATATGCGCGGAGCCGGCCACGAACTGGCCGCCGGCGACGGTGCCGAGCAGGATGGCCATGAAGGTCGCGCCTTCCACCAGCGCGTTGCCGGTCGCGAGCTCGCCGAGCTCGAGCTGGTCCGGAAGCATGGCGTATTTCACGGGGCCGAACAGGGCGGCGATGACGCCGAACAGCGCGAGCGCTGCGAACAGCAGCGGCACCGAGTGCAGGAAGAAGCCGGCTGCGGCAAAGCCCGCGGCGAAGATCTCGGCGAATTTGAGCCGCCTTGCAACGACGGATTTGACGTATTTGTCGGCGAGTTGGCCGCCGAGCCCGGACAGGATGAAATAGGGGAAGATGAAGACGGCGCCTGCCACCGTGACCAGCGCATCGCCGTGGCCGGTCGCGGCGCTGTAAAGCAGGATGATGACGAGCGCGTTCTTGAGCACGTTGTCATTGAGCGCCGAGAAGAATTGCGCCCAGAACAGTGGCGCAAAGCGGCGTGACGACATCAATTCCCTGATCATGACTAGTCCTGTTTTGGAAAGGCAGCCTGAGGTTGTTACGTTGTCTGTGAAACCTCACGACCGGAAGCGCATGGGGAGAACGATTGCACGGCGAAGATGTTGCCGGCCTGCTCCGTCCCCTGGGTTCCTCCGATCCTGTTGGTCTCCAACTGGTCTCGTTAGGTTCGCAAATATCTGATCGCGGCCGCGTCAGCCGCGCTTAATCCGGATATGGCCCGGACGATGAGGAAACCTGAACCACCTTGCGGAGGCCAGCGGGTTCGACCTCGAATGTCCGGACATGGTGAGTCCTTCGTTGCAACCGGATCCGGGATTCGGGCCGCATCTGAGGGGCACGGCCACACTCAGCTCAGGTCAGATGGGAGAGATGGCGAAAGGGCGAGAAGCGGCCGAGAACGCTGAACCTGCGGCCTTCGAGGCGTGCACGATCGCGGCTCGCCCGCCACATCCGGAAGGTCGCGCGCCGTTCGGCGAGCACGCCGGCGACGTCGCAGGCATTGGCGATACGATTGATCGGCGCCATGGCGATCCGCAGCAGGGCCTTGCCAAATCCGGTCACGAGGGCGGCGGCGTCGTCGATGAAGGTGGTGGCGATATCAACAGCGAGGGTTTGCATTTTGGTCGTCTCCAGGTTAATTTGAACAATGTTCACATGAGTAGCTTGAAAATGAACAATGTTCAAGAAGAATCGCTGCGGGACCAGAAAAAAAATCGGCGGCGTCTCCAGATCCTGGAGATCGCGCGCGGCATCATCGCGGCTAAGGGATTGAGATCGTTGAAGGTTCGCGACGTTGCGGAGGCCGCCGGCTGTTCCGTCGGGAGCGTCTATAACGAGTTCGGGGACTTCGACGGGGTGATCCTGACCGTCAATCGGGAAACGGTGCAGGCCCTTACAGCCCGGCTGCGCGGGGTTCCGGCTGATGATCCGGTGCGCCAGCTCTACGGGCTCGCCGCGACCTACCTCGAATTCTTCGCCGAACACGCCAATCTGCTGCGCTCGCTGTTCGAGCACCGCATGGAGGACGACCGTCCCTATCCCGACGACATCCTGCAGATGGTGATGGATGCTTTCGCGCTGATGCATCCGCCCCTGGTGCGACTGCTGCCGGATGCGGACGACGTGAAGATCGCGCTGCTGTCACGCACCCTGTTTTCCGCCGTGCACGGCATCATTTCGCTCGGCCTTGAAGAGCGCATGGTCGCCGTGCCGCCGCAGATGCTGCGTCAGCAGGTCGAACAGTTCGTCGACACCCATCTCGCGGGTCTCGGGATTTTGCCTTTGCAGTGAACAGTGCGGGCGACCTCAGGCCCGTGCAGCTTCGCGCGGCCGTGTTGCAACGACGATGACATCAGGCCTTCCGCCGTCGACCTGAACACGGTTGCGTCCCTTATCCTTGGCGCGATAGCAGGCGGCATCCGCGCGCCGCATCGCGTCCTCGAGCGTGGTGTCGCGGTCGGCGATGCAGGCGACACCGATGCTGGCGGTCACTGCAAAGCAGCGATCGTCCCAGGCGAAGGTGAACATCTCCAGCGCGCGCCGCAGCCGTTCGGCGATATCGACCGCGCTCGCGGGCGAGCACTGCGGCAGGATCAGGCCGAATTCGTCGCCGCCGAGGCGCGCCACCAGGTCGTACGGGCGCCGTTCCTGTTGCAGGAGGCGCGAGATCTGGCAGAGAAGGCGATCGCCAGCGAGGTGCCCGCAGGTGTCGTTGACGTTCTTGAACTGATCGAGATCGAGCAGGATCAGGCTCAGCGAACCTGCCGCGGCAACGTCCAGCTCGCTTTGCAGTCGCGCCTCGAACGCGCGGCGGTTGGACAGGCCGGTCAGCCAGTCGTGCGACGCCTGGAAGGCCAGGCGTTCCTTCTCGGCATGCAGGGCGTCTTCGAACGCCTGTCGTTGCAGCACCAATCGTCTGGTGTGCCAGACCAGGAGCAGAACGAGCGTGATGGCGGTGACGATGTTGATGCCGGTCAGCGTCAGCTTGATGGCGCGGGAGCCCTCGCCGAGGACGGTCGAGAACCGGTTGGCATGGACCGTG
Organism: uncultured Bradyrhizobium sp.; assembly: GCF_936943645.1. Classification (GTDB taxonomy): domain Bacteria; phylum Pseudomonadota; class Alphaproteobacteria; order Rhizobiales; family Xanthobacteraceae; genus Bradyrhizobium. The sequence continues at coordinate 130,363 of NZ_CAKZJO010000051.1, read as the reverse complement.
AACTGGGCGTTGAGCTCGGAGAGCCGTGACGACAGCACTTGCAGGCGGCGTGCGTCCTGAACAGGACCGTTCTCCCACTCGGAGCGGATGACCTCGCCGAAGATGCTCAGCTCCAGCAGCATGGGGTCGGTAGCGGCCCACTCGCGGATCGCTTCCTGCAGGAAGCTGACGCGGTTGAAGTATCGAAACAGCCAGATCAGTCCCGGAACGTCGTCGGGATGATTGCCGCCTTGCAGAAAGCCGATGCGGGCCGCCTCGACGTCGACCGGATCGCGCTCGAGTGCCCAGCGCGCGAACTCGTCGCCGATGGGAACGGCGAGCGAGGCCTGGTATTGCACGAACTGGCTGGCCTCACCCGAATGCAGATAGAGATTGAGGAAATAGACGGCATTCTTCTGCGAGCGCGACCACATCGCCTCGCCCGCGACATAGGCGCGGACCGAAGACATCACCTCGAGACTGAATCCCGCGACCGTCGCCTGCAGCACGACGACCATCACGAAAGGCGAGACGAGCTTGATGACGTGAAGGAAGCTGCGTTCCTTCATCGACGTCGCTGTTCTGCGAAACACCCTGCGTTCCCCAAATCGCGCCATGCCCCCAGCGGAGCGATGCGACTGCAACGCGAAGTAGATGCGATGGTTGCTTAACTCCAGCTGAAATGCATGCAGGACCGCATCGCAGGGTGAAAGCGTCGTGAAACGATTGGGCGCAGATTGCTTCAAATGCCGGGGAAATGGGCGAACCCGCGCGTCACGTTTGCCGCACGCACCTTACTCGACGAAGAGACCCGGGTGCGCGGCTAGACCAGCACCGGCTTGCGCACGCGGCCGGCGTCGCCGAACACGCGCAGGTACCGCTCGATCTCCGAGGGCATGCCGGTCGCCTTCTCCGGATTGTCGGAGAGCTTGACGGCGGGATGGCCGTCGACCGACGACACCTTGCAGACCAGCGAAATCGGATCGAGATTGAACGAGCCGTCCGGCGTGCAGCCGACGAAGTCGTTGGTGAGGTTGGTGCCCCAGCCGAAGGAGAGCCGCACCCGGCCGGCAAAGTGATGATAGGTCTCCTCGATCGAGCCGACATCCATCGCGTCGGAAAAGACGAGCAGCTTGTCCTTGGGATTGCGACCCTTCTTCTCCCACCAGGCGATGATCTCCTCGCCGGCCTGGATCGGCGGCGCGCTGTCGGGCCGGAAGCCTGTCCAGTCGGCGACCCATTCCGGCGCATCGCGCAGGAAGGCCTTGGTGCCGAAGGCATCGGGCAGTGCGATCAGAAGGTTGCCGCCATAGGTCTGGCGCCACTGGTCGAGAATGCGATAGGGCGCCCAGCGCAATTCCTCGTCGTCCTTGGCGAGCGCGGCCGCGACCATCGGCAGCTCATGCGCATTGGTGCCGATGGCTTCGAGATCGTTGTCCATTGCGAGCAGCACGTTGGAGGTGCCGATGAAGGACGAGCCGAGGCCCTCCTTCACCGCCTCCACGCACCAGCGCTGCCAGAGGAAGCCGTGCCGGCGGCGGGTGCCGAAGTCGGACAGGCGCAGATTTTCCAGCTTGCGCAGCCGCTCCACCTTGGTCCAGAGCTTGGCCTTGGCGCGGGCGTAGAGCACGTCGAGCTCGAAGCGGCCGCGGCCCTTGATCGCCGCGCGCGAGCGCAGCTCGTTGAGGATTGCAAGCGCCGGGATCTCCCACATCGAGGTGTGAGTCCACGGTCCGTGGAAATGCAATTCGTACTGGCCCTCGACCTTGCGCAGCTCGTATTCGGGAAGGCGGAATTCGGCCAGCCAACGGATGAAGTCCGCCGAGAACATGTGGGTCTTGCCGTAGAACGTATTACCGGCAAGCCAGATCAGCTCTTTCTTGCTGAAGCGGATGGTGCGGGCGTGATCGAGCTGGGCCCGCAGCTCGCCCTCGTCGATGATCTCGGCAAGCCGGACATGGCGCGAGCGGTTGATCACCGAGAACGTCACCTGCTGATCCGGGTAGTCCTCCCGAATCATTTGCAACATCAATAGCTTGTAGAAGTCGGTATCAAGCAGGCTGCGGATGATGGGATCCAGCCGCCAGCTGTGATTGTAGGTCCGGCTTGCAATATCGGTCACTGTCATGGGGCGATTTTAGCGCGGCTCCCTTTGCGCAACCAGTGGGTTTGGCGAGGGGTGGTCTTCCGGAAGACGGTATCGGCCATCAAGCTTTGGCGGCCGTCGCCGCCACCGTCTCGAGCTGGCTCCTGACCCAACGATGGGCCGGGTCTTTCTGGTAGCGCTGGTGCCAGACCATGAACATCGGCAGCTCGGCCAGCGTCTGGGTCCGGGAGGCCAGCGGAATCCGCGTTTGCGCGAAACCGCGCATGATCCCGGACGCCAGCAGGCTCGGCATGCTCGCCAGCATCTGCGAGCCGCGAAGGAAGGACGGCACGCCGGAGAAGCTCGGCACCGAGATCGCGATGTCGCGGTGAAGACCGTTGGCCGCAAGCCGGCGGTCGAAGTCGAGCCGCTCGTTGTCGGTGTAGACCACCGTGATGTGCCGCGCCGCGAGATAGGCACCGCGGCCGGTCGGGGCGGTGCGCATCTTGGGATCGAAGTAGCAGACGTAATGATCGCTCAAGAGGCGCTTCTGCACGATATCGACACCGGATGGCGGCAGCGGCGTGATCAGGACGTCGCAGCGGTTTTCGCGCAGCATCGCAGGCGAGGGCGACTGCGAGGGGATCACGCGCAGGTTCAGGCCTTTCACTTGAGCTGCGACATGAGCGAAGAAACGCGGCAGCAGCAGATCGCGCTGGAAGTCGTTGGCGGCGATCGTCAGCGAAAGCTGCGCGCGGGCCGGCTCGAACGTGACACCACCGGCAAAGCTCCGCATCTCGTCGATCAGCGCCCGTGCCTTCGCAGCGAGGGCCTGGGCATGCGCGGTGGCGACGATGCCGCGGCCGGATTTCGCGAACAGCGGATCGCCGGCGATCCGCCGCAGCTTGTTCAGCCCGTGGCTGACGGCGGATTGCGTCAGGCCGAGCCGCGTCGCCGCCGCGGTGACCGATCCCTCCTCCAGCACGGCGAGGAACAGTTCGAGGGCGTGGCCGTCCAGGGTCAAATGATCGATTTCTTTCATGCAATATATTATAATCGATCTATTTATCCGTGGAATAGTCCGCACCATGATCTCCCGATAAGTCGCGCGTCCGGACCGGGCGCCTCAGGGAGAGACACGATGAATGCCCAGGCGTCAGCCTTGCGGGATCCCCGCCTCAACCGTCCCGAGCCATTGACGCCGCCGCTCGGCGATGGCGGCTTCTTTCAGCGCGATCGCGCCATCCATCCGCCCGCACATGCGCCCGGCTACAAATCCTCGGTGCTGCGCTCGCCGCGGCAGGCATTGTTGTCGCTGGAGAATTCGATTTCGGAGATCACCGGGCCGGTGTTCGGCCACAACGATCTCGGCCCGCTCGACAACGATTTGATCCGCAACTACGCCAAGGACGGGGATCCCGTCGGCGAGCGCATCATCGTCCATGGCCGCGTGGTCGACGAGACCGGCCGGGGCGTGCCGAACGCGCTGGTCGAGTTCTGGCAGGCCAATGCCGGCGGCCGCTACCGGCACAAGAAGGACACCTATCTGGCGCCGATCGATCCGAATTTCGGCGGCTGCGGCCGCGCGCTGACCGACGACACCGGCTATTACTATTTCCGGACCGTGAAGCCGGGACCCTATCCCTGGCGCAACTACGTCAACTCCTGGCGTCCCGCCCACATCCATTTCTCGGTGTTCGGCTCGGGCTTTGCGCAGCGGCTGATCACGCAGATGTATTTCGAGGGCGATCCGCTGATCCCGATCTGTCCGATCCTGACGACGATCCCGGACAAGGATGCGCTCGATCGCCTCGTGGCACCGCTCGACCTCAACGCCTCGACGCCGTTCGACTCGCTGGCTTACCGCTTCGACATCGTGCTGCGCGGCCAGCGTTCCACCTATTTTGAAAATCGCACCGCGGGGAACTGAGTCCATGCCGCAGCCGCTCAACTATCTCAAGGAAACCGCCTCGCAGACGGCCGGGCCTTACGTCCATATCGGACTGATCCCCGCCATGGCCGGCTTCGACATTTTCGAGAAGAATTTTTCCAACGTGCTGGTGACGCCGGATACCGAGGGCGAGCGCATCACGCTGGAGGGCAAGGTGCTCGACGGCACCGGTACGCCGCTGCGCGACGTGCTGCTCGAGATCTGGCAGGCCAATGCCAGCGGCCGCTACAATCATCCGGCCGATCGTTCGGCCGGCGCGTTGGAGCAGGAGTTTCGCGGCTGGGGCCGCGCCGGCTCCGACTTCGAGAGCGGTCTCGTGACCTTCGAGACCATCAAGCCCGGCGCGATCACCGACAAGGCGGGCCGCGCATGCGCGCCGCACGTCAACGTCTGGATCGTCGCACGCGGCATCAACATCGGCCTCAACACCCGGCTCTATTTCTCGGACGAAGAGGCGGCCAACGCCGCCGACCCCGTGCTCAACCTGATCGAGCAGCCGTCCCGGCGCTCGACCCTGATCGCCAAGCGCGGCGAGCGTGCCGGCAAGGTCGTGTATTCCTTCACGATCAATCTGCAGGGGCCCGAGGAGACCGTATTCTTCGACGTGTGAGGCTTCAGGTCTCTTCGCCATGGAGCTGCGCGCGGAAGGCGCGCGGTGACACGCCCGTGGCTGCGGCATAGACGCGGCTGAAATAGGCGGGGTCCTCGAAGCCGAGCGTGTAGGCGATCGTCGAGACCGGCAGATTGGTGTAGACGAGGTTGCGCCGCGCCTCGCGGATCAGCCGGTTGAGGATCAGGTGCGAGGCGGTGTCGCCGGTCGCGGCCCGTGTGATCCGGTTGAGATGCGTCGGGGTGACGGCCAGCGCCTCGGCGTAGTCGGCGACGCTCCAGCGCTCCAGATGATGCTGCTCCAGCAGCGCCTCGAAGCGGCGGAACAGGCTGGACTCGACCGTGCCGGCGCCGCCGCTCTCGCTCGTGAGTGCGCGCGCCACCAGCCCGATCATGGCGGACGACAAGGCGCGCAGCACATGGGCGCGGCCGAAATCGCGCGCGGCGTGTTCGGCGAAGATCTGCTTCATGGTAGCGCGGATCTGCGGCGTGCCGCGCACCACGGCCGAACGAGCCAGCGCACCGCGCAGGCCCTCGGCGGCAAGCAGCGCTTCGTCCAGGATCTCCGCGGCGATCGTCAGCACCCATCCTTGCGTGTCGGGCACGAAGCGGAAACCGTGAACGTGGCCGACCGGCACGTTGACGACCTGCATCGGCTTCAGCGGCACCACGCGGCCATCCAGCGTCGCTTCGCCGCCGCCGCGCTCGATCAGCAGAACCTGGTGCAGCCGGGCATGGCGGTGCACGGCCAGCGTCCAGTCGTGCAACACCGAGCGGGACGCGATGGTCTCGCAATGCACGACGTCGGGCAGATCGCCGGACTCGCCGAACAGATTGTAGATCCGGATCGCGGGGGCTGCACTTCTCATGTTCGAATAGTACAAGACAATGGCGAAAGCCTCCATCGGTCTGCGGCATCAAATCTGCAAAAAAGTGCCGACGGGAGGACGCAAGAATGAAAGTTCAGGTCTGTATCATCGGCGGCGGGCCGTCCGGGCTGTTGTTGTCGCAGCTCCTGCACCTCAAGGGCATCGACACGATCGTGCTGGAAAAGTACAGCCGCGACCATGTGCTCGCCCGCATCCGCGCCGGCGTGCTCGAGCACGGCTTCGCCAAGTTGATGCGCGAGGCGCAGTGCGGCGAGCGGATGGACCGCGAGGGCGAGATCCACACCGGCTTCGAGATCGCCCATGACGGCGTGTTGTCCAAGATCGATCTGCACAAGCATTCCGGCGGCAACTCCGTGCTGGTCTACGGCCAGACCGAGCTGACGCGCGACCTCTACGAGGCGCGCGACCGCGTCAGTGGCAAGGTCGTGCATAATGCCGAGGACGTGACGCCGCACGATCTGACGTCGGACCGGCCCTACGTGACCTACCGGTCGAACGGCGAGACCGTCCGTGTCGACTGCGACTATATCGTCGGTGCTGATGGCTTCCACGGCGTCAGCCGCAAGTCGATCCCGAAGGACGTGCTGCGCGAATACGAGAAGGTCTATCCGTTCGGCTGGCTGGGCGTGCTGTCGCGCACCAAGCCGGTGTCGCCGGAGCTGATCTATGTGAAGCACGAGCGCGGCTTTGCGCTTTGTTCTTTGCGCTCGCAGGTGCTGAGCCGCTACTATGTCCAGGTGCCGCTGACCGACAAGGTCGAGGATTGGTCGGACGAGGCGTTCTGGGCCGAGCTGAAGCGCCGCCTGCCGGACCAGGTCGCCGGCAATTTGATCACGGGGCCGTCGATCGAGAAGAGCATCGCGCCGCTGCGCAGCTTCGTCGCCGAGCCGATGAGCTATGGCCGGCTGTTCCTCGCCGGCGATGCCGCGCACATCGTGCCGCCGACGGGCGCGCGCGGGTTGAACAGTGCCGCCTCCGACATCTATTATCTCTACCACGCCATGCTCGCGCATTATCAGAGCGGCGATGATTCCGGCCTCAAGGGCTATTCGGCCAAGGCGCTGGCGCGGATCTGGAAGGCGCAGCGCTTTTCCTGGTGGATGACGATGCTCTTGCATCGCTTTCCCGACCGCCTCGACTACGAGGATCGTCTGCAGCAGACGGAGCTGGAGTACCTGCTCTCGTCCGAGACCGCGCAGCGCCTGCTTGCGGAGAATTACGTGGGGCTGCCGTTCTAGGGGAATGCCCACTTCACCCTCCCCTGGAAGGGGAGGGTAAGAGGTTGCTACTTTCCTTCCAGCGTATTCACGGCTGTCCAATCCGGCGGCGGTGGATTTGCGGTGAATGCCCGCGCGCGCCTCGCAAACTGCGCCGACGCCGGATCGGTGTCCGCCATCTGTCCGAACGCGTTGGCCGCCTCGGCAAAATCCCGCGCGCGCCAGCGGGCGAGGCCCTCCGCATAGGCGGCAGCCACTTTCGTCTGACCGGCGCTCTCCGCCCCCGTTTCCGCCAGCGGCTCGAACACCCTGATCGCCTCACCGCGGCCGAGCACCCGGATCGCGTCGAGCTCGCGCCAGGCGAAAGCATCGCCGGTCTGTGCCATCGTGGTTTCGGAGGCCATGATCGCGGTGCCGTAATATTTGTTGGCGCCCTCGAGCCGCGAGGCGACGTTCACGGTGTCGCTCATCACCGTGTAGTTGAAGCGCCGGCGCGAACCGATATTGCCGACCACGGCCTCGCCGCTGTTCAGCCCGATACGGTGCGACAGGCGATGGCCGGCGAAGGCGGGGTGATGGGCGTTGAGCTCCGCCAGCTTCTTGTGGCACGTCAGCGCGGCGCGAACCGCGTTGGTTGCGTGTGCGGGATCGTCGGCCGGCGCGCCGAACATGGCGACGATGGAATCGCCGATATATTTGTCGACATAGCCGCCATGGCTTTCGATGATGTCGGTCATGGCGGACAGATATTCGTTCATCAGCGTCACCAGCTCGTCCGGCGTCATGGTCTCGGCAATCGACGAGAAGCCGCTGAGGTCGGAGAAGAACATGGTGACGCTCCGCATCTCGCCGCCGAGTGCGGGCATCTTGCCCGACGCCACCATGGAGTTGATGACCTCGGGGGCGAGATAGAGGGCAAAGCTCTTGCGCAGGAACCGCTCGTCACGGTCGGCCAGCACGAAGCGGTAGCCGATCATCGATGCGAGAGCCGTAAGGCCCGCGAGCGTCGGCTCGGTCAGCGGCAGTGCGAGGGCGTGTATGAAAGCTGCGACCGCAATCGCCGCATAGACGGCGGTGGATGCGAGCCAGACGATCGCGGCGGTGGTCGGTGCGAAGGCGCAGGCCGCGCAGGCGATGATCGCGGCAAATGCGATCGTGAGAATGGTGCGCAGGGGAAAGCCGAGCTCCGTGACCGCGTCGTGCTCGATCAGGTTTCGCACCACGGTGGCGTGCACGAAGACACCCGCGACGTCGCTGCGGGCTTTCTGCGGCGTGCTTGCCGGCGCGGGCAGGGCGCACCGCTCTGCCGGCGTTCCATCATGGCCGCCGGACAGGCGCATCGAGGTGAGCTTGCGGTCCTCGAAATTCAGGATCGTGCCGAGCAGCACGACCTTGCCGTCGAAAGCGCGGCGAAAGAAGTCGCGATCACCCTTCTCGACGCAGGCGCGCAAATCGGCGAAGGAGTAGGTCGGGATGTCGCGCCCGAGCCCGCGGAAGTTGAGCGCCACTGTGTTGGGGACGGCGCTCGGGATCGCGTAGCCGGACAATTCGGTCGCGCCAGACGGTGCAATCTGCAGCTTTGCGCCCGTCGCGCGCGCAGCAAGCTCGACCGCCATCGCAGGCACCGGCCGTCCCTCGATGGCAAAGCTCAGCGGCATTCGCCGGATGACGTCGTCGTGGTCGGTGTGGACATTGAGCGCCCGGACGGTGTTGCGCACCGCCACCTGCTGGGCGCGATAGGGCACTTCCGGATGGTCGTTGCTGAGGATTTCGCCGAGCACCAGTTTGCCGCCGTCGGAAATCTGCCGCAGCGCGATCAGATAATCCCGGTCGAAACCTTTCACGCGGCCGCCAAGGGCGGTGTCGCCGAAGGGAATTTCCGACTGCTCGATCGAATTCTTGAAGATGACGTCGAAGCCGATGACCTTGGCGCCGCCCTCGGTGATGCTGCCGAGCACCCGGCCGATCTCGCGCGTCCAGGTTTGCGTCGGCGATCCCTGGAAAGGTGGGGTCTCGTACGTTTCCCCGTCGATCGCCACGACGACGACGGGTGACGTCGCGGGATCGCGGCGGTCGCCGATCAACTTGCCGCGCAGGGCGGTGAGGATGTCGAGCGAGAGGCCTTGCAGCGTCTGCAGCGGTGGAGACGTGAAGATCGCGCCCGCAACGAGCGCAATCAGGATCGCTGCAACGATGTCCCGTCCCCCGATCCGCCGCATCGCCCCGTCGCCAAACCCGCTTATTCAAGTCCGCTTATTCGAGCCGCAGCAGGCGGCCGATGATCGGGGTCGGCGCGGCGGTGGCGCTGGCATCGACCTGGAAGGTGTAACGCTTGCTGCCGATGCTCGCGAGATAGCTGCCGCCCGGGGTCAGCGACTTCCCGGCTTTGGCGAAATCATAGAACTTGCCGCGGGTCATGACGTCGTTCTTGAGCGCCACGCTGATCGTGGGCTCCTTGCCGTCGGTGCGCTCGATCACCAGCGTGCCGCCGCTCCTGGCCTGGACGATGGGCGCCACGCCGTAGATCGTCGTCAGCTTCGACGGAGCGGCCTTGGTGTCGGACCGCATGGTCCGGAACGTGGTGGCGGCACTCTGGTTCGCCTCGCGCTCGGAGAGCTGCGCCGCCTTGGTGTCACAGGGCACCTTGGCACGCTGCACGTCGCCGAGCTGCACGGTGCTTTGCTCGGCGCCGACGAGCACGACGCCTTCGCTGATCGTCTCGCGCAGGCACGATTTGAGATAGCTGAGCGTGATGCTGGCCTTCGGTCCGAGCTTGATGATCTTGCCCGCAGCGACGTAGTCCATGAACTCGACGCCATCGACCTTGCCTTGCACATCCTCGACGATCGCGGCCGGCGTCTCTGCCAAGGCGGGGGCCACAGTACACAACGCGCCGACGACAGCGCCGATCAGGCTTTTCATGGGTCTTCTCATTCCATTCGACCGATACTTTGCCGGTCCCCGTCCCGGAGCGATGCTTAGCAGCGGACCGCCCCGGGCAAGTGTGACCGGAATCACTCTTTGATATTGGTGCACTTTATCAGGAAGAGGTTCAAATCGGCGACCGGAGAAAAATCAAGTCGCGGCAAAGCGTTGGCGGATAGATGATGTCAGGCGGCCGGGATGGGCTGGTCGTTGACCGGGCGATTCTCAGCGGCACTCTCCAAAGCGGGAGCGAGAGGGGCCTCGGCTTTGTGAAACGGCGTCGTCCGCCGACCGGTGGCGATCTCGATCACCTCGTCCCAGCGCGACAGGAAGGCTTCGACGCAGGTCGGATCGAACTGCCGGCCCTTGTTTTCGGCCAGGTAATTGCGCGCCACCTCGAGCGGCATCGGCTCCTTATACGGCCGCCGCGTCGTCAGGGCGTCGAACACGTCGGCGACCGCAACCACGCGCGCCGCGACCGGGATTTCATCTGCCTTAAGGCCGCCCGGATAGCCCGCGCCGTCCCAGCGCTCGTGATGGCCTGCGGCAATTTGCGCGCCGAGCCGGATCAGCTCGCAGCTGGAGTCGGCCAGGATGCGCTCGCCGATCTTCGCATGCGTCCGAATCACCGCCATCTCCTCGTCGGTGAGCTTGCCGGGCTTGAGCAGGATATTGTCGGGAATGGCGACCTTGCCGACGTCGTGCAGGGGTGCGGCGAGATAGATGTCGCGGCAGAGCCGGGCCGGCAGGCCGAGCTGCTCGGCGATGATGCGGCTGTATCTGGCGACCCGCAGCGTGTGTTCGCCGGTATCGCTGTCGCGGAATTCGACCGCGAGCGCGAGCCGCAGGATGATCTCCTCCTCCCGCTCGCCGAGCTTTCGCGTCGCGGCCTCGACTTCGCTGGCGAGATGGGCCGCACGGTCGTTGAGCTTGCGCACGGCTGCACCAAGCTGAATCAAATTCCGCAGACGCACCGTCATCTCGACGCTTTGCGGCTGCTTGGGCAGGAAGTCGGTTGCACCGGCCTGCAGCGCTTCCATCTTGACGTCGTCGGTCTGCCGCGAGGTGATCATGGCGATCGGGATGTCGGCGCAGCCGGAGAGGTTGCGCAGAGCACGGATGAAGCTGATGCCGTCCATATGCGGCATCTCGTAGTCAACCAGCACGAGGTCGAAGGCGCGCTCCCGTGCACAGGCCAGCGCCTCCACCGGATCGAGGAAGGTGGTGGCCTCGACCAGACCTTCAGCCTCGATGTGGCGTTTCAGGAAGTTGAGGACAGAGCGGCTGTCGTCAACCAGGAGCGCTTGGGTCAGCATCGATGGCCGGGCTCGTTCGGATGGCGAGGCATGGCATCGATAACTAGCTCGTTCGATTTAACGTCAGGCAAACGTTTCGCCGGCGGCAGACTGCCCCATGACTGCGCTCAACGCATGAGATTTGGGCGGGCCATGCACGTTTGCATACATACGCGAAGTTTTTCGGTTTGTGACCCGTAGTTGTACGGGGGAGCCCATTAGGGGTTTGAACACTCTCCATACCGAATAGTCGTCGCGCGGGATTCGCGCCATGCGTGCAGCGAACCCCGAGGAAATTTGGGGGACGAATGTCGTCTAATGTCACGGAGCCGAAGTGGTCCCTACGGCTGCCTGCGGACTGCAGCATTGCTGCGATACGTAACGTCTATGACCTGATCCGCGAGGCTTTCGGCCGGCAAGACCGCCTTGAGATCGACTGTTCGAATGTCGACAAGGCCGACGTGACCTCGATCCAGCTTCTGCTGTCGACCGCCAAGACCGGCGCGGCCCAGGGCCGCCCGGTGGTGCTCACGTCATTCTCCCAGTCTCTGCGCAACACCCTTCGCCGCGCCGGCTTCGCTAGCGAGGCGATGATCGATCAGCATTTCCCGCAAAAGAAAGATGGCATCTGATGGCCACGATTCTCACGGTCGACGATTCCCCGAGCATCCGGCAGATGATCAAGGTCGTGCTCGAGCCGGCCGGTCACAACGTGATCGAGGCCGGCGACGGTGCGCAGGGGCTCGCCAAGGCGCAGGCCGGCAAGCTCGACCTCGTGATCACCGACCTCAACATGCCCGTCATGAACGGGCTGGAGTTGATCCGCGCGCTGCGCAAGCTGCCGAGCGCGGTCGGCATGCCCATCGTCTTCCTGACGACCGAATCCAACGACACGGTGAAGCAGGAAGCCAAGAGCGCCGGCGCCACCGGCTGGATCACCAAGCCCTTCAAGCCCGAGCAACTGCTCGCCGTCGTCGGCAAGCTGGTGCGCACATGAGCGCGATGGACCCGACCGAGGTCTTTCGTCAGGAAGCCGCCGAGCTCTTCGAAGTGCTTGAAGGGGCCCTGCTCGACCTCGGCCAGCGTCCCGACGACCGCGAACTCGTCGATTCCGCCTTCCGCGCCCTGCATACGATCAAGGGATCGGGCGCCATGTTCGGCTTCGACAAGGTCGCTTCCTTCACCCACGAGTTCGAGACCGCCTTTGACCGCGTCCGCAAGGGCGAGATCAAGCCGACCCAGGAGCTGATCTCGGTCGCGCTCGCCGCCAAGGACTACATCCGGGCGCTGATCGAAGATCCCCAGTCGACCGACGACATCATCGGCGAGGCCATCCTCGATGACCTCAAGCGTTTCGTCTCGGCCGACCAGCCCGCCGCCGTGGTCGTCGAGATCGCCGAGGCGCCCGCGCTGGCTCCGGCCGAGAGCAAGCAGGCCGGTTGGCACCTCAATCTGGAATTCGAATCCCACATCCTGCGCAATGGCTCGAACCCGCTCGACCTGCTGGAAGATCTCTGCAAGCTCGGTCCGTGCTTCGTCGTGCCGATCACCGACGGCGTTCCGTTCCTCGACGAGATGGAGCCGGAAGACTGCTATCTAAAGTGGGACGTCAAGCTGCATGCGGCCTGCGACAAGGACGCGATCGACGACGTCTTCATGTTCGTGCAGGACGAGATGAAGCTGACGCTCTCGCCCCTGGAGCATGCCGAAGCGCCTGCGCAGGCACCGCTGTTCCAGCTGCTCGACGAGGAGCTTGCCCCCGCGGCCGAAATGCCTGCGCCGGTGCTCGAGGCTGCTGCCGCGTCCGCGTCCGTCGCCGGGCAGCCCGTCGCCAAGGCGGAGCCGAAATCCGAATCGAAGCCTGAACCGAAGTCCGAGGCCAAGCGCGACGATCGCGGCATCGCCACCGTCCGCGTCCAGGCCGAGCGCCTCGACGAGCTGATGGACCGCGTCGGCGAGCTCGTCATCGCCCAGGCACGGTTGACCCAGCTCGCCGCCTCCGGCTCCGACCTCTCGATCAAGATGATCGCCGAGGAAATCGAGCGTCTCGCCTCGTCCTTGCGCGACACTACGATGGGCGCGCGCATGGTGCCGATCGGCTCGCTGTTCGGCCGTTTCCGCCGCCTCGTGCATGACCTGTCACGCGATCTGTCCAAGCCCGTCGAGTTCGTCACCTCGGGCGAAGATACCGAGCTCGACAAGACCATGATCGAGTGCCTGGCCGATCCGCTGGTGCACCTGATCCGCAACGCGATCGACCACGGCATCGAGGACACCGCGACGCGCACGGCCAACGGCAAGACCGAGCAGGGCCGCATCGAGCTCGCCGCCGTTCACTCCGGCGCGCAGGTGCTCGTCACCGTGAAGGACAATGGCGGCGGCCTCAACACCGCGCGCATCCGCGCGAAGGCGGAAGAGCAGGGTCTGATCGCGGCGGGCGCCGTGCTGACCGATCACGAAATCCACCAGTTCCTGTTCCATCCCGGCTTCTCGACCGCGCAGACCATCTCGGCACTTTCGGGCCGCGGCGTCGGCATGGACGTCGTCAAGCGCACCATCGAGAACATGCGCGGCACGATCGACCTGTCGACCCGGCCGGGCCAGGGCACCACCGTGACGCTGCGCCTGCCGTTGACGCTCGCGATCATCGAGGGCCTGCTGATCCGCGTCGGCGAGGGCCGCTACATCATCCCGCTCTCCGCGGTCGAGGAGTGCATTGAGCTGACCGCCGAGGACGAACGTTCCCGTGGTCGCAATTTCCTCAACGTACGCGGCAATCTCGTGCCCTTCCTCCGGTTGCGCGAGATCATGACCGCATCAGGCACGCCCGACCGGCACCAGAAGACGATCATCATCTCGACCGGAGAGACCCATGTCGGTCTCGTCGCCGACCAGATCATCGGCAACCACCAGACCGTGATCAAGTCGCTCTCCAAGCTGCACTCGGACGTCACGATCTTCTCGGGCGCGACGATCCTGGGTGACGGCACGGCGGCGCTGATCCTCGACGTCGCGCAGCTCGTCGCATTGGCGCAGTCGAAGGTCGAAAAGCAGCACATCAGCGAGGCGGCGTGATGAACGAGGGCTTGACTGCCGAACATCAGTCGGGGGCGATGCAGGTCGTAATGATCGGTCTCGGGGAGGAGAAGTTCGCACTCGATGCGGGCCTCGTGCGCGAGATCATCGATCCCGTTCCCGTGACCAAGGTCGCGGGTGCGCGCGCCTTCGTTCCCAGCGTGATCAACGTGCGCGGCAACGTCATTCCGCTCGCGGACCTGCGCATCCGCTTCGGCATGCCGCAGCTCGACGATTCCGCGGATACGCGCATCGTCGTCATCGAGCTCGAGCTCGACGGCGAGCCGGTCCTGGTCGGTGTTACCGCGGACAAGGTCTACGAGGTCACCGAGATCTCGCAGACCGACGTGCAGCAGACGCCGCGGGTCGGCATGCACTGGAAGCCGGAGTTCATTCGCTTCATTGCGAAGTGGCGTGAAGAGTTCGTCATCGTTCCGAACATGGAACGCATCCTGAATTGAAACGTGGTCTCGGGCGAGACCGGGTAGGGGCTGGGAAATGAGATTTACGGTCAAGGCGAAACTTGCCAGCGCGTTTGGCGTGGTCCTGTTGCTTTCCCTGGCGGCGGGCGGCCTCGCTTATGTGAAGCTCAGCGAAATGATCGACACCGCTGACAATCTGGTGTCGCGTGCCGGCCGGATGGACCACGCGTCCGAGATCGAGAAGGGGATTCTGACCCAGGTTCGGTCTGAGAAGAATCTGCTTCTGGCGCCCGATGGCGAAGCGGATGGCTTCGTCGCCGAGATTGCAAAGCAGCGCGAGGCGCTTCTCAAGCTGAAAGAAGAGATTCACGCCGCAGCCTCGCCGGAAGGCAAGAAGCTGATCGAGAATTTCGGCGCCGCCTATGCCCGGATGAATGCCGTTCAGGATGACGCGCTCAAGATGGCCCGGACGAACAGGCCGAAGGCCATCGAGCAGTCCTCAGTCGAGGTTCGCAAGGCGGTCCGCGAGGCGATCGACGCCGCCAACGTCTATGTCACCAACGTCAAGAAGAACATGGCGGACCGGGCCGCCTTGGCGCATGAGGACGGCAATCGCGCCCACGTCATGCTGATCTCGGCGGTGGTCGCATCGCTCGTGATCGGCCTGATCGCCGCGATCTGGATCTCTCTCAGTATCTCCCGCGGGCTCGGCCGTGCGGTCGGCCTCGCCGGTGCCGTGGCGGGCGGTGATCTGACCCAGACCATCAATATTTCCAGCAACGACGAGATCGGTGATCTCGTCAAGTCGCTGAACACCATGGTGGGCAAGCTCCGCCAGGTGGTCGAGGAGGCTCTCACCGCTGCCAGCAACGTCTCCGCCGGGAGCCAGGAGCTTTCCGCCAGCGCCGAGCAGCTCTCGCAGGGCGCGACCGAGCAGGCTTCGTCGGCCGAGGAAGCCTCGTCCTCGATGGAGGAAATGGCCTCGAACGTGAAGCAGAACGCCGACAACGCCAATCAGACCGAGAAGATTGCAGGCCAGTCGGCCAAGGATGCCGAGGCCAGCGGCGTCGCCGTCAGCCGCGCGGTCGAGGCAATGCAGACCATTGCCGAGAAGATCACCATCGTGCAGGAGATCGCGCGCCAGACCGACCTGCTCGCGCTCAACGCGGCCGTCGAAGCCGCCCGCGCAGGCGAGCACGGCAAGGGCTTTGCAGTGGTTGCCTCCGAAGTGCGCAAGCTTGCCGAGCGCAGCCAGGCGGCTGCGGCGGACATCGGCACGCTCTCGACCGAAAGCGTCAAGGTCGCGCAGGAGGCGGGCCAGATGCTGTCCAAGCTCGTGCCCGACATCAAGAAGACCGCGGAGCTGGTTCAGGAGATCACCGCAGCCTGCCGCGAGCAGGACGTCGGCTCGGCCCAGATCAACCAGGCGATCCAGCAGCTCGACAAGGTCGGCCAGCAGAACGCCAGCGCGTCCGAGCAGGTGTCGTCGACCTCGGAGGAACTTGCCTCGCAGGCGGAGCAGCTCCAGTCCACCATCTCGTTCTTCCGTATCGAAGACAGTGCACGCAAGCAGAAGGCCGCGGCCGAGCCGATCGACCGCGCCGTCGGTCAGCTCCGGGCCAAAGCGGCCACGATGGCGGCGGCTGATCGCGGCACGAAGAAGCCGGCACCCGTCCGCAAGCCGGCACGTGCGATGAAGGTCGCCGGTGGCGGCGGCTTTGCCTTCGACATGAACGACGGCGAAGACGATCGCGACGCCGAGTTCCAACGCTGATCAACCGGTCCGGCCTCGCGCCGGACCGCACTCGTTTCCAAACCTTCGGAACCTCGGACTGCATCATGGCCGCAACCTCGCAATATCTGACGCTCGGGCTCGCCGGCGAGACGTTCGGCATCAGCATCCGTAACGTCCGCGAAATCCTGGACATGCGGCCGATCTCGCGGCTTCCCCATGCGCCGGAATTTCTTCTCGGCATGATCGACGTGCGCGGTAGCGGCTATCCGATCGTCGATCTCCGCACCAAGCTCGGCCTGCCGGCCGTGAGCGCCACCGAAGCGACCCGCATCATCATCCTCGACGTGCCGATGAAGGATCGTCTGGTCGGCGTCGGCTTCGTCGCCGATTGCGTATTCGAGGTTACCGACATCGACGAGCAGGCGATCGAGCCGGTGCCCGAAGTCGGCGGCAAGTGGCAATCGGACTACGCCGCCGGCATCGGCCGCAAGGGCGAGAAATTCGTCGTCATCTTCGATCTCGCCAAGCTGATGGCGAACGACAAGATCCCGGAAGCGCGCGATGCCGGCATGGACGCGCCTCGCGCCGCCTGAGTTTGTAAGAGTGAAGCGTGGTCAAGCGTAAGCACCCCCAATTCGAAATTGAAATAACGAGACTGACATGAGATTTACCGTCAAAGCCAAGCTTGCGAGCGCTTTTGGAGCCGTCATCGTTCTGTTCATGGTGGCAGGTGCCGTCAGCTACATGAAGTTGTCCGACATGGCCGCGACCGCGGAGTCCATGGTGCTTCGCGCCAAGCGCATGGAAAAGGCAGCCGAGGTCGAAAAGATCATCTACCAGCAGCTCAGGGCGGAAAAGAACGCCATCCTGGGAACGCCGGCCGAGGCCGACGAGTTCGCCGCGAACGCGGCCAAGCTCCGCGACGAGGCCACGAAGACCAAGGATGAGGTCTATGCGATGGCGAGCGAAGGCGGCAAGAAGCTGCTCGACAATTTCGCGAGCGCTTATGCCCGGATGAACGCCTATCAGGAAGAGACGATCAGGCTGGCGAAAACGGACAAGACGAAGGCGACCGAGCGGTCGATGGGTGATGGCCGCAAGGTCGTCGCCGACGCGGTGGAAACGATGGGTGCCTATGTCTCGAATACCAAGAGGCAGATGGCGGAACAGGCCGCCCAATCTCAGGAAGACAGCCGTCGTGCCCAGCTGATCCTCATCGTCCTGGTCGTGGTTTCGTTGATCGTTGCTGTCATTGGCGCGGTCTGGATTTCCCTCAATATCAGCCGGTCGCTCGCCAAGGCAGTCGGTCTGGCGGATGCCGTCGCGATCGGCGATCTCAGCCAGAAGATCGACGGCGTCGCCAACGACGAGATCGGCGATCTGGTCAAGTCCCTGAATGCGATGACGGCCAATCTGAACGCCACCGCAGCGATCGCCAACGAGATCGCGCATGGTAACCTCACGGTCGAAGCCAAGCCGCTGTCGGAGAAAGATACGCTCGGCCTCGCGCTCGAGCGCATGGTGGAGAAGCTGCGCCAGATCGTGTCTGAAGCCCTGACCGCCGCGCAGAACGTCTCGGCGGGCAGCCAGGAACTCTCCGCCAGCGCCGAGCAGCTCTCGCAGGGTGCGACCGAGCAGGCCTCGTCCGCGGAGGAAGCCTCCTCCTCGATGGAGGAAATGGCCTCGAACGTGAAGCAGAACGCCGACAACGCCAACCAGACCGAGAAGATCGCCGCGCAGTCGGCCAAGGATGCCGAAGCCAGCGGCGCCGCGGTCGGCCGCGCCGTGGACGCGATGCAGACCATCGCCGAGAAGATCACGATCGTGCAGGAGATCGCCCGCCAGACCGATCTGCTGGCGCTCAACGCGGCGGTCGAGGCCGCCCGCGCTGGCGAGCACGGCAAGGGCTTTGCGGTGGTCGCCTCCGAGGTGCGCAAGCTGGCCGAACGCAGCCAGGCTGCTGCGGCGGAGATCGGGTCGCTTTCGTCGGAGACGGTGAAGGTCGCGCAGGAGGCGGGCTCCATGCTCGCCAAGCTCGTTCCCGATATCAAGAAGACCGCGGAGCTGGTCGAGGAGATCACCGCGGCCTGCCGCGAGCAGGACGTGGGATCGGCCCAGATCAACCAGGCCATCCAGCAGCTCGACAAGGTCGGCCAGCAGAACGCCAGCGCCTCCGAGCAGGTGTCCTCGACGTCGGAGGAGCTTGCCTCGCAGGCCGAGCAACTCCAGTCCACGATTGCCTATTTCCGCATCGAGCAGGCTACGAAGAGCCAGGCGTCGGCGCCAATCGACCGGGCCGTCAGCCAGTTGCGCGCGAAGGCGGCCACCATGGCGGTCGCGGAGCGTCCGGCCAAGAAGGTCGTGCAGGTCAGGCCGGCGCGCGCCGTGAAGGCGGCAGGCGGCGGTGGCTTTGCTTTCGACATGAACGATGGCGAGGACGATCGGGACGCCGAGTTCCAGCGCTAATGTGTCTCGACGGATCGGCCCGCCGTCGATGCGCGCCGATCCGTCCCCAACTCGTCCAATAGAAGCGTAGGATTGAAGATGGCCAGGATGGCCCGACATTCAGTGCAGGTGGCCATTCCCGACCGGGGCTGGCATCGATGATGCCCGCCGTGCAGGATACGGCCGTCCATTTGTCGGACCGTCACTTCCGGACCATCGCCGAATTGATCGAAGGCCAGGTCGGCATCAAGCTGCCACAGGGCAAGCGGCTGATGCTGGAGGGACGGCTGCACAAGCGCGTGCGTGCGCTCAATTTCTCCGATCTCAACGAATATGTCGAGAACCTGTTCGAGGCGGACCATTTCGACACCGAGCTCACCCATCTCATCGACGTGGTGACGACCAACAAGACCGATTTCTTCCGCGAGCCGCAGCACTTCGCCTTCATGCGTGACGTCGCGATTCCCGCCCTGCTGAAGTCGCACGGCCGCAAAAACGCGAACCTGAAGATCTGGAGCTCGGCGAGCTCCACCGGCATGGAGGCCTACACGACCGCGATGGTGCTGGACGACATGACGCGGAGCGGCTCGCGTTTCCAGTACCGCATCCTCGGGACCGACATCTCGACTGCGGTGCTGCGTCTTGCCAAGACAGCGATCTACACCCGCGACGTGCTCGCTCCCGTGCCGGACCATTTCGTGAAGCGATATTTTTCGTCGTCGCGGGACAAGTCGCGCGGTGAGGTGCGGGTCGTGCCCGAGTTGCGGCGCACCACTCATTTCATGAGGATGAACCTCATGGACAAATCCTACCCCGTCGATCGAGACGTCGACATCATCTTCTGCCGCAACGTCCTGATCTATTTCGAGCGCGAGACCCAGCGCAAGGTGGTCGAGCAATTGTGCAGCCATTTGCGTCCGGGCGGTTACCTTCTGGTCGGGCATTCGGAATCGATGATCCACAGTGCAGTACCCGGTCTGAAGCAAGTTCAGCCAACCATTTTTCAGGTCTAGCCGGAGCGCCGCCCAAATGCCGAAGCAGAAAGTTCGCGTGCTGATCGTGGACGATTCGGCGTCGGTGCGCCAAATCCTTCTGACGATCCTGTCCGAAGACCCTGACATCGAGGTGATGGGAACGGCCTCGGATCCGTTCGTGGCAGCGAAGCGTCTGCAGGATGAGATTCCCGACGTCATGGTCCTCGATCTCGAAATGCCGCGCATGGACGGCATGACGTTCCTGCGAAAGATCATGGCGCAGCGTCCGATTCCGGTGATCATCTGCTCGTCGCTGACTGAAGAGGGCTCGAACGTGATGTTCGAGGCGTTCGAGGCGGGCGCGGTCGATATCGTGCCGAAGCCGAAGATCGACACGCGGCAGGCACTGCTCGAATGCTCGACGCGGCTGCGCGAGGCCGTGAAGTCGGCTGCGCGCGCGCGGGTTCGCCCGCGTACGGAACGGCGGGCGGTCGAGAAGAAGCTGACCGCCGACGCCATCATCCCGCCGCCGGTGCAGGGCAGGGTTCGGCCGACGACGGAGCGCATCGTTTGCATCGGTGCCTCGACGGGCGGGACTGAAGCGCTCAACGACGTCCTCGAGATGCTGCCGGCGCATTGTCCGCCGATCGTGATCGTCCAGCACATGCCGGCCGGATTCACCGCGGCCTTCGCCAAACGGCTCGATGGCGTCTGCCAGATCAGGGTCAAGGAGGCCGAGGATGGCGAGCCGGTGCTGCCGGGCTGCGCCTATATCGCGCCCGGCGCCCGGCACATGCTGCTCCAGCGTATCGGCCTGCGCTACCAGATCGCGATCAAGGACGGTCCGCCGGTGTCGCGGCATCGTCCCTCCGTCGACGTGCTGTTCCGCTCGGCGGCCCAGCATGCCGGCGCCAACGCGCTCGCTGTGATCATGACCGGCATGGGCGACGACGGCGCACGCGGGATGCTGGAAATGCGCAAGCTCGGCGCCGCGACGCGGGCGCAGGACGAAGAGAGCTGCGTGGTATTCGGCATGCCCAAGGAAGCCATCGCCCATGGCGGTGTCGAGAAAGTCGTTTCGCTGCACCATATCCCGCGCGAGATCATGCACTGGTACCAGGCCGGGCACGCTGCGGTGGCGGGTTGATGGTCATGTCGGTCGTTCCGGCCAGCACGCTCGCTGAGGCAATCGCCGCGACCGAGGACGTCTCCTCGCGGATCGAGGACGTCTTCGCGCGCGTCGGCAACGAGCTCGGACGCGGCCATCTCATCTTCAAGGAGCTGAACCAGGGCCTGGCGACGCTTTCGGGCGAGCTCTCCGGTGCCGAGATCGAGGGCGCCGCAACGGCGCTAAAGGAGATTGCCGCGCGGTTGAGCGAGCTGGCGCAGGCGCTGCCGGCGGAAAGCGCGCTGCTGGAGACGATCGGCAAGAGCACGGTGGAGGCGTCTTCGCTGCTCAAGCCGCTGTTCAAGCATATCGGGATGATCACCATCATCGCGCGCAGTGCGCGGATCGAGGCGGCTTCGCTCGACGGCGACCGCGAGGGCTTTCTCGCCTTCACCCAGGAGGCCTACGATCTCGGCCGGGCCGTGCAGCGCTCGATCGAGGACTGCGCGCGGGACCAGCAGCGCCTGTCCGAGGCGGTCGCAACCGCCTCCGGCCGGCAGAGGGAATTCGAGAGCCGCTACCGGGCGCAGCTGATGTCGGAGAGCGCCGAGCTCGGTGCCGCCTATGCGGGCCTGCGCGACCAGCGCAGCAAGAGCGGGCATCTCGCCGACCGTGCCGGTTCCAGCACGAGGAAGATCGCCGAGGCCGTCGGCAGCGCGATCATCTCGCTGCAGGCGGGCGACAGCACGCGTCAGCGTCTCGAACACGTGGCCCACGGCCTCGGCCGCGTGTCGCAATCGGTGCCGAGCCTCGTCCCCGAACCTGTTCCGGGCGATGAAGGCGTGCGCGCGATTTGCCAGTTGCAGGCGGCCCAGCTCAGGGATGCCCAGCGCGAGTTCGGCGGCGATGTCGGCCAGATCGTCCGCGCGCTGACCGCCATCTTGCACGATGCAGGCAGCGTCGCCGGCGATGGTCGTGCGCTGTTCGGCGGCGAGGAGGGCGGCTCCTCGTCGTTCCTGGCACGCATCAAGCAGACCCTGGCGCACGCCTCGAACCTGATCGCCACCTGCGAGGGTGCGGGCCGCTCGGTCGACGAAGCGCTCGCGATCGTCGAGGACACGCTGGCAAAATTTCGCCAGGCGATCGCCGGGCTTGCCGAGGCCACCGTCGACATCACGCTGATCGGAATGAATGCCGGCCTCAAGGCGAGCCATCTCGGCAGCCGCGGCAGTGCCTTCGTCGTCATCGCCAACGAGCTCAAGGCGACCGCCGACCAGGTCTCGGCGGGGGCCGGCCGCCTGAGACCCGTGCTCGACGGTATCGAGCGCTCGGCGCGGGAGCTGAAGGAGCTTCGCGTGCAGGGAGATCCCACGCAGCTTGCCAATCTCGAGCCGCAGATCCTCCTGGCGCTGCGCGAGGTCGAGGCCGGCAATGAACGGCTCGGCAAGCTGATGAGCCGGCTCGTGACCGAAGGCGCAGAGTTCGAGAGGCTGATGAATTCGGCGCAAGGGCAGATGACCACGCTCGGCGAAAGCTCCGCGGCGCTGCCCGCCGTCGCCACGCGGCTCGAGACCGCGAGCGGGGGCGCGCAGCGGCTCCAGCCGGAGATGCAGGATCAGGCGATCCTCGACGACCTCTACGCACGCTACACGATGGAGCGTGAGCGGGACGTTCATCGCGACGTCCTGCAAGCGCTCGGACTTCAGTCGACCGCCGCCGCGCGGCGGGTCGAGGCGGTCGAGACCGCGGACGACGGTATCGAATTGTTCTGACGACGCCGCCTCGGCGGCAATTTGACGGGTCGGCTTTGCAGGGCGTTAACCGTGGCGGAATGCTCGCCACCACGGTCATTGTCGCGCCCCAGAGTTGGTTGCAAGTACCAGTGAATTTTACGACGGGTGTTTCCATGATGAGAGAAGGCAAATACGCGGCCTGGTTCAGGACGCCGCGCGCCCAGGGCACCGGCATCGTGCATCTGGCGGAAGGACGCATCTCCGGCGGCGACAGCTTCTTCACCTATGGCGGCTCCTATCAATTCGACGACGAGCAGCGCTTCACGGCCGTCCTGACGACGCGGCGCCATGCCGAGGGGCCGCCGACCGTGTTCGGTCTGGACGAAGTCGAGGTCAACCTCGCGGGCGTGTGCAGCGGTGTGACGGCGAGGTGCTCGGGGACGGCGAAGCAGGCGCCCGAGGTGATGTTCGAGGTGACGCTGATCTACAGCCAGGACGATGCGCGGGCTGCGGAGGCGCGCTGCGCGGTCGTGAAGCTCAATGACAAATTGCCGAAGGGCATCGACAGCCGTTCGCGGCCGCGCCATTTCCCGGCACCTCCGCGGCCTCCCGCATCTTAGTCTTGCGTTGACGCTGTCGCGGTGAAACGGGCTGCGACCGCGGCGCGGCAACGGTGCATTCAGGCACTGACGGCTAGGGATGAGGCCGCTTGTAAAAGGGACGGACGGGAACATGCCTCAGATCTGGATGACATACGACGAACTTGCGACGCTCAGCGGCTGCACGCCGGCGGAAGCCAGACTACGGGCCATGCATTTGTCGCTCGACCGCCGCAAGAGCCGCGACGGCGCGACGCGGGTCAAGCTCGACCTCGCGCTGACCGCCAAGTTCTTCGCATCGATCCGCGAAGCGGATTTCGATCTCGACGGCGCCATCGCCGCGTTGCAGAGCACGCACAGGCACATGGCCGAACTGCTGGAGCCAACCGGGTTCCGCGAACGCGGGGCCGCCTAGGCACTCGCCTTCCACGCTCGGGCGCACCTGGACATCCGATAGGTTTTCGCGAATCAGGCATAGTCTCGTCTTCCGGAAGATTTGGCCGGAGCCGGGGTTTCAACCGAGACGGGTCATAGAGCCCGCAGGAGAATGCCATGAGGAAAGCCAACTATCGGGTCGGGGTGACTTTGTTGGGAGCGGCGGTGCTTGGCGGGCTGCTGACCGTCACGACCGCGCCATCACGTGCGGAGGTCGTCAAGCTGCGGGCCGATCTCAAGGGCAGCAATGAAGTGCCGCCCAACAGCTCCAGCGGTTCAGGCAAAGCCGAGGCCGCGTTCGACACCGAGACGAAAGTCCTGACCTATACGGTCACCTATGCCGATCTGACAGGGCCGGCGATGGGGGCTCATTTCCATGGTCCGGGCGAAGCGGGCAAGAACGCCGGCATCGCGCTGCCGTTCAAGTCGGTGCAAAGCCCGATCCAGGGCAATGCCACGTTGACGGACACTCAGGCGGCCGATCTGTTGGCCGGAAAGTGGTATGCGAACATCCACACGGCCGCAAATCCAGGCGGCGAGCTGCGCGGGCAGATGATGAAGTAGGAGGACTGCGGCGCTGGACAAATTGTCAGCGCCGTGGGTTTCAGGCGGGCGGCCGGGGCAGGAAGGCCAGGATCGTCTGGGCGAGGATGACGCCGACGGTCCCGCCCGCCGCCTTTTGCAGCACGTCCAGAAAGCCCGGATCGCGATCGGGGGTCAGCGCCTGCAGGACTTCGAGCCCCGTTGCGACTGCTAGGACGAGCGAGCAGGCCAAGACCAGCCGGCCGGGCAACAGGAAGGCCAGAAGAAAACCCAGCAGGCCGTAGGCGCTGAAGCGCTCGATGACGACGATCCAGTAGGCCTCGCTATGCCCCATGAGCGCCGGCCGTCCCGCCAGTCTCGCCAGGGTGGCGTAGACAATGAGAGCGAGGCAGATCGCCGCGGCAGCGATGAGGTGATTTCGACGCATGGCCCAGCATAGCCGCTTGGCTGCCGCCCCGCTTTGAAAGACGAAAATATCGTTAAAGCATCCCGCCGTCGTTCGGGCACGAACGGCCAAAAGCCAGCTGCCGCCGGGGCATCGGAGCCGCGGGGCTCGCGTGGCGTACGGCGAGATGTCCTTTCGGCGCAGCCGGTCAGGCGACCAGGACATCGCCGGAGGGCGCGGCGACCGCGGCGTTGCGGCGCGACTCGACGAGCTCGCTGAATTTGGCAAACGGCAGCGGTGCGGCGACGAGATAGCCCTGGCCTTCCTCGACGCCGGACGCGATCAGGGCGCGGCGCTGCTCCTCCGTCTCGATACCTTCGGCGACGACCGTCATCCGGAAGTCCTTGGCGAGCGCGACCAGCATCTCGACGATCGTGGTCGTCGATGCGTCCACGGTGATGGTGTCGACGAAGAACTTGTCGATCTTGATCGCGGTGGCACCGAGCCCCTTCAGCCGCGACAGCCCGCTATGGCCGACGCCGACGTCGTCGATAGCGACGCGGAAGCCGTGGTCGCGCAGCTCGGCCACCACGGCTGCTGCGTGGGTGAGATCGTCGAGCTCGTCGCGTTCGGTCACTTCGACCACGATCTGGCGCGCGGAGATTCTGGCCGCCAGGACCGTGCGGCGCAGCGTTTCGACGAAGCCGGCGCTCAGCAGATGCTTGGGCACGACATTCACGGACATCTTGAAGCTCTTGTCCGCCCTCAAGACGGTCTGCAGGTCGGAGAGCGCCGATCTCAGGAGCTGCCAGGTCATGACCTGGATGCGCCCGCTGGATTCGGCCAGCGGGATGAAGTTCATGGGCGGCACCACCGCGCCGTCCCGACGAACCCAGCGCGCCAGAACCTCGCAGCCCGTGATCCGGCCCGTCCTGAGCTCGAAGATGGGCTGGTAGTACGGCTTGAATTCGCCGGTTGCGAGGGCGCGATCGAGATCTGCGACCGGCCCTTCCATCCGGCGGCTGCGTGCCAGCAGGATGCCGAAGAGTGCACCAAGTCCAAGGGCGAGTGCGAGCGCCGGCCAATACGACTCGCTGTTCCAGCTGGAAAGAACCGCACGCTCGAGCCGGATGGTGGCGTGAAGCGGGAAGCGCGTGGAGTGCCTGTCGAAGCTGATCGGCCCTGGCAGCGGCCTGTCGGCATCAAGCCGGAATGCGC
Source organism: uncultured Bradyrhizobium sp. (assembly GCF_936943645.1). GTDB lineage: Bacteria > Pseudomonadota > Alphaproteobacteria > Rhizobiales > Xanthobacteraceae > Bradyrhizobium. The sequence continues at coordinate 104,739 of NZ_CAKZJO010000051.1, read as the reverse complement.
CGAGCTTCTCGCCATTGCTCAAGGCGAGGACCACTTCACTGTGTGCGCGCAGCTCCGCGGGCATGAGATCGAACAGGCCGGCGTTGATGCCGACAATGGCGACCAAGGCCGAGTTCCGGTTGACGTCCCTGAGCACGCCCAATGCGTCGCCGCCGAACTGCTCGACGCGGAACAGCGAGAGCTTCCTGTCGTGCGAGGGCAGCATGTCACGGCGATCCACCCATCCCTTGTCGAACTCGAGCGTCTCGGAATAGGCCGAGCAGATCACCGATCCGTCCGGATTGACGAGGCGGACGTCCTTGATCGCCGAGCGCTGGTAGACATGCAGGCGGACGGCTTGCAGCGCTGCCGGCGCGCAGCTGGCGAGATCACGCTTCGCGAGCTCGTCGAGGCTGGCCACGGCAAAATCGACGGCCAATTCGGAGCGGCGCAGGACGACCTCGGTGAGCTCGTTGAGCTGGTGCACCTGCTGGTGGCGGATGACGGCCTCTGCCGCGAAATGGCCCGCCAGCCCAAACGCCATCGTGCTCGCAAGCACGAGCGCCACAAATGGAAGGTTCGGTCGCAGAAGTCTCATCCGGTCCGGGCGGAATTCAGGAGAGGCTGGGGACTGATCTTGCGAATGATCCTAGCCAGAGGGGGCTAAGATAGGGTTTAACGGCCAGACCGGCGCCCGAAGGCCCGATCCCGGCGGTCGCCTGACGAATGGTCTTGCGGCCTCAAGCATGGAAAGTTGAGCAGTATGACCAGAACGGTAAGCCTATTTCTCCTCGCGTTGGCTCTCGCGAGTTCCGCGGCCTCGGCGCAAGGGACCAAAGACCAGCCGGCGGGCAATCAGCCCACCACCCGCAGCGGGACCGCGACGAATTCCGGTTCGGACAGCATGGGCGGAGCTTTCAAGGGGACGGGGACACCCAATTACGGAACCAGCCCAGGGATGGGGTCCCAGAAGAAAACGCGCAACTAGGTCTGAATGGGCCGACTGGACTGAAAGGCAGGAGGCTTCGTCGCGCTCACCGAGGGTGGGCGTGGACGACGTCCCGATAAGGTCTGCCTGATCTGTCGATATGGGGCGCGGCCGGATCACGGGCAGCCCGCAGCCGAAGCACCACGAAAGCGATGTTGATCGCCAGCCAAATCAACATTGCGGAAATGGCAAAATGGACCACTGCCAGACCTCACTGCGAAGTCTGGATAACACTCGAGGGTTGCTTTGGTTCCTGCATGGCGAAAAGCCGCGCGGTTCGAAGGACGTGTTGCCGCGATGGTGAGCGGGACGTGTCCTGCGCGACAGACTGTTGCCAGGGCTAGACCTTCTTGCCCGGCTTCGACTTCAACGAAAGACCAAGCCGCAGGGCCATGCGCTTGATCGCATCGGGTGAGCGTCCGAGAACCTTCGCCGCCTCTTCCAGCGAAGCCGAAGACTTGGCCAGCTCCATGAGCCGGCGATCTTCCTTGAACGACCAGGGCTTGCGCGCCATAACCGAAATGATCCTCTTCGACACAATAACAAAGCCGCCAAGCGACCCATGTTCGCTCGACGGCTTTGCTTGGGTGGGGCCAGGCTTGGGGGAGCCTGGTGCGAAGATGGATATGCGTTTCGTGAGACTGCGCAACACACAACGCGGATTAAGCTAACCTCTCAACCTTACCGCGAGGAAGTCGCTGCGCGATGCTCCGTATAACCACGGTATTTCCAGAGGGAATCCGATGCGCACCGTTCGATGAACGTGATCGCAGCCGGCGAAGTTGTGCCGGCGACCCCGTCGCCATGAGCAGTCGCGCCGGCCAATGTTTGAAGCACCGGATGAACGAGGGTTCATAGTGTTGGCGGGTCGAGTTCTGGTAAAAAGAACTGGAGCCTCTTCACCGCACTTCGTGCTCTGACGTGCCGACCAATCTTCGAGCACCATGTTGCACAAACTTCATCTTCGTCTGACAAAAGTTTCGGCGCTGCCGATCTTGAAGTCGACGCAACGAAAAGATGAAATGAGCGCGGGAGGAACGTTCCGGCAAATGTGGGAACATTCCAGATGCTGGCTGTCTTGGTTTTGATTTCGATTTTCGCAGCGGGCTTTGGCTGCGGCTATGCCGTACGGGCGTGGCGTTCGCGGAAGCGATCGGCGCGATATCGTCTTTATGCGCCTTACACCCCCGCCGCGATGGAGACCGGTCGGCCCCCGCGGCCGTCGTGATCGCAAGGCGCGCATCGCCCCACCGAATGGTCGTTGGCGAAGTCGAAATAACCATGTGCGGTTAGGTTAATCCGTCGCCGCCCTTGAGCGCTCGGGAAAGGCGACCTAAGACGGAACAATTGGTGGCGAGCTTGGGCCTTCGATTTTTAAGGCCGCGCGGGTAGGCGTGGATGACGTGGCTGATTGCGTTGCTGGGCGCGACGATTTGTGCCCTCATTTTGATTGCGTTTGTTTGTGGCTATGGCCGGCATCTCAGGGATCTCCCAGGTCCTTGGATCATGAACGAGGGTCATTCAAATGATTGATCAACGGCACAATGCGCCGCGCAGGTATTTCGTCGACGCGCAGGGACACCGTGTTCTGATCGGGCTCTCGTTGAAGGAGACGGCGGAATTCGAAGCGCTGGATCTGGCCTCGACCGAGGCCGTGCAGATCATGACCGGGATCGGCATGGGCAAGGTCGCCACGGTTGACGACGTTCGATGGCTTGAGTTGTATTCCAAGCACGAGGGCGCCTGGCGGGTGTGGATCGCACAAAGCCAGGCAGGGCGGACGCAGGATTCAGGCTTTATTAACTATGTCTGACCGATGGTGGCGGCTTAGATCTCGATAATGGGGATGGCCCACATGTTTCAGCTGTTCCTGAGAGCGCGCGCGCACAACCTCCTCGGCTCCCGCCGTGAGGACAAGGGCTTCAAGGCCCGCTCCGCCGAGCGTGACGCGGAGACCGATCGCGCAAGGATCGGCGCCGTCATGGCTGCGATCGACACAGCCCTGCGAGATGCGGAGAGGGAGCAAGTCGGGCTCAACCGACGTGTCGACGATGCGCTTGCGCGTGCTTCCGTCACCTTCGGAAACGGCACCGACGAGTACCTCGAGCGCGAGGCGCTCGACAATCATCACCAGGATCTGTTCGCTGCCGACATCTCCAACGGCCAGCGCCGGCTCAAGGAATTGGCAAGCAGCATTGCGCATTTGAAGTTCGTCAAGACCGCAATGCTGACGCGCTTTCCGGACTTCAAGCCGCCGCAGCTCAACAGCTGAAGCGGATTGGTTCGGGGGCGACCGGTGCAAGTCGAGAGGCCAGAACCGCTCGGCCTTCTTGGCTCAATCACGCAGCGTCTGCGGCGCGCAGCCGATGGCCGCGAGGTCGCCGCCACTCACCGCGACGGGAGCTTGCTGGCGCGACGGAGAACCATCCAGACTGCTTAGGCCTAGATATCGAGGGAAGACTGTTCGTCGTCTTGCTTATCTTGGCTCCATCCATTCAAGGGCTGGCGGCAATCTCGGGCCGTCCTCAGGTGTCTACGGAGACGGCCCTAGCAGTGGCGCAACCACCTTCAGCCGCCGGAATATTCAGTCCTCACGAAGTTTGCGGACCCAGCCCGGGATTCTTTACATAGGCGCTTCGCTTGATACTTTGATCAGACAAAATAATGCGCCGCACAAATGACCGACGGTGCAGGCGCGTGGCCCCGCCAATAAGTGTGATCGCTCGACATAGGTGGTGTTTACCTCTCGGCACAATCTGATTGATTGTTAGAAATTTGCGTGATCAACTCGATTCGGGAGCTAAATGGGAAGAGGGGCCGATGCGTTCCGTGCGTTGCGCGGTGGTCGTTGCTTGTACGCTGTGGCTCGGAGCTTGCACCACAGAGCCGTACAAAGAGTCGATCAGTACCTTTGCGAAAGGGGTCATCGCGAGCCAGTCGGCACTCGCCAAGCTCGATGAACGCAACAATGAGATAAAGCGCAGAATCCAGATCCGAGCGCGGCTCGACGATCTTAGGATTGGGACTTGCGAAATAGGAAGAGGCTGCACCTTCGAAGGGCTTACGCCACCGAAGTCGACCATTCCAAATGCTCTTCTCTACATGGCGCAAGTGACAGCTTACAGCAACGGGCTTGCGGAGCTGGCTGCTGCCAAAGATACCGAAGCGATTCAGAAGGCCGTAGGAAAAATCGACTCCGCGGCGCGAGCAGGCGTCAAATCATTCGGATCGCAAGTCCGGCAGTCCGCCACAGTGCTTGCGGCGCTAGATCTTGTAGGATTTGTAGCAAGCGAGGTTATTGAGGCGCAACGTGTCGAGGCTTTAAGAGCCGCGATCATCAGAAACCGATATCGCATCGAGAATGCGATAACGTCCTTGGGAGCTACGTCTTATCAGCTTCAAGGTATCGTTATCGGTGTTGAGAGGGGGTATCTTCAAGAGCAGGCCGAAGCCCTTAGGAGATCGACGGATCCTGCCGAGCAGGCTCGATTGACCAACGAGCTAAGCCTTCAAGAGAAAAGCCTGAACGAATTGGCGACGGCGGATTCGCGCGTCCCGTTCCGAGCTCTTCTTTTGGCTCACAGAGCCGTCGTCCGCGCGGCTAAGGATCCGACATATTCGTTTACCGATGCTGCCGGTCTGCTGCTCGACTTTCTTGAGAAAGCACAGACGCTCGACGCGGCCGTGAAGAAGGGCGCTTGATGATGGCAAACAGCCAGCAATTCGCGCAAGCCGGAGCTCTGATCATTCCGAGCCTGCAGAACTATATAAATGTGCTCGAGGCGGATTACCAAAACCAGACCGCGGCGCCGCCCGAGACAAGGGCGGCAATGGCAACAGCCATAAGGCGGCTCCGCGAGTATCTGTTCGGACTGCAGAACGCCCAACTTCAGGCCGCCGATGAATCGGAAGAGCTCAAACGGGCAATTGCCGACCTCAAATCAGCAAATGCGGATATCCGAAGCGAGATCAATTCTGCGAAAGAGTTCCAGGAGAACGTCGAGGCGGCAGCAGCGATTGCCGACATCATTCAACGAGCCATTGGTCTAGCGCTTGCGTAGGAGATATTTATGCCGGCCCCAATTCAGTCGTCTGATACCGGGTTAGATCGATTTAGCAAAATGTTGCCTGCCGACGTGACTGCGGCATTCATCAGCACCAAAGCCAGTTTGGTGAGTGCTTTCCAAACACCCCAGCAACAGGTTTATCCGGTTGTCATTGGCTTCTTTATCATTCTTTGCCTTAGCCCCTTCTATTTTCGGTACGTGACCAAGATTGCGAATCGTTGGCATCGCTATTTTTTGGTGGGTACCTCTGCCGTGTTCGCGATCTCGCTTGCCAACGTCCAGCTGGCATCATTCTTGATCGACGCGATTGCCGCTCTCAAACTTCCCACCGAAGCCGTCAATCCAGCCGTGTTGGCTATGTCGGCCGTTCTTCCTATTCTATGGACCCTCTTGATCTCGCAGATCGCGTTGAGCGCCTTGAGCGACAAGGCCGTGGACCCAGGAGCGCAAGCATGAAGAGGTGCGTGATCCTTGTGTCGTTCCTTCTTGCATTGTGTTCCGAAGCTTGGGGTGAATGTTTATCTTCGCCAAAGCCGATCGAGGATGCGAGAGCGGTGAGCCTGGGAACGCTGTTATTGAGCGCCTCTGGACGCTATTACGTCCTTGATCCTTGCGTGAGAATCAGCCGACGTCAGTTCGGCTCGAGGCTCAAGCTCGGCTTTATGAACAATTTCGAGAAAGCCGATACGGAAGCCTCCTTTTATTCAGCAAAATCGAAGCGCACGCTTACCCTAGATCAAACCACTCATGTCTCTCTGGTGCGAACGCCGGGATGGTTCGGCTATTTGACGACTTCGGATAAAGAGGTCCAGTCGATCCCAGAGATAAGAGGAGATCCCTTCCGGGGGACCATTGAACAGTGGAATAGCGCGCATGCACCCGATTCGGGTCCGAAGGAGCTTCGAAACATCCCGGGCCTTATTCGCCCTTGGCACGCATTTGTTGACCAAGGACAGTCGCTGGCATCGAGCGTCGACCCGCAATTCTGGCAGATCGACGCGGCCGACATGACCTCGAAGACAATAGTCACGAACTATATCATCCGGTTCACGCCCGCGCCAACTAACTCATTTCTGGACTTCGACATCTACATCCAGGATGGAGTGAAAAGTGTCGATTTGACCACCGCTTCTCAGATTGAGGCATTTTCTGGGGTTCGCACTTTCATCATAGTCCCTTAGCGATGCCGACTGTCCGTCGTCCGACAAGCCGTGCCGCGATGCGAAGTCGGTGATCCCGACTTGCGTCTCCAGATGTGGTTCTTGCTACCCGCGACCTTTCCTTATCTTACGAATCCCCAAGGGCGACGCGGATTTTACGGCAGGTGCCGTCGAATGCTTTCGATGAGCAAGACTGACCGCGTGACAATTCGGCGCCGCTTTGCGGTTTGGCGCTTCGATCCTTTTTGCTATGGTCCCGGCAAGCATTCATGGTTTGAAGGAGCAACGACGTGCCGGTCAGAGATATGCGAAGGTTGATTGGATTGGCATGTGTGCTGACATTGGCTGCGCCGGTGACGGCGTCGGCCATTACCGCCGAAGTGGCGCGCGCATGCGACGCGGCGGTCGCCAAGGCCTATCCGCCGAAGCAAATTGGCAACCCGGCGGCCGGCAGTCTCAAGGGCACCGCCAAGGACAAGCGCGAATACTTCCAGAAATGCGTCGCGAACAACGGCAAGGTCGACGACGCTCCGGCGGAGCCGTCCAAGGACAGCAAGCCGTCGAAATAAGAAACCGGAGCTCGGCTAGCGTCGCGGCGGCGGGCAGGGGGAATAGAACGCCCCGTTCGCCGCGTTGATGCGTTCGACGCATTGGTTGGGATCGGTGACGGTCCCGGCCACGGTGAAATCGTAGCCCATGCCTTTGACGACGACGACGTAGCGTCCGGGCGACAGCGTGAAGTCGTCCTGCTCCGGTTGCAGCAGCAGCATCCTCTGCTGATCTTCGACCGGCCCCACCTTGTAGGGATAGGACATGCTGCGAATGACCCAGGAATCGCCCGCGCTGACCATGGCCGCCTTGCCGGAGGCATCAACGCCCATCGACCGCGACACCTTCGCGACGACGCGAACTTCGGTCACGCTCGCCTCGATGCTTCCGTCGGGTCTGAACACGATGAATCTGACGTCCCCGCTCGTCAGCGTCGTTGCGCTCGGCGTGTTGATGGCCGCCGAGATCGCGACGCGGCGGTCGGGAATCTTTCCGGGGACGGGCTTCAGCTCCTGCAATTGCCCTTCGTTCAACGCGTAGACGCCGAAAGTCGTCGGCAAAGGCATCGCGGGTTGTGCTGTGGGCGCCGGCTCCTTTGCGGTGTCGGGCGACCGCTCGACAGGCTCGCTCTCCGTTGGGAGCGCCGTGGCGGCCGGCCGGGGCTCGGAGCTGGTCGGCACCGGCGCGGATGGCTGCGACGATTGTGACAGTGCGGCCACCTGGGTCTTCAAACGCGGCCATAGGATCACCGCGGCGCTTGCTCCGGCCATGAGCAAGAGAATGCCGGCCAGTCGAATAAGAAAGGTGAAGGTGCCGCGCCGCTTGGGCTGATCGAGCGATGGCGGGGGTGCCACGGCACGGCGCGAGGCTCCCGCATCCTTCGAAACAGGGGACGCAGCCGAAACGGGGGATGCCGGAATGGGTGGGGGAGCAGGGCTGGCGACCGGTGGGGGGACTGAAACGGCGGCTGCCGCGTCCGCCTTTGACGCCTCCGCCGCAGCGCTGCGCGCGAAGGTACGTTCGACCTCCTTGATGGCACGTTCGAGAACCTGCTGCAGCTCGCGCGATTCCCGCGCTTCGGCGTGTGTGAACTGCTCCATCAGCTTGATGCGCGCCAGCTCATAGACGATCTCCCGCATCTGGTGGGGATCGTCGGATACGGCGCGAATTCGGCTCGACAGGAGACGGATAAACCCGGCTTTGATCTGTTGCGTCGAGGGGGCGTTGGCCGCTGTTTCACCGGAGTCGGTCATCAAGGCCGATCAAGTAGCCCGGATGAGGCCATTTCGCTAGATTTTTCCACCGCAGACGCAGCTGCCAGGGCTGCTGGTGGTCTTTCGAAGATGCTTGCTTTTAGGGGAAAACCTGTGACATTTCGCGAAAGCTCCTCATTCCGGTGTTCGACCATGCGCGGCTTACTGGCAGTTCTCTCGGTTCTGACGTTCCTGGCTTCGCCTGCGCTCGCGCAAGGGATCAAGGACCAGGCCAACACCACAAGCTCGAGCATCATCACGACGCCTACGAAGAAGGCACAGACCAATCAGGCGGCCTCGCGGCCGACCGCCGTTCGGAACCTGTCGGGCAGCCTGCCTGCCGGAAAGTCGGCCCAGGGCGTCTGGCGCGATGGCAAGCTGGTCGCCGTTCCCCGCTGAGGCCGCCGCCCAACGAACCGTGAAGGAACGGTGATCGCCTCCCTGACGTTCTTGCTCGGGAGATATCGGATGAAACGACCAGTTCTGATCGCCATTGCGTTGCTTATGCCGGCTGCCGCCTGGGCCCAGGGGGTCAACGACCCTTCGACGCCCAATCGCAACGTGACCATTGTCAATCCGTCGCAGCCTGCGCCGCCCAACGCGACGCGCAATATCCCGAGCCGGATCGAACCGCCTGTGACGACACGGGGACACGCGCAGCCCTACCGAGGGAACAGAACCCGGGGCAGCGGGTCGAGCCGTCGCTAGTCCTCCGGGATCCTTTGAGGCGCCTTGAGACGAGCTATTGAGGGTTGACCTCGACCTCCAGGGTCGACGTCCCCGCATCGTGGCGGTTCTTGCCCGAGATCAACAGCGTGAACTTGTCGGCCTTGGGCGTCTCGTTCTCGGCCGAATAACGGAAGCCGGAGCCGACCACGGCCAATTGCCCGCGTGTGGGTCCGCTCACGACCGATACGTTGAAGATCTGCATATACGACCAGCGCAGGCCCTGGATGCACTCCGCGCCGGGCGCGATCGACATCGTCCATTTCACCGTGTCCTGGGACAAGGCGAACGGCGTCCGCTCCTTGATGCAGAGCGGGCTGGCCTGCGCAGCAGGGCTGGACGCGGCGAAAGCCGCGACGGCAACACCTGACAGCAATAATGGTCTTGCACGCATGCTCGGCAACTCCGGGAGTGATGCCGGAAGATAGCAAAAATGATCTAACGAGGTCTTAGAAGGGCCGCTGTCCGGAGACGGCGATGCACCCGGAACTTGGGTTGACCGGATGACCGTAGACCCAACTCGGAACCATGCATTCCGCTACATGTTTTGCCCGACGTCTCCTGCATTTCGGAAAGGCGTAAGTCATTGATTTGGTTGGGGCCGTCTACTGTGCATGGGGTTGTTTTTCAATTTTTGTGGGCGGCCACCGAAGCTTCCATGGAGCCACGCGGCTGACTGCGCATCCACCTTCTTGCAATCGGGAACCTGATGAGCTGAAGTTGCCGCGCCTCTGGCTGATGTCGGCCTTCCTTGGAGTCTTCGGAGTGCAATCCATTCGTCGCAAGTTCGTATCCCGTCGCCGGCTGCTGCAGAAAGCGCCAATCAAGGCGATCGTGGCCGCGGCTGTCGGATTTGCCGTCTATGTTGCCTGTCCGCTCTCCTGTCAGGCTCAGAGCGAACCGGAGCCCTCGCTCAGCGACTATCTTCCACCCAGCGAGCCGGAAGTGACGCGCGACGAATGGCGGCAACGCATCGAGGATGCGCGGCGTCGCGCCAAGGAGGCCTCGCGCGAACGGCGGGAGCATCCGGAGCTCTACAAGCCGGTGCCCGAAGATCCCGACCTCGTCGCGACCGAACGTCTGCTCCGCGACGACAGCCTGCAGCGGGGCGACATCGTCACGACCAAGAAGGGCATGTTCGTCTATCAGGGCCGACCCGATCAGCCGCGCCGCGACCAGGACTTCGTCCCGGTCAACCCTAAATCGGTGCGCTGAGGCTTTAGTACCGCCGCAGGATCTCGTTGAACTTGGGATCGGTGACCTTCGTGGTCTCGAGCAGCAGCGACTTGCCTTCCGGCGTTGCCTGCACATAGGCCGCGATCAGCAGCGGCTCGTAACGGGAGCGATTGGCCAGCGCCGAGCGGATGTCGGATTGCGCCAGCAGCTTGATCTCTTCGTCCGTTGCGGCGGCACTGGAGGTCACGGTCCGGACGCGCGAGAAGGCGACGTCAATCGGCACCGATCCGGTCAGGTAGGACATCTTCACCGCCGGCGTTGCCGCTTCGCCGGCCTGGGCCTGCAGCGTGCCGAGTGTGAGCCAGAGTGCGGGCCTGATCGGCGAGACCTTCAGGGCCGTGACGACGGCGGTCTGGGCCGCCTTGTTCTCGCTCGCCCGCCCGCCGGCATCGGAGGAAGGACGATGGAGAACGTCGGCGGCCCTCGCCGCCGCGTAATTCGCGAGCAGGTCCCCATCCAGCGAAACCGATGCCAGGACACCGCCGGCCGCCACCTTGGCCTTCTCGGGCGGGATCTCGCCCGAGAACAAGTCGCTCGCGCGAAAATCCGGGCGGACGAGATCGCCGTAGAACGCCATGCCGGCATGAAGCGCCAGCAGGATCGCGGTGCAGATGCCGATGAGGCGAAGCAGGAACAAGCGGTTCATGATGAAATCGACGTGGCCTGTGAGGGCGAAGCGAGCACGGGATTGAAACGAGAGCAGGGCTCTTAAATTGCCATCAGACTATCGCCCTGGATCGTCAGCAGCGTCAAGTTTCCGGTCGCGTAGGCGCCGGTGTCGATGTTGATGCGGTTCGGACGAATGTCGGGCACGCTGACCGGCGTATGACCGTGCACGATGTATTTGCCGAAGCGCTCCTCGGACGCCAGGAATTCCTCGCGGATCCAGAGCAGGTCCTCGTCCTTCTGCCGCTCGAGCGGGACGCCGGGCTTGACGCCGGCATGCACGAAGAAGAAGTCACCGCAGGTGAACGACGACGGCAATTGCTGCAGGAAGGCCAGGTGCTCTGGCGGCATCGCGCGCTTCAATCCTTCGATCAGCTCGACCTGCTGCTCCGCCGTCGGGTTCATGGTCGGCGTGATGCCGTAGGAGACCAGCGTCAGCAGGCCGCCATAGTGGCGCCACTCCTGCAGGCGGGTCGGATCCTTGAGGACCTCGAGCAGGAAGATCTCGTGGTTGCCTTTGAGGCAAACCGTCTCGTGCGATGTCGAGCGTGCGATCAAGAGATCAAGAACGGCGCGTGAGTCCGGACCGCGATCGACATAGTCGCCGAGGAAGACCTGGATGGCGCGTTCGGGAGCCGAGCGGGCAAGATCCGCGTCGATCACGGTTAACAGCGATTGAAGCAAATCGGCGCGGCCGTGCACATCGCCGATGGCATAGACGCGAACGCCGTCGGGAAGCCGCGGCTTGGTCTTCTTTCGAAAGCGTCTGGAAAGGCCCATCAGGTAGGTCGAATCGCTTCTAGCGTCACGAGCGGAACGTTGTGACCGCTCTTAGCAGAACAAGTCACACATCGGTATTCTTAATTGTTTCCGACCGAGTAGCCCGCATTTTGATTAAAGGATCGCGCGGCCTTTGAGCCGTATTTCAAGACGTCTCGCGTAGCGTCTCCCCAACAAAAACGGGGAGCGCGACATGCGCAAAGTTGTAAAGTTCCTGGCGGCCGTGGCCGCCATCGTCGTTGCTGCGGGGGTGCAGCAGCGCGCACAAGCCGCTTTCGTCGGTGCGCCGATGGGGCTGCGCGGGGCCATCCAGTACATCAAGTTCGAGCAACCGACGCTGGCGCCAATGGCGTTCACGCTGTTTTGCCTGAAGTACAAGGACGAGTGCAAACCGCGGCCGCAGCAGATCGTCTTCCGGGGCGGCCGTCTGAAGCTGACCGCCGAGCGGCTGGGGCAGATGCAAGAGGTCAACCGGCAGGTCAATACCGCCATCCGTCCCGAGGCCAATCTGGAAGGCCTGCGCGGCGAGAAATGGCTGCTGCATCCCGTGAGCGGCGACTGCAACGACTACGCTGTGACAAAACGCCACGAGCTGATCGCCAAGGGCTTTCCGGCGCGCTCGGTGCTGCTGAGCGAGGTCGTGACCACCTGGGGCGAGCACCATCTCGTCGTCGTGGTGCGCACCTTCTCCGGCGATCTCGTGCTGGACAATCTCTCCGGCCACATCCTGCCGTGGTCGAAGAAGCCCTATCGCTGGGTCCGCATCCAGTCGCCGAAGAACCCGAACTACTGGGCTTCGCTGGGCGACCGCGCGGTGTGATGTGATCGGCGCTCTATCGTGACGAGGATTGGCTGACGCTCTGCGACAGCCCCAAACCTGCGATCACCGACAGACAAAGGATTGCTGCGGGATGCAGCAGTCCTGGCCCTGCGAAGCTCTGGACCAGCGCAAAGAGAAGACAGGCCGCGGCGGCCGCTGGGAAGAACGAGTCGCGTCCGCGCTGCAAAGCGCCGAAGAACAGACGCACCAAAGCGATCAGGCCTGCCAGCACCGAGCAAACGAGACCGATCACTCCCATACCGGCGAAGATCGCTGTTGCCGTCGACGGCGCCGTCAGGGCCGCGCCGGCATCGCTCTGATAGATCCTGCCGACGGCAGCAAAGGTTCCGGCGCCCGCGCCGAACCAGCGCGTGTCCGCCAGCATCCGTTCCAGCGCCGCGCGCGTCTCCGCCCCGATATCGGGGGTGAGCCGCATGAGGACCGGGCCGGAGCTCTGTTCGAACAGGAAGGTCAGGACAATCGCCGCCCCGATCAGCGCGGCGAGGGCTAGCGCGCCCGCGGCCAACGGCGACAGATCGAGCCGGCGGATGACGAGGATCAGCAGGATCAACACAATACCGAAGCCCGCCGCGACCGCATTGTTGGTCCCGGACAAGCCAAAGACCGCAGTCGCGCTGATCAAGGCTCCCGCAAGGCCGAGCAGGCCAAGCACGATCGAGCGAAGCAGCGAATGACGCGTTTCGGCCCGCTCGGCGGCAAGCTGCATGATCGCCAGGTTCAGGACGAGGCCGAAGCCGGCCAGGGTCGTCGCGAAATCGGGGGTTGTGGCGGCCCCTGCAACGGCCGGCGCGAGCCGATGCAGATCCAGGGTCAGGGCGGCGACGGCGGTGACGCCAGCGAGGACAAACAGCACCAGCTCGGCGCGGCCGCGATCGCGGACGACCACAATGGTCACGCCGAGCAGGGCGGTCGCCGCCAGCGCCAGCATCAGCGCGTTCAAGGTCAAGCCGAGATCGGCGGTGACAGGCCCAAGCGAGAGGCCGCCAAGGACGTCGCGCGCGCTCGCCCAGATCGGATGCCCAGAGCCTGGCGGGAGCGGCACCAGTTGAGCCGCAACCAACAGCGGAATGGCGATCAGGATCCAGCGGCCCCAGGAGGTCGCGCGCACATAGTGGTCGTAATCGGCCCTTCGCGCGCTTAGCGTAGCTGCGAGCAGGCTGAGCGCGGCAGCCATCGTCCCGAGCTGTGCACCGAACTTGGCGCCGGCGATTTCGAGAGCGGAAGCGGAAACGATGGAAACGATGAGGGCAAAATAAGCGAGGGACAAACGGCGCGCTCGACGAGGAATCCTGAAACGATCAGGTCACCATACAAGCCGCAGGTCCGTTTTCAAGCAAAGGCCGGTCCGGGCCAACAGCTTGCCCGTCATCCCAGCGCATGCGCGCGAAAGATTGATCGCAAAGAGAGATCAGCGCGCGCTCTTGACCGGCCGGGCGAACACGCGCGCGGCGCGGGCGGCGGCAAGGCTGAAGCGGGCGGCCGAGCCGAACAGGTAGCCGGCCTGGAGCGCAATGGCGGCAAAGGCCGCGGCCTTCAGGCCTTCGAGCACGCCAAGGCTTGTCATCAGGCTGACCGGCAGCACGGTGAGCACCAGGGCGAATGTGACCGGGAGCAGCACCAGGACGCGAAAGCGTTGGCCGAGCACGGCACCTACCAGAAAGCTGAAAATCAAAAGCGCGGTCATCCGAAACACTCCGTGTCTCGGACCCTAGGTTCCCCACCCTAAAAAGACCCTTAAGTCGTATGGCTAAATTTGGCCTATTGGCCGCAATTCGCGAGCAAAGAGTTGTAGGCCTCCCGCAGCCCGTTCAGGGCCACCACGCCTTTGATCTCGCTGTCGCCTTCCCTAACCGCCAGGGACAGCGAGGCCGTCGTCTGCCATTTGCCGGCGGCAAAGGCAGAGACCTCGTCGGGTAGCAGCACCGCGGCGCCCGCGGCCGCCATGCTGGCCTCGACGCTCAGCGTGGCGCCGCCGCTGGCGGCGATGGTGACCTTGGGATGGCTTCGCGGCGGAAAGGGCCGGATCAGGGCCACCAGCACATCGATCTTGCCCTTGGGTGCACAGCGCACGATGAGACCGGCGAAATCGGGGTCGGATTGGGTGGTGTCCGCAGTCTTGGTGATGGCCGCGAAGCTCTCACCCTCTTTGCCCCCTTGGGTGCGGCTGAACTTCCAGACTGAGGAGGAGGTGGCTACCTCCACGACCGGGGCATGCGGGCACGCGGACCGCGCGCAAGAGGTAGCCGGTTCTAGGAGGCGGTCGCCGCCGCCAAGGAGCGATCCTGCCAGAAGGGCGAACAGAAGGAGGCCAGACACGAGGGATTCCTATCTTGATGGTTCCAGTCTTAGCAGGCGGACGAGGGGGCAAGAAGGCTGGCGCTCGGGTTCCCCGCCCTTGGCTTGGGCGGGTTGCTCTCCGACCGGGCACAGGAAATACAACAAATAGTCACAAAGGGTTAAACCAAGCCTGAAAGCGTGGCCCGCACGCAACAGTTGCCCGCTGATCGCATCGTTAACCATTCAGGAACCCTTGTCGCACCGCCCGCTCCGCCGTACCAATCGAGTTAATTGGGGTCTCCTGGGGCGCGATTCATGCATTCCTTTGCCAAAACTTATGTATTCACGCCGGCATTTCTGGCCGCCGCTTTGGCGCTCGGAGCCTGCTCGACCAATCCCGGCTCCGGTCCGCTGACCGATGACGTTAACAACAAGATTCAGACGGAAAGCGCGCCGGCCTATGAGCTGGTGCCGCTCAATCCGGCCACTGTGAAGATCCTGCACACGCATGAGCCCAAGGGGCTCGCCGGCGTGTTCACCGATCGCCGTCCGCCCGCCAGCATCGTTTTCGGCATCGGCGACGTCGTCAGCGTTACCATCTTCGAAGCCGCGGCAGGCGGCCTGTTCATCCCGGCGGAAGCCGGCGTCCGTCCCGGTAACTATGTGACGATCCCGGATCAGTCGGTCGACAACGACGGCTTCATCACGGTGCCCTATGCCGGCCAGATCAAGGCTGCGGGCCGCACGGCGGTGGAGATCCAGCGCTCGATCATCGAGAAGATCGGTAACCGTGCCATCGAGCCGCAGGCGGTCGTGGCGATGTCATCGCAGCGCACCCAGCTCATCAGCGTGCTCGGCGAAGTCAATTCGCCGGCGCGTTACCCGGCGAGCGCGGCGGGCGCCAAGGACAAGGTGCTCGATGCGATCACCCGCGCCGGCGGCATCAAGGGCCAGGGCTTCGAGACCTGGGTCATGCTGGAGCGTGGCGGACGGCGGGCCACCGTGCCGTTCGAAAATCTCGTGATGGCGCCCGAGAACAACGTCTATGTGCGTCCCGACGACAGCATCTACGTCTATCGCGAGCAGCAGAAGTTCATGGCGTTCGGCGCCAGCGGCCAGAGCGGCGAGTTCAACTTCGATGCCTGGCGCATCAACCTCGGCGAAGCCGTCGGCAAGGCCGGTGGCCTGCTCGATGGTCAGGCCGATCCCGCTGCCGTTTATCTCTATCGCCGCGAGCCGCGCGACGTTGCGGCCCAGCTCGGCATCGACGTGAGCAAGTACACCTCGGAGACGATCCCGGTCATCTTCAACGTCAACTTCCGCGATCCGGGCGGCTTCTTCCTGGCCACCAAGGTCATGATGAAGAACGGCGACATCATCTACGTCTCGAACTCGCGCAACGTCGAAGTTGCCAAGTTCCTGAACTACATGCGGGTGATCATGGCGACCGGCAGCGATGCCGTGAACCTCAGCAACGATGCGCTGATCTTCCGCAACAACATCAAGCTGGCGCCGTAAGACGGGGCCAACCTGATCGAACACAGTCGATGGCACCGGGGCTTTGTCCCGGTGCCATTTTCGTTTAGCGATCCGATCGGTATTATCGGGCTTGCGGGGCCCTGCCGGGATCGCGGCGCCACTCGGCAAGGCGCTGGCCATCCATCACCCCCGCTGTGTTGCAAGGGGCTACATGCGCTTTCGAACAGTTGGGCGAATCCCGGCGCTCGTCTTGCTCGCCCTCGGGCTTGCACCGGCCGGGACGGCTCTCGGCGCGGCCGCGGAGCTGGGCGTTCGCCACCGCATCGACGTAATGGTCTCGGCCGAGCCCGATGCCCCGATCCTGTCGCGCCTGAAGGGGGGCAAGGGCGAGCTGTCCTTCACGGTCCGGCTGTCGGCGAACTCCAAAGAGAGCAAGTTCTTTGGAATGCTGCGTCCGTCCTTCCCTGACATCGTCGTTCCCGACGGCGCGGGCAAGCCACTGGTTCAGCAGACCAAGCTCTGGGAGGAGGAGGTCTGCCATCAGCGCCGCGGCCTGCCGAAGGTCACGGTGACGCAGCTGGGCGGGCATTTTGGCGAGGGGGACGGGCGGATCGAGATTTCGGCCATCAACCGCCACATCGGCGTGCTGGTGCCGCCCGACGAATTAACCCCTGGAATAAAACTCGATCAGGGGAGTGATAGCTTTGGGCTATTCTACGCATTCCGGGCCCAGACCCGGAACAGCCGCCTCAATGTCGACCTGAAGATCTATCCGATCGACTGCTTCCTCTAAGCCAGAGCAAAGCTCGCAAGAAAAGCTCGCAAGACACGACGATGCGCCTTTGGCCTCCCACCATAAGCTGGTCCAATTTTCGCTGGTCGTGGAGTCTGCCGGCTGTCTTCATCCTGCTCTTCGTGGTGGCCGGTGCGCCGTTCCCGTTCGGCTCGACCAATGATCTGTCGATCGCCTTCTGGTGCCTGTGCCTCGGGATCGCGGTGATCTTCGCACCGACGCGCGATTTGCGAGCGCCGCATCTATGGCTGCTCGCCGGCATCGGCGTCATCGTTGCCGCTTATGGCTTCGTGCTGCACGAGCAGCTTTCCGACCATCCCTTCCTCGCGCCGTTCCAGCCGATCTGGAAGCAGGCCTCGGACCTGCTCGGGGTGCCGATCGCGCCCTCTGCGTCCATCGTGAAGAACGAGGCGTTCTTCGCGCTTGGTGCGCCGCTCGCCAACATCCTCGCCATCGTGCTCGGCATCACCGTCGGTGCGAACCGCGAGCGCGCGCGCCGCATGCTGTGGGTGATCGCGATCTCGGGGGCGGCCTACGCGCTCTACGGCGTGCTCTCGTTCCTGATCGAGCCCACCATGATCTTGTGGCGGGACAAGACGGCCTATCTCGGCAGTGTCACCGGCACCTTCATCAACCGCAACACGGCGGCGGCCTATTTCGGCTCGGCTGCGGTGATCTGGATGCTGCTGATCCTGGAAGACGTCCGCCGCCGCTTGCCCGAGCGGCACATCGAATGGCGGCGCTTGTCGCTGGATCTGCGCACGATCCCGCCGCGAGAGATCCTGCCGCAGCTCGGCTGCCTCTTGATCTGCTTGATGGCGATGTTCATGACGACGTCGCGCGCCGGCGTCGGCCTGTCGCTGCTCGCGATGATCGTCTCGTTCACCCTGTTCCTGCGGAAAGACCTGCCGCCACGCACCGGCATCTGGATCTCGCTCGGCTCCGGCATCGCGGTCGCGCTCGGCCTCTTGCAGCTCCTGGGCGGCCGCGTCTCGAGCCGCTTCGACAGCCAGGGCCTGGTCGACGAGGGCCGCGTTGAGGCCTGGAAATCGACGCTTCGGATCATCGGCGACAATCCCTGGTTCGGCACCGGCATGGGCACCTTCCAATGGGCCTTTCCGCCGTACCGCAGCCCCAACATCTCGATTCGCGGCGTCTGGGATGCCGCGCATTCGACGCCGCTGGAGCTTGCCTCCGAGGTGGGCATCCCCATGGCGCTGCTGGTGGCGCTGGGCTGGGCGATCATGCTGCTGGTGCTGGCGCGGGGCGTGTTCACCCGGCGGCGCGACGCCATCATCCCGCTGGCGGCCGCGGCGACCGCGACGCTGTCGCTCTTGCATTCGTGCCTCGACTTCACGCTGCAGGTGCCCGGCTACAGCATTCCATTCTTTGCGCTTTTCGGCGCGGGCCTGTCGCAGTCCTTCCGCACGCAGGAAAGCCGCCCCGCTACGGAGGCGGGCGCCACCAGCCGGCGAGGCGAGGGGCGCCGGACAACCGCAGCCGAGGCCCCGAGCCGGGTGCCCCAGCTTCACAAAAGTGTCTAGATTTGAAGCAGTTGCGCCGTTTACGAAGTCTTTAGAATAAGTGGACAGCCCTTTTCTCTTCGGATAAATTCCTGCAACGAGCACAGCCATTTGCCCGGGCCGAGGAAGCACATCGGGGCAGCTGATTTTTGGAGGTTTGTTTATGAGCGTTATCAAGATTGCGCTTCGCATGGCTGCCGCCGCGGCCCTCGCCGCGACCATCAGCACGGCCGCCAGCGCCGCCGTTTACCCGCCGCAGCGCCAGCTGCCGGCCACCGTCATTTCCGACTTCAAGGCCGCGCCCAGCAGCCTGTTGCAGCAATATCCGACCGGCGGCCCGCAGCTGATCTCGCGCGTGCGCGACCTCGGCGCCTCCGATCCGACCACGCTTCCCGGCCTGATCGCGCTCCTGAAGGATCCCGCGACCACCAAGGACCAGATGCGCGGCATCGTCGCCGGCCTCGCCCAGGTCGCCCGCATGGCCGCTTCGTCCGACCAGGCCTATGCCAATGAGATCCAGGCCGCGATCGCCGGCACCGGCAACGCCGACGTGATCGCCGCCTACCAGGCCGCGACCGGCGACGTCCAGATCGCCGCGACCGGCGGCGGCGCGGGCGGCGGTGGCACCGGCGCAGGCGGACCGACCGGCAACGGCTTCCCCACCGGCGGCGGCGGCGGTGGCACAGTCGTGTTCGGCAACAACACGACCGGTAACAACGCGCCCAACGGCGGCAGCGGCGGCGTTGGCGGCACCACCAACAGCGTCAGCCCGCGCTGATCGGAACCGGCCTCGCGGCCGGCTCATGACATCTCTCACGGCAGCGGCGCCAGCAGGCGCCGCTTTGCGTTGCGCCGTTAAGCTTCCTGCAAAATGTCGCGCAAAGCGCGCGTTGCACTGCATCGAACGCGTTCAATTGCAGGCAGGTTTGTGCTAGTGTAGTGCGCAGCGCGTTACCCAGGCATGCGGTTTGCTCCGGAGAGCCGGCAGGCTTCTGGCCCAGCATTGATCCCAAGACGACAGATCGATCCATTTTCAGGAATTTCTAGATGTTGCAGGTGAACAAGCCGACCTCGGAGATCAACCGTGATTTCGCCGAGGCCGACGGCCCCCCGTCGCAAACGCTGGCCTCCTATGTCGAGATCGCTCGCCGCCAATTCCCGACCATCGTCGCGATCGTCTCGGCGTGCATGATCCTGGCGCTGCTGTATCTCTTCACTACTGCACCTCAATTCACCTCCACCGCCTCGATGGTAATCGACACCCGCAAGGTGCAACTATTCCAGCAGCAGTCGTTACTTGGCGACGTTGCCGTCGATTCCGCGACCGTGGAAACGCAGGTCGAAATCCTGAAATCCGAAAATATTAGCCTCGCCGTGATCCGTGACCTCCATTTGATTGAGGACCCGGAGTTCTCCGGGAGTGGTGGCGGCTTGCTTGGCGCCGTGATCGATTTTGTCGGGAATCTGTTCTCCGACGGACATGCACCGTCAGAATTCGAGCAGACACGCAAGGCGCTGGAGCGATTCGAAAAGAACCGGACGATCAAGCGTATCGGACTGACCTATGTGATGGAGATCGGCTACACCTCCAAGGATCCGGTTAAGGCGGCGCGCATCGCCAATGCGATCGCTGATACCTATATCGTCGATCAACTCGAGGCGAAGTATCAGGCGACCCGACGCGCCAGCGTCTGGCTTCAAGACCGCATCAAGGAGCTTCGCACCCAAGCCTCCGCTGCCCAAAAGTCCGTTGTCGATTTCAAGACCGCCAACAACATCGTGGATACCGGCGGTCGGCTGATGAACGAGCAGCAACTCGCCGAGGTCAATAGTCAGCTGGTGATGGCTCATGCGGCCACAGCAGAGGCCAAGGCCCGGCTCGATAGGATGAACGACATCCTCAAGCAGGATATTCCGGATGCCAACGTCGCGGACGCACTGAAGAATGAGACCATCGTCAAGTTGCGCGCGCAATATGTCGACATGGCGTCCAAGGAATCGATCTGGGCTCTGAAATACGGTGCGGACCACCTTGCCGCTGTAAACCTGCGCCGCCAAATGGCAGAGATCAAGAAGAACATCACGGACGAACTGAAGCGCATTCAGCAATCCTACAAGAGCGATTACGACATTGCGGTCACCCGTGAGGAGAGCATCAAGTCGAGTCTGAACAACGCCGTGTCCGAATCCCAGCTGACGAACCAGGCTCAAATCCAGCTCCGAGAACTCGAAAGCAACGCGCAGTCGTACCAGGCGATGTACGATAATTTCCTGCAGCGCTACATGGAAAGCGTGCAGCAGCAATCGTTCCCGATCACCGAGGCTCGCGTGATCAGCGCAGCAACGACCCCGCTGGTTAAGAGCTACCCGAAGTCGCTGGTCATTTTGGCGGCGAGCCTTTTCGGCGGATTGTTGCTCAGCTTTGGCGCGGCTATGGCGCGCGAGTTCAGCGACAATGTTTTTCGCACGACCGCACAAGTGGAGCAGGTGCTGGGTGCAAATTGCATTGCCTTCCTGCCCGCGCTCGGTGGATCGAGCTCCTCTGTTGGGTTGGGTAGCAAGCTTACTCGAAAGGCCAACCCTCAGCCGGACTTGTTGCGCTATGTCGTGGACAATCCGCTGTCACGCTTTTCGGAGGCAATTCGCTCGCTGAAGGTTGCGGTCGATCTTAACTCGATTGTGCGCGAAAACCGCGTTCTTGCGACCACTTCAACGTTGCCGAACGAAGGCAAGAGTACAGTATCTACGAATTTGGCGCAGCTTATGGCGCATTCTGGAGCCAAGGTGATTTTGGTCGATGCCGACTTGCGCAATCCTTCGCTTTCTCGCGCTCTGCTTCCAGATGCGCAAGTAGGCCTCGTCGATGTTATTGCGCAGAAAGCGCGCCTTGAAGAAGTGCTGTCGATTGATCCTACCACGGGCCTAGCGATTCTGCCCGCCGGCACCACTTCAAAGCTGCTGCATACAAACGAAATACTTGCATCAAAGGCAATGCATGAGCTCGTCTCCCAGCTGCGCGCGAAGTTCGACTATGTAGTCCTGGATATGCCGCCGATGGCGCCAGTGGTTGACGTGCGCGTCACCTCCTCTTTCGTGGATTCCTATATGTTCGTCGTAGAGTGGGGGCGTACGAAGACGGACGTGGTTCAGCATATTTTGCGAAACGCACCCGAGATTTTTGACAAATTGCTCGGTGTTGTGCTGAACAAGGCCGACACGAAGGTGCTAGCTCGGTACGAGTCTTATCACGGCCGCTACTATTACCAGAAATACTACGCTCGGTACGGGTATGTGGAGTAGCGCGGTAAGCCCGCTGAGCGCGCTCGGCGTGCGTTTTCTGCTCTTGCTCCTGGGTCTCATCGGCGGACTTTGGTCGAATTCAACGCTGCCGACGTTCCGGTCATTGTTGGCCGTGCGCGAAGTCATTGATCGGATTGTGGTCGAAGACCGTTTCAAGCCGGGCGTGTTAACGAACATTCAGGTGTGGTTGGACGCGCTGTCGGTGCCACTCGTTCAGCATCCTGACGTTGCGCGCGCCAAAGCTCTTGTTGCAGTACGCAAAAGCCAAGAGACGATGGCGCATGACGGCGCAGTAGGGGCCGACCTTTTAGTCGAGGTTGGCGAACAGCGAGTTAGATCGACACTGGCACAAAGCCCAGCTGACTCTTTTCTTTGGCAGACGCTCTATTCGGTGGCTACCTTTCGCGGTGGGTTTGCGGAGAGCAACATCCAGTTTTTGGAACTTTCCTATGCAGCGGGACCCTTTGAAGGCTGGATCGCATCGCGACGGAGCCGGCTGGCGTTGGCGTCCTTTCCCATGCTCAGCAGTCGGCTGCAAGGACGCGTGATCGCTGAGTTCGCTGCCCTGGTAGACTCCGATTTTATTGAAGTTGCAGTGAACAACCTTGAGACCGTCGGCTGGGCGCAGCGGGAAAGCCTACTTAGTGGTCTCAAGACGGTTGACATGGAATCCAAGGAGCGATTGTCGAGGCGACTTTCCGCCGACGGCATCAATGTAAAAGTTCCTGATATTGAATTTGACGAGAGGCCATGGCGATGACGCGCGGCTGCGCTTTTTGGGTGATGACGATAGCTTTGCTTGGTGTTGTGCCAACCGCGCAAGGGCAATCCAGCTCCGGTACATCGAGTATCACGATGCAGGGCCCGGCAGAACAATCCCGTGCGGGCGTCATAAGAGATGCTTTCGGGCGGCCATGTCTTGACATTGAAGCTGCAGCCCGCCGGGAGACGGTTAATCCCGATATGCTCGACCATATCGTTAGCATCAAGAATAATTGCCCAAAGCTGATCAAGGTCAAGGTCTGCTATTTCAACTCAGATCAATGCAAAGACGTCGAGCTGCAGGCTTACAAGCGTGTCGATACGTTCTTGGGAGCTATGCGAGGAGTCAACTTCTTTAGGTACTCGATTATTCAGAAATGATTGAGCGACCTTTCTCAATGAAAACATCCGGTGTTCAGTCCCGCGGGACCTCTCATTTGCGCACGCGTAAGCTCGCGGTGATAAGCTTTCAGATTGCAACAAGCCGTAAGCGTACCAGCTTTCATTTTATCGCTGAAGGCCTTCGAAATGCGGGATGGGAGGTGAAATTTATCACAGTCGGAATTTCGTCGCTCGATAGACTTCAAGGTACGGAACGCTGGCGTGATGCCCAATCGCATGGACTGAACCTACTCCGAGAAAACGGTGACGGGTTTCTGTCTTATATCCATTGTCCAATGATTCATCCCAAGGCGACATCAAAGTCTGTCTTGAGGGGTTTACTCGGCTTTGCAACCGAGCCGTACCGGCGCTCCTTAGCGCATGCTGTTTGCCCGATCATCGAGGACGTAGATGCCGTTTTGCTAGAGAGTTGCGATGGAGTGCTTCTACTCAGTGAAGCGCTCGGATGTTTGAATAAAAAGATCATCGTCTATCGTCCATCAGATCTACTGTCGGCGGTCGGTATTCATCCAAGCGTAGTTGCATCCTTTATGGCAACTCGCGATCGAATAGATCGCATTCTGCTGCCTAGCAGGCTGATGCTAGGTTCACCGGAATTGAGCGGTATCGATCCCAGTAGAATTTCGATCGTGCCGCACGGGGTGTCTCGCGAAATTCTGGATTGTCAGACCGGAGAAACGTGGAACCCATACAATTTCTCGCGCGGGGAACTGAATGTTATGACGGTAGGCGGGATGGCATTTGATTCCGATTTTGTTTCTTCAGTGATTCCCAAGATTACCGAGTACAAGTTTCACTTTTTCGGTCAGATCCCCGGGATACCCAAATCTTCAAATATCATCCTCCACGGGGAGCAGCCTTATGCAGACATAGTCCAGCAAGCGACTTCGGCCGACATAGGCGCTGCCTTCTACAGGAGCGATAGTCCGTCATATCTCTTAGAGAGCAGCAATAAGATCCGAATGTTCCTGTCTCTCGGCAAGCCAGTAGTCTGTCCATTCTCCTTAGACAAAGATGCCGAGCAGAGAGGACTGTATTCGTATTCTCCCAATTCTGTCGAGAGCTTCGTCCAGGCCCTCGAAAGAGCCAGGCGGTTTGGGGTGCCAAACCCCACCCCCAGCCGCCCTTGGACGGCGGTGTGTGCTGAAATCGACAACATCATCAGTCTAGACATAGCGCGAAGGCTTGCATGACCGGCGTACCTTGCACCGTCTTAATGATCCACGATGGAGCGTCAGCCTATGGCGAGATTGCGCGGCGACAAGCATCAGTGGCCGGCTTTCAAATTTTAAACCTGCATGATCTGTCTGAATTTGGAGATGATGACTGGCACTTATTCGAGCGTCACTACAGGCATACCTCGACGAACTCCGTTCTCTTCGAAAAGGCTTGCTTCAAACGATATTTTCGAGCGCGAGAGTATGTGAATCGCATGGGAATCGATGAGTTCGTCATGATCGATACGGACCTCATGCTCTTTCCGTCGGCTCTAAATGCTGGAAACGAGATCTTTTCGATTATGCGCGCCAAGAGAAACTTGGCGGGCGTGAGTGTATGCGTGGGGCCCGCTGATTATTGGCATGCGTCTCCGCACTGCTCGTTCTGGACAAGGCATGGCTTGAATTGTTTCGTTACATATCTCAGGCGCATTGTCGAAGAAGAGAAGCTGCTTTCTGCGATTGAGGCGGAAGGGAGAAGATATCCGAACTACACTGGATTCTCAGACATGATAGCCTTGGGCGCTTGGATGAAGGAAGACGAGCGCGTTCTTGATATCTTGACTCTAGAGAAAGATGGCTTGTGGGATCACAATGTTACGCTTGGATGGCAAGGCGAGCGCAAGTTTCTGAACGTTTTTGGTTCGAAATTGCTGGGCTCGATCGAAGGGCAACCCTGCGTATTCGAGATTGGCGCAGGGTGGGCTACAAATAGAGTAAGGGTTCATTCGCTGCACATGCAAGGACGTGCCAAAGTCGCGATGCAGAGCGTGGAGCAGGGGAAGTTCACGAT
The DNA here is from genome assembly GCF_936943645.1 of uncultured Bradyrhizobium sp. Lineage (GTDB taxonomy): Bacteria > Pseudomonadota > Alphaproteobacteria > Rhizobiales > Xanthobacteraceae > Bradyrhizobium. The sequence goes on along the minus strand of NZ_CAKZJO010000051.1, from coordinate 79,948 downwards.
AGCCAGTATTATGTTGATGCTTTTGGCCGGCCTCAAGTTCTCACGGCGCGTCTGGCGAAATATCACTAGCTCCCGTTCGCCCAAAAGCTCGCTGCAAAATTAGAGCCTTGCATATGTTGAATGGAGCTCATTCGGTAGGGCGTTTCGATGTTGCCGGGGCGGGGGCAGTAAAATCGATGCGGATTGCGCTATCCGCAAATTTTGTAAAACCGGGCAGGGTGGGAGGCGTCGAGCAAGCGTTTTATAACCTAGCGCTTGGTCTGCTTGATTGTGGCGCCGACGTCACAATCGTCGCTGCTACGCCTTCGCGGCTCCCCGAAGCAGCAAGGTCATCCCTGATCTCTCAGGGAGCAAAAATAGAATATGTAGGAGGCTTAGAAAATCGCTTCTTGGCAGAAGAATATTTTGCGGCGTCGTGCAGAGGTGGCTTCGATGCTACGATATTTCCGAATTACTACCTTCCGTTGGCGACGAATAGCAGGCTTGGTAAGAAAATCGTCATCATCCACGATCTGCAGCATCTTCATTATCCAAACAACTTCAGCCTGAAGAAAAAACTGTGGCTGAGGTACAACTTGGCTCGATCGTTGAACGGTAGCGATGCGGTGGTTTGCATTTCAGACGCGACGCATCGCGACATTCAAACTCATTACACGGGCTTGAACTCTCCCTTAGTAACTATTCACAATGCGGTAGACTGGTCGCGTTTCGATGTTGCTCCGGGTGATCGTGCTGAGGGCTTCGACGGGCCCTACATCTTGTCTGTAGCGCATCACTTTCCGCATAAGAACTTAGAAACGCTGATATCAGCCACTGCGAAGCTTGCTCGAAACTTCCCGAATCTAAGACTGGTTCTAGTTGGCCAGGCCTCCACTAAGCTTGGATCAGGCAATTATACAGGTGAGCTGAAGGCAATCATTAACGAGCTTGGCGTTGACGATATCGTCAAGTTTACGGGTCACATAGATGACGCAACTTTGGGGAGCCTCTATAGATCAGCTTCAGTCTTTTGTTTCCCTTCGTTGTTCGAGGGGTTTGGATTGCCGCCAGTCGAAGCTATGGGTCTTGGGACAAGTACAATCGTGAGCGATATTGCGGCCCTTCGCGAGGTCACACTGGGACGCGCAAAGTATGTATCGGATCCGCTTTCAGTGGACGAGTGGGTTGAGCAGATCCATGCAGTTCTTTCTGGTCCGCGTTCTCTCGTTGGCAGCACCTCAATCGCTGAAACGATACGCGAGGCATACTCAAGACGCGCAATCGCTGAAAAATATCTTGAACTGATACACGCGCTGGTGGTTCGTTGACGGCCGAGAATGAAAGGTTTCGGGCTAAGGGAGGCGGTAGGAGCTCTGGCGTACCCCGGAGCCTTCTCCAGTTCATCGTAAGCAATATAGGTGCCCAGGGGCTCTCATTTGCTGCAGCACTCGTTCTTGGCCGCCTTGTTACAACTTCGTCATTTGGACGATACGGCATATTTTTGGCTGCAACATCCATAGGTGCAGCGCTCTTACTATCGCGGCTGGACACTGCGGTCGCTCTGTCGAAGGATGCAGCTGAAATTGAAGGAAATACCGTTGCATCAATTGCCTTCGTTTTGATATTTGGTGGCATCTTGATGCCGCTACCGGTTTGTGCGGCTATTCTTTCTGGTCTTTTTCCCGTCAGCTCTGTGGATGCGTTGGCTGCCTATGCAACAATAGTATGCGCATCAATCTATCAGATACTGCTAATGCTGGCTGTAAATGTTCAGCGCGCGGCGATTTATAGCGTTGGGCGCGTACTAAATATCCTTGTTATCATTTCGATCCAAGTAAGTTGTATCTTTGTTCTCGACGACTCGACGCTCGCTCTCGGACATTCTGTCGGTCAGGCGGTTTCGACCGTTGTGATGTGCATATTGATGTGGCCAACGCTAAGAACGTTTAGCGGATTCTTCTCAATCAAAGAGATTCTTCAAAGTTGCAAGAAGCTGTCTGCTTATCTGTTTTGGGGTGGAGCTACGGCAGGCGTGAACATACTGGCTCAGCGCGAGGTCCTGGTTCTTGTTGTTGCATCTCTGTACGGTAACGGCCCTGCTGGCCTCATTTCTTTCTCGCTTCGAACAACGAACGGCGCGCTTGGTGCGATCTCTATCGCGCTGACCCACTTCATTGCTCCGCAAGTCGGTGCAGCCGTCCATCGTGGCCAAACCAAAAATTTGTTCTGGAGCTATGCGCCCTGGATACTCGGGACTGGCGTACTGATACTGGTGCCGTTTCTTCTATTTAGCAGAGAGCTGTATGGATTCGTATTCGGCCCGCAATGGTCTGACGCCGGCAGCTACGTCCGATCACTTTCCCCTATTTTCATCTGCCAGTTCGTAATCTCACCCTTCTCAACCTCGATGTTCGCCCGCAATCAGCACATCACCGTCCTAATCTGGGATATTGCGAGAATAGTTGTCGTGGGCGTGCTGGCGTGGTTTGCGTATCGGGAGCAAGTTTCGGTATTTCCATTTCTCGCGGCAGTGTCGCTTGCTTACTCGGCCTTCTATTTATGGCTTCTCTGGCGATCTCTGTAAGACAAAATCGCATCAATCTCGAAGGGCTGCTGAATATGCACGAAGAAAATGTGAAGAGACGAAGTTCAGAGTTGGACCGCACGTTACGCAGGTTGAGATTGTGGCGCCGGCTTCAGCCGATGTTCAACCTAACTGGTGCTCTCCATAGCAGAGAGACGTTTTTTCAAGGCATGATTCATCAAAGCGCTTCGGCGATGGATCTGCGTCTACCCCCTCTCTACCCAGTTCAATCCGCCGCAAACTACGGTTTGCTCTATATTTTAATGAGAGCCATTACCGAGATGGGCTGTTCTAGGGTTTTGGAATTGGGGGCAGGGCAGACAACCCGATTTCTAGGTGCGCTTCAACTGCAAAGGCCTGAATTGCAGGTGACTACGCTGGAAAGCGACAAGGAATGGCACGAAAGGGTGTCCAAGATAGTTTCGCACACCGTTGTTCACCGCCGTCTCATTCGAAGAAGGATCGAGGGAATAGAGGTTGATGCCTACGTCGATATCGAACCTTTGAAGGACCAAAAATTTGATCTAATCCTAATCGATGGCCCCCATGGATCGAGGCGTAACTCGCGCTGGACGAGTTTGGAGATTCTGTCGGATCATCTTGCGGATGAATTTTTGGTTATCTTCGACGACGCTGAACGAATTGGAGAGCAGGACACAATTCGCCGCTTCATGCAATCTCGTGGCTTAGATGTTGAGTTTAGCAGCGCTAAGGGCATGAAATGTCAGTTTTTGGCTTTTTCGCCTGCATTTCAAGCAGCGAAGTTTCTGTAAGTTTCTTTGCAACTGTGCCTGCTCTTGAGTAAAGGGCGGCCCGGAGACCAATCCTTATGATAAACAGGAGAAATGCGCTTCGCTTCGGTGCATCGTCTATTCTCGGAGCAAGCGCCCTTTTGAGTGGACTGCGCGTTCTGGCAGCGCCTCCGCAAACCCGTGCTCGGGGACGCGCCGAGTGGATGTCGGGCCGATGGGGTATCATGGTGCATTGGATCGCGCCCGGGCCGGCTCCCGAGGTTGGCACCAGAGTCCGTAATCTAGAGATTGCTGTTAACAATTTCAACTTGGCGCGCTTCGTTGATGATCTGCGTGAATCCGGCGCCTCGTGGGTCATTTTTACTCTGGGACAGAACACCGGATTGTATGTCGGCCGGAACAAGTATCTGGAGCAAAAGGGGTTTGGCCAACTCCAGTCTGGCCGAGATCTAGTACTCGAAATGGCTGAGGCAATTAAGGCTGAGGACCGGCGGTTTATTGCTTATCTGCCGGGAGAAGTCGGCAACTCTCGCAAAGTACAACCGTTATTCAGTTGGGATGAACCCAATAGGGAAGAATTTGAGAAGGCATATCTGCCGTTCGTAAAGGCCTATTCGGACCATCTCGGTAGAAGCTGTGACGGCTGGTGGTTTGATGGTTGTTACGATTCTAAGACTTATCCCTGGGCTTCACGCAACTGGCGCGATTGGGCAGAAGCGGCCAGAAGCGGGAATCCCGAACGGGTAATAGCTTTCAACGATGGGTCCTTTCTGTCGCGAAAGCTAGCGCCGACGAGTACCGAGCAGGATTTCTTGGCAGGTGAGTGTGGGAAAATTGTCGATGGACGAGCAGCGTTTGGACGCGATCCGGGTCAGTCGTTTCAACCAAGCCAAGCGATGGTTGCGAACACCAATTGCTTATATCACGTCTTAACGCCGATCGACTGCAACGGGAAATGGGGTCACGAAATGCCCGGTCCGATGCCTCCCCCGGCTTATGAAGACGATCAGTTAATTACTTTTGTGAGAAATTGGGTGAAAATTGGAGCGGCCGTGACGTTAAATGTTGGGATCTATCAGGAAGGTCATTTATCGCCCGCGACCGTTGCCCAACTCAAGCGCTTGAAAGCTGCAACGTAACATGCCTTTGCGGGAAAGCTCGATCGCAAGTTTTGGGCGACGGAGCCAACCAGGATAGCGAATAAGCAGATCCAATGGATTACAAAGAACATCGACTGCCTTGGCTGGCAACGCCATATGCGGCGGTCACTTTCTTTAGCGTCGTAACGCTCATTCCATATCTTCTAGCGGAAGATAATATCATTTTTACGCTTGGGCGCGTGGTGGGGCCGCTAGAGCACTTCCTAGTTGCAGGTCTGATCGTAGCTGTATTGTTTTGCGTCACTCATGCTGGATATAAGAGAATTGGTCGTAGGAGCTTCTTTCCACTGAGAGCTTTCACGTCTCATCGAGGCCGAAGTAGGTTCGCGGAGTGGGCGCCAGGCTTCGCGCGTGCAACATTATGGGCATGCGCTTTCATAAGCGTGATTGTTGCAGCTTACACGTTCGTTGCATACCGGTCTGGAAGTTTCCTAACAGCGCGTGCGGCCTTGGAATTCCAGGGCGTTGGCGTGTTAGTCCGACTGTATATTGTTGCGTTGCCTGTGTACTTGGTCTCGATCGGCCGAATAACGAGAGAGAGTGTGCTTGCAGTCTTGGTGCTGTTTGTCAGTATATTTGTTCGAGCCGTTGCCTTAAGTGAGAGGTCCGCAGTACTTGAATTTCTTATTGTTGTCTCAATCTGCTATCAAGGGATAACTCGCCGCTCGTTGTTTAGGTACGTTCTCGCGGCTCTCCCAATCCTGCCGCTCTACATGGGTTTGGCATTGCGAGATCGACTGGTGACGCAAGGTGTACGCCTGACCGGCGATACGCTTAGTGCGATCTATTTTGAGCTGAACAGTACGCTCATCTATTACGCCGATACGATAAACAAACTATACGCTGGTCTCTTCGAAGGGTTCACTTCCGATATTTGGTACTTCGCTGATCCTTTCTATAAGCTGCTCGGTGCTGGAAAGACCACGGATGTAGGCGTTGGGACCAAGGCTCTGCTCGTCGAACTTCATTCTGCGGGCTTTACCGACCCAGGTTTGAGCAATCCCGGCGGTCTTTTCCAGGACTTCAATGACTTTAGCTATTTCTTCATTCCGATTGTGATCGCGAAGTTCTATATTTTTGGCCGCTTGGGTCGGTTGTTCTCAGAAGAAGATCCCATTGGCGTTTGTTTGTATCCCATCAGCTTCGTGGCAATTTTTGAATTCGCTCGATTTAACTATTTCTACAATGGATATGGGTTTCTGCTCGGTCTAACGTTTATTTTGTTTGCCATTGTTGTTCGCGTCTCTGGACGTCGAACGGGCCAACGGCATTCTTTTCAGCAGGTGATGCCAATTGGGAGTCGTGCAGAACGACGAAAACGTGCGACTCTCAGTATGCAGAGGTCTGACGAAATGAGACCGTGATCGTCCTAAGGATGATTAGTAGGTCGACACCCACGCTCCAGTTATTAATATACCACAGATCATACTCCACGCGCTTCTGCATCAGGTCGAGCGTGCGGGTTTCTCCGCGGTAACCATTAACCTGGGCCCAGCCGGTGATGCCGGGCTTGACGTGGTGGCGGAAGGCGTAGTTGCCGATGATCTGCTCATATTCGGTGTTGTGGGCGGCCGCGTGCGGGCGGGGGCCGACCAGCGACATGTCGCCCTTGAGCACGTTGAAGAGCTGCGGCAGCTCGTCGATCGAGGTCTTGCGCAGCCATTTGCCGATCGGCGTGACGCGCGGGTCGTTCTTCTGCGCCTGCTTGATCTTCGGGCCGTCCTCCAGCACGCGCATGGTGCGGAACTTGAAGATCTTGAACGCGCGCCCGCCAAAACCGTGGCGGGTCTGGCGGAAGAACACCGGGCCCTTCGAGCTCAGCTTGATCAGCAGCGCCGTCACCAGCATCACCGGCGCGAACACGACCAGCGCCGCGCTGGCGCCAGCGAGGTCCAGCGCGCGCTTCAAGGCGCGCTCTTTCCAGGACAGCGGCGCGCGGCGCAGCTCGGCGGTGAAGGTGCTGCCGGTGCCCTGGAGCGGATAGCGCAGAAAGCGCGCCGTGTTGGGGTCCGGCACCAGATGCACCGGGACGGGCAGGATCTTCAGGACGTCCAGAATGCTCTCGATCGCATGCTGCCGGCTCCAGTTGATCAGCAGGAAGACGTGCTCGATCCGCTCCTCGCGCGCGAAATTGATCAGCTCCTCGAACCGCGGCGCCAGCGAGGAGAGCAGCAGGGGCGAGGCAAGCTCCTTGGCCGGGATCTCCATCACCCGCATCAGGCGGTAGCCGTGCTGGCCGAGGTCGTCGACCGCGTTGGACGAGGTGGCAAGGCCGAACTCGGCGATCAGCAGCGCCCGCCCGTTGGCGAAGGCGCCAGTGCGCAGACCATGCGCGGTCCAGCGCGCCGCCGCCGTCTTCCAGGCGAGCAGGGCGGTGAGGCCGACCAGGTAGAACGAGATCGTGGTGCCGCGCGAGAACTCGTCGCTGACCTTCATCGTGAACGCGATCGCCAGCAGCGCCCCGAAAAGCCCGGTCCAGGTCGTCAGCGTCATCCGGAACATGCGCGGCAGGTTGGTGATGTTCTTCAGGCGGTAGCCGTGCTGCACCGTCGTCAGCAGCGCGAAATTGATCGCCACCAGCACGCTCGCCGCCGCATAGACATCGGTCTTGCCCAGCGTGCCCGCGGTGGCGATGTGATAGCCGACCGCGCAGCCGATGCCGCTGACCACGACCAGCACTGCATCGACCACAGCCATCGCCCGCTCGACAACCGCAGGGCGCATCCAGCTGGACGCAAAGCCATTCGTGGAAGCCGGAGTCGACTCGACCACGCCAGTTTTCGCCTTGGAATCAGCGACAGGTACCGGCCGTGTGGAAAGAATCGTCATTCTACCAAGCCCATTGACGCAAAATTCATTGACCCGAACAAGCCGTGCTATCGGTCAAAATCGCTGTTAAAACAAGGCGAAGGGAAAATTAACCTTACCCCATAAGCTCCATTGTAACCCATCTCGCCCCGCCTGATATGTTAAATTTCACAGCCTGTTAGGAAGATCTCGTTGCCTCGAATTCAGTCCCGGCGGCGAACCCGGTCGAGAGGGAAGCGCACCCTCGCCATTGGCCTTGCCGCCTTGGCCTTGGTCGGAACCGCGCTTCTCCTTCTTCGCCCCGATGTGACGCCCTTGAGGGCGCCGACAGTCGCCAACGCCGTTGCGGTCAAGCTCCTCGTGGATGGTCCGTATGGCGCTCGCTTTGCCGGCGAGCTCGCTGCATCGAGGCAGAAATATTTCTCCTCCCGTATCGAGCTGGCCGCTCAACCGGATCCGGACTTCGTCCAGACCATCGCACGTCAACATGCCATCGGCGTGACGAGTGGCCAGAAGTTCCTGCTGGCAACCTGGCGCGGCGTTCCCGTCACGGCCTTTGCCGCAAGCTTCCTCGATACCTCCGTCGCGATCTTCACGCTCGAAAGCTCGGGTTTGCGGCGGCCGGTTGATCTGGTCGGAAAGCGGGTCGGGTATCGCCGGGCGAGCGAGGGCGACGTCGTTTTCGATGCCATGATGGCGCAGCTCGGACTTCCTCGAAGCCAGATCACCAAGGTGCCCGACCGCGACAGCTTCGAAGCCCTGCGGGCCGGTGAGGTGGATGCCATCATTGCCGCAATCGACGAGCAACCGGATCCCACCAGTTCGGCTTTTGTGAAGCTGAATGTCATCAAACCGCAAGACTACGGTATCCATGTTCCTGGCTTGGTCTACTTCGCGAGCAACGCTCTCGTCCATGAACAGCCATCCATGATTGCCGATGTCCTTCAGGGCCTCATACGGGGGTGGCAATTCACCTACGCGGACTATGCACGGAGCGTGCCCGTTCTCGCCGGGGCCGGACCAGCCGCGCTGAACCCTGAGCGGCTCAAATTCGAGCTGCAGCAACAGCGCCCGCTGGTGCTGCCGACGGGCGGCCGCATCGGCGACTACGACGAAAGCCGCTGGCGGACGCTCCGGGATATCCTTCTCTTCGCTAAGCTCGGGGAGGAAGACGTGCCCCTGGCTCAGGCGGTCAACTACCAGTTCCTTCGGGATGTCTACCGCCGATCGCCAGATCTCGCCGCCCCGGGCGCCTGGAGCGAGGAAAAATAGGACCAAGAAGCCACACTTGCGCGCCATATCGTCCCAAGAGGCCCTCGGATGCCTGGGCGTCTGTTGCATTTGCGTCGTCGGCCTTGGTAAAGTTCGGTTCACTATTTGGGCTAGTCGCGGAGTGCCTTTCGAAACGGCGACGTCGGTCGGCTGGGATCTGGCGAACACGGTCGGGGACTAACTCCGCAAGGGGCGAGGAGCTATTTTGGATGTTTAAGACGTTGATGCGAGCTGGCCTTTTGGCCGCAACTGCTACGCTTTGCGCAGCGAGCGGAGCGAACGCCGCGATGCAGATGCCGGCACCGGCCGCGCTGCTCGCGGGCGAAAGCCAGGCGACGCCCGTGACGTTCTGGGCGCAGCCCTATCCGTACCGCTATGCGCCGTGGCGCCGTTGCCCGCTGGTGCGGGTCGAGACGCCCTATGGCTGGTATATGGACCGGGTCTGCGCGCCTGTCGGTCCAGTCCTGCGCCGGGCGTACTGAGCTTGAGCTGACCAAGCGGCTGCTGCTGCTTTCATCGATCTTTCAAGGCAGCCGCTCGGCCGATGCGGCTGCCTTGCTCGTTTTTGCTTCATGGTGTGCTGACCATTTGTGCGCGCAGCGCGGGTTCACCATGAATATCTTTGCCTGACCGGGACAGGCTGCCGCATGGTGAAGATTGTGTTAGCTGTCTGGCGGGGCTGCATCGGCAGCGTAATTGCTTAATGCGGTGGTCGCTGGAACTCACAGAGGTGATGATCCGGCTAACCGGACGCTGGTAGAGGATAGTGATGACAGGGGCTTCAACCTACGATCTCACGGGCAAACGTGTCTTCGTCGCGGGACACCGTGGCATGGTCGGATCGGCTGTCGTTCGTAGACTCGCGTCAGAGAATTGCACCGTGCTGACGGCGGATCGGCGTGAGGTGGACCTCACGAAAGAAGAGCCCACGCTGAAATGGCTCGAGGCCAATCGTCCCGAGGTCGTGGTTCACGCCGCTGCAAAGGTCGGCGGTATTGCAGCCAACAACAATTTCCCCGTCGACTTTCTCTGCGACAACCTCGCGCTGGAATTGAGCGTGATCCGCGCAAGTCACGCAGTTGGCGTGCAGCGGCTGCTGTTCCTCGGCTCTTCCTGCATCTATCCCAAGCACGCCAAGCAGCCGATGGCCGAAAGCGAACTGCTGACCGGGCCGCTTGAGCCCACCAACGAATGGTACGCCATCGCCAAGATTGCCGGCCTCAAGATGTGCCAGGCGTATCGCCGGCAATATGGCGATGACTTCATCTCGGCCATGCCGACCAATCTCTACGGCCGCGGCGACAATTATCATCCGGACCATAGTCACGTGCCGGCTGCACTGATCCGGCGCTTCCACGAGGCCAAGCTTGCCAAGGCGCCGACAGTCACCGTGTGGGGCACGGGCACGCCGCTCCGCGAATTTCTCTGCGTCGAGGATTTTGCGGACGCCTGCGTTTTCCTTCTCAAGAATTATTCGAGCGACCTCCCGATAAATGTCGGCAGTGGCGATGAAGTCTCGATCGCAGAGTTCGCTGCGGCCGTAGCGGATGTTGTCGGGTACGAAGGCAAGTTGGTCTTCGATACGTCCAAGCCGGATGGGACGCCGCGCAAGCTCCTGGATAGTTCGCGTCTTCGCGCGCTGGGCTGGCGTGCCACCACTTCGCTACGCGCGGGAATCGCTGCGGCGTATGATGACTTCCTTCAGGGGCATGGCCGCCATTTGGAGGTTAGCCGGGCGAGCTGAGCAGCTCACGACTTCGATTGAATGAATTTTTGATCTTGAATAGCAAGCTGGATTCCGTTGATGCGTATTCTGCTGGTCGGCATCAATTATGCGCCCGATCTCATTGGCGTGGCGAAGTACAATACGGAGCTGTGCGAGAGCCTCGTCGACGAAGGTCACGAAGTACGGGTGATCACCGCGCCGCCATATTATCCCGCCTGGAAGATCCCGCCTGGCTTTGGTGCGTCCTATTTCAGGGCTAAGGATATCAATGGCGTCCGCGTTACGCGCACTCCGATCTATGTGCCTGCGCAGCCATCGGGCGGGAAGCGCTTGGTTCATCACGCGTCCTTTGCGTTGAGCAGCATGTTACCTGTCGTGAAGGAGGCCCTCAGCTGGCGTCCTGATATCATGCTCTCCGCCGCCCCTTCGTTGATGTCCGCTGCATTCGTCTCATTTGTTGCGCGGCGGATTGGAGCCAAGTCCTGGCTCCACGTACAGGACTTCGAAGTCGATGCGGCTTTCGATCTCGGCTTGCTCCAGAACGAGAAATTGCGCTCGGTGATGTTGAAGACCGAGGCGGCCATCCTTCGCTCGTTTGACAAGGTTTCTTCAATCTCACCGCAGATGGTCGATCGCCTGCGCGGCAAGGGGCTGGACGCAGAACGCACGACCGAGGTGAGGAACTGGATCGATACGAGCGCAATCCATCCCGCATCCAGGCAGACCAGATACCGTCAAGAGCTCGGTATTCCCAACACTGCGATCGTCGGTCTCTATTCAGGCACGATGTCGAACAAGCAGGGGCTGGACCTCGCAATCGATACGGCTGCCGCTCTGGAAGATAGTCGCCCGGACATTCATTTCATCCTCGCGGGCGAGGGCCCTCACAAGTCAAAGCTGGTTGAGATGGCGGCCGGCCGTTCGAGAGTCCATTTCCTGGGCTTGCAGCCTATCGAGAGCTTCAACGAATTGATGGCGACGGCCGACTTTCATCTCATTCCTCAGAAAGCGGAGGCCGCCGATCTGGTTCTGCCCTCAAAGCTCGGGGCGGTTCTCGCATCCGGGCGACCCGTTATTGCCATGGCGAGCCAAGGCACCGGCCTTGCCGCTGAAGTTGAGGGTGCCGGGCTGGTCATTCCACCAGGCGATACACCGGCGCTCGCCGCAGCAATCGAGAGCCTAAGTGAGGACCCCGCGCTTTGCGAAAAGCTGGGTGCAGAGGGCCGAAGGCGCTCCGTCGAGCGTTGGGATCGTCGTACGATTGTCCGGCGCTGGGTCGAGGACATGGCAGCCTTGAAGGTGCCAAAGCCTGCTTTGTCGCCCACATCCGTCTCAATTCCAGTGAAGGATGCCGTTCCCCAGCCCTGACGAACATCAGTCGACGCGACAACTCGCAAATTGAAAAGGGCGGGAGAGCATTCAGCTTCCCGCCCTTCTGCTTCTACGCTTGCCGTCGCTCACTCGTGGCGCGGATAATATCTGAAGCCGTGCTGCTTGATGAGCTCGTCCCGTTTTGCGGATTCGAGATCTTCCTTCATCATTTCTCGAACCAGGCTTTCGAACGACGTCTTCGGCTCCCAGCCGAGCTTCTGCTTGGCCTTCGACGGATCACCAAGAAGCGTCGCGACTTCGGTGGGACGGAAATAGCGCGGATCGACCGAAACAATGCACTTTCCGGTCTTGGCGTCGTATCCCTTTTCCTCGACGTCGCTTCCTTCCCAACGAACTGTCATGCCGACTTCGTTCGCCGCGACATTCACGAAATCCCGGACGGAATGCTGCACGCCGGTCGCAATCACGAAATCCTCCGGCTTGTCTTGCTGCAGCATCAGCCACTGCATTTCGACATAGTCACGCGCGTGCCCCCAATCGCGCAGGGCGTCCAGATTGCCGAGATAAAGCCGTTCCTGCAGTCCCAAATGGATGCGTGCCAAAGCACGCGTGATCTTTCGGGTCACGAAGGTTTCGCCCCGGACCGGAGATTCGTGGTTGAAGAGAATGCCGTTGCAGGCATACATGCCATAGGCTTCGCGGTAGTTGACCGTAATCCAGTAGGCGTAAAGCTTGGCAACGGCGTACGGTGATCGAGGATAGAACGGCGTGGTTTCCTTTTGGGGGATCTCCTGGACCAAGCCGTAGAGCTCAGACGTCGAAGCTTGGTAGAACCGCGCTTTTCTTTCCAAGCCGGTGATGCGCATAGCTTCCAGAATGCGCAACGCGCCGAGGGCGTCGGAGTTCGCTGTGTATTCCGGCTCTTCGAACGAAACCGCGACATGGCTCTGCGCTGCGAGGTTGTAGATCTCGTCTGGCTGGACTTGGCCGACGATCCGGATCAGGCTCGAGGAGTCAGTCAAATCGCCGTAGTGAAGCTTGAAGGGCGGATCGGGCTCGTGCGGGTCGAGATACAGATGATCGATGCGATCGGTGTTGAAGAGCGAAGTCCGGCGCTTGATGCCGTGGACCTCATATCCCTTCTGCAAAAGAAGTTCGGCCAAATAGGCGCCATCCTGGCCGGTAACGCCAGTAATCAGAGCTCGTTTCTTTGTCATATCAATCCCAAATTTGAGACTTGTGCTTACATGAAATTGAGTTGGTTAGGGAGGGTGAAATCGCCCGAAAGTCGAGCTTAGATTAACGGCCTTCTTGCCGCTTTCGGAGGCGCTGGAAACCGCGCTATGGTTACTTTTAGAACGGCTTGCCAAGAAGCAATATGCTGGTGGAGCATTTGGTGCCGCGGATCGGTCAACGGCTAGAACGCCGCGACCTCTCGTGTCCAGCGCTGGGGTTCCGCACCCGACTCCGCCCGCACGATAGTGAAGCGTTCCAGCGCATCCACCAGCGGCGTGACCACCGGGCTCAGGTTGTCGAGCACCAGCACCGCCTTTCCCTCGCGCACGAGCAGCACAAGGTGATGCTCACCGGTTGCTCGGATGACGACCTCCGCGAGGAGGAGCGCTGCGCTGGGCCAGCCCGATCGCAGCAGCAGATGCCGCTTGGTGACGGCGTAGTCGCCGCAATTGCCTTCGTCAGGGAATATCTGCCACTCCGCGTCACGCCGGCTTGCGGGCGGATTCTTTGGCGCGATGCCGAAATTCACCGTTGCATTGATCTGGGCAAGCTCTCGCCAACGCTGAATCGAGGAGCGAAAATCCCGGATCCTGCGGTCGTCGTGGCGCTGGCAGTCCTCTGGGTACTGAATACAGAACTGCGAGAAGGATAACGGTGGTGTCACCGCTTGGGATTCGTAGCTCGAATAGGCGGGCGGGCCGCAAACGCAATACATTGTGGCCAGCATGCGGAGCGCATGTCTGATCATCGAAAGTTCGCCTGACATTTCTGATTGCTAGACGAAGTATATTGCGATGCGGTGGAAGCGCTATGACAATTGTAGGGCAATTCGTGCCCAATCGTGGAGCAAGGCGAGTGCTCGCTATGGCGTCGGGTCTATGAAGGACGAGCGCTAATGCTTCCCGGTTCGCAAGTCCTGGTGCAAAGCAGACGTTCGAGCCGAAGTGAGAAAAAGGGTGAAGCGCGGCGGGGTGTAAGCCTCAAGCCCTCGTCGCCAGCACGACACTCGCGAGCGTGAACAGCAGGGCCGCGATCTTGCCCGCGCCGAGCGGTTCGTGCAGGGTCACCGCGGATGCCACCACGCCGACGATGGGAACGCCGATCGTGCCGATCGAGGCGATCGAGGCTGGAAGCCGGGCCAGCGCCGCGAACCAGCTCACATAGGCGACGCAATATTGCATGATCGTCACATAGACGATCAGGATCCAGCCGAGCTGCGTGATGGCGAAAACGTCGGTGGTCTCGATCGCAAGTCCGATCAAAGTGATCGGAAGACAGCCGATCAGGATCTGCCAGGCAGCCGACGAGAGCGGCGGCATCTGGATCGGCAGTTTCTTCGCAAAGACGGTGCCGAATGCGAAGCCGATCGCACCGCCCAAGGCCAGCACGATTCCCGGAAGCTTTTCCCAGCTCGCGGAGATGCCGTTGCCGCCCATGATGGTCGCGAGCCCGGCGAGCGCCATGAACAGCGCCGTCGTGCGCAATACGGTCGGCTTTTCGCCGAGCACCGGCCAGGCAATGATCGCGGCCCACACCGGCATGGTATAGCCGATCAGCGCGACTTCGCTGGCGGGCAGCCAGAGCAGCGCAAACCCGATCAGGATCATCCAGCAGGTCACGTTGAAGGTCGCTGACAGGATGATGCGGCCCCACATGCCCTCGGGCACGCGCAGGCTTTGGCCACGAAGCCCGGCCAAACTGGCGAGCAGCGCCGCACCGACGAGGCCCATGACACCTCGGTAGGTCAGCGGTGGAAGCTGGCCCAGAAGATATTTGGTTGCGGGCCAGTTGCTGCCCCAGCCGATCGACGTGATCACGAGGAATGCGAGGCCCGCTGGCGCAATCTGCGCTGTCTGCTTCGATTTGGGCTCGTGCATGGGATCACCGGGAGAGCGAGTTGCGCAAGTCCGATCCAACTTTCGGCTCTCGTCTCAGTACTTGAGCGGAAGGCGAGCCGTCTCCGGTGCCGCAAGCACGGACACCAGCGTGAGCACGGAAAGCGCGATGATGAACACGGAGATTGCCCAGGCCCCGCCCGTCCAGACCAGCAGCGCGGTTGCGATCAGTGGTGACAGACCGCCGCTGAGCGCGGCTGCGATATTGGCGCCGAGCGAGGCGCCGCTGTAGCGCATTCTCGTGCCGAACAATTCCGGCATGTACGCGGCCTTCGGTCCGAACAGCAGGGCATGAGTCAGCGTCATCGTGACAATCAGCGCGAGCGTCAAGATGGTGGCATCCTTGGTGTCGAGCAGCCAGAACAGGGGAAAGGCCATGACGATGGAAGCGACGGCGCCGGCCAGGTAAAGCGTCTTCCTGCCATAGATGTCGGACAGCCACCCTGCCAGCGGCAACGTCACGAATTCGACCAGCGCCGCATAGACCACGGCATTAAGGATGGTCTGCCGCGGCATCCCGAGCTTCGTCGTCGAATAGGTGATGACGAATACGGTGAGGAGATAGGCGAGGCCGACCTCGGACACCGTGATGCCAATCGCGAGCAGGAGGTTGCGCCAGTCGCGCCGGAAGATCTCGAAGATCGGTTGGCTTACGACGTCCTTTCGCTCGAGAACCTGTCTGAACTCCGGCGTTTCGGTCAGGCTATATCTGGCGAACAGCCCCACCAAGACCAGAACGATACTGAGAAGGAAGGGCACGCGCCAACCCCAGCTCAGAAAGCTCGCTTCGGGTAGCTGCGTAACGAGCGCAAAGATCCCTGTCGATGCGGCCACACCCATGGGAAAGCCGACCTGCACCAGGCTGCCCCAGAATCCGCGCCGCTTGCCAGCGTGCTCGATCATCATCGTCACCGCGCCGCTCCATTCGCCGCCGATGCCGATACCCTGAATGAAGCGAAGCGCCACCAGCATGATGGGCGCCCAGATGCCCACCTGATCATAGGTGGGTAGGCAGCCGATCAGGAACGTGCCGATGCCCATCAACAGCAAAGTCGCGACCAGCATCGATTTGCGGCCGACGCGGTCGCCAAAGTGGCCGATGATCGCGCCGCCGATCGGGCGGGCGACGAACCCGACGGCATATGTGCTGAAGGCGGCCACGGTGCCGATCAAAGGGTCGAATGCCGGGAAGAACAGTTTGTTGAATACAAGCGCCGCGGCGGTTCCATAAATAAGGAAGTCGTACCACTCGATCGCGGTCCCCAGCACACTCGCCCACGCCACCTTTGCGATCGAAGGAGTTCGCGCGGACCATTGGTCCGCGACGTTGTCGGTGATGATCGTCAAGGTTGATCCCCTGCTCAGACCGCGCCACAATCCCTACGCGAATTGAAATCCAAGCCGAGCGCACAGGCAAGCGAAATCTCGATCGGATCGGCAAATCGGTGGAGTGAGCTTTCAACTGTCCGAAGGAAGGCCGTGTTCAATTGCCTGAAAGCGAACCGGCGCGAGAACGGAGGCCTGCTCCCACCAATCGGCGACTTGCTCGTCCAGCTCGGTCTCGCCGCGTCCCTTGCAGGGGAATATCTCGACACGCCTAACCGCTTCCGCGTGAAAGCCATCAACTTTTCGCGTGACCTTCACGATTGTTCCTTCGCGGTTGTGTTTGGTCAGTGGCACCAGGAGCCGTCCGTCAAGGCGAAGCGACTGCAGCCAGAGCGGGTGGGGGTGCGTGAAGCCGGCG
Organism: uncultured Bradyrhizobium sp.; assembly: GCF_936943645.1. Taxonomy (GTDB): domain Bacteria; phylum Pseudomonadota; class Alphaproteobacteria; order Rhizobiales; family Xanthobacteraceae; genus Bradyrhizobium. Next base: position 63,460 of record NZ_CAKZJO010000051.1, on the reverse strand, counting down.
TGAACCACGATGACGTCCGCCGGTTCCCCGACATTGCGGCACGCATCGGTGCATAAGGCGCGGACATTCCTGTAGCCGCGTAGGTTCGCTCTTGCTTGGGCGACAAACTCCTTTTCGCAGTCGATCGCGAGGACCTTGCCATGCGGGCCGACAAGTTCGGACAGGATCGCCGAGAAATAGCCGAGACCGCACCCGATTTGGACAACCCGCTCGCCGGCCTTGATATCGAGAATTTCGAACAGATTGGCCCAGAGGCTGGGAAGGCCGGTGTGCAGCCTTCGGCTTTCGTCGATCGCGACCAGCACGTCATCGTAGAGATGGACCGGATCGGCGTCTGGCGTCGTCTGATATTCGCGACCTTCCGAGGCCCGCACCCGCCAAGGCCCAGGGCCAGCAAAGTGTTCGCGCGAAACAGATGCGAACGCATCAAGCAATCGCGACGAGGAAACTCGTCCGCGCTTCTTGATCTGCGCGACGTAACGTTTTCGCGTAGCGGCGATGTCGCTCATCTTGCTTCTTCCAATCACTGACGATATCGTCGTGCACGATAGCTCAGGCCCAGAAAAAAGGCATCACCTTGGCCGCTCGAGTCTCATCGTCGCAGCGATCCCCGGTGGATCGAGAAGCGTTCTCCAGCATTGCTGGTCTACTCGCGTTTTATGCACGGACGACTCCCGCGCAAAACGCTATCATGGATTCGGCTGGAAATTCTGTCAGTTACGCCGAGCTCTGGGTTTGTGCGGAGCGCGTCCGCCGACAGCTGCGGCAGTTTGGCGTTGCCAGTCATCATCGCGTTGCGGTTGTGCTTCCGCGTGGTGCTGATAACGCTCTTGCACTGGTTGTGATAGCCGCTGCGGCCGTTTGTGTTCCAATCAATCCGGATTTTACGCCTGACGAACTGCAGCGCTACTTTGCCGATTTGAGACTGGCAGCGCTCGTCACCAGCGGCGACGCGAAGCCCGCGAGCCGAAATGTTGCGCAGTCGTTGGGAATTCCGGTTCTCGACGTTGGTTTGCAAGTCAGGGCGGCCGATTTTGAGCTAACGGGCAGCACTCGCACTGCAGGAGTAGCAACTGGAGAAATCGGCCCCGATGACGATGCTTTCGTTCTTCTCACCTCCGGCACTGCCGCGCGTCCCAAGATGGTGCCGCTCACCCAAGCAAGCGTCTGTCTTTCAGCCGTCAATGCGGGAGCCGTTTTGTCTCTCACGGCGGCCGACCGCCTCTTGAACGTCCTTCCGCTCTTTCATGCGCACGGCTTGATCTCGGGGCTTTTGACTGCACTTGCCGCCGGATCGAGCGTCATATGCACGAAAAGCTTCGACGGAGCCTCCTTCTTCGGTTGGTTGAGGGAATTGCAGCCGACCTGGTATACGGCCGTGCCGACGATCCATCGCGCGGTCCTGGCGGCTGCGCTTGCGGATGATCGCGCCGCAGAGCCGAGTTCCTTGCGCATCATCCGCTCGGCGTCGGCCTCGCTCGCTCCCGCAACGCTGGAGCGGCTTGAAGCGCTGTTTGCAGTGCCCGTCGTCGAGACCTACGGCATGACGGAAGCCGCATCCCAGATCGCCGCCAATCCGCGTCATCGGCGCAAGTCCGGTTCGGTCGGCGTGGCTGCCGGTCCTGATATCGCGATCATGGATGGCAACGGACGCGAGCAGGCGAGCGGCCAGCATGGCGAGATCGTGCTGCGAGGGCCGACGATCACGCGCGGTTACGACAATGATCAGCAGGCGACGGATGCCGCATTCCGGGACGGCTGGTTGCGCACCGGCGATCTCGGTTTTCTCGACGAGGACGGCTATCTCTTCATCGTCGGCCGCATCAAGGACGTCATCAATCGGGGCGGGCAGAAGGTCTCGCCGCTCGAGGTCGAGGAAACCCTGCTGACCCATCCCGACGTGCTGGAGGCCGGAGCGTTCGGTGTTCCGCACGACAAGCTCGGCGAGAACGTTGCAGCAGTCGTGGTGCTGAGGCCAGGCGCCAGCGTCACCCCGCAGCAGGTGCGGCAACTGGCGGCAAGTCGGCTTGCCGCCTACAAGGTGCCGAGCCTGATCCACATCGTCGATGAAATTCCCAAGGGCGCCAGCGGGAAGATCACGCGAAGCGCGCTCCCCGGCCTGATTGCGTCGGGGGCCACGGTGCCGGCCGTCGCGCCTCGCTCGAAGCTGGAAGCCCAGCTCGCTGCGATCTGGTCGAAGGTCCTGGAAGTGGACGGGATCGGCGTCGATCAGGATTTCTTTGCGCTCGGCGCCGATTCCCTTGCGGTCACGCAGGTGCTGTCGCGCTTGCGCGAACAGTTCGGAGTCGATCTCACGTTCGGCGATGTGTTTGATGCCGGCACGATCGCAGCGTTGGCGGTCCGGCTGCAGGCCTCGTCAGCGCGCCACGGTGACGCGGCGCCCAAATGGCATCGTGCCGCAAGCGGTGGCGGTGCCGTAGCGCTCTCGTTCCAGCAGCAGAGGATGTACATCCTCAGCAAGCTGGATTCGACCAAATACAATTACAATGTCGTCGAAGTGGCGAGGTTGTCGGGCCGGCTCGACGTGGAGGCACTCGAGGCGGCCATCGCGGCCGTCGCGCGGCGTCATCAGATCCTGAGATCCACCTTTGCAGAGGCCGATGGGGAGCCGGTGCAGAAGGTCGGTCGCCTTTCTCCGCGGCTCGAACAGATCAGGCTGGCCGGCTATGTCGCCGGGAAGCGGTCAGGCGCAATCCGGCGCGAGGCCATGAAGGTTGCTCACTATTGTTTCGATCTCGAACGAGAGCCGCCGTTCAAGGCAACGCTGTTGCGGTTTGATTCAAAAGATCACGCTCTGATCGTCACTCTGCATCACATCGCGACAGACGGCTGGTCGCAGCGGCTATTGTGGCAGGAGCTTGCAGAACACTATTCGGCCGCTCGACGCGGCAAGCGGTCGCCGGTCCGCGGCCCGGCGCATCAGTATCATGACTATGTCGGCTGGCAGCAGGCATGGGCGCAGACGCAGGCGGCGAGCAACCAGCTCGACTTTTGGCGCAAGCAGCTTGATGGTGTGACGACGCTGCCGCTTCGCACGGACCGCCCGCGTGGCGAGAGCTGGACGGGTCGCGGTGCCAGGCACTACATCAAAATTCCGCGTGTATTGTCGGCAGCGGTCAAGGCGCTTGGCCAGCAGCACAGCGTCACGCCGTTCATGATGCTGCTGGCCGCGTTCCAGTGTCTGCTCTGTCGATACACGGGCCATGAGGACGTGGCGACGGGCTCGCTGATCGCCAATCGCAACCAGATTGAGGCCGAGCCGCTGATCGGCATATTCGCCAACAGCGTGATCATGCGGACGGATCTCTCAGGCGATCCGAGTTTCAGCGAACTGCTGCAACGCGTGCGCCGAGTCACGCTCGATGCCTATCGCAACCAGGATATTCCCATCGAAGCGGTTTTGCGCGCGCTCCAGGCGTCGCGCCGGGACGGCAGTCCACCGTTTCAGATCATGTTCATCCTGCAAAACCCCGCCGTCGAGGCCGGCCATTTCCCTGGCTTGTCGACGCACCGGATCGAGATCGACCCGGCGGTCGCGCGGTTCGATATCACCCTCGAACTCCTTGAGACCAACGGACAGTTCTCGGGATTCTTCGAATACGCCACCGATCTGTTCGACGCGGACACGATTGCCCGGATGGCGGGACACTTCCAATCGCTGCTCCAGGGCATTGCGACCGATCCCGACACGAAAATATCCCGCCTGCCTTTGATCGAGTCGGTGGAGCGCCATCGCTTGCTCGAAGAATGGAAGGGAGCAAGTCTTCCCCGACGTGGCAATTTCATCGAGCGCTTTGATCGTCGGGTGGCGCGTGATCCCAGGACGACGGCTGCTAGCGACAGCTCCGGCAAATCGAGCTACCGCGAACTCGCCAGCCGAAGCCTTGCCATCGCGCAGCGGCTGGCCCGGGAGGGCGTCGGAGAGGACATGATCGTCGCGCTCCTCGCCGAGCGGAGCGTCGACCTGGTTGCGGCAATGATCGCGGTCCAGCGTGCGGGCGCGGCGTTTCTCTGTTTGGACCCGGCGCAGCCTGCCGTGCGGCTTGCCGCAATCCTCCAGTCGGCGCAACCCCGACTGCTCTTGAGTTCGCGCGGCTGCGCCAGCCGGCTCGATGAGATATTTTCGGCCTCTTCGGCTGCTCGTCTGCCCTGCGCGATGCTCGACGACATCAAAGGGCGCGGCCAGCGCAAGCCGATGAAAGCAAGAGCGCCATCGGGCCTTGCCTACCTCATCTACACGTCCGGCTCGACGGGCGCGCCGAAGGGCGTGATGATCGAGCAGCGCGGTCTGACAAATCACCTGGCTTCGCTGGTGTCCGAGCTCGCCCTCTCAAATAGGGACGTGATCGCTCAGACGGCGCCACAGAGCTTCGTCATCTCGGTCTGGCAGTTCCTCGCCGGATTGACCGCTGGCGCCCGTGTCCACATCTGCGCAGACGCGGTGGTTCAGGATCCCCTGTCGCTTGCACAGGAGATGCACCGTGAAGGCGTCACGGTCCTGCAGATCGTTCCATCGCTCCTCAGGTTGATCCTCGAGCGGGTGAATGAGACCGCAATTTACCGTGCCTTTGCGGGCCTTCGGTTGTTGATCTCGACAGGCGAACCGCTCCCGGCCGATGTCTGCCGGAGCTGGTTCCAGCACTTTCCAGGCGTGCCGGTGATCAATGCCTACGGCGCATCGGAATGCTCCGACGATGTTTCGCTGCATCGCTTGGTTGCGGCGCCAACTGGGTCCGTCGTGTCCGTCGGTCGCCCGCTCCCGAATGTCCAACTCTATGTTCTTGACGGCGGGTTGCGGCCATTGCCCATCGGCGTGACCGGCGAGCTATATGTCGGCGGCGACGGCGTGGGCCGCGGCTACATTGGAGACAACGAGCAGACCAGCGCGCGTTTTCAGCGCGATCCTTTCAGTGATCGTGCACATGCGCGGCTCTATCGTACGGGTGACCTTGCGCGCTGGCGCGTGGATGGAACCCTGGAGTGTCTCGGTCGGGCTGATCAGCAGGTCAAGGTCCGCGGCTATCGCGTCGAGCTCAAGGAAATCGAGCATGTCCTCCTGGATCATCCACGGATCGGCGCCGCGGTGATCGAGCCGCGCCGTGAGGCAAGCGGCGATATCAAGCTGATTGCCCATGTCGTTGCCACGGGCGCGCATCAACCGAGCGCGACCGAACTGCGCGAATTTCTCAAAGCCAGGCTGCCAAGCCAAGCGGTGCCGTCGGTCTTCCTGTTTTTGGAGCGCATGCCCCTCAATGGGCACGGCAAGGTCGATCGCGCAGCCATCGCAGCGTCTCCGCGATCGGAACCGATTATCGTGCCTCCGGCGGTCGAGCCGTCCCGTTCCACCGAGAAGGCCATCCGCGAGATCTGGGCTGACCTGCTGAAAGTGAGCGATATCAAGGTCTCCGACGATTTCTTCGATCTCGGCGGTCATTCCTTGCTGGCGGGCCGTGCGATGGCTCGCATCAAGCAGGCATTCGGAGTGACGCTGCCGATCCGCACGATCTTCGATCTGCCAACGATCGAAGCACTCGCCAAACGCGTCGACGAGGCCCGCGGTGTAGAGGTGATCACTGAAGCTGCATTGCTTCCAAAAGATGAGCAAAGTAGTCCGGCCGCACTATCGTTTGCGCGGGACGAAATGACGGCCGAGCAGGAAGACGATGTGAGGAACCTGCTCGCACGCCGTAAGCGCGAGCTTCAGGAGGCTATTCGCAATGCGGGAACAGGCATCGGCTCGCCGGTCGCGCAGTCCGGCAAGTTAAAGGCGAAAGCCGGCAGGAAGAAAGCGATCGAGCAGATGCCGGATGCTTAGGATTAGGCGTTTGGGGCGGGAGCATGGCGCACGAACGGATCGGCCTCGATAGCGGAGCGCTCGATGTTCTCGAATCCCGACGAGTTCGGAGCGTATGCGCGGGATCCTGCCGCCGGCGCAGCCGGATCGCGCGGCGCGGTTCGCGTTCGACGCTTCTCGCCGCGCGGTCCAGGAGCGCCTAGATGAACAATGCAAGGCTTCGCGTCTTTCCCGCCATTTCGCGCAATCGGGACCCCGGCAAATATGTCGACGAATTGATGCACGTCGCGCGTTTTGCGGATCTCCATGGTCTCGCGGGACTCCTGCTGTTCGAAGGCAATGACGTGTTCGTCCAGCCTTGGGCGATGGCGCAGCACATCGTGGCCCAGACAAAGCGCAGCTCGCCGTTGATCGCAGTCAACCCCGTCTACATGCATCCTTTCACCGCGGCCAAGTTGGTGTCGTCCTTTGCGCAGCTTTATGGGCGCAAACTGTATCTGAATATGATCACCGGTACCGCTGTGAGCGACTTGCAGGCGCTGGGCGACCAATGTGCGCACGCTGACCGGTATGTCAGGCTGGGCGAGTTCATCAAACTGGTCCGCCTGCTGCTTGAAAGCTCCCGCCCGATCGATTTTCGCGGAAACTTCTACACGGCGTCCGGCCTGCATCTTCACTACCGGCCTCCGGCCGACCTGCTGCCTGAATTCCTGATCGCCGGCCAATCCGACGCCGCCCAGCGCATTGCCGCTGAAGCCGGCTGCATCAAGATGCAGATGCTGCCGCCGGATCACGACCGCGGCATCAGCGCACCCGGCTTGAACTTCGGGATCTTTGCAAGGCAGGGCCGTGACGCCGCGCGTCGGGCCGCGCGTGAGCGCTTCAGCGACAGTGCAGAAGGTCGCGAACTGCTCACGCTTACGATGGAGAACACGGATTCGGTGTGGAAGCGGCGGCTTTTTGAGGGACAGACGGCCGAGATGCAACACAACGGGTATTGGCTATTGCCGTTTCTCACATTCCAGGCGGATTGTCCTTATCTGGTCGGCAGCTATGCGGAGATCGGTGAAAAGCTCAGAACTTTCGCCGCCCAGGGCCTGACGACGATCATGCTCGACATGATCGCTGACGAAGCCGAGATGCGGCATGTGGGTAAGGCGCTGCAAGCAAGCGGCTTGTTCTGAGCCGAAGAGCACGCCTTCGTTCGGACAATCAGCGTGAACTGCGAGTGATGTCGGATATCCATTCTCCACCCCTCGAACTGACGGATCCTCCGCCACTGACAGTGCGCTCGCCGGGCAGTCGGGTGCCGCTGTCCCACGCGCAGGAAGGGCTATGGTTCCTCGAGCAGCTTGGGCTGGTGGGCGCGGCTTACAACATGCCCTGGATGCTGCAACTCGAAGGGGCGTTGGATGTCGTTGCTCTGGAGCTGAGTTTCGGAGACGTCGTGCGACGTCACGAAAGCCTCCGCACCAAGTTCGAGACAGTGGACGGCCGCGGCTTTCAGGTGGTCGACGAGGCCGGAGCTTTCCGCCTCGACGCGGTCGATCTCTCCACGCTTGGGGACGACGAGCAGCGGGCGGCGACCGGGCGTTTGATGTCGGAGGATGGACGGCGCTTGTTTGACCTGTCGGCCGGGCCGCTCTTCCGCGTCACGCTGCTTCGATTGACCCAGAACCGGCATATCGTGCTCGTCAACATGCATCACATCATATCGGATGCTTGGTCGATCGGCGTGATGTTTGCTGAGGTGACGGCGCTCTATGCAGCCCGAGTGGAGGGACGAGTGTCGCCTCTGGAGAGCCTGCCGGTTCAATACGCGGATTACGCGCTTTGGCAACGCGAATGGCTTCGGGGCGACGTGCAGACGCGGCAGCTGGCGTACTGGAAGCGGCAGCTGGCAGGCGCGCCGCAGGCACTGGCGCTGCCGACCGATCGCACCCGGCCTCAGATGCAGAGTTTTCGAGGAGCAAGCCGCGGCTTCAGCCTGACGCCACAGCTTTCATCCGACCTGCGCGTCCTCGCGCGTCGAGAGAAGGCGACACCGTATATGGTGTTCCTGGCGGCGTTTTCGGTGCTGCTGGCGCGCTATAGCGGGCAACGGGACATTCTTGTTGGCTCTCCCTTCGCTGGTCGCGGGCTGCCGGAGCTGGAAGCCATGGTGGGTTGCTTCGTGAACATGCTCGTCATGCGTACGGATGTGTCGGACGATCCCAGCTTTCGCGAATTGCTGCGGCGGGTGAAGGAAACGACACTTTCCGCCTATGAAAACCAGGATGTGCCGCTCGAAAGGCTGGTGGAGGCGCTGCAGCCTCACCGCGATTTGTCCCGCCAGCCGCTGTTCCAGGTCGCCTTGATCCTGCTGAACGTCCCCCCGGCGCAGCTCGATCTTCCAGGACTGCGAGTAAGCCAGGTCGCCACCGAGCACGTCACGACAAGGTTCGACCTGTCATTGACCTTGTACGAAGTCCCTTCCGGGGTCCGCGGATGGCTGGAATATGCGTCGGATTTGTTCGACGACGATACGATCGCACGTCTGGTGGGCCACTTCGAGAATTTGTTGGGCGCAATCGTTGCCGATCCGGACCAGCGCGTCTCGGAGCTTAAGCTTCTGAATGCGCTCGAGCACAGTCACCTGATCACCGAATGGAACGCAACGACGGTCGACTATCCTGCTGGTAAGTGTGTTGGCGAGTTGTTCGTGGAGCAGGTGGGGCGTACGCCGCATGCGGTGGCTGTCGCCAGCGGAGCTCACGAGTTGACGTATCGTGAGCTGAACGTGCGGTCGAACTGCCTCGCTCATCACCTGCGCGGACTTGGCGTCAAGCCGGATGATCGCGTTGCGATTTGTGCCCGGCGCGGTGTCGAGATGCTGGTGGCGCTGCTCGCAGTTCTCAAGGCGGGTGGGGCTTACGTCCCAATGGACCCCGCCTTTCCCATCAAGCGGCTGGCGGACATGATGGCGGACTGCGCACCACGCGCAATACTGTCGGATGCGGAGACGATGGAAATCCTGGAGGGTCACACGGGGGACCTCCCGGTGATTGATCTCGCCAATGAGACGCTTTGGACGAATGGTCACCGCAGCAATATTCGGCCCGAAGGGGTCGGATTGCGACCCGAAAGTCTCGCCTACGTCATCTACACGTCGGGCTCGACCGGACGGCCCAAAGGCGTCATGGTCGAGCATCGGTCGCTGGTGAATCTCCTGACATCCATGAGTGAGCTCGTCGGCATGAATCCGGCTGATCGCTTGCTGTCGGTGACCACTGTATCGTTCGATATCGCGGGCCTCGAGCTGCTGATGCCTTTGCTCGTCGGCGCCAGAGTTGTCATTGCCGACCGTCAGACGAGCAGCGATCCACGACGCATGATGGATTTGCTGCTGCGGGAGCAGATCACGGTCTTGCAGGCAACTCCCGCGAGCTGGCGGGCTCTGATCGAGAGCGGTTGGGTGGGAGAGCCACGTCTCCGCGCACTGTGCGGCGGCGAGGCCATGACGGCCGATCTTGCCGACCAGCTGCTCCGGCGAACCTCGGCATGCTGGAATGTTTATGGGCCCACCGAGACAACAATCTGGTCGTCGGCTCACGCGATCGAGGAAACGGCGTATCCGTCATCCGTCGTCCCGATCGGCCGACCAATCTCGAACACGAGAATCTATGTCCTCGACGAGCACCGTGCTCCCGTCCCCATCGGAGTCGTTGGCGAAATCTACATCGCCGGCACAGGGGTGGCGCGCGGCTATCTCAATCGACCCGAGCTGACCGGGGAACGGTTTGTCACTGAGCCTTTCGCTACCGACCCGGACGCGCGAATGTATCGGACCGGCGATTTGGGGCGTTTGCTGCCAGATGGAAGTATCGAATATCTCGGGCGAAACGATTTTCAGGTGAAGCTGCGCGGTTATCGCATTGAGCTCGGTGAAATCGAGGCGGCATTGATGGGCCATGCGTCGGTGCGGCAGGCGGTGGTCGTCGCGCGCCAGGATCGTGCCGATGATCCTCGCTTGGTGGCCTATGTGGTGGAAAACGACGGGACATCTGCCGGGCGGCAGGGAGGGCGCGAGAGGCGTTCGACAGCGATGAGCACGTTGTCGGACGACTTGCGAACTCATCTCCAGAACCATCTGCCGGACTACATGGTGCCGTCGACCTTTGTTGTGCTCGACGCGCTGCCGCTGACCCTCAACGGGAAACTGGACCGGGGCAGCTTGCCCGCGCCTTCAGGCCATTCGCGTACATCCCGCGCCTACGAGGCTCCGCGTGGAAGGCTGGAGAAGATGTTGGCGCAGACTTGGAGCGAGTTCCTGGAGATTGATCGCGTCGGACGTGACGACAATTTTTTCGAGCTTGGTGGCCACTCGCTGTTGGCCGTGCGTTTGGTCAACGAATTGGGTCGTCGCGGCACCGACATCTCGCTGGCCAGGTTGTTTGCAAGCCCGACAATAGCGCTGCTCGCACGCGAACAGGCGGGCATTGATAACCGGTCGAGGGACGGCGCTGCAATGACTCTTCGTGCAGAGGGGAGTGGTGCTCCGCTATTCCTCGCGCCGGATCTCTTTAATCAGATGATCTATGGTCCGATCCTTACCCGGCACCTTCGCGGCGGCTTCCCCGTGTATGGCTTGACGATGAGCCAGGTAGGGACCGCGTCGGCACGAACGATCGAGGCGATCGCCGGGAGCCTGGTCCGGACAATACGGTCCATTCACCCGTGCGGGCCATACCGTCTGGCGGGCTGGTCGTTCGGCGGAATATTGGCCTACGAGATTACAAGGCAGCTCGTCGATGAAAAGGAGACCGTACAGTTCTTGGGATTGATCGACGCGCTGTATGGGCGGCCGAGCTCTCCGTCGAAGACGTCAGACGTCGCATTCCTGCGGAACTATATCGGCAGCCGGACGGGCGGCCGAATGCTCCAGTCAGACTTTCGCTCGATGGTTCTAGAATGTCGTGAGAGGGCTTTGTTGCCCTGGTCGTCTACGGAAGAAGACGTTCGCTACATGATTGCGCAATCGCGGACGCGCGAGCGCGCGGGCAGCAAATACATCGGGGCGGCTATTCCGATCGCCCTCCAGCTTTTCACGGCGGCGGAAAATCCCCTGGATGACCGGCTCTATGGCTGGGATCGAATTGTTCAGGCGCCCCGGATCCACAAGACCGTTGTTCAGGGGACGCATCATTCGATGCTGCAGAGCCCTTACGTCGCGTCGCTGGGCAAGGTGTTTTCGGACGCTATCTTGCTGCCGGCGGGATAGAGCTGTCAGCTTTGGTCGCCTGCTCGCTTGGCTTCTGGCTGCCTTGGCAAGCCCGCCGCCGTCCAGTGGCAGGAGCGGCGGTGCACGTTAATGAAGATCGATGAAGTCGGATCGCGCCCAGCCGATCGATCAGGCCGTTCACCGATCGCAGCAACATCCGACCAGAGAAAAAGGCGCCGCCTAGCCCATTTGGGGGAGGCGCCCCCCCCCGGGAAGCTGGCTTATCGCCTAGATGGCTCTTCGTTCAGAGGCCGCTTCTTGGGCGCGGATGGGACAAAAAGTCGGTGGATCCCTCAACAGGCACATGACGTCAAACCGATTGGACGCCAATTTGTTGGGTTTGGACGGCTTCTCATTCTACGAGTTCGAGATGTGCAAGCGTTCGCGGAGCTGGGAGTGGAGTGTCGGCTCGCGCGGCGGAAAGGCCATCATGCGAGGACGCGCGAGGAAACGCGTGGTGGCGAGATATCAGGCGACGAGCGCGTTGTTTCTCTTGCTGATGAACGTATCCACGGCGGCTCCGAGCCGTAACTGAAGAATCGCTGAGGAGGCGTGGTCTTTCGTTTGTGCCGAGGCGAAACTTGCGGCCGCTGCTCGAGACAAGCCGAATATCACCCCAGCTGCGAAACCAGCGTGACCAGCTCCGATTGCCGATGAACGCCCGTCTTCGAGAAAATCGACTTGAGGTGGTTGCGCGCCGTTTCGCGCGAGATGCGCAGGTGCTCGGCGGCGCCGGCGATCGATGTGCCGGTTGCGAGCAGGGCGGCCAGGCGGGACTCCGCCGGAGTGAGATCGAAGGCCTGGCCGATCAGCGCCGGGTCCGGCGCCGGGCGCGGCGCAAGATTTGACAGGATCAGCATGGCGCGCGCGCCGAGGAAGACGGAGCGGGCCGCGCCGTCCACCGGCAGCAGCCGCAGCACGACCGGCGGCTTGGTCGTCCGGCGAATGAGAATCGGAGAGGCGGGGATGGCGACGGCATCCGGCGTCGCCCGGATCATGCCGATCAGCTGATCGAACCGTGTCATCGCTTGCTTGTCGCGGAGAACGAGACGCCTCTCCCTGATGCGGATCTCTTCGTCGAAGCCGCGATCGGCCGCCTGGTTCGTACGCAGCACCATTCCTTCCCGATTGATGACGAGGGCGGGTTGGCGAACCCGGTCGAGGACGTCGGTCATCGAGGTCAGCACAGCGCGTCCAATCGCTGTGGCGAGCGTGGCCGTTTCGGTCAGGCGCGGCGCCAATTGAGCAAGCACCTCTTTGTCACGTGCCTCGAAGGTGCCTTCGCGCCCCGTTCGTTGGATCGTCAACGCCCACGCCGCGCTTTCGGCCCAGAAGCCGATGCCGGCAAACCAGCGGTACCCGGACGGAAACAGCAGCTCGTTGTACATGGGATCGGCGCGGATCTGCTCTGCGCTCATCACGTCGAGATCGGTCACGACCTCGCCGGCCATCATGCGCGGAAAGCCCTTGGCGCGCGGGTCCCTCAAATGCCAGTTGTTCCTGAAGTAGAGATCGGTGGCTTCAGAGATCGACGCGGTGCGGGGAACGTCGGGGGTCCGGACGTCGCTCTGTAGCAGCAGGGCCGCCGACGCTCCCACTGCCCTGCAGATGTCGTCCATGATGTCGTGCCAGGCTGCCGGATTCACGGCGGCCTCGCCAAGTCGATTGAGAACCTTCGACAGCTCCTCATGGTCGATCCGATTGGCTTTCACGAGCGGTCCTCCCTCCGCTGAGCCCTGGTCATTCGCTGCTGGCCGGCGTGCCTATCCGCCGCATGCCGTGCAGACGCTCCCTTCAGTCGGGCTTTTTGGTACGTTTCCCTGACCCGTCATGCTTCGTGAGGAGGCGGCATGACGCAAGCCCCTTGCCGTTTTTTCCTGAAAAGTGGCGGTAGACCAAAGTCTAACAGATAATGCCCGTCGAGCCGCCGCCGGCAGGCGCCGGGTGACCCATTCGGGTCATGCGGTGAGACGTGCCAGCGCTATTCCATGGAGAAGGAATAGTCTTCGTTTCGGGAATCGAGATGACGTTGCTCTGCGCGAGCCAGAAAGGCTTCGGTATTGCTGCCCCGCCCCCGTCGATCCGCGGAGGGACCTGGTTGCGGCAGAATGTCGCAGTGACCCGAGCGGAGGGAGGCGGGAGCAGCATACCGGCGCCATCAGTGGTGGTGGCCCGCTGGATTGGCAGCCTGGGCGATCTCGTCACGCTGGATTCCGCGCTAAGCCCGATTGCTTGGTTTCAGCCCTTATTGTGCTGGGGTCCTGCGAAGCTTCGATGCGCCGGCTTACCGAAACCGCGCGCGACCGCAAGTCGGAGGCATGCACGTTCGCAGTTGCACCGTTCGGTCCACACCCTGCTTAAGGTTAGCCGCTGTGCTGTCTTGACGCAGTCACGCAACAGTGGAAACAATTTGCAATTATCAGAAAAGTCTTTTCGACGGTCGGAAATTGCAATTTCGAGAACTCGGGCGACGCCGGGCAACGAGGCAAGGCGTCGAACAATAACAAGACCACATCATTTCAAACTCACGCCGTTGGGCTGACGGCGAATCTGAAAAACCAAGAAGATTACGGGAGGGGCTCACCATGAGCGACCGCACGATGTCACGCGTCGCGTCCAGACCGCGTTCTGCTTTCGACGATTGAACATTTCTCCATCCGCTCAACGCAGGCCGCTTCCGCGCGCGTGCGAGCAATGCCTATTGCCCCATTGAGAAAGATGAATCGCCATGATCATTAACGGCACCAACGCAAACGATCAGATCACCGGCACCAGCTCGTCTGACATCATCAATGCAAGGAACGGCGACGATGTCGTCGGCGCCGGGGCGGGCAATGATCTCATCCAGGGCGGCAACGGCAACGACAACATCAACGCGGGCTCGGGCAACGACATCATCGACGCCGGCAATGGCAACGACACGGTGGATGGCGGCACCGGCAACGACATCATTTTCGGCGGCAACGGCAACGATACGCTGCTCGGCGGGGCGGGCAACGACCTGATCTCCGGCGACAACGGCGACGATATCATCGACGCCGGCGCCGGCTGCGACCTCGTCAGCGGCGGCAACGGCAACGACGTCCTGATCTATCGTGCTTCGGAGAATGTGGGCTCGGTCGATATCTACGACGGCGGCAAGGGCCAGGACACGCTTCGCCTCGTCGTGACGCAGACGATGGCGAACTCGGCTTCGTTCAGGTCCGATATTGCGGCCATCCAGGCCCTCATCGCGCGCTATGGCAGCGCAGACTACGCGTTCAGGAGCTTCGACCTCGTCGTCGGCTCGATCGAAAAGGTCGAAATCGTCATCGAAGGCCCGACCAATCATGCGCCGGTCGCGGTCGCGGATATCGCCTCCGTCAGAGAGGACGTGACGACGATTGCCAGCGGCAATCTGCTCGCCAACGACACCGACGCCGATGCCGGCGATACCCACACCGTGTCGGCCGTGGCGGGAGGCACGGACAACGGCACCACGATCACCGTGGTCGGTACCTATGGAACGCTGGTGGTCACGAAGGCGACCGGCGCCTACAGCTACACGCTCAACAATGCCAGCGCCGCCGTGCAAGCGCTCGCCGCAGGCCAGCAAGCGACGGAGCAGTTCACCTACACGAATGCCGACAACCACGGCGGAACGGGCTCGTCGACGCTCACGGTGACTGTCACCGGCAGCAACGACCCGGCCACGATCACGGTGTCGGGGAGCCAGGATACGTCAGTGACCGAGGCCGGCAGCGTAGCCGGCGATCCCAGCGCGTCGGGCCAGCTCGCAGTGCAGGACGTCGACAGCGGCCAAGCCCATTTCGCAGTGCCGGCCTCGCTGGCCGGCACCTATGGCAACTTCACCTTCAATGCGGCGTCGGGCGCCTGGACCTATACGCTCGATCCCGCGAAGTCGAACCCGCTCACCGCAGGGCAGCAGGTCACCGACACGCTGACGGTCACTTCAGTCGACGGCACCGCCACCCGCGATATCGTGGTGAACATCACGGGCACCAACGACGCAGCCGTGATCGGCAATCTCGGTCAACACGACGTCACCGAGGACGGCGTCCTGACGGCGTCCGGCACGCTGTCGATCAACGATGTCGACCAGAACCAGAATTCGTTCCAGACCGTCGTCGCCTCGCCCCCTGGCAATCTCGGGACGCTGACGATCGGCCCCAACGGTGCTTACAGCTATTCGGTCGCCAACGGCCTCGTTCAATATCTCGGCCAGGGTGAGACTCGCGACGAGACCTTCACCGTCAAGGCCCTGGACGGCACGACCAAGGACGTGACGTTCACGATCCACGGCGTCAACGACGCCGCCGCCATCGGCGATCCCGGCCAGCACGACGTCACCGAGGACGGCCAACTGACGGCATCCGGCCAGCTGACCATCAGCGATGCGGACCAGAACCAGGCCGCATTCCAGCCTGGCCAGATCACGGCATCCGGAAATCTCGGCGCGGTGACGCTGCAGGCCGATGGCCATTACACCTATTCGGTCGACAATGCGGCGATCCAGTATCTCGGCGCCAACGACGTCAAGACGGAGACGTTCACGGTCACGTCGGTCGACGGCACGACCAAGAGCATCAGCTTCGACATCCACGGCGCGCAGGACGCGCCGACGCTGAGCGTTCAGGACTCCTCGGGTAGCGCCGATCAGAATATCACGCTGCATATTGCCGCAAGCAAGATTGACCTCGGCAGCACCCTGTCGGTGAAGATCGAGGGCGTGCCATCGAGCTTCACCGTCCAGAACGGCAATGCGATCGGCGACGGCACCTGGCTTGTGACCGGCAACTCGATCCCGAACGTCATCCTGGTCCCGAACCACGCTGTCGGCAGTCCCGATCCGTTCACGCTGCACGTCACCGCCATCTCCGACGACGGCGTTCATCAAGCCGTGAGCACGGCCGATCTTGCGCTGACGGTGAATTCAGGTGCCAACGAGATCAACGCGCTTGATATCGACGGCTATATCGGCGGCGCGACCGTCTTTGCCGACGCCAACAACAACGGGATACTCGACGCCGGCGAGGCGTTCACGACCACGCGCGCCGATGGCAGCTTCACGCTGGCGGGCGGATCCGGCCCGCTCGTGAGCATCGGCGGCGTCGATATCTCGACGGGATTGCAGGTGGCGGGGGTGCTCAGGGCCCCCGAGGGATCGACCGTCATCACTCCCCTGACCACGTTGATCGCCGCCCTGGTTGACAGCACGGCGAGCGACGAGCACCCACTGACGGCGGACCAGGCCATGAGCGCCGTGGCGGCTGCCTTCAACCTCGATCTCAGCGGAGGTATCGACCTGAGATCGTTCGATCCGGTGCCCGATGCGGTGAATAACGATGCTACCGCGACGGCAGTGCTCGCGGCGGCCATCCAGGTTCAAAGCACGGTCGCTCAGGTGTCGGCCGTCGGCGTTGCGCCGGATATGGTGATAGCCGCGATTGCGGATGCGGTTGCAACCGCTCAGGCCGATCCGGACCATCCGTTGGCCTTCGATCTTGGCTCGCAGGAGACGGTCCAGAGCGTAGTCACCTCTTCCGGCGTTGGCGCTGCGGCCGCCGCGACGGTTATCGAGGTCGTTGCTGCCGCGAATGGCAGCATTCAGGCCGCTACGAACGTCACGGAGCTGGCACAGGCCGGCCAGGTCGCCCAAGGCGCAGCGGCCGATCAGCTGGCTACGACCGATTTTACGGATCAACAATCCATCGATCAGCTTACGGACCGCTTTGTCGACAATCTCGATACTGAGGTTTCGAATGCCGTGCTGACCCCGATCGGAAGCACCTTGTTCGGCTCGCTCGGCGATGATGTGCTCTCCGGCGGCAGCGGCAATGATCTGATCGACGGCCAGGACGGCAACGATCGCATCAGCGGCAGCGACGGCAACGACATCCTGTTCGGCGGGGCCGGCAAGGACTACCTCACCGGCGGCTCCGGCGACGATATTCTCGACGGCGGCCCGGGCTTCGACCGCGCCGTCTATACCGACGCGACCGGCGGCGTCACGATCAGCCTCGCACAGGGGACGGCATCCGGCGCAGGCGTCGGAACAGACACGCTCGTCAACATCGAGGCTGCCATCGGCAGCGATTTCGCCGACACGTTCAACGCAGTCGGCTTTACCGGCGATGCACACGTCCCGGGTAGCCCGGTCGGCTACAACGAGTTCGAAGGCAAAGGCGGCGATGACACCATCATCAGCGACACCAACAGCCAGGGAGCCGAGCTGACGCGCGTCTCCTATGTCAGCGCCACCGGGGCGGTGACGGTGGATCTCGCAGCCGGTTATGCGCAGGGTGATGCGTCGGTAGGCCATGACACGCTCGTCGGCTCCGGCTTCAACGGCGTCTGGGGCTCCGCCTACAACGATACGATTCTGGGCAGCAACAATCCGATGTTCACCGCGGAGGTGTATTCGGGCTTCGCTGGCAACGACTATATCGACGGCCGCGGCGGCTATGACCGCGTGGATTACAACGTCGATCCCAACACAACGACGGGAATTACGGTCAATCTCGCCGCCGGCTCCGTGACAGGCGATGCGACCATCGGCACCGACACGTTGCGCGGGATCGAGGCGATCCGCGGCACCAACTTCGCCGATACCTACAATGCCACCGGCTTCGGCTCGGGCAGCGTCAATGCCGGCTCGAACGGAACGTTCAACGAATTCACCGGCAACGGCGGCAACGACGTCATCATCGGCAACGGCTTCACGCGGCTCGGTTTCAACAACGCGACGGGCGGCGTCAACGTCGACTTCGTCACCGGCATTGCCACCGGCGATTCATCCGTCGGCACCGATCAATTCACTGGGGTCAACGCCGTCCAGGCTTCGATGTTCGACGACACGCTGCTTGGCGGTGCGACCAACGACACGTTCACCGGTCTTGCCGGAAACGATTACATCGACGGCCGCAGCGGCTTCGACGTCTCGTCCTACAACAACATCTTCTTCATCACGGGAAGCATCACCGTCGATATGGCGGCCGGCATCGTTACCGGAGATGCGTCGAACGGCACGGATACACTTCGGTCGATCGAAGGCATTCAAGGCACCAATTTTGCCGATACCTACGACGCCACCGGCTACGGCGTGACCGGCGCCAATGTCGGCAACAACGGTACGTTCAACCAGTTCGAGGGGCTCGGTGGCGACGACGTCATCACCGGCAACGGCAATACGCGCCTTATCTTCGTCAACGCGACCGGCGGCGTGACCATCAATCTGGCAGGCGGCACCGCCACCGGCGACGGCTCGACCGGCCAGGACAGCTTCACGGGCGTCAACAGCGCGTTCGGCGGCAATTTTGCCGACGTCTACGACGCGACGGGTTTCACCGGTCCCAACGCGAATTTCAATTCGTTCCAGGGCAATGCCGGGAACGACATCATCACCGGCAACGGCAATACCCAGATCCAGTTCGGCAATGCGACCGGCGGCGTGACCGTGAACCTCACTGCCGGCACGGTCGATGGCGACGGCTCGGTCGGCCACGACACCATCACCGGTGGCGTATTCAATGTGGCGGGGTCCAACTTCAACGACACCATCATCGGCAGCGCCGGCAACGACAGTCTCTCCGGTAACGTCGGCAACGACACCCTTGATGGTCATGCCGGCAACGACTCCCTCAACGGCGGCGCCGGTGCTGATACCTTCGTCTATGCAACTGGCGGCGGCTTCGACTTCATCCAGGACTTCGTCCATGGCCAGGACAAGATCGATCTGACCGGCATCTACGGCATCTACAGCCTTGCCGATCTGCAATCGCATGCCGTGCAGAGCGGCCCCAACACCGTCATCACGTTCAGCGCGACTGAGGGCCTCACGCTTCAGAACGTCAATCTGAGCAGCCTGACGGCCAGCGACTTCCTGTTCGGCACGCCGGCCGCGCCGATCGTCGGCGACGAGAATGCGAATACGCTCGTTGGCACGGCGAACGCCGAAACCATCAGCGGCCTCGGAGGCAATGATCGGCTTCAGGGTCTGGGCGGTAGTGATTATCTGGATGGCGGTCTGGGCTTCGACCGAGCGGTTTATGCCGACGCGACCGGTAGTGTTTCCGTTAATCTTACAGCAGGCACGGCGTCTGGACCGGGCGTCGGAACGGACACGCTCGTCAACATCGAAGGCGCGGTCGGCAGCGATTTCGCTGATGCGTTTGATGCTACCGGGTTTGTGGGCGACAGCGGGATTCCGGGAGCCGCAATCGGCTTGGCCGAGTTCGAGGGCAGGGGCGGAGACGACACGATCATCGGCTCGGTCAATGCGTCCGGTGAGATCCTGGGGCGGGTATCCTATGCCAGTGCCACGGCGGGCGTGACGGTCGACATCGCTGCGGGAACCGCCGACGGCGATGCTTCGGTCGGACACGATACGTTCAGCGCCATCAACGCGATCGTCGGCTCGGCCTATGCCGACATTCTGCGCGGCAGCGACAATCCGAGCGGCACTTACGAGCAGTACGATGCCCGCGGCGGCAATGATCTGATCGACGGCCGCGGTGGCTACGATTTTGCGTCCTATAATAACGACCTGACGACGACATCGGGCATTACGGTCAACCTCGCCGCCGGCACTGTCACGGGTGATAGCTCGGTCGGTACCGACACATTGCGTTCGGTCGAGGCCGTGCGCGGCACCAATTTCGCCGACACCTACAGCGCCGTCGGTTTCAGCGGCGTGAGCACCAACGCCGGCTCGTTCGGCACTTTCAATAACTTCGAAGGTATGGGCGGCGACGATACGATCACCGGAAACGGCGCGACCCGGGTCCAGTACACCCTGGCGCTCGACGGCGTGACGGTCGATCTCGCCCTGGGAACGGCCCACGGTACCGCGGCTGGCGACATCGCGCAGGTCGGTACCGATCATTTCACGGGCGTCAATGCGGTGATGGGATCGCTGTTTGGCGACGTCATCAGCGGAAGCAATGCCAGCGAAGTCTTTATGGGCCTCGCCGGAAACGATCAGATCGACGGTGGCGCCGGGTTCGACACCGCGCAATACAGCAACCTGACCTTCGTCACGGGTGGCGTCAACGTCAGCATGGCGAGCGGCACGGTCACCGGCGACGCTTCGACGGGCACCGACAGCCTGCGCTCGATCGAGGGCGTTCAGGGCACAATATTCGCCGATTCCTATGATGCGACGGGCTTTGGTCAGGCCGGCGCACTCAACGTCGGCAATAGCGGCGCTTCCAACAATTTCGAAGGCCTCGGCGGAGATGATGTCGTCACGGGCAACGGCAGCACGAGGCTGATCTACGGCAGCGCCACGGGCGGCGTGACCATCAACATGAGTGCCGGCACGGTCACGGGCGATGTGTCCGTCGGCCATGACAGCTTCACCAATGTCAACGCCGTCAACGGCAGCAATTTCGCCGATCTTTACGACGCGACCGGATTTGTCGGCCCGAACAACAATTTCAATATATTCCAGGGCCTGGGTGGCGACGATCAGGTCATCGGCAATGGCAACACTCAAATTCAGTATGGCAATGCCACCACCTCGGGCGTGACGATCTATTTGGCGGCGGGCACTGCGAGCGGTGACGGTAGCGTCGGCCATGATACCTTCACCGGCGTCAACCAGGTTGTCGGCAGCAACTTTGCCGACGTTTACGACGCAACCGGCTTCAACAGCGTCTACGGAACGTTCAATAACTTCATGGGTGGTGCCGGCAACGACACCATCACCGGCAACGGCGATACGCAGATTACGTTCGGCAATCCGACGGGTGGTGTGGTCGTCAACCTTGCTGCAGGAACCGTCGACGGCGATGCGTCGGTGGGGCATGACACGATCATTGGCGGCGTCAGGGCTGTCCAGGGCACGATATTCAATGACATCCTTGCCAGTGGCGGAGGTGACAACAGCCTGTTCGGCAATGCCGGCAATGACGTCCTCGCTGGCGGTGCCGGGAACGACTATTTGAGTGGCGGCACCGGTGCCGATACCTTCATCTTCGCGACCGGCGATGGTTCGGACTATGTCCAGGACTTCCTCCATAGCGATGGTGACAAGATCGATCTGGCCGGCGTCAACGGGGTGTTCAGCCTTGCCGACGTGCAGGCTCATGCGACGCAAATCGGTTCAGACACGAGGCTCGACTTCGGGGGCGGCAATACGCTGTATTTGCAGAACGTCAATCTCGGCTCTCTCAGCGCGAGCGACTTCGTGTTCGGAACGCCGATCGTGGGAGACGACAATCCGAATACGCTGGTCGGTACGTCGCACAACGACACGATCGTTGCCCTCGGGGGTAACGACATGCTTGAGGGCGGCGACGGCCTCGACCTTCTCGACGGTGGATCTGGCTTCGACCGGGCCATCTATGCCGCGGCAACGGGCGGCATCATCGTCAACCTCGCGGCCGGCACCGCGTCGGGGCCGGGCGTCGGAACGGACACGCTCGTCAACATCGAGGGCGCGATCGGCAGCGATTTTGCCGACACGTTCAATGCGGCCGGCTTCATCGGCTCGACCGGTCTGCCCGGCGTAGCCACCGGCCAGAGCGAGTTCGAAGGGCGCGGCGGCAACGACATCGTCGTCGGCGACATCAATGCCCTGGGCCAGATCGTGACCCGGCTGTCCTATCTGAGCGCGACCAGCGCAGTCACCGTCGACATCGGCGCAGGGACCGCGGACGGCGACGCCTCCGTCGGGCACGACACCTTCTCCAACGTCTCGACGATCTGGGGCTCGGCCTCCAACGACACGATCTACGGCAGCGACAATGCGGCCTTCACCTACGAGACCTATGAAGGTCGCGGCGGCGACGACTACATCGATGGTCGCGGCGGCTACGACCAGGTCACCTACAATTCCGATCCGACGACAACGTCAGGCATCTATGTTCACCTCGCCGCTGGTACCGTGAACGGTGACGCAACCGTCGGGACCGACACGATCCGCAGCGTCGAGGCCGCGCGCGGCACCAATTTCGACGACACGTTCGATGCGACCGGGTTCGGCCAGGTTGGAGCAACCAACGTCGGCTCCTCCGGCACCTTCAACGACTTCGCCGGCGCCGGCGGTAACGACACGGTCATCGGCAACGGCTTCACCCGCCTGAACTACCAGATCGCCGCCTCGAGCGTCAGCGTCGACCTCGAGACCAGCGCCGTCGGGACGACCAACTCGATTACGGTGGCCGGCAGCGCCACTGGTGCGACCGAAGGCACCGATACCTTCACCGGCGTCAACGCGGTGCAGGGCTCGACGTTCTCCGACACCCTGCTCGGCAGCAGCTTCAACAACAACTTCACCGGTCTTGGCGGCGACGATTACATCGACGGTCGCGGCGGCTTCGACACCGCGATCTACAACAGCCTCAGCACGGTCACGGGCGGCGTCACCGTCGACATGGCGGCGGGCACCGCGACCGGCGATGCGTCGATCGGAACGGATACGCTGCGCTCGATCGAAGGCGTTCAAGGCACGGGCTATGCCGACACTTATGTGGCGACGGGCTACGGTACGACCGGGGCCAATGTCGGCAACAACGGCACCTTCAACCAGTTCGAGGGCCTCGGCGGTGACGACCAGATCACCGGCAACGGCAACACGCGACTGCTCTATACGAATGCCACCAGCGGTGTCACCGTCAATCTGAGCGCGGGCGCGGTCACGGGCGATGCCTCGGTCGGTCACGACAGCTTCACCGGCGTCAACAGCGCCTATGGCAGCAATTATGCGGACACTTACGATGCGACGGGCTTCATCGGGTTCAATTCCTTCCAGGGCCAGGGCGGCAACGATCTCATCACCGGCAACGGCAGCACGCAGCTGATGTTCGCCAACGCCACCTCTGGCGTGATCGTCAGCCTCGCGAACGGCACCGTAGATGGCGATGGTTCCGTGGGGCACGACACCATCACGGGAGGCGTGACCAACGTTTCGGGCTCGAACTTCGACGACACGATCACCGGTTCTGCCGGCAACGACCAGCTGTTCGGCAACAGCGGCAACGACCTGCTCAGCGGCGGTGCCGGCAACGACGCCCTGAACGGCGGCACAGGTGCCGACACCTTCGTCTACGCCGCCGGCGGCGGCACCGACACCATCGTCGACTTCCTGCAGGCGAACGCCGACAAGATCGATCTCACGGGAATCCCCGGTGTCTCGACCCTCGCCGACATTCAGGCGATTGCCACCCAACAGGGGCCGAACACGGTCATCGATTTCGGCAATGGCGACACGCTCACGCTGCTGAACGTGACGCTGCAGAACCTCACGGCTGCCGACTTCATCCTGGGGCAAGGCGTGCACCTCACCGGCGACGCGAACGCAAACACGCTGGTCGGAACCGCCTACGCGGACAATCTGAGTGGTCTTGCCGGCAACGATCGCCTCAAGGGCCTCGACGGCAACGATCTGCTCGATGGCGGCCTCGGCTTCGACCGCGCCGATTATGTCGCGGCAACGGGAGGTATCACGGCAAATCTCGCGGCAGGCTCCGTGACGGGCCCAGGCGTCGGCACGGACACGCTGGTGAATGTCGAGGGCATCGTGGGCGGCGACTATGCCGACACGTTCGACGCGACCGGCTTCACCGGCGATACCGGGATCGCCGGCACCAATGCGGGCTTCAACGAGTTCGAAGGCCGCGGCGGCAACGACAGCATCACGGGAGCGACCAACAGCCTGGGTGCGCTCCTGACGCGCATCTCCTACGTCAGCGCAACGGGTGGCGTGACCGTCGATCTGGCGGCCCATTCGGCGACCGGGGATAGTTCGGTCGGCACCGATACCCTGGTGGGCTCGGGCTTCGGAGGCGTTGTCGGCTCCGGATTTGCCGACCAGCTGCTCGGCAGCGCCAATGGCCCCGGCACCGTTGAAATCTTCGAAGGCCGCGCAGGCGACGACCTCATCGACGGACGGGCCGGCTTCGACCGGGCGGACTACGCGCTCGATCCGGCCGCAGTGGGCGGGATCAATGTTCAGCTCGCCTCGGGAATCGTGACGGGTGATGCCGCCACCGTCGGCACCGATACGCTGCGATCGGTCGAATCCGTGCGCGGCTCGAACGCCGTGGACGTCTTCAACGCCAGCGGCTTCGGCGGATCCAGCCAGAATGCGGGTTCCAACGGGACCTTCAATGAATTCATCGGCATGGGAGGCAACGACAGCATCACCGGCAACGGCAATACCCGCGTGTCCTTCACCAACGCCACCGGCGCGGTGATTGTCGATCTGCTGGCCGGCACCGCAAGCGGTGACGCATCCACGGGCAGTGATACGTTCACAGGCGTCAATGCCGTGATGGCGTCGATGTTCGGCGATACCCTCCGCGGCAGCAACATCACGACGGCGACCGAGACGTTCACCGGCCTTGCCGGCGATGATTTCATCGACGGCCGCGGCGGCTTCGACATCGTCAGCTACAACAACATCTACTTCTCCACCGGCCCTGTCACCATCGACTTCACGGCAGGCATCGCGACCGGAGACGCTTCGATTGGCACGGATACGCTCCGCGGGATCGAGGGAGCCCAGGGCACTACCTTCAACGACGTCTTCACGGCCACGAATTTCGGCGCCGTCGGCTTCCAGAACGGCGCGACCAACAACGTCGGCAACAACGGCAATTTCAACCAGTTCGAAGGCCTGGCCGGCAACGATACGATCACCGGCAACGGCAACACCCGCATCATCTATTCCAGCGCGACCGATGCGGTGACCGTCAACCTGCAGGCGGGGACTGCAACCGGCGGCAGCTCGATCGGTACCGACACCTATGTCGGCGTCAACAGTGCGACCGGCAGCAACCTGAACGACGTCTACGATGCCACCGGCTTCACCGGCGTCACCTCGGCCGGCTCGTTCGGCACCTTCAACCTGTTCGAAGGCCTGCTCGGCAACGACACCATCACCGGGAACGGCAATACGCGGGTCTCGTATTCCCAGGCGAGCGGGGGCGGCGTTTCCGTCGACCTCTCAACGGGAATCGTGAGCGGTGCGGCCGGCGCCGACGTCATCACCGGCGGCGTCAACAGCGTCCAGGGTTCGAACCAGGCCGACCTGCTTGTCGGCGGCTCGAACAACGAGTTCTTCTTCGGCGGCGGTGCTGGCGACACGATCAATGCCGGCGGCGGCAACGACGGCATTACCGGCCAGGGCGGCGACGATACGATCGACGGTGGCGCCGGAACCGACATGGCGATCTTCACGGGCACGCAATCGCAGTACACGGTCACGACGTCAGGGACGATCCAGGTTCAAGACAATGTTTCGAACCGTGACGGCACCGACACCCTGAGCAACGTCGAAGTGCTGCAGTTCAGCGATGCCATCCTGTTGCAATCGCCGGGCACGTCGGGAAGCCCGATCGATCTCTCGACGCAGCAGTTCTCCAACTCGGCGACCGTGATCGGAACGGCCGGAGACGATTATCTCCGCGTCGGATCCAATATCTTCGGACATGCGCTCAATCTGGGTGCGGGGACCGGCGACACCGTCCTTCTCAACGCCACCTTCGGCAACGGCTACACGCTCAATCTCGCCGGCGTCGAGAACGTGGTCGGAACCGGCGCCGACGAATTCGTTAATCTCACGGCGAACGCCAACGGACTGGTCGTCGATCTCGGTGGCGGCAATGACCAACTCAGCCTCGCGGGCGGCGCCAACACGCTCAGCCTGATTGGCGTCGAGGGAATCGGCGGATCCGATTACGGCGCGACGCCCGGCGTCAACGACGTGCTCACGCTGTCGACGACGGTCACGGGCCTGAACATCAGCCTCGGCAACGGCGACAACACGATGTACCTCGCTGCCGGCGCAAACTCGTTCGTGAACATCTACGACGTCAACCACGTCAACGGAACGACGAGCGACGACACCCTGACCGTCACCGGTGCAATCGCGGCGGCCAACGGCGTCGCGATCGATCTCGGCGACGGCCAGGACACGGTCGTCCTCAATGGAAACTTCGCCACATTCGCCGCGACCGGTATCGAGCACATCAACGGCAATTCAGGCGACAATCAGCTCACCTTGACGAACGACATCAACGGAATCGCCATCGATATGGGTGGTGGAAGCGACTGGGTGTGGCTCGCCAACGGCGTCAATTCGCTCAGCATCAGTGGCGTCGAAAACCTCAACGGCAGCGACTTCACCGGCAATCTCAATCCGTCGGACGATACGGTCACGCTGCTGAACACCGTGTCCGGCGTTTCCGTCAATCTCGGAGAAGGAACGGCCAACGTCCTCAATCTCGCCGCGGGCAGCAATTCGTTCGACAATCTGTGGAACGTGAACCTGCTCAACGGCAGCTCGTCCGACGATGTTCTGACGCTGCAGGGCAGCCCGGCGAACGTGATCGATCTCGGCGACGGCAACGACACCCTGAACATCAACATGAATGTCTTCGACATCACGGTGACGAACGTCGAAACCGTCAACGGCTCCGCCAATTTCGACCGCATCACGATCGGCAATACGGCGGGCAATACCACGATCACGGCCGGGACGGGGGCGGACGAGATCTACGCCAGCGCAGGCCATGACAACTTCCGCTTCGTCAGCACCGCGGATTCCGCCGCCGGTGCTGCCGATACCATTCACAATTTCGACGCGGCCAATGACAGCTTCACGTTCTCGGGCATCAACGTCGCCGGCGGTCACATCGAATATGTGGATGGGGCAGCTTTGCTCGGCGGCAACCAGGCTTCGGCCCATCTGCAGAACTTCGGGCCGGGCAACGACTATCTCCAGATCGATATCGATGGTGACGGAACGAGCGACATGGATGTGAGCCTGCAGAATGCGAGCGGTACGCTGCACAATGGCAACTTCCTGTTGACCTGAGAGGGGAATCGGCTTCGGAGGAGGCGTCGGCCGCCTGCCTCCGGAGTCGTCGTCCGGGCAACTGGCCTCGACCGCTGGCTTCCGATCGGATTGATCGACCGAAAGGACTTGGCGTGCGGTCCCCAAAAAAAGACCGCCGCCACCTTCGGGTGGATCGGCGGTCTGTGGTCGAAGGCGGCTAGGCGCTCAGGCCTCTGTCCGGACAAGCGCTCCCGCGCTCAGCGGACGTACCAATAGCCCCACCAGCGCTGGGACACCGGACGCGCCTGCGCTTTCATCGCCGCGACTTCCTCGACGGAGCGAACCTGCGGGCCGTAGATCGCGGGCGGGTAGACGTCATCCCACAGCACGACCCCGGTCTGGACGTAGGCCGCCCGATGATGCGCCGGTGCAAGCGCGAGCTCGGCCGCTGGGGCGACAGAGGCGGTCAAGGCGAGGCCGAGAGCGGACAGCGCAATGGATGGAATAACAGCGCGGAAGTTCATTGGATTGAATCCCTGGTCAAATGAGATGTGAAATAATGCGACGGGGCCCGGATGGTTGCAAGGGCATGGGCCGGCCGGCGGACCCGAAATTTTCGCCTCGAGGGCAGGCGCGACAGCTGCGCTCGATGGCAACAGGCCGGGAAGGTGCCCGCCTGCGAGGCATCTATATATAAAGAGTAGATCCCATAGAATGATCGTGAACGTTGTAGTCGATGCAAGCGTGATTGCGCGGCATGCACGCGAGCGATCGGCTTGAACAATCTTTCAGCGTCGAGACTCGGCTTGAATCATGATGTCGACACACTGCTCGCTAGTGATGAGTCCCGGACTATCCAGGACGACTCTCATGACTTCTACATTCGTCTCAGCTTTCATCTTCAGCTCGGGTATCATCTTGGGATACGCGCTGCGTGCTTGGCGCGTCCAGCGAAGTCCTGCAAACTCATCCCGTGGCGCCTTGCATCGAGCGGCCGGGGCGACTCCTACCTCGACCTTCGGCCACGCCCGACGAGCCTTCTAGAGGCGGCGTCCTGGCGGTACCGGGGATCTCACCATACGAATGGGGCATGACGAGATGAGCGAACCCAGGAAGGACGCGCCGCGTCGCTACATCGTCGATGGCGCCGGACAACGCGTGCTTGTCGGGCTGACGATCTCGGAGACGATCGAGTTCGAAGCCCTCGACAATCCGGGCGCCCGCCTTGGCGTCGATTTGCTTGTCGAGCCGCCTCATGTCCGTCAGGACAGGCAGGGGAAGCGTTGGCTGGAGCTCTACGTCAAGCACGAGCGGGCCTGGCACGATTGGATGGCCGAGACGCGCGCGCGGCTGGAGAAGCCCTGCTTGCTCAACTGAGCGCAGCGCTTGACCAGCCGCGGGCAACCTCCCCCACCTCACACCGCGAGCATGCGGCTGCCCTGGATGCTCATCAAGGTAAGGTTGCCGGTCGCATAGGCGCCGGTGTCGATGTTGACGCGGTTCGTCAGGAATTCGGCATTGCGGACCGGCGTATGGCCGTGCACGATATATTTGCCGAACTGCTCTTCGCTCCGCAGGAATTCTTCGCGAATCCAGAGCAGGTCGCGCTCCGTCTGGTCGGCCAGGGGAACGCCCGGGCGAACGCCGGCGTGAACGAAGAAGAAGTCCCCGCAACTGAAGCTCAGCCGTAGATTGTCCAGGAATTCCAGATGCTCGGTCGGCATCGCCCGAATCAAATCGCGCAAGATGGATGCCGGCTCGTCGCGCTTCAGGTCCGGTGGTGCGAGCCCGTAGGACATCAACGTCTGGGTCCCGCCGACGGCAATCCAATCCTCGAACAATGAAGGGTCCTCGAACACCCTCACCAGAAATGCCTCGTGGTTTCCCTTGAGGAAGACCGCGTTTCCCCGGCGACTGCGCTCGACCAGGACGTCGAGCGTGGAGCGCGTATCCGGACCGCGGTCGATGTAA
Organism: uncultured Bradyrhizobium sp.; assembly: GCF_936943645.1. GTDB lineage: Bacteria > Pseudomonadota > Alphaproteobacteria > Rhizobiales > Xanthobacteraceae > Bradyrhizobium. Next base: position 34,630 of record NZ_CAKZJO010000051.1, on the reverse strand, counting down.
TCGCCCATGAAGACCTCGACCGCATAGCGCGGCCGGCTGCAGGCGACGTCGGCGTCGATCACCCGCAACATGGGTTGGAGCAGATGCGCGCATCCGTGAATGTCCGAGATTGCATAGATGCGGACTCCCTCCGGTAGTTGCGGCTTGGGAGTCGAGCGGCGTGGTCGGGTGAGAGATATCATGGTGCTCATCGATCGGGTGGTCGAAAAAAATTTCCCCAAGTCACCGGCACCGGAGAGCTTCCCTCTCACACCAACGAGGCGAATTCGGTGAAGGGAGCGCGCTTGTTCTCCGGTTAGATCACGCCGAAAGAAGGGCGCTGCACTTTTTGCCTACCTGATGATGCGATGGAAGCGAGGACTGGTCCCCGGGAATTGCATCGATGATCGCGAGAGCGCGGCAAAGATGCATGCCTTGGCGAAGTTCTGCAACGCACGCAAAGATAGAAATCCGAAGTAATTCTCGTAAACGATCCGCGACGAGTCGTCGGAGCATCGCATCGCCTGAAAGATGAGCGAAGATGCGCTCGTGCGACGATCAAACAGCTCGCCGAATGTGGAACTTGATTCAAAATAGGGCAGCGCGTTCGCTCATATGTCATCACTGTGACGAGATTTTCAGCGCGAAGAATTTCGCTGCGCATTTCAACGCGGCGCATGATGATTGCGCCGCAAAAGTTTTGCGTGCGGCGCCACAATGTCGCTGCGATCACGCAACACCTTCCGCGCGGGGAAGTGACGAGTCTTCAGCATCACGATGAGCGTCAGGCACTCTCTCGATAGGCAGAGGTTCGAATGGCTGTTGCAACTTATGGTTCTGAAAACGCTCACACGCTGTCGTCGACACGCGGTAACGCTCTTCAGAGGCCATTCCAGATCGTGGTCATGGCTGCTGACTTTCTGCTGATCCTGTTGAGCTATGCTGCCGGGGCTTCGCTGTACGGAGCGGCCGTCGCTTCGCCCGACAGTGCTTCGGTGGGAGCCGGGTTGTTCGTCGGCGTGGTGTTCGTCGCGGTCGCCTATTTCCGCGACGTCTACGCCACGCATCGCCTGCTCAACGTCGTCTGGCAGCTTCGAAAGGCGGTGTTGATCTGGCTGACGTCGCTGACGATCCTGGCCGTTGCGGCCTTTCTGCTGAAATCGACGGACAATCTGTCCCGCGGCACCGTCATCGTCTTCGCCGTGATCGGCGGAGTTGGCCTGATCAGCCTCCGCTTCGTCTGGCAGGCTGTGTTCGGCACCAGCTTTGCGCGAAGCCGGCTGGTCGATCGCAAGGTGATCCTGCTCAGCCTCAAGCCGCTCGACTTCACCTCCAGCCGCTTCAAGGACCTGCGGCGGAACGGCTTCGATGTCATGCGCCATTTCGTGCTCGGCGCCGAGCGGGACGACGGCCACTGGGAGCGGCAGATTCGCGATGTCATCCGTCAGTCGCGCTCGGCCGACGTTGATGAATATCTGCTTGCGATCGACTGGAACGAGTTGCCCATGCTCCGCAAGCTGAGCCCATATTTGCGCGCCGTCCCGCAGCCGATACGCCTGCTGCCGGACGATTCGGTCGCGGATCTGGTGGCCCGTCCGTTTCTGCCGGTCAGTGGAACCGTCGCGGTCGAAATCCAGCGGCCGCCCCTCACCATTCTCGAGCGGTTCCAGAAGCGCTGTCTCGACGTTGGCGTGGCCGTGTTCGCACTCGTGATGCTGACGCCGCTGCTGCTGACGGTTGCTTTGCTGATCAAGCTGGATTCCCCGGGAGCCGTCATATTCCGGCAGTCGCGGCGTGGCTTCAACGGCCGGCCGTTCGAGATCTGGAAGTTCCGCAGCATGACCGTCTGCGAGAACGGAGAAACGATTGCCCAGGCGACCAAAAGGGATGCCCGGGTCACCAAGATCGGGCGTTTCCTGCGCATGACCAGCATCGACGAGCTGCCGCAGCTCTGGAACGTGCTGCGCGGAGACATGTCACTGGTTGGTCCACGTCCCCATGCGCTGGCCCACGACAATTACTATGACGAGCTCATCAGCAAATACGTCTACCGGCATCACATGAAGCCGGGCCTGACCGGCTGGGCCCAGGTGAACGGGTTCAGGGGGGAAACGCCCACGATCGATCTGATGGAGAAGCGGGTCGAATACGACGTCTGGTACGTCAGCAATTGGAGCATCTGGCTCGACCTGAAGATCATGGCCCGCACGGCGTCCGCCGTGATGTTCCAGGAAGCCTATTAGCCGCTCAATTTTCCACGATCTGGAACCGCAGGATCGAGAGATCAGGTTCCATCTCGTGATGATCTGCCGAAGAGCCGCATGACTGCATCGCGCAAGGCGAGCAGCGGCGGCACCAGTACGAAGAAAGCCCCCATCGCTACGGAGACGATGACCTGACGAACCGAGAACGGTTCGTCCTGCTCGATGTCACGCCGGCTGGGGTCGATCGGCGCGGGCGAAAGGGTCGTCGCCATCGACTGCCGACGCGGCTTGCGTGGGGGCACGACGACCAACACGAACAGGATGTTGAGCAGAACCCAAACAGTCAAAATCGTCAGGACGATCAGCATTCCGAGCCCGCCGGAAAAGAACTACAAATATCAGCCGAGGTTAGCCTCAGTGAACCCAGAAGGAAAGATGCCCAAAGTTTCGGCATTTTGAGGCGTCAAGGCTCGGATTGTCTCGTCTGATCGACAGATGGTTGCCAATAGGCGCACTGTCCTCGCGGCCGTCGCCTCCGTCAATCCTTGCTTTTGGCTAGAGCAAGAACTGCAAGTTGTGGATTCCGGACGAATACGGAGGCCCGAGCGGTCCGGTAGCTTGGCGCAATCCCGGCTTTGCGCGCGATGGCGCACTCGATCGCCTTCAACGGACAGTTCCGCAAGACACGAAAAGGCCCGCTGCCAGATGGTAGCGGGCCCGTGGTCGTTCCAGTTCGGTTGGGGCGGCGCCGCGCCTCTGCCTGAACTAGGCGTGCTCGACGTAGTAGCTGTTGTGGTGCTTGCCCTTGTACGCCTCGATGCGCTTGAGCATCTTCGGGTTGGCGCGGTTGAGCACGGCGCCGAGCAGTTTCTTCTGCAGGACTTCCGATCCGGAGACCGACTCCTGAAGCGCGCTTCGCGTCGTCTGGCCCCATTCGATCACGTAGACCATGGCGTCGATCAGGAGGCTGACGGCCTTGGAGTCCGCCACCGGCATCACCGGCGCAAGGTCGATGACGATGTACTCGTAGTGCTCTCTCAGCACCTTGAGCAGCTCGGCCATCGCCTTCGATCCGATGACATCGGCCGAATTGACCATGCGGGAAGCGACGACGGACGGCAGGAAATCCAGGCCCGTCTCCTTGCTCCGCTGCACATGATAGCCGAGGCTGGAGGGGTCGCCGAGGGCCTCCACCAGTCCGCTCTTGGCGTCGGGTGCGAGTTCCCGGGTCAGCGAGCGGGTGTGGAGGTCGCCGTCGATCAGGACCACGCGATGTCCGGTGAGCGCGATCAACTGCGCGAAGTTGGCGGCCACCGTCGTCTTTCCTTCCTTGGGAAGGGACGACACGATGCCGATCACCTTGATCTCGCGGGTCAGGCGCGCAACGTCGATCGACACCTTGATGTTGCGCAACGTCTCGGCAAACCGCGAGAACGGATGATCGACGACATAGCGGGACAGATCTGCTGGGCTCGCCTTGGCTGAGCTCGAAAGCAGCGCTCCGGTCGTCGTTGGCGAACCGATGTCGGGCAGGACGCCGAGGCACTTCACGCCGAGCTCATCCTCGACCTCGCCGGGGGTCCGCAGGACATCGCTGAGCATCTCACGCCCGAATGCGACGCCAAAGCCGAGGCAGAGACCGCCGACCAGGCCGCCCACCAGCGCCAGCATCGTGCGCGGCGAGCTCTTGCGATCCGGCTTGGTGGCGGTGCTGATCAGGCGCGACTCGCTGAGCGGAAAGCTCTGGTTCTGCGTCGCGCTCTGCAGCTTCTCGAGGAAGTTGTTGTAGAGGTTGCGATAGGTGTCCGCGGCGCTTTCGAGGTCGCGCAATTTGACCTCGGCCTGGCCGGTGTGGCCGGCCTGGGCGACGAGATCCTTGACGCTCTTGTCGAGAGAAGCTTCCCGGCTCTTCGCGATCTCGTAGTCGCTGCGATAGGCGTCTCCGATCCGATGCAGCTCGTCCGCCATGTTCTTGCGGATTTCCTCCATCTTGTTGGCCAGATTGACCGCAGCAAGATGGGTCTTGCCGTAACGCTTTGACCAGTCGGCATACTGGGCCGCGAGATCGAGATATTGCGCGCGCAGACGGGTAATGACCGAGTTGTTGAGCGCGTCGGTCACCGTCGATTGCGCGACATCCTGGTCCGAAATCGCGTTGATGCGGTCGAGCCGGGCCTTGGCTTCGGCCGTCGCCGCCCGCGCTTGAACCAGCTGCGTGTTCAGGTCCGACAATTGCTGTTCGGACATCAGGCCGCGGCTGGTCCCGACGATGTTGTGTTCGGCCTTGAACGTCTGCACGGCGCGGTCGCTGGCCGAGGCCTGTTCGCTCAGCTCGATGCTGCGCTGCTGAAGCCATTCGGTTGCCCGCTTGGTGGACTCGTATTTGGCTTCCAGGGCGCCGACGAGATAGGCCTTGGCGATGGCATTGGCGATCTTGGCGGCCTTGTCGGGGGTCCGTGCGCGATAGTTCAGTGACAGGACGTAGGTCGTCAGGACGCGTTCCGTTCTCAGGTTCCTCTGAACCTGCTCGACCACCGCGTGTTCGAGCTGATCCTGCGACGCAGGTTCGCGGGAGCTGAACGGGGACGTCACCTTGCCGAGGATGACGGAGAGGAGGCCCGGCTTGGAGCCGTTGAATTCGGGATCTTCAGTCAACTTCAGGCGACGGACGACCGAGAGAATCAGGTCATCCGAATTGATGACCTCGACCTGGCTGTCGACATAGCCGGTGTCGATGAGGGCGCTATTGGCGTTGCTGTCCTTGTCCAGCACCTGCGCCTGACGCGTATCCATCATGATCCGGGCATTCGCCGTGTACATGGGTTGCGCCGTGACCAGATAGACGATCACCAGGGCCAGCGCGGCGCCGGTGCACGCTGCGACGATCGGCCATTGCCGGCGCAGGACGTCGGCCACCCGCTCGAAGCTGAGGACGGCTCCGCCGAACTCGATGCCGAATCTGTGGCCCGACTGGAAATGTTCTCTGGGCTGATACATTGTCTAATTGCTGCCTCTTGATGATCGCAGATCAATTCGGAAGGGGGACGGGCTTGAACGGGTTGGCCAGCTTGGTCTTCCACTCGCCCTCGAGCAGCGCGCCGCCGCGCGCCGGTTGCGCCGGGCCCTTGGCTTGCGATTGAGCCTGGATGCCGGAGGTGTCGTCACCCGCGGCCGAATAACCTGCCTGCACGTTGAGATCGCCGATCCGCTGCACGAAGTCCTTGATCTTGCGCGCCGCGTCCGGCTTCGTGGACGTGCACCGCCCCTCGGCAATCTTCAGCGCGGCGCCGATGGCCGAACGATCGGTTGAGGCCGAGGCGGAGATCAGCGTCTGCACGGACGGCAACACCGAGGGATTGGTGGCGATATAGGTGGCGAGCCGGAATCTCAGCTTCTCCTTGTCATTGCGCAGCCGCTCCAGGAGCGAGGAGGGCGATTTGACGAACGTGTCGAGCTCGAGCTGCGAGGCACGATCCGAAAATTCGACGCACTGAGCGCGGCAGGCATCGATGCTCGACACGATCAAGGCAGAACTTGCCAAGACGATCGGTAGCCATCGTGCCCTTGCATGACGATATGTTAGTCCGCGGCCCATCCGTGTCCCTTTGCTCCCTGTTGCAATCGGAGAACACGCGAAACCTGACAGGTAACTGTGTCAAATTTTGTGCGACGCAAAAGTTGAGTTCATGTTGTCAGTGACAACGTTGCATTGCTTCTTCCACTCGGTTGCAAAATGAAGAAATACAATGCCTGAGAGATCGGCATCTTTCGCCTAGGAATGTTGCAACTTGAAAACATAACAGGCGTTTGCATGCGCTTGCATCGCAAGCCGTGGTCGCAAAACCGACACAAGTCGCCGACGAGCCTTTAGTTCCCTGCGCGAGAAAATTATCAGTGCGGCATTTGCTCCAGTGAAATCAGTGCTCCGGCGCGCTTCAATCTTGATCGCAACAGCGCCGGATTTCGCGCACACTTTGTACGCAAATGCTCGCAATCATCGCGCGCGAATTGATTTGCGCGCTGACGTGCGGTGTCTCTGGCAAAAAGTGGCGTGAACTTGGCGCTCGCATGTCCGAATGACTGCGAGCGTTGAAATTATCGTCGATCGTCATGCGTCGAATGCGAGTCCGCGATCGCAGAGATTGAACGCGCGCAAATCGTGATACACACTGCTGCGGTGCAATAGCTGGGAATGTTGATGTGACGGAGTTGGTTCATCGTGAGAAGGCGCATGTCCTGCCGCTCGACAGCATCCGGGGCGTCGCCGCGACATCGGTGGTGATTCATCATTTGCTGCTGATGCCGACCTTTCTCGCCGTGTTTCCACACAACGCGTGGATCAATTGCTCGTTCTTCAGAAGCTCCTGGCTGCTGGTCGATCTGTTCTTCGTTCTCAGTGGCATCGTCATGTCGCTCAGCTACGTCGAGAGCGACTTCGGGCGCTTTTCGCTGCGTGAGTTCATGGTGCGGCGTCTGGCGCGGGTCTATCCGCTGCACATCGTCATGCTGATGGCGAATCTGCTTTTCCGCCTCCTGCGCATCAGCTTGGTCATGGCGGGAGTCGTCGTGGCGGCGCCTGCGGCGTTCGAAGTGAACAACGCCTATTCCTTCGTTCTCAACGTCCTGCTGCTGCACTCGATGGGGTTCGTCGACTATCTCAGCTGGAATGCGCCGAGCTGGAGCATCAGCGTCGAGTTCTACACCTATCTGGTGTTTGGCCTGATCGTCCTGTTTGCCCAGCGCATGCGCTCCCTGTTGTGGTTCTACGTCCTCTGCGGCGCGCTTGCGGTGGCAAGTCTGGTCTTCATCATCTTCGTGCTCGACAAGAGGAGCCTCGGGCTTCAGACCGATTTCGGCATCCTGCGCTGCTTCGTGAGCTTCTTTCTGGGCGTGCTGACGGTCAGGATCGTCGATCGCCTGCCGGCCAAGCCGGGTCCTGCCGTTCAGGGCATGCTGCAATTCGTCGCCATGATCGCCAGCATCGTCCTGGTGTCGCTGGCGGAGACCAGCCCTGCGTCGACCTTCCTTGCGCCGGTGACGTTTGCGATCTTCCTCGGCAGCCTGCTCGCCTTTCCGGATGCGCTGCTGGTGCCGCGGATTCTCGTGGCCAAGCCGCTGGTCTGGCTCGGGAAACGTTCCTACTCGATCTATATGGTGCACGCGCTCGTGGTGCTGCTTGCCGAATATTTCGTACGGGCCGTCGGGGCAGGGCGGATCGCCGCACTCGACTCGGTCTGGGCCGGTCTGCCGGCCTCGCTGAATCTCGTGGTCTCATTGACCGCCGTGCTGGCGGTCTCCCACTTCACCTATCTCTACGTCGAAATCCCCGGCGGCAGGCTCATGCGGAACGCGCTTGGAAGCCGCTCCGATTTCTCGGCGTCCCCCGCACGGCAGACGAACTGAGCCTGATATGACGAGTCTCGCGCTGCATCGACCCCAGATGACGCTGATCAGCCTCAACATCGAGGCGATCGCGCTCGGGGCCTATCTGGTCCGCGACGCCTTCGGCGGCGTGATTCGCTATTACACCAGCATCTATCACCTGAACGCGCTTTGGTACGTGCCCGACGCCATTGCGGTTCTGTGCCTCATCCAGTTCTTCGTCCATTGCATCCTGCGCAATCGCAGCACGCTGGCCCTGCTGGTGTTGGTGCAGATCATGCTGTCGCTCGTGCTCGGCTATTTCATGCTGGGTACGGTCAACGCGGCGGTCTCATCGTTCAAGATGATGCTGCCGGTGTTCGTCGGATTCTGCTTCTGCGATTCGAGCCTCGGCTCTTACAAGAAGCTTCTGTCGGTCATCGCCGTGACCTTCTACCTGTCCGTCATCGGCGTTCTCCTGACGAAGTTCTACCTGATGCCCTGGGTGGGCTACAAATACGAGTCCTTTGGCGCGGTGCGCGAGGCCGGCCGGTTGTGGTGGGCGTATGGCGGCGACGACCAGCGCCTCATGGGGTTTGCGGCCGACAACACCATGGCTGCCTTCTTCATCCTGGTGTCGTTCGCGATCACGTCGATTCGCATGAGCACCACCTGGTGTCTGCTGCTCGGTTCGATCGCGATCTATGCCATCAAGCTGACCACGAGCAAGACGACCATGATCGTGCTCGTGCTGTACCTGATCCTGCTGGTGTTGGTGCGGATGCTGCCGGAGAGGTCGCGCTTTCCCGCGATCCGGACCATCGCGTTGTGGTCGTATGCGTCGATCTTCGTCCCGTTCTTCATGATCGTGGTTGCTTCCGGCACCGCGGCGGTGCCGCATTCGACCCTGTTCAGCATCCTCGATCGTATCAACAACAGCTGGCAGAAGCCGTTCATCTACCTGACCCAGCTCATGCCGATCGGCCTCGTGACCGGCTGTGGTGCAGGTTGCTTCAACTATCCCCAGCAGCTGTTCTCGCCGCTCGCGGCGTTTTGGGTGCCCGTCGATAATTTCTACATCGGGACCTACCTTATGTTCGGCCTCCCGTTCGTGGCATTCATGGTGATGGTGTTTCGCGCGACGTTCGGCGCGACCGACGTCTACAAGCTGACGCTGATCTTCGTCGTCAATCTGTTCACGATCACGGTGTTGAATTACGGGCCGGCGTCCGGTCTGTTGATCATCGCACTGAGCTTCAGCGAAGTGTTCTCGCGCCGTGCGGCCTCCGCACGCGCCGGCGACGCCGTACCGATCGTCATGCGGCCGCCGGTGCCGTCATTGGAAGGCTTCCGCCCGGACATGCCGGCGGCGAGCGGAAGCAGGTGAGAACGAATGATGCATAAGAGACTCGCATTCATCGATACGCTGCGCGGCATCGCCGTGTTGTCGGTCCTGGTCCAGCATGTCTTCGAGATCATCGTCGAGAAGCACCCGACGGGTGCGTTCTACTGGCCGATCCACGATGTGTTCGGCTACTACATGAACTTTGGCCGGTTCGGCGTCGTGCTGTTCTTCTTCGTCAGCGGCTTCGTCATTCCGTTCAGCTTTCCCGACAGCGCCACGCCCGTGCGCGATTTCGCGATCAGCCGCTTCTTCCGGCTCTACCCGGCCTATTGGACCTCGCTCGTGGTCGGGCTGGTGACGATGCAGCTGATGGAGTCGAAGATCTATCCGCTGGGGCAGATCGCCGCGAACGTCACGATGCTGCAGACCTTCGTGAACGTCCCGAATCTCTGGGTGTTCTACTGGACGCTTGCAATCGAGCTGTTGTTCTATGTCGGCTGCACCATCCTCTTTGCGATGGGACTGCTGAACCGGCGCTTCACGGCGGTGACGATCGTCATTGCGGCCGCGCTGGTCGGAACAAGCGCTGCGCTCCTGGTCGAGAACCGGACCGTTTCCTCGGTGATGGAGGTCGGGTTGAACCTGTCGGCGATGTTCCTGGGCAAGATCATCCGCGATACCGTCATCGGCGGAAAGCTGCGATGGACCCACGTGGCGGTCTGCACGCTGCTGTATGCGATTTTCGCCATCACCCTGTCTGATCGTCGGTTCGGCGGCGTGTATCACGAGAATTTCTTCCACAGCTATTCGATCGGATCGGCCTATGTCTGCGCGGCGCTGGTCTTCATCGGCTTTGCCGTGTTCGGCGAGAGGATGGCGTGGCGCCCGATGGCGTTCGTCGGCGTGATCAGCTACTCGGTCTACCTGATGTCGCCGTTCGTGATCGTCTTCATCCATCGTCTCGCCTGGTTCGGCGACGGTCCGCTGGGATGGTCGATCTTCCTGGCTCTGATCCTGGCGCTGTCGCTTCTCGTCAGCTGGATGACGTTCACTTTCGTGGAGAAGCCCAGCATTGCCTTTGGCCAGCGATTCCGCTCGGCGCGACGAAAGAAGGTGGTTCTCGATCCCGCGCTCAGCACGCAAGGCGCCGCCGAGTGACCAGGATTCCGCACCAGCCAGGCACGGCCTATGACGGATCGTTCGTTCCGTCCGTGCAGGGACTGCGCGGCATTGCCGCGCTCAGCGTGCTGATGGACCATTTCTACGACATGCCGAAGGGCGGCATGTACGACATTCCAGATCCCGGCTTCCTGCCTCCGCTCTGGTCGTGGCTGCAATCGGTGATCAATGTCGGCGGGCATGGTGTCGAGCTGTTCTTCATGATCAGCGGCTTCCTGATCCCGGCGAGCCTGGTGCGGCACGGGTCGCTGCCGCGCTTCTTCTTCGATCGCGTCCTGCGCATCATGCCGGTGTTCGTCGTCCTGCATCTCGCCCTGTTCGCGATCGGCCCGATTGTCGCCTACAAGTTCTTCCGCGGCATCGATCTGACCAGCTATCTCGGGATCTTCGCGGCCAATCTGTTCTTCGTGCAGGACGCGCTCGGCCTGCCCATTGCCCAGCAGAATGCCTGGACGTTGACCTATGAATGGGCATTTTACATCTGGTTCGCGGCGACGTTTTCGATGTGGCGCGGCGGGGGCAGGCTGCTGGCGGCGCCGCTGATCCTGCTGGGGATCGCGTGCCTGATGCATTGGCCCATCACGGCCTTCTTCTGCATCGGTATGCTCTACAGCGCGACCGGATTTCGCATCTCCATTCCCGGACCCGTCGGGTTGCTCGCGGGGCTCGCCTGCGGGGCCGCTCTTTATGCGAGCCTGGTGCTGCTTCATCCGTTCGTGGGACTGCTTCCCGGTTTCCTGCTGTTCGGCATGGTGCTCGCCCCGGAATCAGGCCTCGGCAAGGCTCTGAGTGCGCCGGCTCTGCAATATGTCGGCAAGATCAGTTACAGCCTCTATCTGGTGCACCCCTTCGTGCTCTTCCCCTTGCAGGTGATCGGCCTGAAGCTGGTCGCTGCCGGCGTCGATCGCTGGCTGCTGTGGGCGGCCTTCATCGGGCTCGGGCTGGTGATGTCATTGGTCGCAAGCGCGATCAGCTATGAATTGATCGAGGTCCGGCTGCGGCGCCTGCTCGACGGCGCGATCCGCGGCATGTTCTTTCGACCGCAGATCGAGCAATCGGTCTGAGGGACCGCTATCGCAGTCAACTCACGGTACGGCCGGCGAGCCTGTGATAGGAGCCCAGCAGCCCTTCCGCGATGCGATCCCAGTTCAAGATGCCCGCCGCGGTTTGTCGCGCGCCCTCGGTCAATGTCGCGGCAAGCGGCTTCGAGGTCAGCACACGTTCGAGCGCATCGGCCAGGGCAGTCGCATCGCCCGGAGGGACGAGCAGCCCGTTGACGCCGTCGGTGACAACATCGGGAATGCCGCCGGTGGCGCTGGCAACGACGGGACGAAAGTTTCCGTAAGCCGATGCAAGCACGCCGCTCTGCGTTGCATCCTTGTAGGGCAGGGCGACGACGGTGGCGGATTGAAACAGCTGGCCGGTATCCGCTGGCGAAATGTAGGCATTGATGGTCTTGACCGTCGGCATCGCCTCCATCCGCGCGCCGAGCCGCGTCATCTCGGGGCCGCGGCCTGCGACGATAGCCTCATGCGCCACGCCGCGCCGGGCCAGCATGTCGATCGCATCGATGAACACGTCCAGCCCCTTGTAGGCCCACATCCGTCCAAAGAAGAGGATCCTTGCGGATTCGGGCGCGGTCAGCGCGCCCTTCGTCGGGGGAACCATGAGCACGCCATGCATGCTGGAGACCGTCTCGCCCTTGAAGTCCGGCGATGCACGACGAAAATCGGTAATGCAACTCTCGCCATGCGTGGTGATGACCGATGCGGCTGCGCGCATGCGCCCGCGCCACGCATCCTCACGTGCCGAGGTGCCCGAGCCGCCTTCCGAATGCGGAATCGCATCGTGAACCGTCAGCACCAGCGGAATGCCGAACGGGCGAAGCAGCTGGATCAGCTTGGATGTGTAGATCTCCGGAACTTCGTGACAATGAATCACGTCCGGACGAAACGATATTATGTCCATGAAGGATGCGGGGATGCCGAACGCGCCGCCGCGGCGCAGGCTCAGGTCGCGAATGCGTGTCTCGAAGGGCGCGGCCACGGCGATGTCGTCAAGTTCCCATTGCTGGTTCGCGTCCTTGGCGTTGAGCACGAGGCGGACGTCGCAATGATGCGCCAATCCGGATGCCAGGCGATAAGAATATTCCGCAAAATGCGGTGCGTAGATCGCCACGCGCAAACGCCTGGAATTACGCAGAGAACGCCGGGCGGACGAATTCATCAAGGCATCCATTTTGCATCACATCGCAAAGGTCGATTGAAGTGTAGTCCACGATTTGAACTCACTTCCACTCTAAATCGGAATCGTGACGGCGCTCATCTGATTGCCATCACTCTGCCGTAGTGTCGCGAGCAATCACTGCTCCATCGTGATCGGAGACGGTGACGACGTGGCAGCACCGTGTGCCCAATCGTCTAGTCTGCGATTGTGGTTGGATTTGTCGGAATTGGGTCGAATTGTTGATGAACGTCTCGCAGGGCAAGCAACATCAGGTCGTGGTGGCTCTGTTCTGGTCGCTTGCCCAGAATTGGGGCGGCCGGGTGCTGTCATTCGTCCTGTTCCTGGTTTTGGCCCGGCTGCTCAGCCCTGCGGATTTCGGTCTCGCTGCGCTGGTTGCCTTCATCCTGTTGCTGCTCAGCTCGATCGCGGAATTCGGCTTCGGTGATGCGCTGATCCAGCGACGCACGCTCGAGCCCGCCGACGTGACGCTGCCCTTTTTCTGCTCATTCGCAGCCTCTGTGCTCCTCGCCGTCCTGATTGCGCTGTTGGCGACGCATATCGAGCATTGGCTGGACGTGAAGGGTCTTGCGCCGCTGCTCACGGCCGCAAGCCTCTCCCTTCCGATCGGGACTGCGACGCTGTTCCAGGAGGCGCTCTACAAGCGCCAGATGGATTTTCGCGTGCTTGCGGTCAGGACCATGGTGGCGACCGCCATCTCCGGCATCGTCGGCATCGCCTGCGCCTATGCCGGTTTCGGCGCTCTCAGCCTCGTGATCCAGGTGGTCGTCCAGAGTGCGATCAGCGGCTTGTGGCTCTGGAGCCAGCCGCGATGGCTGCCGATGCGCGGCTACGATCGCAAGAGCTTTCGCGAGCTCTCCGGCTACAGCATCCACGTCGTGCTGAACAGGCTGCTGGACTTCGCCATCGTGCGGACGATCGACATGATCATCCTGTCACTGTACGGCGTCGCGGCGCTCGGCATCTACACGGTCGGAGCGAGGGTCTACCTCATCCTGATGCAGTTGCTCACCCAGGCGGTCATGGACGTCGCGCTGAGCGCATTGTCCAAGATCGCACATGAGCGGGACCGCATCGCCGGGGCCTACTTGCGCAGCGTCAGCCTCGGTGCGCTGATCGGATCGCCGGTCTTCGTGCTGCTGGCGGCGATCGCGCCGGAGTTCTCCCTGCTGCTGTTCGGCGCGAAGTGGAGCGGCAGTGAAGCGGTGATGCAGCCGCTGATGCTGATCGGCGCGGTCCAGACCGTGCAATTCGTCAACAGCGCCTATTTTGGCGCGCTGGGCAAGCCCAACTACGTCTTCCTGCTCAACATCCTCAAATTCTGCACGGTCGTGCCGGCCATGTTCCTGCTGCCGTCGCGCGACATCGGCCAGCTGGCCACGATCTTCGCATTCTCGCAACTGGTGGTGACGCCCGCGACCTTCGCGCTGGCGCTCCGCTTGCTGGGCCTCAGCTGGCGCCAGTTTCTGCGCCCCATTGCAGGCTGCCTTTGCGCCATCGTTCTCGCCTACGGCGCGGTCGTGCTGTGCCGGGAGGCGACGCCGGGCATGAACCCTTATTTGCGGATCGGACTGCTGTCGTCCTGCTTCGGCGTGACCTATCTGACGGGCCTTCTGCTGTTCTGGCGCAAGCAGGTCCTTTCCCTGATTGATTTCGTCATGAAGCGCGGTGCGACCGCCTGATGAAGACGAGGAGGATATCGTGAAGCAGTTGATCCCTGTTCCCGTACGCAGGCAGCTCCGAGGCTGGCTCAACAGTGCGAAGAACACGCCGCTGGCGCTCGATCTGCTCGAGCTGCGCAGGTGGCAAATCGCGCGCAAGGACGTCGGCGTCAACGGCGCACCGCGCAACAATCCGCGCCGGCTGGTCGTGTTGCCGTCCGATCCCTGGAGCGTTCATCAGTCGCGCGGCGACGAGGCCATGATCGAAGCCGCCACCGGCGAGATGAAGCGTGCCTATCCGGATCTCGAGGTCTACATCGTCACCGCGACCCCGGCGGCCAGCGAGGACGTGCGCGCGATGGGCTTCAAGCCGCTCGAGCTCTGGCGACAGCCGTTCTCCTACGAGACGGTGGCGCAGGAGCTGTCGCTCACGCGGCCGGATTTCGGGCTGGTGCTCGGCGCCGACGTGCTCGACGGCTACTATTCTCCGGTCGATGCCGCACGCATGCTGCTGGTTGCAGACTTGATGGCTGCGTTCGGCGCCAAGGTCAGCGTGCTCGGCTTCAGCTTCAACTCGCGTCCGGCGAAGGCGCTGCGGGAGGTGTTCCGCCTGCTGGACCCGGGCGTGGTCCTGAACCTGCGCGATGCGATATCCCTGCAGCGGTTCGACGATTTCGCCCGCAAGCGTGCTCATCTCGTCGCCGACGCGGCGTTCATGCTGACGCCGCAGCCGGATACGGCCGCCGTGAAGCGGATCGCGGCCGCGATCGCCGAGCAGCGCGCGCAGGGCCGCAAGGTCTTCGTCTTCAACATCCACCCGATGCTGTTCAAGAAGCCGGAGCCGGCCAAGCTGCGGCAGATGATCGGGCTTGCGGCCGGCGCCATGGAGCGGCTGTCGCGCGAGCACAATGCGAGCTGGGTGCTGCTGGCGCACGATTACCGTCCCGAGATCGCTGACGACAACTGCCTGCGACCGCTCGCCGAGCGTCTCGAGCCCCTGCTGGGCGAATGCGTGCATCATGTCGACCAGCCTCTTTCGGCTGGCGCGATCAAGGCCGTTGTCGGTCTGGTCGACGGCGTGATCACTGGCCGCATGCATCTGGCGATCGCGGCGCTGGGGCAGGGGACGCCCGTTGCGGCGATCACCTATCAGGACAAGTTCCAGGGCCTGTTCGCGCATTTCGGCGTCAGCGAGTCCCTCTTGCTGTCGCCGTCGCAGTTCCTCCTCGGTGACAGCTTCGAGGAGTTTCTGCTGCACTTCCTCGGTACGCACGAATCCGTCGGCGCACAGGTCCGCCAGGCGCTGCCCGGTGTCATGGACTTGTCCCGCGCCAACATCGCGCCCCTGTTGGGCGAGAGCGCGATGCGGATCGTGCCGGAGGCCGGCGGCAAGGTCGCCTGAGATCGTCTCAGATCATCGGCAGAGCGGTCAGTTGACCGCCCGCTCGGTGTTGTCGAATCGCATCGGTGTCTCGGCGGCGGCCTTGATCGTCCGCGAGGACGGCGCAGCGGCATCCGCCCAGCGGTTGATCAGACGCCGCGCCGGATTCTCGAAATAGGCGTAGGTGCGGTCCGCGACGATGGTGAGGACCGCGCAACACGCCAGCGCGTACAGGCCGAACTGATCGGGGCGCAAGCCGAGCCAGCTCCACAGCGGCTTGAACACGGCGATGAGGATGGCGTCGTGCAGCATGTAGATCGCATATGAGGTGTTGCCGAGCCGGCCGAGCAGGCGGGCGCCCGGAAACGCCTTGAAGGCGCTTTCGCCGACCGCCGTGAGCAGGATCGCGCAGGAGAACAGCACAATCGCCAGATCCGGCTTGGCGAAGACGTTGAGGACGAGCACGGAGAGGCCGAACAGGCCGATGCCGGCGACGATCATCCGCTTGTGCCGGTAAGGATGCGACATCCGGAAGAGAATCGCGAGCAGGATGCCGTTCAGGAAGCTCGGCAGCGCGCGCAGCATCCCATAGTCGAAATTGGCACCGTACATCTGCGACCGCTCCTGCCAGATCGGCAGATGGCCGTGGGCCAGCAGCAGGTAAAGCGCTGCCACGATGACGCCGAGCACGACCGGCTGGACCTTGCGCGCAAGGAGCATCAGGAGCGGAAAGATCAGATAGCAGAAGAACTCGGCGCTGATCGACCAGGACGGCGAGTTGAAGCTGAGATGGTCGGTGACGCCCCAAGCCTGGAGCAGCAGCAAATTGTAGACGAAGTCCAGCGAGGTCGAGCGTGCGGTGCGTTCCAGCCCGGCGCCGATCAGCGCCACGAAGACGAGCAGGCTCAAGAGGTGCAGCGGATAGATGCGCGCGATGCGCCGGATCATGAAGCGGGAATAGGCGGCCACGCCGCGCGCGTCGGACGGATAGGAATAGGAGATCACGAAGCCGGACAGGATGAAGAACATGTCCACGAACAGGCCATAGGACCCGTTCCACGCCGGCGAAATGCCGGTGTCGATCAGCTTCAGGTGGAAGATGAAGACCCCGAGCGCGGCGACGAAGCGGTAGAAATCGAGAACGACAAAACGTCTTGCTTCACTGGCGTCCATCGGGCCTCGGAGTCCTTGCGCGGTTCGTCTCTGTTCTAGAGGCGAATTGTGACGCAAGTTCGCAAGCGCGTGGGCGATGCGGCGCAATCGCGGCGGTCCGTCCGAATTCATGGGCTCATTCAATTGCGTATGGCAGCCAGGTTCCCGCTCATCAATGAGGCAGGCGCCCAACAAACGAACGGGGCCGGGACCCTGCATGGTCCCGGCCCCGGCTATGCTGGCGCGCGTCTGAGCAGCAAATCCTCAGACGAACACGAAGTCGTGGCTCGTCAGGCTGGAGACATAGACGTTCTTCAGCAGGATCGAGTCATTGGCCGAGAACGTGATCAGCGCATTCGTGCCGGATTGCGTGATCTGCAGGTGGCTGTAGTCAGCGGCGAGCAGCTTGGAGATCTGAACCACGTCGTGCGTCGTGCCATCGCCGGCCTGGAAGTTGAGGATCTGGTCCTGGCCATGGTCGTAAGCCACCGTCGTCGAGTTCGGCGCGGCCGAGAACACGTCGTTGCCCGCTCCGCCCTGGATCGTGACGCCGCTGGCGACGGCCGTGACGTTGTGGCTGCCGTCGGTCTTGGTCTGGTCGAAGAACTGCAGCGCGTTGGCGCTGTTGTAGTTTTCGTGCTGGGTGGTGCCGGCCTGTCCGTTGAAGTTGAACAGGAAGACGTCCTTGGAGCCGTCGGTGTTGTTGGCGATCTCCTGGGTCTTGGTGCCGGCGCTGTCATAGATATCGGTGAGCTTGCTGCCGTCGGCATGGATGACCTGGGTGTAGTCCAGCGTGCCGTCGGCATGGGTCCGGGTGAGCTCAAGCAGCTTGCCCGCGGCATCGAGGTGCTGATGCTGGGTGGTGTAGGACTGCCCGGTGACGTTGTAGTTCCAATTGTCCGACGTGCCGTCGGCATTCTTGATGTAGGCCGCGGTCTTCACACCGCCCGTGTAGACGGTCGTGGAGTTGTAGCCATCGCTCTTGGTCGTCACCTCGCTGGTGATGATACCGTTGGCGTCGTACCAGTCGGAAGTCTTGGTGCCGTCGGCGCTCTGCGTCAGCGTGAAAGCCAGGCTGTCGTCGGCGTGGGTGCGCACGATGTGGGTGAGGAAGCCGGTCGTATCGTAGGTGTCGTGCTCGTTGGTGTAGGTCTGGCCGACCACGTTGAACTGGAAGACGTCCTTCGACCCGTCGGCGTGGTAGTCGGTCTCCGTCTTCTTGACGCCTGATGCATCGTAGTTGGTGACCACGCTGCTGCCGTCGCTGTTGATGACCTGGGTGTAGTCGAGCGAGTTGTCCGCATGCCAGCGGGTCACCTCCGTCGTCCGGCCTGAGGGGTCGAGGTGCTGATACTGCGTGGTGTAGCTCTGGCCGGTGATGTTGTAGCTGTAATTGTCGTGGCTCTGGTCGGCATTGGTGATGTAGGCCGCCGTCTTCACGCCGTTGGTGTAGACCGTGGTCGAGTTGTAGCCGCTCGGCTTCTGGAACACCTCGCTGGTGAGGACGCCGCTGGCGTCGTACCAGTCGGTGGTCTTGGTCCCGTCCGCGCTCTGCACCAGCTTGAACGCCATGCTGCCGTCGGCGTGCTTGCGGATCAGCGTGGTGAGGAATCCGGTCGCATCGTAGATATCGTGCTCGGTCGTGTAGTCCTGGCCGGTGATGTTGAACAGGAAGACGTCCTTGCTGCCGTCGGCATGGAAGTCGCTTTCCTTGGTCCGCGTCCCCGCGGCATCGTAATTGGTGACGACGCTGCTGCCGTCGCTGTTGATCACCTGGGTATAGTCGAGCCTGCCGTCGGCGTGCTTGCGCGTGACTGCGGTGACCTTGCCCGTGGGATCGACGTGCTGGATCAGCGTGGTGTAGCTCTGGCCGGTGATCCCGTAGGCAGTATTATCCTGGCTGCCGTCGGCGTTCTTCACATAGGCGTTGGTCTTGACGCCGTTGCTGTAGAGCGTTGTCGAGCTGTAACCGTCGGCCTTCTGGATCACCTCGCTGGTGAGGCTGCCGGCGGCATTGTACCAGTCGGTCGTCTTGGTGCCGTCGGTCGTCTGAGTGAGCTTGAAGGCGAGGCTGCCGTCGGCGTGCAGGCGCGTCAGGCCGGTGAGAAAGCCGGTGGTGTTGTAGACGTCGTGTTCGGTGGTGTAGGTCTGGCCCGTGATGTTGTAGGTCCAGACGTCCTTGCTGTGATCGGCGTGATACGCGGTCTCGACAAGCTTGACGCCGGTGGCGCTATAGGTGGTGATCACGCTGCTGCCGTCGCTGTTGTAGACCTGCGTCGAGTCCAGCGAGCCGTCGGCATGGCTGCGGGTCACCGAGGTGACCTTTCCGGAGGCGTCGAGATGCTGCACCTGGGTGGTGAAGCTCTTGCCCGTGATGCCGTAGGTGTAATTGTCCTGCGAACCGTCGGCGTTCTTGACGTAGGCGGCGGTCTTCACGCCGTTCGTATAGAGCGTCGTGGAGTAATAGCCGTCGGACTTCTGGACGACTTCGCTCAGAAGGGTGCCGGCCGTGTTGTAGGTGTCGGTGGTCCGCGTTGCGTCGGTGCCGACGTGAACGGACTTCGTCTTCACGCCATTGGTGTAGCTGATCAGGTCCTGGGAGCCGTCGGTGTCGGCGATGGTGGTCGAGGTCGGCTGCCCGCTGGAATTCAGGCCGGTATCGGACTTCGAGAGCAGCTTGCCGGTCGAATCGTAGGTCTTGGTGTTGATCCAGGTCGCGGCCGAGTTCGTCACCGAGAAGGAGTAGCCGCCCTGGATCTTGGCGAGGGCGCTACCGTAATGGGCGATCATGTAGTCCATGGTCGCCTTGGAGGCGACCGGCAGGACGTGCGAGTCGGTCAGCGTGATGGTCTGCAGCGCCGTCGAGGTGGTGAGGTCGGACAGTTGCGGCACGATCTCGGCGGCCGTTCCGCTGACGGTGGTACGGGTGTCCGGCGGTGTCGAAGAGGTTGGGGGCGCATCGATCTCGATGATCAGCGGATGGTCGCTGACCGGAATCGTGATCGTGCTGACGTCGGTGTAGCTGGCGATCGCCGTGGTTCCCGTCAGCGTGTCATAGACCTTCACCGAATGATGGACGCCGCCGAGGTTCACCGTGACGGTCTGGGCCGTATTGGACACCTCGGTGTCGGTCGAATCGTTCCAGAGCTTCGGCTCCGCCCACACCACGAGCTCATAGGCGCCGTTGCTCTTGCCGAGCACCATGCTGCTGCCGGTGGCCGGCATGTTGCTCAGCGTGTAGTTCAGCGGATCAGTCGGCTGCAGGCCGCCCGTGCCGTCGTCGGCCAGAATGGTGGTCAGGTTGTGGATCGCCGTCGCGGCGAGCTTCGGCGTTCCGTCGGAATTGAACAGTCCGAAATTCGCTTCGGGATTGGTATTGCTGGCGGCGGAGTCGCGATCGAACAGCTCGTAAAGATAGGTCGCGCTGACGCCGGCCTTGTAGGCATCCACCAGCGTGTTCAGGATCGATTTGGCCTGCACCGTTTCGTTGACGCCGAGATATTGGGTATTGGCCTGAGTGGTGTAGCCGGTCTCGGTGATGACGACGGGCTTGCCCGGGGCCGCGGTCATGACGGCGCTCAGCGTTGCCGCAATCGAGCTGCTGGTCGTCAGGCTGGTGCTGACATAGGCATGGGCGTTGGCGTAATCGACCGAGCCCGACATATTGCCGAGCTGGCTGTAGCCTTGCGGGTCGTTGTAGGCCAATGACAGATTGTAGACGGGGATGCTGCCGAGCGTGGCGTTGGCGTTGACAGCCTGATAGAGCGCGCTCTGGAACTGGGCCGCGGCAGTGAGGCTCGAGCTACCATTATAGCTGAAGGGCTGGTGGTTCGCTTCGTTGAGCCCTTCGATGGCGCTGATGCTGCCCGGATGGCTCGTCGCGAACTTCTGCAGCGAGGCGATGTAGTTCTGTAGCCCGGTCGTGCCGGTCTGGGGCAGCGCGGACGACACCAGGAAGTCGAACTTGTAGCCGGCGGCGGCAAGACCGTCGACGACGGGTTGCGCAGCCGGGCTGGTCCCCATCGCGTCGCGCAGGTGGGTGACGCCGAGATACTTGAGGTCGTCGACCATCAGCGCGAGATTGTTGTAGCCGGTCCATCCGAAGCCGGCATGCGTGTTGACGCCAATGGAGTTGATGAAGCCGCTGGCGGACAGGATGGTCTGGTCTGACATTGCACACTCGAATTTCAACGCGAACGAAATTGCTCGCAGGATTTGCGTTCAAGCTTCTCTGTCGAGTGTGAATTTCAGATAAAAATCGAAGCTACAAATCGCGAGCGAAACGAGGTTCCTTGTGCAGGAACAGACGCGCTCGGTTGCAGCGGAATAGGAACGCAATGCCGGGCCAGCATGGCGTGAGGAAGGCGCTTTCGAGATATTCTCGACTTGCGCTGCTGAATGTATGCGCAGGTTGCGCGGACTTGCATTCGTCTGTCGGTTGTCGAAGAGCGCGATGCGTCGCCCCGTGTCCACCGTTCGGAGTATCTTGGTCTCTTCGCTCGTGCAGTCCACTCGCTCTTTTGCACGGGAAGTTCGCAGATGCCGCTTCCATGGGCGGTTAAGTCAATGGATGTACAGCTCTTGGTTGTGTGTGCTTATGAATGAAGCAGGCGCTCGTAGCTGAGGATGGCCGGCACGAGAGAGTTCCGCGCTGGAACCGACGCCTTGTCACAAACTGCCGATGCGACGAATCAACCGCGGCGGGCGAGCATCAGAAAGTCTCCGCGCCATCCGATGATCGCCGTTGCGATCGCGGCGAGCACGATCTTGCCGGCGAGCCACGTCGCGGGCTCCGTCGGCATCGCGCCGAGCGAACCGATCAGGATTGCGGCCAGAAAGGCCTGCATGACCAGGGGCCAGCGCGGAAAAGCCTCGAACCGCAGGGTCGGACCGAGTGCGACCAGGATGGTGGCGAGCGTGGCGGCCGCGGCACAACCGACTGCCCCTCGGGGCGAGACGCCGAGCGACGTCGCGACCAGCGCGAAGCAGACGACGAGGGCAAGCTGGCCGGCTGCGACGACGACGAGCCTGGTCGCCAGCTTCTCGAGGTGGGGGACGACCGCGATCGTCGCCTGCAAATGGGTGTGCAGGAAGTAAAACGCGGCAACGGTTGGCGCCGTCTCCAGGAAGCCGTCCAGGCTCGCCTGCGGCACCAGGATACGGGCTGCATCCGGAATGAACCCGATCAGCCCGCCGAGCAGCACGAGGGTCGTGCAGATCATGAATTCGAACATCCGCCGCGCCGATTGAGCCGATTGCGCGCTGCTGCCGTTTTCGAAGTCGTTGACAACCTCGGGATAGCTCACGGTGTGGATCGCGGCATTGAGCACCCAGAAAGGACGTTGCAGGAGATCGAGAGCGATGGAAAATCCGGCCCCCGCTCCGGTCGCACCCAGCCGGCCGATGACGATGACACGGAGCAGCACCGGCACCGACAAATGAATGACGGATGCGCCCGCGGCCAGCATGCCGTAGCGGGAGAAGTCCTTCCAATCGGCCAGCATCGTCTGGAACGAGGTACGCTCCATCGGTGTGCGATAAGCGGCGAGGCCGGCAAGAAGGCCAAGAGCGTGGCCCGTCGCAATGCCCAGCAGCGTCGCCTCGGCCGTTCCCGAGATCACGCCTCCTGCAACGGCTCCGGCGAGGAGGGCGGTGGCGCGCAATGCAAGAAGAGAGGACGCGATGCCGAGCCGGTCGGATAGACGCACCGACAGGAAATAGAGGTCCGTCAGGCCCTGCAGGACGGAGATGCCGAGGCCCAGCGCGATGATCCCCCTCGGGAGCGCGCTGGCCAGCGACGCGCAACTTCCGACCACGACGAGCACGGCCGCACTCGACAGGCCGGCTGCAAAGAGCGACCACCTCAGCCGGGCGGTGTCGTTCTCCCTGGCTGCCGCCAGAAAGCGCAGTCCGGCGAGCTGCAGCCACTCGAACATCAGGACGCAAAGGAGTTGGCTCGAGGCCAGCGCGAGGGAGAAGTTGGTGTAGTCGGCGGCGGGCAGCAGATGGCTGATCGCGAAGATCAGGATGATCGCCGCGGCGCTCTGATAGACGTAGCCCGCCATCGCGAGGAGGCGTGTCATGGCCGGCGTGTCATCGCGGAATGAGGCGCTCCTTGCCGACCGTCCGTCCCTGTGGCGCCTCGCTCGTTGCCGCGCGCATGCGCGACATCCGCTGCTCGCGCAATTGCTCGTACAGGTTTTTGTACGAGGACAGCACGTCGGCAAAGATCCACTTGTTGGTGTCGGCGACGAGGCGCCGGCTGATCTCGTCGATCTTGTGCGGATCGGACGCGACCGCCAGCATGCTCTTGGCCAGGGATTGCGGATCGGCTTCGGTCAGCCAGCCCGTCACGCCGTGCTCGATGACCTCGGGCATGCCACCAAAGCGCGTTCCGAGCAATGGCCGGCCGGCCGCCTTGGCATCTGCGACGACGAGGGGGCCGGGGTCGTGCCAGATGGAGGGGGCGACCACGACGTCGACCTGCTTGTAGAAATCGTCCGGTGCGACGAAGCCCATGAACTCGATGCGCGCATCGGGCGCCAGCGTCCTGAGCCGTCGCTGTTCCTCGTCGCTGACCCGGCCGGCGATCATCATGCGGATGCGATCCCGGGGCAGCAGCGCCAGGGCCCGCATCAGGTTCTCGATGCCTTTTTCCTCCGTGAGGCGGCCGATGAATCCGAACGTCACCTCGGTGGTGCAGATCGGACGCGGATAGGGCGCATGCGGCGGCTCGGTCGAGGCGTTGCGGATCACGGTGCGGATCGGCGTCTCCGAGAACATGCCCATGTCGGTGTGAATGGACAGAACGCGCTCGCTGACGCCGACCACGGCGCTGAGCCAGTGCGTGGCACGCTTGCGATGGAAGGTCAGGATGTTGCAGCTCGTGCAGGTGCGCTCGCAGGAGCACCCCTTGTCGAAGCGCGAGCAGCGCGGGCAGGTCAGATAATAGTCATGGAGCGTGTGGAGCACGGGAACGCCGAGCTGCGCGGCCACGCGCCAGATCGCGGTGGTGAGGCCGGAGAGGTTGTTGGAGTGCAGCACGTCGGGCTTGAAAGCCCGGATGCGCTCGGCGATCAGGGGGGCCTGCATCTGCCAGTCGTCGATCGCGTGCCACATGCTGCGCAGTGCGACGTTCTTCTGCTCGGTGAAGGGCCGATAGATGTTTTGCACCGGCGCGGAATAGACGTTGATGCCGTCGCAGGTCTCCAGGGCTTGCCCTGGGACGGATTCGGCCCGGATCACTTCCACCTCGTCACCGCGCTGCGCCAGCCCTTCGGCGAAACGGCGGGCGAAGATCTCCGCGCCGCCGACGATCTTTGGGGCCTGAGGCGTCGGGTAAAGCGTGGACGTCAAAAGAACTTTCATCGCGTCAACCTCATGTCTGCAAAAAAAGCCTCTACCGCGCCGGCCTGATCTCCAGGGCGGGAACGGCACTGTCATTGGCTGCAATCAGAACCGGGGTGCTCGAGACGGGAATCCAGACCCCGGACGCGGGCTTGGCCGCTTGGTCGCACGGCATCGCAAAGCTTGCGCCTTGTTGATCGCCCTTGAGCCGGATTTCATAGCGTCGGTCTGGAGTCTCGGACCAGACCGCAAGTCTGCTCCCCGAAGCCGTGGTGGCATTGATCGACACGACGCCGCTGGCGAGCTCGCGCCGCTCGGCGCTCAGGCTGGAGCGAATGAAGGCCCAGGCGCCCTGGGCGGCACAGGCGACCGGCTTCGGCGAATTGTCGAAACGATAGAGTCCGAAATTGTCCTCCAGCTCCGATGGATTCTTGCCGCTGTCCTTGAGCTCGTAGAGCCACATGCCCTTGAGCCAGCGTGTCGCGGTCGACGCCCACAGGATGAGTTGCGCCGTATTGTCGGCCTGGGCCTGTTCGTTGACGCCGCATTTGTTGCTGGCGGTGGTCCAGCCCGTCTCCGTGACATAGATCGGGTAGTCCGGGTTTCCGCTCGCCTGGCCGACGAGGCGGTGAAACGCCGTGAGTCGGTCGATGATCTCGGCCGAGGTGCGTTTGCTCGGGCCCATGCAGAAATTGTAGAGGTGGATCGATGCGCCATCCGCATATTGAAGGATGCCGGTGCGCAGCATCTTCTCCGTCCAGGTCCAACCCGGATCGTCGCCGAGCGCGCCGACCAGGAACGGCGCATTCGGGGCAACCCGTTTGACCGCCGGCCGCGCAGCTTGGGCAAGCGCCAGATAGTTCTCAGGCGAGAACGCGGCATCCTTCTTCGATGCCAGATTCCATTCGTTCCAGAGCTCGAAGAGTGGATGCTGCGCCACCACCGATTGCGCCGCCGCCGCAGCGTAGTCGGCAAACCGCTGCCGCGCCTCGTCGGTGGTCGGTGGCGAGGAATTCGGAACCAGATGATGACCGAACGCCAGGATTAGCAGCGGGCGCGCGACGCCTGACTTGACCTGCGTTTCGAGCCTCCCCAGCCGGGGCGTGAACCCCATCCGGCGTCCCCCGACCTCGAAGTCGGACCACGGAAAATCGTCGCGGAAGGCGTTGAGGCCGAGTTGCTTGATCTGCGCGACGTTCTCCGCAGGCACGTATCCGCGTGCGCTCACCGGCCCGCCCAGCCCCTGATGGGTGCCGACACCCAGCAGGAAGCGGGCATCGAGCGGCTGAGCGCAGGCGGGCACCGCCAGGGCAATCGACGTGATGAGGCCCGCGAGACGGAGGAGATTGCCGCGAACCAAGGTGCGTGAGCGTCTCTCCATCAGAAATTCTTGGAGAGATCCGATTGCAGCGCTGCCTTCGTTGCGACCGGTGCCTTGTCGTCCTGCACAAGCTCGAGATAGACCTGCTGCAGCTGGCCATGCGTCTTCTGGACGTCATAGAGCTGCTTGAACCGGTCGTAGCCGCGCTGCCCCAACACCTTGAGATCGAAATCGAGCGCGCGCCGAAAGCCGTCCACGAGCGGCTGAACGGCGACGGGCTCGCAAAGCACGCCGGTGACGCCGTCGACGACGATCTCGGGCAGGGCGCCACTGCGGAACGCCAGGATGGGCTTGGCCGCACGCATCGCTTCCAGCGCGACGAGGCCGAAGGCCTCCCATCGCGACGGAATCACGACGAGATCGGCAGCTTCCAGCTGGGTCTCGATGGTCGGGCGGTCGAGCCAGCCCAGCAGGGACACGTTGGGCGGGACGCTCGGACCTTCGTATTTGTTGACGACGGAGGCACCGATCATGCGGATATCAAGCACATCCTCGAGCGCGCGCGCGGCCTCCATCAGGAGATCGAATCCCTTCTGGCGGTCCAGGCGCCCGATGAACAGGACCTTGACCTTGTCGGAGGTCCAGTCCGCGGCGACGGGCTGCGGCGAGCGCGTCTTCGAGATGCCGTTGTGAACGAGGGTGAGGCGGTCGGCCGGAATTCCCGCGCGAACCGCTTCGTTGAACTCGTCGCCGGAGATGCAGATGATTCGATCCGACGTGCGCGCGAGAAGATTCTCCGCCGCCTTCGTCACCACATGACTGAGACGGCCGGTCTCGCGCGAGAATGCCCAGCCGTGCGGGCAATAGACCACGCGCGGTCCGTCCGAGCGGGCCGCAAGCGCGGGGCGGAGCACGAGGCCCGCAAACGAGGAATGCAAATGCACGACATCGGGACGGAAGGCATCGAGCGCCTGCATGCTCGCACGCAGCATCTGGAATAGGCCGGCGATGCTGCGGCCGGGCCGTTCGAACGTCGTAATCTGGC
The DNA here is from genome assembly GCF_936943645.1 of uncultured Bradyrhizobium sp. Lineage (GTDB taxonomy): Bacteria > Pseudomonadota > Alphaproteobacteria > Rhizobiales > Xanthobacteraceae > Bradyrhizobium. The sequence goes on along the minus strand of NZ_CAKZJO010000051.1, from coordinate 8,411 downwards.
TGTCATCGATTCCAGGGAGATCGCGACGATGATCCGAGGGCACGACGTAGTGCACGTTCTCCGCGCCGAAGCTTGCCTGCTGCTGTGGATGCAACTCGTTCAGGTAGCTCGCAATCCCGCCCCGAATCGTCTCGGCGACGTGCAGCACTTTCATCGGTTGCCTTGCATAGAGCTGCGTCGGAGAGCCGGACATCGTGTATCCCTGTTCTGATTTCGCTAGTGCGAAACACAGTTCCCCGAATACGTAGCGATAATGGGGCAGCGATGTGGTGATGTTGCGCCAAGCTCTTTGCGCGCACGATTGTCACGAAAACATCTTGTGGAACCACGTGCAGATGCGCGAGTTGCAGCCAGTTGCAAATTGTTTGTGCGAAAACCGATGCGCGCGATGGGCGAAGCGCGTCGAACTTCAAGCAGCGCTGGCAATGTCCGCTGCCGGCGCGAGATGGTCGAGCAACGACTTTGCCGACTTCTGCCACGAAAAGAACGCAACACGCTCCTGCTGCCGTCGGCGTTCCTGATCGGAGATGGCGCCGATTGCCAGTCTTTCGAGCATGAGTTGCTTCAACGCTTCGGCATCATTGGCGCTAAAATACGCAGCCGCGTCGGCGCACGTCTCCACGACGGCGTCGGCCGTCGAGGCGATGACCGGGCAACCGAAGATCATGGCTTCGAGCGGCGGCACGCCAAAGCCCTCATAGAGCGAGGGAAACACGAATGCCGACGCATGCGCATAGAGCGCGGCAATCTCGCTGTCCGTCAAACGTCCGGCCAGCAACAGGCCGGAAGCCCCGTCGCCCGAATTGTCCTGAAACACCTTGCTGTTATCTCCTCCGACGATGACCAGCGGCACGTCGGCCCGATCGAGCAACTGGACCGCGCGGATCGCGACGGAGAGATTCTTGTTCTTGGTCCTCGAGCCCACGTAGAGAAAGAATTTCTGCGGCTGAACCCCAAGTCTGGCAACGATGCCGGGATCGGGCTTCGTCCTGGCGAAGTGTTCTGCGCTGTTGGGAAACACCGGGATCGCATTTGCCGGCAGATTGAGCACCTCGGCAAGCTCATTGCGCGAAAAGGCCGACACGGTTGCGATCCTTCCGTGTCGGGCGAGCAGCCGGCCCATCGTTCGGTGAACTGCCAGATAGCGCCAGTTGAAGAAGTCGGGCCTGCGAAAGACCTGTGCGTCGTGGATCACGACAATGTGGTCGCGATGGAACACCGGGCCGGCATTGGCCAGGCTGATCAGGCGGCCTCCTGCAGCGGCGCGCGCCAGATCGATTTGATCCCAGGCGTGCCCGCGCAAGCGACCGACGGTGCGAATTTTGATTCGCTCGAGATGAAGGTCTTCGCTTGCATCCACGGGCGTCAGCAGCTGCCAGTCCGCGTTCCGCAAGCTGGCAGGCGTTTGCTCCGAGGCCAAGAGCACGTCGATCGCCTTGACGATTTCAGCGGCATAACGCTGAACGCCGGTGAGCTTTTGCGACAGAAAGCGGCCGTTGATGAAGAATTTCAATTGGCTACCACGATGGTTGAACGAAGTCCGGACCGGTCCTGCGGGACGCAGGCAGTGGACGGGGTGCAAGGGAGCAACTGTTTGGGTACGGAAATATGACGCGGCCCTGCACGGGGGAGACGCTCCATCTGCATGGCTGGCGCCGCCTTGCTGCGTGCGGGGGCGCGGTGTAGATCTCGGCCATGAGTGACGATACCCACACGCTCCGCGGCGGCTCCCTCACTGCGACCATCAAGGCGCACGGCGCCGAGCTGTGCTCGCTCAAGGACGACGTCACCGAATTCGTCTGGCAGGCGGGGGCGGAATGGCCGCGCCATGCGCCGTTGCTGTTTCCGATCGTCGGGCGTCTCGCCGGAGACGAATTGCGGCACCGGGGCAAGACCTACCGGATGACCCAGCACGGCTTTGCGCGCGACAGCCGCTTTGCGTGGACAGAACGCGGCGAGCGTCGCTGCGCGCTGGTGCTCGAAGACAACGAGACGACGCGTGCGCTCTATCCGTTCGCGTTCCGGCTGACCGCGATCTATGCGCTCGACGATGCCGGCCTCGATCTGACGCTCGTGATCGCCAACACCGGCAAGGAGACGTTACCGGCTTCGATCGGTGGTCATCCCGCGTTCAACTGGCCGCTCCAGCCGGGACTTGCCAAGGAGAGCTACGCGCTGACCTTTGCGAGCGCGGAGCAGTCTCCCGTCCGCCGCCTCGATGGCGGATTGCTGCGCGCGGCAGCGGAGCCGAGCCCGGTGAAAGGCAGCGTGCTCGCCTTGTCCGAATCCCTGTTCGCCGACGACGCCGTCATCTTCGACAAGATCGAGAGCAATGCCGTCCGCTATGCCGCGGCCACCGGCCCCTGGCTCAAGATGTCCTGGCGCGGCTTTCGCGAACTCGGTGTCTGGTCGAAACCGTCGGGCGCGCCATTCCTCTGCATCGAGCCCTGGCGCGGCTATGCCAGTCCAGCCGGCTTCGACGGCGAGTTCAGCGACAAGCCGGGCCTCATGCACATCGCAGCGGGTACGGAAGAGCAGCTGTCGTTCCGGATCGAGGTCGGACCGTCCTGAACGCGAAGGCGGGCTGATCGAAGGTCCTCAAACCTCGATCCGCGTGAGATCCTCGCCCATCACGACAGGACCCGCATAGTCTTTCCTGACATCCGCGAGCAGCGCGTCCAGCATGGCATCGTCGGCGCGCGGGCGATGATGGGTCAGCGCGAGCTTCCCGACGCCGGCCTTGGCCGCGACCTTCCCGACGGTGTCGCCGCAGGCGATCGTGAATTTCGCGAGGCGGCGGAGGTGCTCGTTGGTGATCTCCGGTGTCGCGAGGAAGCAGCATTGCACGAGCAGGTCGGCTCCCTGCGCCAGCCGCTCGAGCCCGGCGCAAGGGACCGTGTCGCCGGAAATAGCAATCACCTTGCCTTCAGCTTCGAAGCGGTAGCCGAGGCACATCCATCGCGCCAGGAAGGCCGGTGGCATGTCGAGGCCGTCGCCATGCGAGACCAGCTCGGCGCTGATCTTCCAGCGTCCGGTGTCCATAACGGGCCCCGGCATGATGTCGGTTGCGACGACGGGCTTCCAACCGCCGAAGCTCGGCTCGCCCTTGTCGCGCCAGGTGATGTCCTTGTCGTAGACCTGCGTGATCAGCGTGTCGACGAGCCGCCCGGTGTCCGGTGGACCATAGATTCGCAAGGCGTCCTCGCGCCCGGACATCCACGAATTCAGCATCACGTCGTAGAGGTCGCCGATGTGGTCGAAATGATGGTGCGTGAGGAAGACCGTGTTGATCGCGCCGAGCGGAACGCCGGCCTTGGTCAGCTGCAACACGACGCCGCGGCCTGCGTCGAACAGGATATTCTCGTCGCCGAGCCTGATCAGCGTGGTCGTCGCCATGCGGCGGGGGTCCGGGCGCGGGCCGCCGGTGCCGAGCAGTATGACCTCCATGGTGCCCACTCCATCCGTGAAGAGCCTCCACAGTAGATTAGAAGGCGAGCAGTGAAGCAAGCCGCTTCAGGTCGGCGGAGGCGGAGCAGGGGCGTTCAGCGCATGCCGGCTGCGGTGGCGGCGACGGCCGGCTGGAGGCTTGACCGGTCTGGTCCCGCAATTGTCAGGCGATGCGCGAGGTCCTGCGCGCGCCGCTCGACCAGATGCCATGTCGCGCGTGCGACGAGATAGCTCAGCGCGGCGGTGACGACATAGGCGACGAGCAGCGAGACCAGCCCGTCCGCGAGCGGCCAGAGCTGGCGCAGGCCGTAGATCACCGCGAAGTGCGACAGGTACATCGAATAGGAATTGCGGCCGAGCGCCTCCAGGGGCTGGAAGCGGATGGCAAGCTTGATGCAACCGACGACCAGTGCGCCGAGCACGAGGTTGATCATGAGATAGTTGAACTCATGCGAGCCGGTGGCGCGGTTGGCGATGAAGGACAGCGCGATGAAGACGGCGTAGATCGCGGCATCCGACCTGGCGAAGCCGTCGCGCAGCGAAAAGAACAGCGCGCATCCGATCAGGAACACCGGAAGCTGGTTCAGGAAGCTGATGTGCAGCGAGGTCCAGACGAACGCCGCGTGGGCCTGGCCGTAATAGGCCGAGAACAGCGCGAAGGCCCAGGGCTTGAACAGGCAGACATTGACGAGATGCAGCACGATCGCGAGCGCGAGATAGAGATGGCGGCGCGATCCGAACGCGGTGATCAAGAGCGGGAAGACGAGATAGAAGGTCATCTCCGCCGCGATCGACCAGTCGCCGGGCACCACGCTGTTGACGCTGTCCGGCCAGAAGCCGTGCAGGAACGTCGCGGTCAGGATCACTTGAAGCGGCCCGATGCCGTAAGGCGCGTTGTCGCCCGGCCCGGTGCCGTTGATGGCGAGGTAAACCGGGATCGCCAGCCAGAACAGCGGCGCGATGCGCAAGGCACGGCGGATGTAGAATTTGCGGGTCGGATTCGTCTCGCCGCTGCGCTGCGTCCACATCAGGCACATCGTCATGGCGCTGACGAAGTAGAACACGTTGACGCCGGTCCAGCCGCACATGAAGGCGAAATCGACGGCGTGGATGTTCGACGGAAAGGATTGCGAGACGTGGATCGCCATGACGCCGGCGATGGCGAGACCGCGCAGGACGTCGAGCGTGTGCGAACGAGCGAACGGCACTGCGCCCTGTCCGGTTCGACCGGCAGCCAACCGGGTCTGCCCCTGCATCACACCTGCTCCGTGGTTCTTATTATGCAGGCGGGACAATAGAGGCGCGGCCGGGCTTTCCGAAGCCGAAGGCCTTTTTTACGTTAACCAGGCCTTGAGTCCGAAGCCGAATGTGCGGATCGATGGCCAGGGGGCGATCCATGGCCGCCGCAAAGGCCGTCCGGCGCATTGATGCGCAGAATGAGAATTGTGGGCCAATTCATACTTAATACGTCAAAGGCCATGAGCAATATTGTTTGCGCGTCGCATCGCGCCTAATATTCCGGCGGCTAATCTCGGGGGCTCGAACAAGTCGTGAATGTCCGTTCACATGACAGCGCATTGCGCAGCGGCTTGAATATGCAGGTCGGGCCGCAGGCAAACAGGACACCCAAGACCGTGGTTGATTCCGCACTTCGGGAAGTGCGTCCCGCCGGCCGCGAGCGGCTGATCGTCGTCGAGGACGATCCGGTGACGCGGACCATGCTGGTCGGTTATTTCAGCGAGAACAATTTCGACGTGGTCGGCGCCGGCTCCTGCGCGGAATGCCGCCAGGCGCTGCGTGCGCGCACCGATCTCGTCTTTCTCGACCTGCAATTGCCCGACGGCGACGGCTTCGAGCTCGCCAAGGAGATCCAGGCGACCAGCAATGCCGGCATCATCTTCGTGACGCGTCGCGACACCGATGTCGATCGCATCCTCGGCCTCGAAATCGCCGGCGACCACTACGTCACCAAGCCGATCAATCTGCGCGACCTGCTCGCGCGCGCACGCAGTGTGCTGCGGCGGCGCTCGATCGACCGCAAGGCGGCGCGCAATCACAATTCGATCGCCTTCGGCGACTGGATCATCGACCTGACGCGGCGTGAATTGCTCGGCAGCGACGGCAAGCCGGTGGCGCTGACGCGCGCCGAGTTCGATCTGCTCGCGGCGCTCGTCGGCGCCGATGGACGGCCGCTCAGCCGCGACTATCTGATCGAGGTGGTGAGCAATCGCCAGGCCGAGGTCGACATCCGCACGGTCGACGCGCTGGTGGCGCGGCTGCGCCGCAAGCTCGTCGGCAGCGGCACGCCCGTGATCGCAACCGTCACCGGCGTCGGCTACAAGCTCGCGCTCAGCGAGCGGCTCTAAGATATCATCGTCAGCGCGATGCGACGCGCTTCCATCGTGCTTCGATGCGGGCCTTGATGCGGCTGACCCGAGCCTCGTGAGCTGCCCAATAGGCGCGGCTGGCCGCTGCGGTGCCCTGTCGATAACGGGCGTAAACGGCCTTGGGCTGTACGGAGACCTTCGACCGGATCACCGGTTTGGCCGGAGCCGCTGCCACCGCAACAGCCGCAGCCGGGGGCGCTGATTCGGGAGCTGCCGCCGCTTCGGTCGACAGCGCCTTCGAATTCATGGCGGCAAGACGGTTGCGCGCCCGGTTGCAATAGACCTGCGACCGCGCGGTCATTGCTTCCTCGCCATGCCCGGCCCGGTATTTCATTAGGGCGCGGCAAATATCTCCGCCGGCCAGCCGCCAGGCCTGGCTGAGATAAAGCACCCCGTAATGGATGTTGATGTCGGGCTCGGCGAGCTCCGCCTCGCTCCCCCGGAAGCCCAGCATCGCTGCCGTCTCGGGCCGGACCTGCATCAGGCCGATCTCGCCAGCGTTGCCGATGACGGCCGAATTGTAACCGCTTTCGACGAAGACGACGGCTTCAGCGACATCGGCCGGCAGATTGGTGCGTGCAGTTTCGCGCTCGATGATCTTCCGGATCAAGGCCCGGGACGACGGCGTTTCGCCTGCACCGAGTTCGTTGTTGCCGTCTCCGGCGTGCGCGGAGAGCGGGGCCGACAACAATAGGACGAGCACCGCGTGCCTCCACGTGGCGCCAAGATTGAAGCGTGCCAGATCCCACAGCATGGAGTTCGTCATAGAGTGCCGGAGTTAACAAACCAGCCCTCGGCGCGCAGTTCCTATCGGGCGCGAGCGCTCTGATCGGTGGGTGTCGCCTGCGATGGCCCGGCGAGGCGATCGTCGATCGCATAGAGCGTGCAGGTCGGCGACCATTTCATGCAGGCCGCCAGCGAGTCACGCTGGGCCTCGTCGGCCGTGACGCGTCCGGCGCGCCAGCCATAGCCGCCGTTCGGCGACACCGCGAACGCCTTGTGCGGCAGCGTGCTGGCGAGATAGCGCGCGAACTCGGCCCGCGCAGCCTCGTTGAGCTGGCGCGGCGGCGGCAGCGGATCGGGCAGACCCAGAATGTCGCGGCCGATAAGGCCGCGCTCGCGCAGGAAGGCGTCGACATAGGGTGTCCATTGCGGGCGGCTCGTCACCGAATAGAGATAGTGGCCGTCATCGCCGAAGGGCGGCGCCGCGATGAATGTCGCGTTGCCGCCAGCGGCGCGAAATCCGTCGTGGAGGCGGCGCGCCAGATCGGGGCCGAAATAGGAATCGTTGGCCGCGTAGACCCACAGCGTGGGCAGCCGCGAGGTCTTGCCGAAGGCGGCGAAGGCCTGCACCAGTCCGTCCGCATTGCAGACGTCGTCATCGTCGCGCGAGCCGCGGCCGCCGGCGAAGTTGATCGCGGCGACGAGACCGGGCGGGGCCTGCGCGGCGAGCGCGATCGTCGCGAGCCCGCCGGCGGAGTGGCCGGCCGCGATCATGCCTGATGTCGTGACGTCGGCCCGGCGCGTCATCGCGTCGATCGCGGCGCGCAAATCGGCCACCGCGACCGCGGCCGCGGGCAAATAGGCGGCTTTCGCGCAACCGCCGACGCTGTCGACGCGGCCGCCGGGCGAGGTGCCATAGCCGCGCCGCATCAGGATCAGCGCCGCGAAGCCGCGCCGGGCGTATTCGAGCGCGATGCCGTAATATCTGTGCGCGGACATGGTGGCGCGGTCGTCGAAGCTGCGCGGCGAGCCGTGGCTGAGCAGCGCGAGCGGATAACGCTTCGTTCCCGCCGGGCGCACCAGGAATGCCTCCAGCCCCTGCGGACCGGCCTCCGCCATGGGGATGCGAAGGTCCTCGGTGTAGAACTCCGCGCCGCGCGCCGGTGCACCGGTCATGACGAGGCCGGCGATCAGCAGAAGCAGCTTGCGCGAAAGAGCCATGGGACGATTCGACCGGGCCTCGATGGCGGGAAGCATAGCATGATCTCCTTACTTGACCGTGACCCCGCAGCTATCGCCGCCGTCCCCGGGGATGACGGGACGGGCGCCGGTCTGTGTCGCCCTCTGTCAATCCATGCGCATAAAAATATTCCACTTTACCGAAATTCGGTTTTGACGTATGTGTCGGTCATCCCGGCTCACCAAGAGGGGCGATCTCGAGGTCGTCTTGATCGCGAGCCGGGCTTGCGGTGGACGCGGCAGCGTCGGCGCGAGAGGTGCGGGCAGGGCGGGTAGTCCCTGTGAGCTCGTGGCCGCGTGCGGACGAACGGCGCTGTCAGGCTTCGTCTCGCCCTGCAAGTTTCCGGCTCCGTCGACAGGGCCGGGAATACTGCGGCGACATGGCGGGCCGTGCGTACGGCAAAACCGTGTGGTCCTGGCCGTCGTTGCTACGGTCAAGCCTTTCGCGGAGATGTGCGCGAGCCCAACCGGGCAGACGGCATCATTTCAATTCGCGGGGCGAGGGAGGCCAGAAGGAAAGTTCGGCTCCCGGGAGATCACGGCATAAGCCGTCCGACCACCGCGCAGGGAAGGCCGAGTGATCGGCACCACCTGTATGCTGCTGTGCGGTTCTTC
>NZ_CAKZJO010000050.1 GCF_936943645.1 uncultured Bradyrhizobium sp. | reverse complement strand
GGGTCCCGGCTCTGCGCAGCAGCGCAAGAGCGCTGCAGCGCGTCCGGGACACGAGGACGTCATGCCGCTGCGACGCTGCCGCTCTTGCGCAATCCCACATATTGCAGCTCCGCGAACACGCCGGTGGCGATCGCCTGCGCCACGACCATGAGCTCGCCGGCGATGTTCGGCGACACCGCGCCGGAGAACAGCAGCGCGATGCTGCCGACCGTCCAGGCCGCATTGCCGATCACGATCAGCAGCACCAGAGGTTTCGCCACCGAGGCGCGCGAGGCGAGCCAGCCGACCAGGGCGGTGTAGGCGATCAGGAACAGGCCGGTCTCGCGCAGTAGCGCTTCCGGCAGATTGAACAGAGCTGCGAACGCGCTCGCGCCGAAGGTGAAGCCGAGCGCGGCGACGCCGCTGAAGATGGCATCGGCGAGCAGGGCGCGGCGGAGGAAGGTGGATGCGTCGATCATCGAAGGTCTCCTTGGCTGGGCTGGGGTGGAATTCAGTGCCGTCCGCGCCACCAGGCGCGGAGCAAGCGGGCGAGGCGGAACGGACAGAGGCTCCTGGCAACGCCGTGCTCGAAGGCTGTGACGTGAGCGACCACGTAATCCCCGGTCGAATGCACCAGCGGCTCGGGCATGTTGAGGCTGCGCGCCAGCATGCGGGTCGCGAGCGTCATGGCGAAGGGAACAAGGTGGTCGGCGACGGTCCGGTAGAGCAGCAGCGCGATCATGGTCATCTCCTGTTGCAACCGAAGATGCGCCGGCCCGAGGGCCAGTTCGATTACCTCGCTGGTAATGGAAGGGCCGAAATCTGCGTGATAGGTTTCTCGTCATGAACGCACATGCATCCACGGCCCGTACCGAACACAGCCAGCCGGTTCATATCGGCGACCATTTGCGCGAATGGCGGCAGCGCCGCCGCATGAGCCAGCTCGATCTCGCGGGCGAAGCCGAAATTTCGGCGCGGCACTTGAGTTTCGTCGAGACCGGCCGCGCCGCGCCCTCGCGCGACATGGTGCTCAGGCTCGCCGAGCGGCTCGACGTGCCCCTGCGTGAACGCAACGTGCTGCTGGTCGCGGCCGGCTTCGCGCCCGCGTTCCAGCAGCGTCCGCTGGAGGATCCCGCCTTGAAGTCAGCCCGCCAGGCGATCGACCTCGTGCTGAAGGCGCATGAGCCCAATCCCGCGCTCGCGGTGGACCGGCACTGGAACCTGGTCTCGGCCAACCGCATGGTGGCGCCGCTGCTCGACGGCATTCCACAGCATCTGCTCGGCCAGCCCTTCAACGTGCTCAGGCTCGCCTTCCATCCCGAGGCGCTGGCGCCGCGCACGGTCAATCTCGCCGAATGGTGCGGGCATCTGTTGGAGCGGCTGCACCGGCAATGCGAGGCGACGGCCGATCCTGAGTTGATCAAGCTCTACGGCGATCTCAAGAGCTACCCGATTCCGGCGCGCGCGGGGCCGCTGTCGAGCGACAATGTCGCGATCCCCTTCAAGCTGCGCCACGGGGGCGAGATCCTGAGTTTCTTCTCCACCACCATGGTGTTCGGCACGCCGGTCGACATCACCCTGTCGGAGCTGGCGCTGGAGACTTTCTTCCCGGCGGACGAGCGCACCGCCGAGCGGCTGAAGCAGATGGCGGCAGCCATGTCCTAGTGCCCTTGCCTCGGGACCGGTTCGGCTTATCTTGGAGCAAAGCCAAAGTGCCAGAAGGAGGCGCCTGACATGAGCACGCTCAAACCGCTCCAGATCGACGTCGTCTCCGACGTGGTGTGCCCCTGGTGCTATATCGGCAAGCACCGGATCGAGAGCGCGCTGGCGCTCGTTCCTGATGTCCCCGTCAAGCTCAACTTCCGCCCGTTCTTCCTCAATCCCTGGGTGCCGCGCGAGGGCATCAGCCGCGAGGCCTATCTCACCCAGAAGTTCGGCTCGGTCGAGGCCTATAAGGGCATCGCCGGGCGCGTCGTCGCGGCCGCAAACGAGGAGGGGCTGGTCTACAAGCCGGAGCTGGTGGCGCGTCAGCCCAACACCACCGACTGCCATCGCCTGATCCTGTGGGCCGAGGCGATCGGCAAGGCGCCCGAGATGAAGCAGCGCCTGATGGAGCTGTACTTCCGCGATGGCGGCGATCTCACCGATGTGAACGTGCTGGTGCAGGCGGCCGCAGACGTCGGCCTCGATGCCGACGACGTGCGCAGGCGCCTTGCCACGGACGAGGACGTCGCGCGCGTTTCGGCCGACGCACAGGAAGCCGCCGAGAAGGGCATCTCCGGCGTGCCGACCTACGTGTTCGCGCAGAAATATGCCGTCTCCGGCGCGCAGGACCCGAACCTGCTCGCAAAGGCGATTCGGCAGGTCTCTGCGGAGATCAACGCCCAGGCGGCGGAGTAGTAGCTTGAAGATCGAGATTATCGTGCACAAGGCGGAGGAGGGCGGTTATTGGGCCGAGGTCCCATCTCTTCCTGGTTGCGCCACTCAGGCTGAAAGCCTCGAGGAGTTGCTTCAAAATCTCTTAGAAGCAGTCGAGCGGTGCGCCCCGAACTAGCTAGCCGGGCGACCCGCACGTCTTATTGAGTGTACTATGCGTCGCGCGCGTTCGTGCGCGGCGTTGAGGCCGAGCAACGCTCCGTGCACCAGCGCCACGACCGGATCGTGCCGCCGCAGCGGGATCAGCACGTCGCCGATGGCAAAGCGTCCGCGCCAGATCGGGTTGATCATCGGGTGGTCGGCGCTCGCGGTGGAATCCGCGCTGGCAATAGTGGGATCAGCGCAGAGATGGCGGGTGAGCTCGAGCGTGAGCTGCACGCCCGGCGAATATTTCGCGAAGCGTTCGTCGATGCCGAGCTTGAAGAAGAAGGCGCGATCCTGATGGCGCAGCACGATGCCGGCGGCGACGGGTGTCGAGCCGGCGCGCAGCGTGATGATCTCGCACTGCGCGGTCTCGGCCAGAGCCGGTACGGCGCGGCGGATGAAGGCCGCATCGCCATCATGCTGGACCAGCGCGGTGCCACGCTTGCCTTTCCAGCCGCTGGATTCGAGCTGCAGGAAGGTTTCGAGCGCGGGCGCGATCTCATCTGGCCGGCGCGCGACGTCGAACGTCACAGAGCCGTGCTCTTCGAGCCGGTGGCGCTGACGGCGCAGCTCCTTGAGCTTCTTGGTGCCGAGTGCGTCACGCAGCAGCGTTTCGGCCTCCTGCGTCGCATCGAGGCTGGCGCGCATGCAGGAGGAGAGCACGCGCGGCTTGAGGCCGTCACGGCCCAGGACCTGCTTGAGCGCATGCATCGCGGCGCCGTCGAGCGCGACGTCGTTGAGCACGAGCGCATGCGCGCCGGCCTTGCGAGCCTGCTGCAACAGGCGCGTCGCCGCTTCGATCGGGGCGTCGCGGTCGAGCAACGGGCTGCACAGCGTGCCGTAGGGATGCGCGCTCACCAGCGCGGGCAGGGGAATCTTTAAGGAGCGCCACAGCGAGATCACGGGCATCAGCCCGATCAGCCGCGACGAGGTGCCGTCGAATGCGGGCAGGGCGGAGGCCGAGGTGCGGCCGCGCGCGGTGGCGCTGACGGCGAGCTCCCAGGCCGGCAGATAATATCCGTTCGGCTCGATCGCACGCTGTGCCAGCGCGCGCCATTGGCCGGGGTCGATCGCAACGAGCGGGACGCGCGCAGGCATGGCATCCCCAGTGGATGCCGGATGGATCGCTGCCTGCTGCGCGATGTCGACCACGTCCCCTCGTCCCGTTCACGCCGGCAGATGCCGCGTCACGCGGCCATGCTTAGCGCAAAGGATGGAAAATACCGTTGGGACGCGGCTCCAATTCGAGCGGTAATGTTAACGTCTCGTTGAGCATGCGGCGCCGGATGCTCAACGCAGACCCTATTTGTCGCCGGGCAGGAAGTGGTCACGGGCGCTCGCCCGCCCGCCGCCGGCGGTATCGGTGATCGTAACCTCGAGATCGCGCGAGGTCTTCGGCACGTCGGCGGGCCCGACCTGCACCGACAGCCTGACCTCGCGGGTCTGGTCCTGCCCGACCTCGACGACGGGCTTGCCGCCGGAAGCCGTCTCGATGCCTGCGACCCGGATGGTCGCGCCTGTTAGCCCGGAGACCTCGATCGCAAACGACCGCTGTGCGCCCTTGTTGAGAATGCGCACGGTATAATCGTTGCGGACCCCGCCATCCGAGAGCTGAACGAACAGAGGATTGCGCTCGTGCAGCACGTTGACGTCCATCGTCGCGCGCGTGGCGAGGGTGTAGACCATGATGGTGCCGACGATGGCGATGGCCGCGGTATAGATCAGCGTGCGCGCGCGGACGATGCGGTAGATCGGCGGCTTGCCCTCGCGCCGGCGCTGCATGTTGATGTCGGTGTCGTAGCCGATCAGGCCCTTGGGCCGGCCGATCTCGCTCATGACGTTGTCGCAGGCGTCGATGCAGAGGCCACACTGGATGCAGCCGAGCTGGATGCCGTGGCGGATGTCGACGCCGGTGGGGCAGACGTTGATGCACTGGTGGCAGTCGACGCAGTCGCCGGCGACATCGCCGTGCGCGCGGGCGGCGTCCGCCTTCTTCACCGACATGCGCGGCTCGCCGCGGTCGCGACGATAGGTGACGTTGAGCGCCCATTCGTCGGTCAGCGCCGCCTGGATGCGCGGCCATGGGCACATGTAGATGCACATCTGCTCGCGGGCGTGGCCGGCGAAGACGTAGGTTGTCGCGGTCAGGATACCGATCCAGAGATAGGCGATGAACGGGGCCTGGAAGGTGGCGAGCTCCTTCACCAGCGTCGGCGCGTCGTCGAAATACAGCACCCAGGCGCCACCGGTCCACCAGGCGATCATGATCCAGAGGAAATGCTTCAGCGCGACCTTCCGCATGTGCTCGAACGTCCAGTAACGCTTGTCGCCCTGCATGCGCTCGCGGCGGTCGCCCTCGACCCAGCGCTCCACGGCGTAGAACAGATCGGTCCACACCGTCTGCGGGCACAGATAGCCGCACCACAATCGTCCCGCGACGGCGTTCATCAGGAACAGCGCCATCGCCGCGATGATGAGCAGGCCGGTGAAGTAGTAGACCTCCTGCGGCCACAGCTCGATGAAGAAGAAATAGAAGCGGCGATGCGGCAGGTCGATCAGCACGGCCTGGTCGGGCAGGCCGGGGCCTCTGTTCCAGCGCACGAACGGCAGCAGATAATAGATCCCGAGCGTGACGCACAGGATCGCCCATTTGATGCGGCGGAACGGCCCGTGGACCGACTGTGGATAGACCTTCCTGCGCTTCTCGTAGAGAGGTCCCTCAATGAAGGTGTCGTCGGTCATGGCAAATTCCCCCGCATCGCTGGCTGCATTGGCGCGTTCAGGAGAACGCGCAGCCGCTGCTCAGGCCGAGCTTCCTGAACACGATCGCGGCCGGGCAGAAGCCCGTGAACGAGGCCTGCAGCATGTTCAGCCCGGCGAAGGCCGTCAGCAGGTACCAGTAAGCATTCACATAGGTGCCCAGTGCGAGACCGAGCAGGACGACGAATCCCGCAAAGGCGAGGACGGCTTTATCGACATTCATGGCAGGCTCCTTCTTAGGTACGGGTCAGGTTGGCTTCGGTCCAGGCGACGATGCTGCGCGCATCCATCGCGCCGGATTGGCGCGCGATCTCGCGGCCGCCGCGCATCAGCAGCAGCGTTGGAATGCCGCTGATGTTGAGCCGCGACGACAACGCGGGTGCATTGTCCGAGTTGAGCTTCAGGAGCCGGACGCCCGGCTCGAGCTGTTGCGCCGCGCGCTCGAACATCGGAGCCATGGCGCGGCAGGGTCCGCACCATGGCGCCCAGACGTCGACCAGCACGGGAATGTCGCTGCTGGCGACATGGCGGCCGAAGGCTTCTTCGTCCACCTCGACCGGATGGCCGGTGAACATCGGCTGGTGACAGGCGCCGCAGCGCGCATCTTGGGCTGCGCGCTCGGCCGGCAGGCGATTGATGCGCCCGCAATGTCCGCAGACGATCTGGCGTGTCGTGCTCATGTGCCGGTTCGGACCTCCTTGAGCTTGGCGATGTTCAGCTTGTCGAGAACGAAGCGCTCGTAGAACGGTTCGCTCTCGCCGCGCCGCATCTTGCGCAGGAAGTATTTCTCGAAGGCGACCTTGGCGAGGTGCACCCATTCTCCTTTGGAGGACCAGTTGACGTTGCGCGGCGGGATCTGCGGCTGCGCGAGGAAGGCGACGCCGGAATCGCCGAAATCGGCGAGGCAGATCGCGTTCCAGGTCGGCTGCGCCGTCGGCGCCTTGCCGCGGAGCAGGGCGCCGATGTTCATCGCGGTCGCCGTCACCATGGATTCGATCATGAAGCCGGTCTTGGGGACGCCCACCGGCACAGGTGTCGCGCCGACCGGTGCGATCGCGACGCAGACGCCGACGGCGAACACGTTGGGGAACGCGGGATTCTGCTGATGCTTGTCGACGATGACGAAGCCGCGCGGATTGGTCAGCTTCTCGATGCCGCGCACTGCCTCGACGCCGCGGAAGGCGGGCAGCATCATCGAATAGACGAATGGCAGCTCATGGGCCTTGCGTGACGTGCCGTTGTCGGAAAGCTCCTCCACTGTCATCAAGCCGGGTGCGACATTGTCGACGCGGGCATTGGTGATCCACTTGATGTGCTTCTCCCGCATCTCGCTTTCCAGGAGACCCTTGGTGTCTCCGACACCGTCGAGACCGAGATGACCGATATAGGGTTCCGAGGTGACGAACGTCATCGGCACCCGGTCGCGCAGCTTCCGCCGGCGCAGCTCGGTCTCCAGGATGAAGAGAAACTCATAGGCAGGGCCGAAGCACGAGGCGCCCTGAACGGCGCCGATCACCACCGGGCCGGGATTGGCTGCGAGCTTCTCGAAGGCCTCGCGGGCATGGGCGGCGTGATCGACGTGACAGATCGACTGCGTATGACCCTGCGGCCCGAGGCCGGGGATTTCGTCGAAGGCAAGTTCGGGACCGGTCGCCACGACCAGGCAATCATAGTTGATCGAGGTGCCGTCGCCGAGCTCGACACGGTTCTCCTCGGGGTGGACGCGCTTTGCGCCTTGCGTCAGCAGCCGCACGCCCTTGCGTTTCATGATGTCCGCGAGATCGATCTCGATCTCTTCGCGCTTGCGCCAGCCGATCGCCACCCACGGATTCGACGGCACGAAATGATAAACCGCGCCTTGCGAGACGACGCTGACGCGATCCTCCTTTCGCAACTGGGGTAGCAATTCATAGGCCATCAGCGTTCCGCTCAGACCGGCTCCGATTACGACAACTTCCGCCATGGGTACCTCCGTTGGACCAGGCTGCTTCGCCGGTTCAGCTCCGGCCGTCGTGCAGCGCTTGACTATATATTCGTAATTGCGTATATACGCAAGTATGAAAATAGATAGCGAGATCATGGAGCGGGCGGCGGATCAGGCGAGTGAGCTGCTCAAGGCGCTCTCGAACCGCCACCGTCTTCTCATCATCTGCCAGTTGATCGACGGCGAGCGGTCCGTCGGCGAGTTGGCAGAGTTTCTGAGCCTGCGCGACTCCACGGTCTCCCAGCATCTTGCGCTCCTTCGCAAGGACGGCCTGGTCGTCGCCAGGCGCGATGCGCAGACGATCTTCTATTCGATCGCCAGCGAGCCGGCGCGCGAAATCCTGAAGACGCTTTACCAGGTGTTCTGCGCGCCGAAGTCCGCAAGGACGAAGTGAAGCCTAGGCAAAGGCGGGCGGGCGCGCCTTGCGCGAGATCAACGCGCTTCCTCCCGATGTCGATGAAATGAGAGGACACCGCAGCGCGGTGTGATGAAGTCATGACGATACGGATGCGTCCCATGCAATATCTGGCGCGCCTTGGGCTCGTGGCCGCGTGGGCGGCGATCGGGGTACCGGCGGGATCCGCTGCCGCCGCGGGTACGTTCACCGTTGCGCAGCAGCAAGCCAGCGACGAGAAGGCGGTCTTTGCGACCGTCGAGAGCATCAGCGTGGTTCCTGCACGCAGCCGCATCGGCGGCACCGTCGTTCAGCTCAAGGTGCGGGAAGGCGACCGCGTCACCGCGGATCAGGTCATCGCTGCAATCGGCGACGAGAAGCTCGTCCTCCAGATGAAATCGCTCGATGCGCAGATTGAGGCGCTGCAGGCCCAGGCCAGGCAGGCGCAGCTTGATTTCACCCGGACCGAAGGGCTGGTCGAGCGCGGCATCCTGCCGCGCGTCAAGCTCGACGAGCAACGCACGGCGCTCAACGTCGCCGACAACGGCCTGCGCGCCCGGACCGCGGAGCGCGCCGTCATCAACGAGCAGCTCAATCAGGGACAGGTGCTTGCGCCGACGGACGGGCGGGTGTTGAAACGGTTGATCACCGTGGGATCCGTCGTGCTCGCCGGCGACCCGATCGTCACGGTCGCCGAGCAGAACTTCAAGCTGCGGCTGCGCGTGCCGGAGCGCCACGCCCGTTCCTTGAAGGCCGGCGACAAGGTCCGCGTCGATGGCGCGGAGCTGGCGGGAGAGGCCTCGAAATGGGGCGTCGTCGACCTCGTCTATCCCCAGATCGAGGAGGGGCGCGTCATCGCGGACGCGACCGTCGAGGGGCTCGGCGAGTATTTCGTCGGCGATCGCCTGCGGGTCTGGATCGCCGGCGGTGCGCGGCCGGCCTTCGTCATCCCCTCGAGCTATGTGACGACCCGATTCGGCATCGACTACGTGCAGCTCCGGAAAGGGAATGAGACGATCGACGTGCCGGTGCAGCGCGGCCGCGAGATGCCGACGCCTTCGCTTCCCGACGGGCTCGAAATCCTGTCGGGCCTTCGGACCGGTGACCAGTTGGTGCAGCCGTGAATCTCGGTCTGTCAGGACGGTTGACCCGGTCGACCATCGCATCGCCGCTGACGCCCCTGTTCCTGCTCGGGGCGCTCGTCGTGGGGCTGATCGCCGTCGTGGTGATCCCGCGCGAGGAGGAGCCGCAGATCAGCGTTCCCATGGTGGACATCCGCGTTAATGCCGACGGCCTGCGCGCGCCTGACGCCGTGGAGCTGGTGAGCAAGCCGCTGGAATCGATCGTCAAGGGCATCGACGGCGTCGAGCATGTCTATAGCCAGACCGAAGACGACCGCGTGATGGTCACCGCGCGCTTCCTGGTCGGCACCAAGTTCGAGGACGCGATTCTGCGGGTGCACGAGAAGATCCGCGCCAATCTCGACCGCATACCCGTCGGCATCCCCGAGCCGCTGATCGTCGGCCGCGGCATCAACGACGTTGCGGTGACGGTGCTGACGCTGTCGCCGAAGCCGGAGGCGGCCGACCGCTGGACCGACAAGGACATCTACGAGCTCGCCGACAAGGTTCGTGCGGAGCTGATGAAGGTCGATGACGTCGGCCTGACCTACATCTCCGGCGGCGCGGCGCAGCAGATCCGGGTCGAGCCCGATCCGGAGAAGCTGTCGCTGTTCGGTGTCACGCTGCAGCAACTCGTGGCCAAGGTGAAGGACGCCAATCGCTCGTTCCTGGCCGGACAGGTGCGCGATGCCGGCATCGTGCGCAACGTCGCGGCAGGGCAGACGCTGTCAGGCGTTCCCGACATCGGACTATTGCTGATCACGAGCCGCGACGGCCGGCCGGTCTACGTCAAGGACGTCGCCTCCGTGGTCGTCGGCCCCAGCACCGTCGAGCAGCGCGTCTGGACGGATTCGCGCGGGTCCGCCGGGCAGTGGGCACGCACGCCCGCCGTCAGCCTGGCGCTCGCCAAGCGGGCCGGTGCCAACGCGGTCGTCGTCTCCGAGAACATCGCCAAGCGCCTGGACGGATTGAAGTCGCGCCTGATCCCCGCAGATATCCAGGTGACGGTGACGCGCGACTATGGCGAGACCGCCAACGAGAAAGCCAACGAGCTCCTGTTTCACCTCGGCCTCGCCACCGTCTCGATCGTCGTCCTGATCGCGATCGCGATCGGCTGGCGTGAAGCGCTGGTGACCTTTGTCGTGATTCCCACCACGATCCTGCTGACGATGTTCGCCGCCAATTTGATGGGCTACACCATCAACCGCGTCAGCCTGTTCGCGCTGATCTTCTCCATCGGCATTCTCGTTGACGACGCCATCGTCGTCGTCGAGAACATCGCGCGGCACTGGGGCATGCGCGACGGCCGGCCGCGCCTGCAGGCAACCATCGAAGCGGTGGCGGAGGTTGGCAATCCCACCATCGTCGCGACGCTGACCGTGGTCGCGGCGCTCTTGCCGATGCTGTTCGTGTCGGGCCTGATGGGCCCCTATATGGCGCCGATCCCGGCCAACGCGTCGGCGGCCATGCTGTTCTCGTTCTTCGTGGCGATGGTGGTTGCGCCCTGGCTGATGCTCAAGCTTGCGCCGAAGGGCGAGGCGGCCCCCGCGCATGCAGCGCACGATGAAGGCCGGCTCGGCCGGCTCTACCGCCGTTTTGCCACGCCGATCGTGCGGAGCAAGCGGTCGGCCTGGATCTTCCTGCTCGGCGTCGGCATCGCGACGCTGCTGTCGATGACGCTGTTCGCGACCAAGTCGGTGACGGTCAAGCTGCTGCCGTTCGACAACAAGTCCGAGATCGCCGTGGTGGTCGACTTGCCGGAAGGGGCGAGCCTGGAGGCGACCGAGCGCACGCTGTTCGGTGCGGCCGAGATTGCGCGCCAGCTGCCGGAGGTCACCTCGCTGCAATCCTACGCCGGCACGCCGGCGCCGTTCAATTTCAACGGCCTGGTGCGGCACTATTATTTGCGCCAGCGGCCCGAGCTCGGCGAGGTTCAGGTCAATCTGGCGGCGCGCGGCGAACGCAAGCGCGCGAGCCATGAGATCGCGCTCGAGCTGCGCGAGAAGCTGAAGGCGCTCGATCCGCCGGCGGGAACCAGCATCAAGGTGGTCGAGGTGCCGCCCGGGCCGCCGGTGCTCTCGACGCTGCTCGCCGAGGTCTATGGTCCCGATGCCGCCACGCGCCGTGCGGTCACCGCCGAGCTCAAGAAGGTCTTCGCGGAGGTGCCGTTCATCGTCGACATCGACGATTCCATCGGCGAGAAGCGGCCGCGGCTGCGGCTCTCGATCGACCAGGACCGGCTCGAATTCTTCGGCGTCGAGCAGCGCGATGTCTACGACACCATCCAGGCGCTGTTCGGCGGCATCTCGGTCGGCTATTCGCATCGCGGCGAGGACCGCAACCCGATCGAGATCGCGGTGCATCTCGGAAAGCGCGACCTGGTCTGGGATGAGGCGCTGGCTTCGACGCCGGTGCCGGCTAACACCTTGCCCGGCAGCAAGACGGTGGTCGAGCTCGGTCAGGTCGTGAAGGCGACCATGGAGGAGGGCTCGCCGACGATCTTCCGCCGCGACGGCCGCTTCGCCGACATGGTGATGGCAGAGCTCGCCGGACGGTTCGAGGCGCCGCTTTACGGCATGCTCGCGGTTGCCGATCGCGTAGAGGCCCATGATTGGGGCAGGCTGCCGAAGCCTGAGATCAGCCTGCACGGCCAGCCAGCGGACGAGTCGCGTCCGACGCTGCTGTGGGACGGCGAATGGGAGATCACCTGGGTGACCTTCCGCGACATGGGCGCCGCCTTCGGCGCGGCCATCCTCGGCATCTACGTGCTGGTCGTCGCCCAGTTCAGGAGCTTTCGCCTGCCGCTCGTGATCCTGACGCCGATCCCGCTGACGCTGATCGGCATCCTGATCGGGCACTGGCTCCTGGGCGCGCCGTTCACTGCGACCTCGATGATCGGCTTCATCGCGCTCGCCGGCATCATCGTGCGCAATTCGATCCTGCTGGTCGATTTCATCCGGCACAGCGGCGGCGACGGCAAGTCGCTTCGCGAGGTGGTGCTGGAAGCCGGCGCGGTCCGCTTCAAGCCGATCCTGCTCACCGCGCTTGCGGCGATGATCGGGGCTGCGACCATCCTGCTCGATCCGATCTTTCAGGGATTGGCGATCTCGCTCCTGTTCGGGCTCGCCTCGTCGACACTGCTCACCGTGCTGGTGATCCCCGCGATCTACATCGCCTTGCGCGCACCGCGCGAGGCGGCTCCGACCACAGCCAAATCCAGCTAGCGAGGATCCGATGGACAAGAACTACGTCGACATCACCAGGAACATCTCGGCCAATCTGAAAAAGCTGCGAAGCGACATTCCCGATACGATGAAGGGATTTTCCGCACTGGCCCAGGCCGCCACGCGGGACGGCGCGCTGGACAAGAAGACCAAGGAGCTGATGGCGCTGGCGCTCGGTGTCGCCGCGCATTGCGACGGCTGCATCGGCTTTCACGCCGAGGCGCTGGTCAAGCTCGGCGCGACGCGCGAAGAGATCGAGGAGACCCTCGGCATGGCCGTCTATATGGGCGGCGGACCGTCGCTGATGTACGCCGCCGATGCGATCGCCGCGTACGAGCAGTTCCAGCAGCAAGCCTTTTCCGCCTGAGCGGCACGGTCGGCTGCCTGGCGCGAAAAGGACCGGACGACGATCGTCGTCCGGTCCTTTGCCTCAGCTCGCGGTCATTACCAGCGGTCGCCGCCGACACCCACGCCGACGCTGACGCCGGGCGCGCGAATGCCGACGCCGGCGCGCGGGCCGTCATCCCAGTCGCGATGATAGGTCCGGCGCTCGTAATAGCGTTCGCGCGGCACGTAGTTGTAGGAATCGCGCACGACCACGCGCGCACCGCCGCGGGTGCGATAGCAGCGGCCGGCGTCGTCGCAGACCAGCCGCACCTGCTGGATCAGCTCGGGGTTCGTGTATTCGCTGGTCGTATAGACGTCCGCGGCCTTGGCGCCGGTCGCGGCAGCCAGCGCGCCGACACCTGCCAACAGCGCAATCGTAAATGTCTTCATCATGTCCTCCTCCGAAACTGCCCTCGGCGGTAACAAGAAGGGGAGGCGGGGATCGTTCCCAGCCGATTTACAGGTTTTTCCCGGAACCGGATGCGTGCGCCACCTGTTCCGTTCCGGGGTCAAGCGGGAAAGATCAGGCATGTCGTCGTGCCGTGGGCGAGCAGCCGGCCCTTGCCGTCCGTCACGCGTCCATCGGCCGTTCCAATGCGACGGCCGCAATTGAGAACCTTACCCTCGGCCGTGATCGGGCCCTTCTCCGGCGTGATCGGCCGCAGCAGCGAAATCTTGAACTCGAGCGTGGTCTGAGTGATCCCCTTCTCCAGCATCGACTGGACCGCCAGCCCCATGCAACTGTCGAGCAAGGTGGCCGTGAGACCGCCGTGCACCGTGCCGGCCGGGTTGAGATGAGTGTCCGACGGCGTCAGCGCGATGACGACGCGGCCAGCGTCAGCCTCCACCACATCGTAGCCGAGGGTCTGGGCGATCGTGTTGAGAGGCAGGGTTCCGTTGGCAAGGCCCTGGACGAACTCCAACCCGCTCATTGCTTTTGTCGTTCGGCGTCGACCGTGCCATAGGTTCTGGTGACCATCGCGATATCCTCATCCTCACCCGTCGAAGTCGGACATGACGCGGCTATAGCGATGGCGATTTCGGAGTGCCAGCCTGATCCGATGACCAGGTCCGAAAACGACCGAAGCGGGCCGGACGTCGTTCCGCGATGGAGATCTAGGGGCGCGGACTCATAACGCTCGGCCAGCCATAGACGGATATTGCGAGTTGGCGAGGTGGTTTCGCGCGAGCCTGTCGCAGCGCGTCGCCACCCGACGGCATTGCTTGATCCTGTTGAAGAGTCGTTCGGCGCGGATGCGAGCGCGACAGAGGTAAGGGCTGAAGCACGCCGCGCGATTTGTTCGGCAGCATCGGCTCAATGGCAAACCACTCATTGTCCGTCAGTTCGTACCGCATGATTCCGGCGCCCTTCGGTCGAATGGCTTGGTCGCTATGCACCCGAACGCAGACCTATGCTCACCTCGAGTTTTGTCGTTCATGGCCCTTAGCGGACGTTTACCGTCGCCAGCTACTGAGCTTCAACGTATCGGATGATGCTCTGGTTCTGGACGTTCGCGACCAATTCATCCGTGCGGGATAAAAGCCGACGCAGCAAGGGCGACGGATTTGCCTGATTGTATCCCAAGGCCAAATCGACCGTTGGAGTGCCGCCCTCAAGCGCTCTGGCGACGACGTTCGGTGCCAGCATGTTCTGGGCATAGAGCGGGACGAGGCTAATTCCGCCCGTGGAGGCCACGAGCGACATGGCCGATGATATGTTTTCACCTTCATACTTCGCCTTGAGGGTAATGCCGACCCGGGATGCGTAGTTCTGTATGACATCCTGCAAGACAGGCGATGTTCTTGCCGAGCTGACATAGATCTCGCGGGCGAGATCCTGCGGACGAATTTTCTTCCGTGATGCCAGGCGGTGTTCGGCCGGCAGCACGGCAATTAAGGGCTCCTTTGCCAATATCTTGAAAACGACGCCGTCGTTGCCTTTTTCCGGACGAAGGAAAGCGATGTCCAGCTTTCCCCGCATCAATGCCAGTGCGAGTTCTGGCGAAGATTGCGTACTGAGCGTCACGTCGACATCGGGTGCTTCCTCGCGGAGCATACGCAGCAGCTGAGGGAGCCACATCACCTCCAGCCCGACGAGAAAACCCATCGAAAGGACGGGCCGTTGCGGTTGCGCTGTTTGCCGGGCGCCCTCCGTTGCGGCCTCAACCTGCAGCAGCGCCAGCCGCGCGTGATCAAGAAATACCCTTCCGGCGGACGTCAGCGTCACGCCTCGCGCCTGGCGCTCCAATAGCCGGACGCCTACTTCGGCTTCTAGATCGCGAATTTGCCGGCTCAGCGACGGCTGGGAGGTGTTCAGTCGCCGCTCGGCG
This sequence comes from uncultured Bradyrhizobium sp., assembly GCF_936943645.1. Taxonomy (GTDB): domain Bacteria; phylum Pseudomonadota; class Alphaproteobacteria; order Rhizobiales; family Xanthobacteraceae; genus Bradyrhizobium. The sequence continues at coordinate 153,961 of NZ_CAKZJO010000050.1, read as the reverse complement.
GCGTTCAGCACGCTGCCTTCTTCAGCGACGGCAACGAAATAACGCAGGTGCCGGAGCTCCATGATCCCTCGTATGTCTTTCAGGCATAGCTTGAAGCTTACAAGGTCTTGGTCAGGAGCCAAAGAGGGATCTACCGTTTCGTGGTCTTCAACCAAGAGAAGGACAACGAACAATGTCTTCGCCGAAGCCTCGCATCGTCTTCAGAAAAGTGATCCCAGCACCCCAGGCCGGTCGGCACGGCGTGATCGCAATTCGGTACGGCCTCAACAATTCTGCAGCGCGATCGAGAGTGGTTTCCGTCATTTAACGGGAAATGCGCGCGAATGCGCAAAAGCGGCGAATAGCGCCGCGCCGGATCCGCCGACAACGCGTCGGCGATCGGGTGTTGCCACGGCAAGGGCGCGCCGGCGAGACCGCTGAACATCGTGTCTTTTGGGAAGCCAGGGGGCGCGATCTGTGGCCTGATCAGCTCGGGCTCGCTTGCTTTCTTCAGACACCCGTCCGCAAACCTTTCAATAAATCCGATAGCGCAGATGGAGCACCTCGATGCCCGAGATCACGACGACAGACGGCGTAAAAATCTTCTACAAGGATTGGGGATCGGGTCAGCCGATCGTTTTCAGCCATGGTTGGCCGCTGACAGCGGACGACTGGGATGCCCAGATGACGTTCTTCCTTCATCACGGGTATCGGGTGATCGCACATGACCGGCGCGGCCACGGCCGGTCCGACCAGCCCGGCACCGGCAACGACATGAACCATTGGGTTGCCGACCTCGCGGCTTTGACTGAGCATCTCAACCTGCGCGACGCGATCCACATCGGCCACTCCACGGGCGGCGGTGAGGTGGCTCGCTATGTCGCTCGGCACCAGGATCGCGTCGCGAAGGCGGCGCTGGTCGCTTCACTGACGCCGAACATGTACCGGAGCAAGGACAACCCGTCCGGTCAACCGCCGGAGTGGTTCGAAGCGATCCGGGCAGGTGTGTTGGGCAACCGGTCGGAGTTCTACCGTTTCGTCCCTGAGAATCCGTTCTACGGCTACAACCAGGAAGGGGCGAAGCCTTCGGAGGCGATCATTGCGAACTGGTGGCGCCAAGGCATGGCCGGCGGTGCCCTCGCTCATTACGCAACCGTCGACTCTTGGCTCGAAGATTATACCGAAGACCTCAAGAAGATCACCGTGCCGGTGCTGGTGATGCACGGCGAGGCTGATCAGGTCGTCCCGTTCGCAAGTTCAGTGCCGCGTGCGGTTGACCTACTTAAGAACGGGTCGCTGAAGACTTATGCCGGTTATCCCCATGGCATGCTCACCACGCATGCGGATGTCCTCAACCCCGACCTCCTTGCGTTCATCAGGTCTTGACCCGGCATCTCCCCACCGTCATCGCCTTTACGCACCAAGGAGATGCCGTTTGCAAGACGGCGTCTCCTTCCAGTTCAAGAGACGGTATGCGACAGCCGCGTTCGGCCCTTCTCGGAAGTCCGACAACGTCGGCTTCCCCGCCGCTGTTTGGGGGCAAGCGGACATCAGGTGCGCCTGTTCCTGGCAGGGGTTTTTGTGCGTACGCACCTAGATCGGCTCGTAAGCTTCCGTCCCGCAGATGTCCTCGGCCTCGGCGCGCCGGCGGTCGACCACTTTTCCGCCCTTGATGGTCACGATGTAGGTCTGGGCGCCGAGCGCACTGCCGGTCGCGGAGGTGAGCTGGGCGCGGACGCAGGCCGTCCAGCCCGGTCCTCGCACCTCACGATGAGGCGGGGCCACGTGCACTTCGCGCGGATAAGAGGTCGTGAGGAAGACGACATCGATCTGCTCGCGCACCAGTCGCTTGACGTCGGGAGGTGCTTCGGGCGGCGGCTGCTCGGCCTCCTTCATGCGCATGAACTCGGGCACCGGCGCGCGGCTGTCGGCAACGCCGCAGGCGCCGAGCGCGAGCGCGCCGGCGAGCAGCGCCGCATGAGCAATGATCCGCAACATTCCTGAGGGTCCCCTGCGGGCCAACAGATAGGCACGAATGCGATCCGGCGAAGTCCGGGCCGATCAAGTTTTGCTGAAGTCTCGGCTTGGGCCTGGAACCCGCGGCAATTGCTATTCCGCGATTGCAGGCTAGTTTCTACCCCAGAGGAAGGGGATTGCGCCAATGAGGTTTTTGGTCATTGCGGCGACCGTGCTGACACTGACTTGTGCTTCCGCACAGGCGCAGGGCCGGCGGCAACCCCAAGACTCCGCCAAGCCGGCGGACAACAAGCCCAAGGTCGACGAGAAGGCCTACAAGGCCGCGCTCGATCGTATTCCCGAGCCCAAGGACAAGTACGATCCCTGGGGCGGGGCTCGTCCGAGCGAACCCGCCAAGAAGTCGAAATAGAGTTAGGCTTTGCGTCGGGCCTGCGCATCGCACGCCGGCGCGCTTGCGGTGGACGGGCCAGCATCGCGACTCAGTCGCGCTTCGCCAATCGTTGCGTCAGCCACACTTACGGGATCGATCACGAGACGCCCGCGAGCGGCGCGCGCGAGCCTTGCGATGACGTCGCGCCTTGCTGCATCACGCGATCATCATCGTGATGTGGATGCGATGCGAACGATCGTTCACATCGCACGCGCTATTGCACAAAGGCGAGGCCGACGCGCTTGTCACTGCGCCAAACTGTGCGACAATTCCGGACGAAATCGTCGCACGCGATCGAGAGCGTGAGCGATTGCGGCAGCATGACGGGGGCGTCGAGGTCGATCGCCGCGCCACCCGCCGACATGTTTCGCACCGTGCAGGGAATGCCGCCGTTTTCGAAGGTGATCGTCCCACCCTTGAAAACACGGTGACGCTGCGCTGTACGCTTCTCGATCATCGGCGTCGATCCATCATCCTGATCGTGGAGTAGTGCATAGAAATTACGTTGAACTAAACTCAATACTGGCGCTACCTGAATGGCGTTTCAGACTTCGTTTACGACGTTCGCGCGGAGAGCCTCTCCGCCGACTTTCCCCGACAAGCCTTCTTTTAAGGCGCGATGCGCCAATGGAGATACTGATGAAGACCACGCTTTCGCTTCTGCTTGCCGCAGCGTTCTCGCTGTCGTCGATGCCGGCCCACGCCGTGAAGTGGGACCTCTCGACCATGACCTGCAAGCAATTCCTCGACAGCGGCGAAGACAACATCGCGGTCGTGCTGACCTGGATGGACGGCTGGTACAAGGGCGACGAGGACAACGCGATCATCGACACCGAGGTGTTCATCGACAACGCCAAGAAGTTCGGTGCCTATTGCGGCAAGAATCCGACCGTCAGCGTCGTCACAGCGGCCGACGAAATTCTCGGCAAGTAAAGCTCGCGAAGCTGGACGATCGAGGCGCGGTCGTCCAGTGCTTCGCTGGGATCGTGGAGAGCCGCGGTGCGCCTTGCGCGCACGCGGCTCTCGTTTTTTTGGCGATCAGCCCGGCAACATCGCGAACGCGCTCGAGACCATCGCCACCGGCTTGTTGTCGCCAGCCGAGAGCAGCGTGACGCGGCCAAAGCTCATGGTGCGCCCGAGCCGCACCACGCGCGCATCCGCCAGCACGTCCGCCGAGGACGCCGCGCGCATGAAATGCGTGGTCTGGTCGACCGTGGTCATGGGGCGATAGCCGCGATTGGCGGCCAGGATCGCGATCACCATCGCGGTGTCGGCAAGCGCCATCAGGGCCTGGCCGCAGACCACGCCGCCGTTCCGGCAGAGCCGCTCCGAGAACGGCATGCGCAGCAGTGCGCCCGGCTGCCAGTCCGGCGCATCCGCCGGCTGCGCGTGCTCGACGCGCTCGACGGCGAGGTTGAGGTCCTGGACCCAGGGCGCAAAAACCTCGCCGAGGATGCGTCTGGCGTCGGACAGGCCGAATTCGGCGTCTGGCTGCATCTGCATTGCTGTCGCACTCTCCCGTATTGCCGGATGTTTCGCCCCATTGTGCGCGCATCGGCGCGGCAAAGTCACCCGGTCTCGCTCCGTCCGGTCGGCTTGAAAATGCCCGACTTGGGCCGATATGATGGCTTGGTTGGGTAGGGGTGGATGATGTTGCGCCGGTGTGTCCTCTTGTTCTGCATGGCCGCGCTCGGCCTCGCGCTCAGCGGGTGCACCAAATGCGGCCCGATCTGGGACGACTGGCTGCATGGGCCCAAATCGTGCCGGTCGGATCGGCTATAGCGGGCCTCCAGCGGCCCCGGCGGCGGCGACAAGGATGACGAGGCGCGGGTGCTCCGAGCCTCATGAATGATCAAGGAGTGGACGATGAAGCTTTTCCGTTTGGCCGCGGTGCTGGCCGTGCTGGCGGGACCTGCCTATGCGCAAATGCCGCAGCTCAATTTGCTGCAGGACGCCCCGAGCAAGACCCCCGAGGAGAAGGCCGCGGAAGCCGAGCGTGACAAGGCCTACAAGGAAACGCTGAAGAAGATTCCGGACACCAAGGCGTCCAACGATCCCTGGGGCGGCATGCGCGCCGATCCGCCGAAACAGCCGGCGCCGAAGGCATCGGCCGCAACCAGCGCGCCGAAGAAGAAGAGCGGCACGGCCGCCAACTGACCGTCGCTCGGTTCCGGCAGGCCGACAGCGCCTTCCGGACGGGACTCCTCTTCGCTCGGCCGACGCCCTACATTTGGCTGAGCGTGAGTTGCGTAGAGGAGGGCAGGCGATGGCCGATCGTCCGCGGGATCTTGCCGAACGGATGGCGCGCCGACGCAAATCGGCCGGCAAGCCCGGCCAACCGGTCGGCGACGGCTATCTGCGCGAGACCTTCACATTGCCGCGTCTGGCCGCGCGGGAGAGGGCGCAGGCCTTTTTCGCCCGCTACCCCAAGGCCGGCTATATGAGCGCGGTCGAGACCTGGCGCGAACTGCCCGGCGGCGACATCCAATTCACCATGCGGCGGCTGCCCAGCGCGGATTAGAGCCGGCTTGATCCGAAGGTCTTGCTAGTCGAGGGATTCTGCGACGATACGGATCCGGAACACGGGTTCCTTGGCCTCGTCGAGCAGCTCCATCTGCCATTCGGAATTTTCCTGGAGCTTGCGGGCAATGCCGGCGGTCATGTCGGCACAGACGCTGGTCATCTCTTTCCAGGCCGAATCGCGATTGGCAAACTCCGTCGCCTGATCGGCGCAGCCGGAGTAACTGCCATTGCGGATTCGAAAGAAATAGAGCGGCATGGCTGGCACCGATCGCGCGCGTGACGGCCTCACCCCCAAGGCCATGGGCGCGCGCACTCCAATCCCAAACCGGCATCAGATCAATTCCGGGCGGCTACGGATCATGCTGCGGGGCTGGCCGTGGCGTCGCGGCGCAAGGTGCCGGGCGACAGTCCTAACCGGCGGGTTCAGTCCGTCCTGGATGATCGCTTCAGCTCACGGTCGATGCGCAGTTGCACGCGCCGAATCGCCAGCAGGTCAATCTTCGTCTCGGTCTTGCCGGACTTGACCTGCTCGCCGATCCGGAACTGCCATTGCCAGATTCCGGGAACAGCCGTCTTGGCGACGGTGAACTCGATGCCCCTGTGATTCATGGCGACCTCCCACGATTCACTTCCATGAGTGTTAACATGTTGATCGTCATGATATTCCGCAAGACAGGCAAAATCCGTAGACCCCCTCAGGTGCCCCGTGGTTCTCCGACCATGAACAGAGTTCCTGAGCTGCGTCCCGCTTGTGTTCGCGCTCCGCTTTGAAAACGCGTCCGCAAGGCTGGTTCCCGCCATGAGGCGACTTCCTACCAGCGGCGGCATATGCCTTGCTTGGTGTCACGACGGCAACCAAACATGGGCTCCACATGCTCGGCATTCCCCGCCGCTACAGTCATTTCGTCTTCGGGGTCATCCAGTCCGGACTGACCTCGCTGGTCGCGGCGGGAATCGCCAGCTTCCCTGCGGGCAGCACGATGATCTTCGTTGGACACTGGATGGTCTCGTGGCTGATCGCCTGGACCGCGATGGTGCCGATCGTGCTGCTGGCGGCGCCCGCGATCCGCGCCTTCGCGCTGCGCCTGACGCGGGAGGAGATGGATTCGACGGCGGGCGAGAAGGCATGAAAAAACCCCGCCTGGGCAGAGCCAAGCGGGGTCAGGAGTTATTGGAGGCTGAGGTGCTGGGCTGCAACACCATAGCCGCTTCACCCTAGCGGGCTCCGCTTACGGCAGCCTGACAGGTGGCGGATTTCCGCCCGAGGCCGCAGACAGGCCCCGCACCCGTCCAAATTTCGACATCCGTTCGCACAACTGCGGACACACAGGTCGGCAAGATTCCACATCGCTCGGCGCAGCCATGGGGGAACGTGGCACGCCGGCAACGGGGTGGCATCATGGACAACGTTGAGCGGTCATTCGCCGCCGCGACAGCGGCTGGCTTCGTCGTGCTGGTGATTGGATTAGTGCTGCTGGCACTGCTGTAGAAAGGTCCGCAAATGGCCGCCGCGCCCGCGACCTGGGCGCATGAGGCGTGTCCATCCCCAAAAAATTGCAAAACAACCCCATGCACAGTAGGCAGCATGTGAATTTCGTCGGTATATCAGTGGCTTAAATGGTGGTGTTTAAATACCCCTATGCGCTCGGCCCTGCGTTGTCGGGCCTTTGCCAGTCCCGGCGGCCCCCTAGTGAAGCTTGATTTCGTCGAGGGGAAGATGCAGCTCGCTGGCGCGCTCCAGGCGATCCTTCCTGCGGAACTCGTTTTCCTTGCGCTCGAACTTGATCATCTCGTCATGCGCCGCCTCCAGCAGAGGATTGCGCCGGATCGTCTCGCGTTGCTCGTTGTCCGTCATGACTGCCGTCCCCGGAGTTGCGGTCTCATCGGTGGAGAAGGCCTGAGACCGCGCGAAGGTTCGTTGCCGCAGGATTGCGGGTTTATGACGGCGACCGGGTACGCGGCTTCGATGCGCATCAGCTTCGGCGCGGGAGGGGCGTTGCGCCTGCGCGGCTATTTCGGCGGTTGCAGCCCCGGAGATTTGACCCAGTCGTGCAGATGGTTTGCCATCTCGGCCTGGCGCGCCTTCTTGAGGAGGGCGTCCCTCTCAGGACCGGGCGGCAGCCGGGCGGCATCCTCCTTGACCTGCTTCACCCATGCGGAGAGCCGGTCTTGAAGGGTCAGCTGTTGCTTGAACCGTCGTCGTTTGAACATGACACGCTCCTGTCCGTGCGAGGAAGGCGGGAGCGCAATCGGCGTTCTCATCACCGGTAGCAGCCACGGGTCCGTGCGGTGACGGTTCATTAGGGGGGAGGGCAGACCCGGAGTCTGTTCAATTGTGCGCACAGGGCGATTTGAGCTGTGGGGGTTCAAATCCGCAAAAGAACATATTGCGAACCTAGAACAAATGGGGTACATTGTTTTTATCGACGACCCGCTGCCTCACCGTTTGTCCCGCACCCGAATCCTCGCCATAAGGAGCACGACCCAATGTCCGCAACTGCCCTGCGTATCGTCGAAGGATCTTCCATGGACAAGAGTAAAGCTCTGGCCGCCGCGCTCTCCCAGATCGAGCGCCAGTTCGGCAAGGGCTCGGTGATGAAGCTCGGCAAGAACGACCGCTCCATGGACATCGAGGCGGTGTCGTCGGGCTCGCTCGGGCTTGATATCGCGCTCGGCATCGGCGGTCTGCCCAAGGGACGTATCGTCGAGATCTACGGGCCGGAATCCTCGGGCAAGACCACGCTGGCGCTGCACACGGTGGCTGAAGCACAGAAGAAGGGCGGCATCTGCGCCTTCATCGACGCCGAGCACGCGCTCGACCCGGTCTATGCGAGGAAGCTCGGCGTCAACATCGACGAGCTCCTGATCTCGCAGCCCGACACCGGCGAGCAGGCGCTGGAAATCTGCGACACCTTGGTGCGTTCCGGCGCGGTGGACGTGCTGGTGGTCGATTCGGTTGCGGCGCTGGTGCCGAAGGCCGAGCTCGAAGGCGAGATGGGCGATGCGCTGCCGGGTCTGCAGGCGCGTCTGATGAGCCAGGCGCTGCGCAAGCTCACGGCCTCGATCAACAAGTCCAACACCATGGTGATCTTCATCAACCAGATCCGCATGAAGATCGGTGTGATGTACGGCTCGCCGGAAACCACCACCGGCGGCAACGCGCTGAAGTTTTACGCCTCCGTCCGCCTCGACATCCGCCGCATCGGCGCGATCAAGGAGCGCGACGAGGTGGTCGGCAACACCACGCGCGTCAAGGTCGTGAAGAACAAGCTGGCACCGCCCTTCAAGCAGGTCGAGTTCGACATCATGTACGGCGAGGGTGTCTCCAAGATGGGCGAGATCCTCGATCTCGGCGTCAAGGCCGGCATCGTCGAAAAGTCGGGCGCCTGGTTCTCCTATGACAGCCAGCGTCTTGGCCAGGGCCGCGAGAACTCGAAGGCCTTCCTGAAGGCCAATCCCGACATCACCGCCAAGATCGAGACCTCGATCCGGCAGAACTCCGGCCTGATCTCCGAACAGATCCTGGCCGGCACGCCCGAGAGCGACGCCGACGGCGAGGAGCCGGCGGACGAGTAAGACGAACCGCGAAAGCTTTTCGCGAGGAGCGGGCGCTGAAGACGTTGAGTTGCCGACGTCGTCAGCGCCCGTTTCGTTTCGCGGTATGCGTCGATCAGGTGGTGCGATGAAGCGTCTGATGCCGGCGAAGCCGATTCTTGGTTGTGGTCTAGAGACGCGCTCAGTGCCGTAGTGTGGGCAAAGGCGCGTAAGCGCCGTGCCCACCGCATTTCAACGGGGACGAAACTGGTGGGCACGCTTGCGCTTTGCCCACGCTCCGAGACCTCCGCCGCGGCCTTACTCCGCCGCTTCCGCGTAATCGCTCACGGGCGGGCAGGAGCACACGAGGTTACGGTCGCCGTAGACGTTGTCGACGCGGCCCACCGGGCTCCAATATTTGTCGGTACGCGAGACGCCGGCGGGGAAGCAGCCTTCGCTGCGGCTATAGGCGCGCTTCCAATCGTCGTCGGCGATGTCGTGCACGGTGTGCGGAGCATGGCGCAGCGGTGACGCTTCGATCTTGAAGCGGCCGGCCTCGACCTCGGCGATCTCCTTGCGGATCGCGATCATGGCATCGCAAAACCGGTCCAGCTCGGCCCTGGATTCCGATTCGGTCGGCTCGATCATCAGCGTCCCCGGCACCGGGAAGCTCATGGTGGGCGCGTGGAAGCCGTAGTCGATCAGGCGCTTTGCGATGTCGTCGACGGTGACGCCTGAGGTCGTCTTCAGCGCACGGGGATCGACGATGCACTCATGGGCGACGCGGCCTTTTGCGTTCTTGTAGAGCACCGGGAAGTGCGGATCGAGACGCGCTGCGATGTAATTGGCGTTGAGGATCGCGATCTCGGTGGCGCGCTTCAATCCTTCGCCGCCCATCATCAGGATGTAGATGTAGGAGATGGTCAGGATCGACGCCGAGCCGAACGGCGCGGCCGAGACCGGGCCGACAGGAGCTTCAGCATTCGTCCCCGGATGACCCGGCAGGAACGGCGCGAGGTGCGCCTTGACGCCGATCGGACCCATGCCGGGACCGCCGCCGCCATGCGGAATGCAGAAGGTCTTGTGCAGATTGAGATGGCTGACATCGGCGCCGTAATCGCCGGGCCTGGACAGGCCGACCTGCGCGTTGAGGTTGGCGCCGTCGAGATAGACCTGGCCGCCATGGCCGTGCACGACGTCGCAGATCTCGCGAATGTGTTCCTCGAACACGCCGTGGGTCGAGGGATAGGTGATCATGACCGCGGCGAGGTCGTTCGAATGCTTCTCGGCCTTGGCGCGGAGATCATTGACGTCGACGTCGCCGTTCTTCTCGCAAGCGACCACCACCACGTCCATGCCGACCATCGCGGCCGAGGCCGGATTGGTGCCGTGGGCGGAGGAGGGGATCAGGCAGATCTTGCGGTGGCTCTCGCCGCGCGCGGCATGATAGCCGCGGATCGCGAGCAGCCCGGCATATTCTCCTTGCGCGCCTGAATTCGGCTGCAGCGAGATTGCGTCATAGCCGGTGATGTCGCACAGCCATTTTTCCAGCCGCGCGAACAGCGCGTGATAGCCGCTCGCCTGCTCGCGCGGCACGAACGGGTGCAGCGTCGCAAACTCCGGCCAGGTCAGCGGCATCATCTCGGTGGTCGCGTTCAGCTTCATGGTGCAGGATCCGAGCGGAATCATCGCGCGGTCGAGCGCGAGGTCGCGATCGCTGAGCTTGCGCATGTAACGCAGCATCTCGGTCTCCGAGCGATGCGCGTGGAACACCGGATGGGTGAGGAACGCGGTGGTGCGCTTCAGATCCTCCGGCAGCGCCTCGCGCGTCTCCGCATCGATCTCGGCATAGGCGAGGGTGCCGCCAAAGGCGCGCCAGACCGCTTCGACCGTCGCCGGCGTCGTGGTCTCGTCGAGCGCGATGCGCAGCGCAATTTCGCCGACGCCGAGATTGATCTTCTCGCTACCCGCACGCGCGACGATTTCGGCGCGCTTGGCGCCGGCATCGACGCTGAGCGTGTCGAAGAAAGCTTCGCTGCCAGGCGCAAAGCCGAGCTTGCGCAGGCCGGCGGCCAGCACGGCGGCGCGGCGATGCACGTTGCGTGCGATCTGGGTCAGGCCTTCGGGGCCGTGATAGACCGCGTACATCGAGGCGATCACGGCGAGCAGCACCTGTGCGGTGCAGATGTTGGAGGTCGCCTTCTCGCGGCGGATATGCTGCTCGCGGGTCTGCAGCGCGAGCCGATAGGCCGGCGCGCCGCGGGAATCCACGGAGAGGCCGACGATGCGGCCGGGCAGCGAGCGCTTGAGCGCATCGCGCACCGCCATATAGGCGGCGTGCGGTCCGCCATAGCCCATCGGCACGCCAAAACGCTGTGCCGAGCCGATCGCAATGTCGGCGCCGAGCTCGCCGGGCGAGGCGAGCAGGGTGAGCGCAAGCAGGTCGGCAGCAACGATCGCGAGCGCACCCTTGGCCTTCAGCGTGGCGATCGCGGGCCGGAGGTCGCGCACCGCGCCGGAGGAGCCGGGGTATTGCAGCAGCGCGCCGAGCACGTCCGCCTTGTCGAGATCGGTGAGGGGATCGCCGACAATCAGGTTCCAGCCCAGCGGTTCGGCGCGGGTGCGCATCACGGCCAGCGTCTGCGGATGCACGTCCTTGTCGACGAAGAAGGCCTGCGCCTTCACCTGCGAGTGCCGCTCGGCGAGCGCCATGGCTTCGGCCGCGGCGGTCGCTTCATCGAGCAGCGAGGCGTTGGCCACGTCGAGCCCGGTGAGGTCGCAGATCATGGTCTGGAAGTTGAGCAGCGCTTCCAGCCGGCCCTGGCTGATCTCCGGCTGGTAGGGCGTGTAGGCCGTGTACCAGGCCGGGTTCTCCAAAATGTTGCGCTGGATCACCGCGGGCAGGATCGTGCCGGAATAACCCTGGCCGATCAGCGAGGTGAAGACCTGGTTCTGACGCGCGAGCTCGGTCATGTGCGCGATCGCCTCGGTCTCGCTCAAGGGCTTGCCGAGATCGAGCGGAGCGGCCTGCCGGATCGAGGCCGGCAGCGTCTCCGCCATCAGGGCATCGACGCTCCTGGCGCTGACGGTCTCCAGCATGGCGGTGACGTCGCGCGCCGACGGGCCGATATGGCGGCGAACGAAACTGGCGGCGGTTTCGCCGTTGGTCTTGCGGTGCGCGGTCATCGCTTGCTCCATTGTCCCTACGCCGTATGTGCCTTGTAGGCGGCTTCATCCATGAGGCCGCCGAGCTCGCTCTTGTCGGCCATCTTGATCTTGAAGAACCAGGCCTTGCCTTGCGCGTCCGAGTTCACCAGCGCCGGCTCGGCGGCGAGCTCGGCATTGGTCTCGAGCACTTCGCCGGTCACGGGCGCGTAGACGTCGGAGGCGGCCTTCACCGACTCGACCACGGCGGCGGCCTCCGCTTTCTTCAGGGCGCGGCCGACCTTGGGCAATTCGACGAACACGACGTCGCCGAGCTGCTGCTGGGCGTAGTCGGTGATGCCGACCGTGGCGACATCGCCGTCGATCGCCAGCCATTCGTGGTCGGAGGTGTACAGCGTCGTGGTCATTTCGAATCCTCAGCGTTTGTAGGTGTTCTTGACGAAGGGCATCGCGGCAACAGTGAGCGGCAGGCGCTGGCCGCGCACCTCGGCGAACAGCTTGGTGCCGAGTGCGGCGAGAGGCGTTGGCACGTAGCCCATCGCCACCGGCGCACTCAGGCTCGGGCCGAAGCCGCCCGAGGTGACTTGTCCGATCGGCGCGCCGCCCGCCTCATCCGCAAACAGCAGCGCGCCTTCGCGCACCGGTGCGCGCCCTTCCGCGCGCAGGCCGACGCGGCGGCGGGATGCGCCCTGATCGAAATGGGCGAGGATCTTGTCGGCGCCGGGAAAGCCGCCGGCGCGCGCGCCGCCAGAGCGGCGGCTCTTCTGCACCGACCATTCCAGCGCGGCCTCGACCGGCGTGGTCGCGGTGTCGATGTCGTGGCCGTAGAGGCAGAGCCCTGCTTCCAGCCGCAGGCTGTCGCGGGCCCCGAGGCCCATCGGCATCACGTCGGGATCATCCAGCAGCAGCTTGGCGAGGCGTTCGGCATCGGCAGCCGGAGCCGAGATCTCGAAACCGTCCTCGCCGGTGTAGCCGGAGCGCGAGACGAAGCAGTCGATGCCGGCAACCTTGTGCGGGCCGGCATCCATGAACTTCATGGACGGCGCCGCTGCACATAATTTCGCCAGCGCGGCTTCCGCCTTCGGGCCCTGCAACGCGACCAGCGCGCGGTCGGCGAGCGGCTCGATGACGCAGTCCTCGGAGAGATTCGCGCGCAGATGCGCCTCGTCGGCGTCCTTGCAGGCGGCGTTGACGACCAGGAACAGGTGATCGCCGAAATTGGCGACCATGAGATCGTCGAGAATGCCGCCATCCGGATTGGTGAACTGGGCGTAGCGCTGCCGTCCCGGCGCGATCGCCACGATGTCCTGCGGCACCAGCCGTTCCAGCGCGCGGGCGGCGTCCTCGACCTTGCCGGATTTCGGCCGAAGCGCGATCTGGCCCATATGGGAGACGTCGAACAGGCCGGCTTTGGTGCGGGTATGGAGGTGCTCTTTAAGCACGCCCGCAGAGTATTGCACCGGCATGTCATAGCCGGCGAACGGCACCATCTTGCCGCCCATGGAGACATGAAGGTCGTAAAGGGGCGTTCGCTTCAGGGAGTCTTGGTCGTGCGCTAGCATCTTAGGGGGCCCTCGGCGGTTCCCCGGGGACGATTCCCTGAGGACACCAGACGAAGCCCCATCTGTCGCTGTGCCTGAGAGTATTATCCCGTCGGCGGACGCTGGCGGGTCTAGACCCGTCGGCGCCTCTTTCCAGATGCTGTCAAAGCCACGCGGTCCTTTTGCCTGAGAGTTTCCGGGGCGGTTGCTCCTTCGGCGCCGGCTGCCTAAAGCCGGTCTCTCCCGACGTGGCCGTACGATACAGATGGGTACAGACCACAAGCCGGCCAAGCCTGTCAACGCGTCAGCGCGTCCTATCCAACGGATTGAGCGCCTGCGGCAACCCTCTGATCTCCTTGCACAGTTTCTGGACAGGAAAGCTGGCCTTGTCTAAAAGCGCTTTGCCCCGCAGATAACAGCCTTAATGTCTGGTTTGGATGCGTATTGCGGGTCCAAGCACACCCGATTGGATGAACATGAGCGGCGTCAACGAGATCAGGTCGACCTTTCTGAACTTCTTTGCCGAGAACGGGCACGAGGCCGTGGCGTCCTCGCCATTGGTGCCGCGCAATGACCCGACCTTGATGTTCACCAATGCCGGCATGGTGCAGTTCAAGAACGTCTTCACCGGCGTCGAGAAGCGGCCCTATCAGCGCGCCACCACGTCGCAGAAATGCGTGCGCGCCGGCGGCAAGCACAACGACCTCGACAATGTCGGCTACACCGCGCGCCATCTCACCTTCTTCGAGATGCTCGGCAATTTCTCGTTCGGCGACTACTTCAAGGAGCGCGCGATCGAGCTCGCCTGGAAGCTGATCACTGAGGAGTTCGGGCTCAAGAAGGACAAGCTGCTCGTCACGGTCTACCACACTGACGACGAGGCGCATGGGCTCTGGAAGAAGATCGCCGGCTTCTCCGACGACCGCATCATCCGCATCCCGACCTCCGACAATTTCTGGGCGATGGGCGACACCGGGCCGTGCGGCCCGTGTTCGGAGATCTTCATCGACCGCGGCGAGCACATCTGGGGCGGCCCTCCGGGCTCGCCGGAAGAGGACGGCGACCGCTTCCTCGAATTCTGGAATCTCGTGTTCATGCAATATGAGCAGGTGACGAAGGAGGAGCGCGTTGATCTGCCGCGTCCCTCGATCGACACCGGCATGGGCCTCGAGCGCATGGCCTGCATCCTGCAGGGCGTCGAGAGCGTGTTCGAGACCGATCTGTTCCGTCACCTGATCGACGCGACCTCGTCCGCGCTCGGCAGCGGGCCGAACGAGCAGACCATCGCCTCGTTCCGCGTCATCGCCGACCATCTGCGTTCGTCCGCCTTCCTGGTCGCCGACGGCGTGCTGCCCTCGAACGAGGGCCGCGGCTATGTGCTGCGCCGGATCATGCGCCGCGCGATGCGCCATGCGCAGCTGCTGGGCGCCAAAGAGCCTCTGATGCATCGGCTGGTCTGGGCGCTGGTCCGCGAGATGGGCCAGGCCTATCCTGATCTGATGCGCGCGGAAAACCTGATCGAGGAAACGCTGCGGCTGGAAGAGACCCGCTTCCGCAAGACGCTTTCGCGCGGCCTTGCCATTCTCGATGAGAAGTCGGCGGGCCTGAAGAAGGGCGACATGTTCGACGGCGACGTCGCCTTCACGCTGTACGACACCTACGGCTTCCCGCTCGACCTGACGCAGGACGCGCTGAAGTCGCGCGGCATTGGCGTCGATCAGTCGGCCTTCACCGACGCGATGGAGCGCCAGAAGGCCAAGGCGCGCGAGTCCTGGAAGGGGTCTGGCGAGGCGGCCTCCGAGGCGATCTGGTTCCCGCTGCGCGAGAAGCTGGGTGCGACCGAGTTCCTCGGCTACGAGACCGAGAGCGCCGAAGGCGTGGTGTCCGCGCTGGTGAAGGACGGCGCCGAGGTTGCGAGCCTCAAGGCCGGCGAGACGGGTGCGATCGTGCTGAACCAGACGCCGTTCTACGCGGAGTCCGGCGGCCAGGTCGGCGACACCGGCGTGCTCACGGGCGAAGGCGGCATCAAGTTCCGGGTCACCGACACGCAGAAGAAGCTCGGTGATTTCTTCGTTCACGTCGGCACGGTTGAGGGCGGGGAGCTCAAGCTCGGCACCGCGCTGCAGCTCGAGGTCGATCACTCCAGGCGCTCGTCGATCCGCGCGCATCACTCGGCGACGCATCTCATCCATGAAGCGCTGCGCCAGGTGCTCGGCGACCACATCGCCCAGCGCGGCTCGATGGTCGCCCCTGATAGGCTGCGCTTCGACTTCGTGCATCCGAAGCCGATCACGGCGGAAGAGCTGGCCCGCGTCGAAGACATCGCCAACGACGTGGTGCTGGAGAACGACGAAGTCACCACGCGCGTGATGGGTGTGGATGAGGCCCGCGAAGCCGGCGCGCGCGCGCTGTTCGGCGAGAAATACGGCGACGAGGTCCGTGTCGTCTCGATGGGCCGGACCGCGCGCGAGCGCGGCGCCAATGCGCTCGGCTGGTCGGTCGAGCTCTGCGGCGGCACGCATGTCAAGCGCACCGGCGACATCGGCCTGATCACGCTCACCAGCGAGAGCGCGGTGGCCTCCGGCGTGCGCCGCATCGAAGCGCTGACCGGCAACTACGCGCGAAAACACGCCAATGACACCATGGCGCTGGCGAAGACCGCGGCGAACGAGCTGCGCACCTCGCTCGACGACGTGCCGGCGCGCATCGCCGCGCTGATGGACGAGCGCAAGAAGCTCGAGCGCGAATTGTCCGACGCCCGCAAGAAGCTGGCGATGGGCGGCGGCGCTTCGGCCGGCAGCAATGGCGCAGCGAGCGGCGTGCGCGAGGTCGGTGACGTCAAGCTGATGGCGCGCGCGGTCGAAGGCATCGAGATGAAGGATCTCAAGAGCCTTGCCGACGAGGCCAAGAAGCAGATCGGCTCCGGTGTCGTCGCCATCGTCGGCGTCACCGAGGACGGCAAGGCCGGCGTCGTGGTCGGCGTCACCGCCGACCTCACCGCGCGCTTCAACGCCGTCAATCTGGTCAAGATCGCCTCCGAAGCCCTCGGCGGCAAGGGCGGCGGTGGCCGGCCCGACATGGCGCAGGCCGGTGGCCCCGACGGCGCCAAGGCGACCGAGGCGCTGGCGGCGATCGAAAAAGCGATGGCAGGCGCTTGACTGTCATGCGCCCGGGTCCGCGAGGGCGTGGGCTTCGCGATCCCGATCTCCGGGATCGCCTCTATGAATTGCTGGAGCACGACCCGCTGGCCTATTCGGCCGGATCGCGCTTCATCAAGTTCATCATCGGCGTCATCGTGCTCAACGTCGTCACGATGATCCTCACATCGGTGCCGGAGCTCGACGCGCAGTTCGGCACGCTGTTCGAGGTCGTCACCGTCCTGTCCCTGATCGTGTTCGCGCTGGAATATCTGGCGCGGCTATGGACCGTGGCGGGACATACCCAGCGCAAGGGCTCGGCGCTGTCCGACCGGCTGGGCTACGCCCTCTCGCCGCTCGGCATCATCGACCTCATGGCGTTCCTGCCCGCGTCCGCCGTGCTCGCGAGCGGGCGGCACGCGACGCTGGCCGCGCTCGGCGTGCTGCCGTTCTTCAAGCTGGTCCGCTATTCGCCGGCGATGCGCTCGCTGCTGGCCGCCGTGCATGCCGAGCGGCGGGCGCTGATCGGCTGCGTCGTCATTCTGATCGGCGTCGTCCTGACCTTCGCTTCGCTGCTCTACGCCGTCGAGCGCGACGTGCAGCCCAGCAAGCTCGGCACCATTCCGGACGCGATGTGGTGGGCGATCGTGACGCTCGGCACCGTCGGCTATGGCGACGTCGTCCCGGTGACGCCGCTCGGCAAGCTGATCTCCACCTTCGCCATCATGTCAGGCTTCGCCATGATCGCGCTGCCGGTCGCGATCATCTCCACCGCCTTCGCCGAGGAGGTGAAGCGGCGCGATTTCGTCGTCACCTGGGGCATGCTGGCGCGGGTGCCGCTGT
This sequence comes from uncultured Bradyrhizobium sp., assembly GCF_936943645.1. GTDB lineage: Bacteria > Pseudomonadota > Alphaproteobacteria > Rhizobiales > Xanthobacteraceae > Bradyrhizobium. The sequence continues at coordinate 136,832 of NZ_CAKZJO010000050.1, read as the reverse complement.
TCTCGCATCTGTCGGCCGCGGAGATCGCCGACATCATGCGGCTGCTCCGGGCCCGCACCGTCGAGCAGGGCGAGATCCTGGTGCGGCGGGGGGATACGGCTTCGTCGATGTATTTCATCACCGCCGGCGAGGTCGAGATCGCGCTGCCGAGCCAGCATGTGCGGCTTGCCGACGGCACATTCTTCGGCGAGATCGCGCTGCTGCACAAGACAAAACGCAGCGGCACGGTGACGGCGACGCGCAAGACGCGCCTGCTCGTGCTCGACGCGCAGGATTTTCACGCGCTGATCGCGCGCATGCCGACGCTGGCCGATCACGTTCACACCACTGCCAAGGCCCGGCTCGCCGACACCGGCGACCTCGCGCTGGCCGAATTGGCGCAGGCCGAGCAGGACGAGGGGCCGGCCGCGTAGCGCTCAGCTCCGTTCGTCAGCCCTTTTTCAGGAAGACGTAGTCGGCCGAGTAGGGTGCGCTCCTGAATTCGCCGGCCTTGTCGCAAGAACCGTCGAGCTTGCCGCCATGGGTGTTGATGCGCTGGACGGTGGTGACAGGCGTCAGCGTGCCGCTGCCGCGGCGGGCGGTCACTTCCAGCTTCAGCCAGGGGATATCGGCAGGCGTTGCACCCGGCGCGTTGCCGACGGCCTTGCCGATCACGGCGCTGCCGTCGGCGAGCTCCCAGTTCGGGCCGGCATAGTGGCGGCCGGCCGTCTTGCCATCGGAGAGCAGCGTCGCGATCGGTTCGCGGAAGACCCAGGCGAGCTTGCCGTCGGCGGCGGCCTTGCACTCATAGACCTGAGCGCCTTCGGCGTGGACTCTGAGGACGAGGCTCTCGCCGGGGGCGGCAATGCCATCGGGCAAGGACTCCGCGGCGCCGGCCATGCCGGTCGAGAGCAGGAGCAGGCAGGGGACGGCAAGCTTGATAGACATAGAGGTGCTCCGCAAAGCGTAAAACGAGAGGGCCGCGTCTGAAGTGCGGCCCTTGATCATGTCCGACCGTAGTCGGGCGAAATTGCGGATGTCCACCTGCTTCGCCGGCGCTGGTCGGCGCCAACGATCATCGCGAGGTCTTTCACGAACGCGACGCGGTGCACGATCCGCGCGGAGGTGCACGGATCGTCAGGATAAAGCGTGCAAGAGCACCAATCCGCCGTCTAGGCTAGCGGAAAGAGGCGCTTCACCATATCCAGTCCGCCGAAGGCTTCGAAAAGCGGAGCAGCTGTTGCCTCGATCTGTTCCGCCGGCCAGTGCGGAGCATTGGCGCGGGGCGTGAACCGCGACTTGGGATAGACGATATAGACGTAATTGGCCCCTTCATCGCCGCCCGCTCTCGCCATCTTGGTAATGGGAAAGGAGGGATCGTGAACATGCAAATTGAGGGCCGTGCGGATCGATGCTTCGCCGACCCTGGGATTGGTGTCGGCAAAGATCGCGGACGTCGTCCGGAGATTCTTCATGTTCACGACCGTGCAGATGTCACCGGGAGCGACATCGGCTGCGAAACTATTCGGCAAGACGATATAGGGAATGAACTCGGCATCGACGAACGCGTCGGCATCGAAGTCGTCGCCATGTTGAAGACGTGTCGCTGACACGAAGAATCCGGGGCGGGGACCCTTGCCCGTTTTCCCATTCATTTTCTTGCCCTGGATGAATTTCTTCGATTCGCTGGTGGCGTTCCCGGTGTTGTCGAGGGATTCAGGATTCTTGGAGTCGGGATGGTATGCCCGGGCGGCGCCGTCTGCGTCGATGGACATCTTGGCCTTGAAGAAAAGAGGCGTGGTTCCCTTAATACGCCTGACCGGCATGTGGCGTTTGCCGTCAAAGGCGTCACGTACCGTTTCGAGCTGCGGCGGCGCGGCGGCTGGCGGCGGTGCGGCAGCTACCGCTACCGCTTGCGGAGCAATTGCCTCCATCGCAGCAGCCAGCACCGCATGAGCCCCGACCGGCGTCTGGATTTCGCTGAGGATTTTCTCGATCGAACCGACCCACTGGAACAGGTCGAAATTCTGCGGGTCGTCATGTCCGTCCTTGATCCCGAGGTCGAGAACGCAATGGAAGGCCGGGATTAAGAACGATCCGCGCCTGACTGCGGCCGCGATGTAGCAGAGCGCGAGCCGGTCCATGGTTTCCTGGGTGAATCCGGGCGTCGGACCAACGGCGGCGAACTTGAAGCCGCCCTTGATGCGCGGCTGGATCAGCTCGTGATGCAGAAAAAGGCCCTTCATCGCAGGGTCGCGTTCGATCTTGGTGGCTCGCCACGCTACCGAATAATTGTGTCCGGTGGCGGACTGACCGAGCCGGTTGATGAAGATATGCGCCGAGTTCGTGCTCCGCTTCGCGAGGTCGTTGCCGGACCATGCAGCCGTATTGATGGTTGCCGGAAACGAGTTGCCTGACAGCTCATCGCTGGTGTCGTGAATGATGAAATAGCTCGCCTTGGTCCCCTTGGAGGTGGAGGAGACGCCCTTCGCCAAGTCGCCGCCGATATCCGCAGCAGAGATGCCCTTGAACGCGAGGTAGCTCTGCAACTGCTGAAGCGTCACCGTCGCAGGCTGTCCGACGATGGCGAGCAGCTTGTCGGGAATCTGCGCCGGGGTATCGTCGACGTTTCCCGCGACTTTGACACGCCGCAGCAGGCAGCGCGCCTGATCAGCCGGTGAGCCTGCAAATTGTTGAGTGTTGGCCAGAAACTGACAGGGTGTAGCCATAGCCGTTCTCCAAAAGAAACAATGACAATCAGAGATAGATAGGCCAAGGCATCAAAACCCGCAATGTCGTCAAAATCTGGTCGCGGTCGGCCAAACAAAAAGAGCGCGGGCCAGGCCCGCGCTCTGCTTCGTCGCTGATACGGTTGAGGCTGATCAGGCCATCGCCTTCACCAGGTTGTCGGCGACCTTGTCCAGGAAGCCGGTGGTCGAGAGCCAGCGCTGGTCGGCGCCGACCAGCAGCGCGAGGTCCTTGGTCATGTAGCCGGCCTCGACGGTGTCGACGCAGACCTTCTCCAGCGTGTTGGCGAACTTGGCGAGCTCGGCATTGTTGTCGAGCTTGGCGCGGTGGGCGAGGCCCCTCGTCCAGGCGAAGATCGACGCGATCGAGTTGGTCGAGGTCTCCTTGCCCTTCTGGTGCTCGCGGTAGTGGCGGGTCACCGTGCCGTGGGCGGCTTCCGCCTCGACGGTCTTGCCGTCGGGGGTGAGCAGCACCGAGGTCATCAGGCCGAGCGAGCCGTAGCCCTGCGCGACCGTGTCGGACTGCACGTCGCCATCGTAGTTCTTGCAGGCCCAGACATAGCCGCCGGACCATTTCAGCGCCGAGGCCACCATGTCGTCGATGAGGCGGTGCTCGTAGGTCAGGCCCTTGGCGTCGAACTCCTTCTTGAACTCCTTGTCGAAGATCTCCTGGAAGATGTCCTTGAAGCGGCCGTCATAGACCTTCAGAATCGTGTTCTTGGTCGACAGGTACACCGGGTAGTTGCGCAGCAGGCCGTAGTTGAAGGAGGCGCGGGCGAAGTCGATGATGCTGTCGTCGAGATTGTACATCTCCATGGCGACGCCGGCGCCCGGGGCCTTGAACACTTCCTTCTCGATCACGGTGCCGTCCTCGCCGACGAACTTCAGCGAGAGGGTGCCCTTGCCCGGGAACTTGATGTCGGTGGCGCGGTACTGGTCGCCATAGGCGTGGCGGCCGATGATGATCGGCTTGGTCCAGCCGGGAACCAGACGCGGCACGTTCTTGCAGATGATCGGCTCGCGGAAGATGCAGCCGCCGAGGATGTTGCGGATGGTGCCGTTCGGCGACTTCCACATCTGCTTGAGGTTGAACTCCTTCACCCGGGCTTCATCAGGGGTGATGGTGGCGCACTTGACGCCGACGCCGACCTTCTTGATCGCCTCGGCCGCGTCGATGGTGACCTGATCGTTGGTGTGGTCGCGGTACTCCATGCCCAGGTCGAAATACATCAGCTCGACATCCAGGAACGGGTTGATCAGCTTGTCCTTGATGTACTGCCAGATGATCCGGGTCATCTCGTCGCCATCGAGTTCGACGACGGGATTGGATACCTTGATTTTTGCCATGATCGGGGAAGCCCTCTTGGGAACGGCGCTGGTTATGCGCCCACGTGAATATCCGCCGCCTCTTAGCACCGCCGCGCGGCGGGCGAAAGCCAAGGGATTATGCACTTTTAGCCGATCCAGCCCCCACAGATGGGGGGCGGGGAGCGGTCCGCCGGCGGGGCCGCAGCTGAGGATTCGGAAGAGATTCAAAAGTCGAATCCAACCCGTTATTTCCCTTGAGAATTTCGTCAGGACAGGCAAACGACAGGCGGACAAGCCCGGCCCCGGGATGGACCCGAAACGGCCGGCTTGAATCAATTCCTGAAGAAGGCCCTGGCAAGGCCTTGAGACCAAGAGTGAAAGCGAAACCAGATGTCGGGGACTGACAAGAGCAAGGCGGGGCTTTCCCTCGACGGTCCCATCGTGATCCTGGTCGAGCCGCAACTCGGGGAAAACATCGGCATGGCCGCGCGCGCCATGGGCAATTTTGCGCTAGGCGCGCTGCGCATCGTCAACCCCCGGGACGGCTGGCCCAACATCGCCGCCCAGCGGGCGGCGGCCGGCGCCGACCACATTCTGGAAAAGGTCGAATTGTTCGGCACGGTGGAAGAGGCGGTCGCCGACCTCGACCTCTTGTTCGCCACCACCGCGCGCCCCCACGACCAGGCCAAGCCGGTGGTCGGGCCGGAGACCGCGGCCAGCGAGATCGCCGGGCACGTCGCGACCGGCGGCAAGTGCGGTATCCTGTTCGGCCGGGAGCGCTGGGGGCTGACCAACGAGGAGGTCGGGCTCTCCAACCGCATCATCACCTTCCCGGTCAATCCGGGCTTCGCCTCGCTCAACCTCGCCCAGGCCGTGCTGCTGGTCGGCTATGAATGGTTCAAGCGCGCGACCTCGGGCGAGCTGCCGCATGCCATGCCCGAGCGTTCCGAGCGCGCCTCGCAGCACCAGATGCAGGCCTTCTTCGACAACCTCGTGCGCGAGCTCGACAAGGTGGAATTCCTGCGGCCCGCCGAGAAGCGCGACACCATGCTGGTCAACCTGCGCAACATCTTCAGCCGGATGGAGCCGACCAAGCAGGACATGCACACCCTGCACGGGGTGGTGATGGCGATCGCCGAAGGCCGCAAGGGCCCGGCCAAGGGCGGCGTGCTCGACGGCGAGCAGGCCACGCGCCTGCGCGCGCTGCTGGCCGAGCACGGGCAGGGCGGCGGCGTCGCCGACAGCGGCTCGACCGTGCGCGGCCTTGCCCGCCTGCTTCGCCGCAACCCGACCGATGCCGAGCGCCTGCTCTGGCAGGCCCTGACCCGCGACCGCCGCTTCGCCGGCGGGTTCAAGCGCCAGACCCCCGTGGGGCGGCACATCCCGGACTTCGTCTCCTTCCCGCACCGGATCGCGATCGAGCTGGTCAATCCGGGCGAGGGTGAGACGATTGCGGCGGATCGCGCCGGGCGGCGGAGCTGGCTCGAGGCGCGGGACTATCGGGTGCTCGACATTCGCGCGGCGGATGTGGAGCGCGATCTCGAGGCGGAGCTGGTGCGGCTGCAGGGCATGATGGAGCAGGGCGCGTAGGCCGCACTCGGCGCGGAGGGTGAGGCGGCGGATGACGCCTGCGGCCAATCTTACTGAATCATCATGACGCAGTAAGACTCATCTGCCCTGCAAACCGATTGCGAAGTTCGCATTCACTTCCCGGGCTGGTCGAGGAAGACGTAGAGCGCGGCGATCCTGTCGCCCTCTACAATGATCACGTCCCAGCCCGTGTAGTCCGGGACTTCGCCGCGCGGACCCGATCCCCAGGCCAGCCGCCCGGCGTTGTGAAGCGCCTGCGGCTCGCTCGTCGGCGTGTAGACGAAGTGGGGATGCGTGGCACGGAGCTCACCTGCGAACTTGTCGATCGCCTCGCGGCCGACAACGACGCCCGGCGGCACATACAAGGTGGCGTTCTCCGTCCAGAGCTCATCGATTGCGGCACGACGGCGCTTCGCATCGCCCTCGCCGAACACCTCCTGAAGGTTGCGACGAAGCAGTTCGTGGATTCGATCCGTGGAGTCATGGGGCGAGGTCATCGGGTTGTCTCCTGTTGAAAGAGTTGGGACGAGGCAGGCGCGGGTGCGCGCTTCAGATCTGAGCCTGACCACCGTCGACGAAGAGCTCGACGCCGTTGACGAAGCTCGCCTCGTCGGACGCGAGGAACAGCACGGCCTTGGCGATCTCTTCGGGCTGGCCGACGCGGCCGGACGGGATGAGGCCGGCGAGATAGGACTTGGCGCCTTCCGCTTGCTCACCGGCGCCGAACAGATGGTTCAGGCCGGGTGTCTCGGTGACGCCGGGGCTGATGGCGTTGACGCGGATGTGCCGATCCTTGAGGTCGAGGATCCAGTTGCGCGCGAAATTGCGCACGGCTGCCTTGGTCGCCGAATAGACGCTGAAGGCCGGCGTGCCCGAGACGCTCGTGGTCGAGGCGGTCAGCACGATGGATGCACCGTCGCGGAGCAACGGCAGTGCCTTCTGAACGGTGAAGAGCACGCCCTTCACGTTGGTATCGAACGTGCGCTGATAGTGTTCCTCGGTGATCGTGCCGAGCGGCGCGAACTCGCCGCCGCCTGCATTGGCGAAGATCACGTCGATCTGCTGATGCTTCTGCTGGACTGCGTCGTAGAGCCGGTCGATATCGGCAAGGTCTGCCATATCGCCGCGCACGCCGGTCACGCGGCCGCCGATTGATTTCACCGCCGCGTCCAGCGCGTCCTGGCGGCGGCCGGTGATGAATACCGAGGCGCCCTCCGCCGCGAATGCCTTGGCGGTCGCAAGGCCGATACCGCTCGTGCCGCCGGTCACCACCACGACCTTGTTGCTGAACCTGTTCGTCATCGTCCGTCTCCTCTGGAAAACATCTGGCAGAAGCGCCGTTGCCCGACGTAGATGCCCACGGAACGATGGTGCGAGTAGTCAGCGAATATGGTACTCAGCGTTCTATGGGAGGAACGATGAGGGCCGATCTGAACGACTTTGCCTATTTCGCCGAGGTGGTCGGCCATGGTGGCTTCGCAGCCGCGGGACGGGCGTTGCGAGAGCCGAAATCAAAGCTCAGCCGCCGGATTGCCGGTCTCGAGGAGCGCCTTGGCCTGCGCCTGATCGAGCGATCGAGCCGGCGCTTTCGCGTCACCGAGGTAGGGCAGGCGTTCTACGAGCGTTGCCGTGCGATCCTGGCGGAGGCCGAGCAGGCCGAAGCGCTCGTGACGCAAGCGCAGGCCGAGCCGCACGGTCGCATTCGATTCAGTTGCCCGACGGGCATGGTCGCGGAAATCTCCGCGCTCACGTCGAGTTTCCTGATCCGTTATCCCAAGGTGCGCCTGCAACTCATCGCCGTCGACCGGCCGATCGATCTGATCGAAGAGCGGGTCGACGTGGCGCTGCGGGTTCGCTCCGTGCTCACGGGGGATGCCGCGCTCACCATGCGGTCTCTCGGCACGTCCACTCGCATCCTCGTCGCGAGCCCGCAACTGGCAAGTCGGCTGCGGACCCCGGACGATCTTGCCGCACTTCCGACGCTCGCGACGTCAGACGAGGACAATCTGGTCGAATGGCATCTGGAGACGGACGACGGGCAGGCGCGCATTGTCAGGCACGAGCCGCGCATGGGGTGCGGCGATTTCGGCGCGGTGCGCGATGCGGCGGTCGCCGGCCTCGGGGTTGCGCTGTTGCCCGATCATCTCTGTCGCGATGCGCTCGCGCAGGGCAAGCTCGTCCATGTGCTCTCGGAATGGCGCGGTCACCGAGGCATGGTGCATCTCGTCTTCACCACCCGGCGCGGCTTGCCGCGCGCGGTTCGCGCACTCATCGATCACCTGGCGGCGGGGTTCTCCAAGACGTTGGTCTAGTGCGATCTCGTAGGGGGTCGATGAAGCCCAAGGCGCAATCCACCCGCGGACCTAACGTCCGAGCTGCACCTCGCGCTCCACTGCGATCCACGTCGTCTTGGCCACCGCCAGCAACGTCCCGGCCTCATCATGAAGCGCGGCGTCGGCCATGCGCTTGCGGCCGTCGCGGCCGGTGGCCCAGGCTGTGATGATGCAGGGCGCGCCGGGGCGCGGGCGGGACTCGATGCGGGCGGACATCCGTCCAAGCAGGAGCGGGGTCTTCTCGAAGCTGCCGCTCTGCAGATCGTAATTGCAGGCAAAGCCGGTGGGGCAGTCGAGCGCCGACCAGAGAAATTCGGGCGCGACGAGGCCATCCTCGGCGGCGAGCTTCGGGTCGGGGGCCCAGCTTGCGGCCAGAACGGGAGTTGCTGCTTGACGGCGAAGCGGGCCGGCGAAGATGCGCAAGCCGTCGCCCATCGCTCGAGCGGGACCGCAAACAAAGCAATGAGGCAGCGGATGCTCCTGCGGCCTGAACAGCGCGCGCAGCTCGGCGGCGCGCGCCTCCGGCAAGGTTGCCGCCTCGACCCGCGCAAGCTCGACGCTCGCGGCGCGGCCGGTGGCGACGGTCTTGTCGCCGTCGCGAAGCTCCCAGGTGCCGTCGTCCGTTGCGACCGCAGCGAGCGGCGTGTCCAGGGGAGGCGGTGCACGTAGCGTCACCTCCGCAGGCGAGGGGAAGTGCCGGGCGAGCCGGCCGCAGACATAGCCGCCATTGCCGGAGTTCGGAGGGCCGCAATAGCGCCTGTCGATGATGATCTCTGTCAACGATCGTGTTCCTGTCTTGCCTGTCCTTCATCACTCTATCGGATCTTGAGCACAATTCTTCCCTGCACCGTGCGGCTGGCCACGGCGCGCATGGCGTCCGCGGCCTCCTCCAAAGGGAGGATGCGGTCGATGCGCGGACGGATTTGTCCGCCGGCCAGCCATTGCATCAGCGTGTCGTTCATGCGCGCGGCTTCATCCGGAAATTTCTCCGCCCAGGCACCGGCAAAGACACCGATGATGGAATAGTTCTTCAGCAGCGGCAGGTTCATCGGGATCTGTGGAATCTCGCCGCCGGTGAAGCCGATCGGCATCAGCCGTCCGTTCCAGGCCATCAGCCGGGCCATCTGCTCGAAGATTGCCCCGCCGACATTGTCGAAACCAACATCGATGCCGTCGCCGCCCGTGATCGTCTTGATCCGGTCGCGCAGATCCTCGCGGCGATAATTGATGATTTCGCTGGCGCCGTAATCGCGCACCAGGGCCGCCTTGTCGTCGGAGCCGATGCCGGCGACGACGCGCAGACCGAGATGGCGGGCGAGATCGACGGCGGCGAGGCCGACACCGCCGGCCGCGCCGGTGATGAAGACGGTTTCGCCTCGCGCGGCCCGCGCCCGCTCGACCAGCGCGTAGTAGGCCGTGCCGTAATTGTGCAGCACCGTGGCCGCGGCTTCGAACGCAACGCCATCCGGCAGGCGCACGCTCTTCGACTCCTTGGCTGTCATCCGTTCGGCGTAGCCGCCGATCCAGCTGCTGCTTGCCACGCGGTCGCCGCGTGCGAATTTTGTCACCTTGTCGCCGACCGCGACGACCACACCGGATGCTTCCGTGCCGGGCACGAAGGGCGTCGGCGGTCGCATCTGGTAGAGACCGGACACCAGCAGCTGGTCCATGAAGCTGACCGACGCCGCATGAACGTCGATGAGAATCTCGTCAGCGGCGGGCCGGGGCTCGGCAGTCTCACCGAGACGCAAATCGCCGGGGCCGGTGAACGAGTGGCACAGCATGGCTTTCATTGCGGCGCTCCGACAGGCCGGCGATCTTCGTTGCGGCGCCGCGCGAACAGACCGGGCACCAGCATCGGAACGCGCCGGCGGTACTCCTGATAGGTCGCGCCGAATACCGCGATCAGGTCGCGCTCTTCGAACTGCAATGCGACGAGGATGTAGGCCGTATTGGCGAGCGCGAACAGCAGGTGGCCCTCCGTCATCACGGGCGTGGCCCAGAAGGCGAGCAGGAAGCCGAGCATGATCGGATGCCGCACGATCTTGTAGAGCAGCGGGGTCCGGAACGACTGGCCGGGCATCTCCGCGCCGCGCCACGCGAGAAAGGCCTGGCGCAAGCCGAACAGATCGAAATGATCGATCATGTGGGTCGAGGAAAAGGCGATCACCCAGCCGAGCCAGTGCACGGAGGTCAGCACCCAGGCCGCAATTCCACTCGCCTGCCAGACCGGTGCCGGGATTGGCCGCCACTGCCAGAACAGCAGCAGGAGAACAAGGCTCGAGAGCAGCACATAGGTGCTGCGCTCGTAGGCTGCGGGAAAGAATTGGGCCAGCCATCGCTTGAAGGCCGGGCGCGCCATCACGGTGTGCTGGATGGCGAACAGGCTCATCAGCAGCAGGTTGACGACGATGGCCTCACCCAGATTCGAAGCGGGGCCGACGTCGATGGACTTCGGCACGACATAATTGCCGACGAAACCGAGCGCATAGAGAAACGAAGCCGTGAAGATGGCATAGCTCACGAGGGCGTAGAGCAGGATTGTGAAGCGCGCGAACATGGTTTTTCCTATTGTGCCGATGGCGACGGTGTCGCATGCAGAGCCCGGTCGCTCGCGGGCGAGCAGGCTCGGTCTGGCCCGACCGTACCCACCGGACCGTCCCCTGGGCGTCCCCCGGGGGACGCTGGCCGGAAGAAGAGGATTTCGATGACGGCTTTCTCGCTGGGAACGTTCGGGTTCCCCGAGGTCCATGCCGATGGCCGCCCGATCAAGCTGGCCTTGCGCAAGGGGCTTGCGCTGCTGGTCTATCTCGGGGAGGCCAGGGGCGCCGTCGCGCGCGAAATGATGGCGACGCTGTTGTGGCCGGAGACGCCGCGGGAGACGGGCCTTGCGCGGTTGCGCCGACTGCTTCACCGCACCGAGATCACGCTCGGCCAGTCGGTGTTCGAGACCGACCGCTCCAGTCTGAGATGGTCGTCCGACGTCGACATGAAGCTCGACTCCCATCTGTTCGAGGAGGCCTGTGATCGCGGCGCGTTCGAACAGGCGTGCCAGATCTACCGGGGCGATTTCCTGGCGGGCTTTGCGCCGGAGGACTGTCCCGAATTCGACGACTGGGCCTTCTTCCGCCGCGAGGCGCTGCGGGGGCGGCTGGTGCATGCGCTCGAGCGCCTCGTGCAGGACAAGAACGCAGCCGGAGACCATTCCGCCGCGACGGCGCATGCGCAGCGCCTGGTCGAGCTCGATCCGCTCAGCGAGGTCTATGGCCGGCACCTGATCCGCAGCCTGCTGCTATCAGGAGACCGAAGCGCGGCGGAGCGTCATCACGCGGCCCTGACACAGCGGCTGCGGGACGAGCTCGGCGTCGCGCCGGAGGCCGAGACCGAAGCGCTCATGAGTCCGGCTGCGGCGCCGCACGCCTTGCCGACCACGCGCTACGTGAAGGGCGGCGGTGTGCATCTGGCCTATCAGACCTACGGAAACGGGCCGCTCGATATCCTGGTGATGCCCGGCTTCGTGTCGCATGTGGAGCGCGCCTGGGAGCATCCGGCGAGCCGGACGTTCCTGGCGTCGTTGATGAAGCTGGGGCGGCTGATCGTGTTCGATCGGCGCGGCATCGGCCTGTCCGACCGTGTCGGGGCAGCTCCCGGCATCGACGTCACCGCGGAGGATATCGGCACCGTGTTGCGTGCGACGAATTCGCGCCGCGTCGTGCTGTTCGGCGCCTCCGAATGCGGGCCGGCCTGCACAAATTTGCGGTTGACGAACCGCGCCGTGTGGCCGGGCTGATCCTGTTCGGCGCGCTGGCAAAAGGCTGCTGGTCGGAGGACTATCCGCACGCCTTGCGCACCAGCCAGTATGATGCCTGGAGCAAGCACCTGATCGCGCAATGGGGCGGGCCGGTCGGGATCGAGGCGTTTGCGCCGAGCCTTGCCAATGATCCGCAGGCGCGCGCCTGGTGGGCCGGGCTGTTGCGTGCCGCGTCCAGTCCCGGCGGCATCTCGGCCGTGCTGGAGGCGTTTCGCGACGCCGACGTGCGGCACCTGCTGCCGGAGATCGCCGTGCCGACATTGGTGCTGCACCGGACGAACGACAAGGCGGTGCGGATCGCGGCCGGCCGCGACATCGCTGACAGAATCAAGGGCGCGGAGTTCGTCGAGCTCGACGGCAATGATCACTGGTTCTTTGCGGGCGATCAGCTGCCGGTGCTGGAGGCGATCGAGGGATTCACGAAACGGATCTCGTAGGGTGGGCAAAAGCGGAGCGTGCCCACGTACTCTCGCAATCTGTAGGCAGATCGTGGGCACGGCACTCCGCGCCTTTGCCCACCCTACGGGATCACGGCAGAGTCACACCGCTTCGAGTTCGCGCTTCTTCTTTGCTCTGGATTGCCCGAGCAGGGGGCCTGCCGTCAGTGCCGCGGTGTCGGCCACAGCAGGGTCGCGCGAGATCATCGCGGCGACGATCGCGCCGTCGATCAGGAGGCCGAGTTGATGTGCGAGCACCGCGGGCTCGCTCGAGCCGAGCTCGCCGGCGAGCTTCTCGATGTGGCCAAGCACGATCTTCTTGTGCTTCAGCGCGATGTTGCGGAACTGCTTGGCGTCCTTGTCGTGCTCGCCGACGGCGTTGATGAAGGGGCAGCCGTAGAAGCGCTCTTCCGCGAACCAGCTCTTCAGGGCCGGGAAGATGCGCGTGAGTTTCGCCTGCGCGTCGCCGCCGCCGTCTTCCATGGCGGCGATGAACCATTCGCGCCACTGCTTGCCTTCGCTCTCCAACACCGCGTTGACGAGATTGGTCTTGGAGCCGAACAATTTGTACAGCGTGGTCTTCGCGGTGCCGGCCTCCTCGATGATCGCATCGATGCCGGTAGCGTTGATGCCGTTCTTGCAGAACAGATGCGACGCGGCGCTGAGCAGGCGGCCGCGTGCGGATTCGTCGTCGCCGGCACCCGAATGCGGTGAACTGGAATTCTTCTTCGATGACGTCTTTGCCATGCGCGCCAACTTAATCGCAGCCACGCGGTATCATCAAGCCGCATCTGTCCCGCGCCGAAAAGATTCGCAGCGCCATGCGCATCTGCATCGGCTTTGAGCAAAGCATCGCTGGTCAATCCGCAGGCAGCGACGCTTAAGCGGCTCCAATGCCTCGTCTTTCGCTCTCGGCCCGCTCTGGCACGGTCCATGCAAGGAAACAGACCGTTCGGTATCCTGCCGCGTTCCGCGGCTTGCCAGGGAGAAGAAGATGACTGCCGTCGTTCAAAAGACAGTGCTGACGGGGTGCCTTGCGCCCATCGACAAGAATGGCCTCGAGCAACTGATCGCGAGCGGCAAGGCCAATCCGAAGGTCGTCAAGACCTTGAAATGCAAGACGGTCGCGGAAGGAAAATTCCGCCACGCCAACTACATCCGCAACCTGCCGCCCTACATCGTCGACGAACCGCCGGGGCTTCTGGGCGACGACACCGCACCGAATCCGTCGGAAGCCTCGCTCGCCGCGCTCGGCTCCTGCCTTGCCGTCGGCCTGCACGCCAACGCCGTGCATCGCGGCTGGATCGTCAACAAGCTCGAGCTCGAGCTCGAAGGCGACCTCAACATCACCGCGGTCTGGGGCACCGGCGACACCTCCGACAAGCCGGTCGGCTTCACCGACGTCCGCGTCAAGGTCGACATGGAATGCGAGGGCGTCTCGGCGGACGAGATCAACGCGCTGGTGGCCCATGTGAAGAAATGGTCGCCGGTCGCCAACACCTTCACCCGTCCGGTCAATCTCGAGGTCGGCATCTAGCTGATCACAACAAGGACAAGGTGCGGGAGACGATCATGGGTTCACTGGCTTTATCGCGGGTCGACGTTCTGGATCAGCCCGCACCGTCCATTGCAGGTGAGGTGGCGCGGATCGCGCGGGAAGATCTCGCGCCGCTTGCTGCCGGTATCGACGACGGCACGGTCTATCCGGCCGAGGTGTTGCGCAAGTTCGGCGCGGTCGGCGCGTGGGGCAGTCACGTGCCGCACGAAGGTCCCGCCGATCTGCGCTGCGCCATCCAGGCGATGGCGGCGATAGGCGAGGTCTGCGGCGCCACGGCCTTCATGGCCTGGTGCCAGAACACGCTGGCCTGGTACGCGGCCAACTCGACCAATCTGAAGCTCGCGAAACGTTTCGGCGATGCCTTCTCGACCGGACGCGTGCTCGGCGGCACCGGCCTCTCCAATCCGATGAAGAGCTTCTTCGGCATCGAGAAGCTGAAGCTGAAAGGCAAGAAAGTCGACGGCGGCTACATCGTGCGCGGCGCGCTGCCCTGGGTCTCCAATCTCGGCCCCGGTCATTATTTCGGTACGATCTTCGAGCGCGAGGACGAGCCGGGGCAAGTGATGTTCCTCGCCGACTGCTCGGACCCCGCGATCACGCTGACGCCATGCAAGCCGTTCCTCGCGATGGACGGCACCGGCACTTATGGCGTCCAGTTCCGCGACGTCTTCGTGCCGGACGAGCTGATCCTCGCCGATCCCGCCGCGCCCTTCGTCAAGAAGATCCGCGCCGGCTTCATCCTGCTGCAGGCCGGCATGGCGCTCGGCCTGATCAAGGACTGCATCAACATCATGGACGAGGTCGACAATCCCCTCGGACACATCAACCGCTATCTGCCGCAGCAGCCGGTGCATTTCCGCGATCTCGCCGCCGAGCTCGAAGCGGAGACCATGGCGCTGGCGCGCGATCCCTACAACGAGGAGGAAACTTACTGGCGCAAGGTGATCGCGCTCAGGCTTCGCGCCGGCGAGGCCAGCGTCGCGGCGGCGCATGCGGCGATGCTGCATTGTGGCGCGCGCGGCTACCTGAAGAGCCACCGCGCGCAGCGGCGCATGCGCGAGGCCTATTTCGTCGCGATCGTCACGCCGGCCACCAAGCAGCTGCGCAAGATGCTCGCCGATTCCTGAGTTTTGCGAGTCCACCCAGAAGACCACCCAACCTCAACGGAGAGGCTGCCAATGACGGACGTTCTGATTTCTGCCAGCGAACTTGCCGATCTCTTGAAGACCGAGCCCTGTGTCGTGATCGACACCCGCAATCCCGACGCCTACGCCGCCGGGCACCTGCCCAATGCCGTGAACGTGCACGAGATCTTCACGTTCCTGGCGACCTCGACGCCGGAAGGCATCAGCGAGCTGAAGACCAAATTCGCCGACGCCTTCGGCGCTGCCGGCCTCTCCGGCAAGGAGACGGCCGTGATCTACGAGCAGTCGATGAATTCCGGCTTCGGCCAGTCCTGCCGCGGCTACTATCTTCTCACCATGCTCGGCTATCCCAAGGTGAAGGTGCTGCATGGCGGCTTCGACGCCTGGGCCGCTGCGGGCCTCCCGGTGACGAAGGATGTGCCGACGCCGGCGAAGGCCTCTTTCTCCATCGTGCCGGAAGCCGGCGAGATCCTGATCGACGCCAAGACCATGCTGGCCGCAGTCGGCAAGCCCGGCATCGCCATTCTCGACGTGCGCGATGTCGACGAATGGATCGGCGACAGCTCCTCGCCCTACGGCAAGGACTTTTGTCCGCGCAAGGGCCGCATCCCCGGGGCAGTGTGGCTGGAATGGTATCGCATGATGAAGCCGACCGCCGAAGGGCCGCGCTTCAAGTCCAAGGACGAGATCCTGGCGGAGTGCGCCACCGTCGGCATCTCGCCGACCACGCCGGTCTATCTCTACTGCTTCAAGGGCGCGCGGGCCTCGAACACGTTCCTTGCGCTGAAGAACGCCGGCGTGAAGGACGTGCGGATGTATTTCGGCTCCTGGAACGAGTGGTCACGCGATCCGTCGCTGCCGATCGAGCAGGGGCTGCCAGTGGCTGCCCAGGTAACAGGCAAGGCGGCATAGAACCTGCATGTTTCCAGTGGCCCGGCCGCGTAAGCCATAGCCGGGCCACGATGGAATTTTGAGCCGACGCGGAGGACAACGGCGTCCTTCGCGCGGTGTGACAAAGGGGCGCAGCAGCATGTCCACGTTCGACGATCCGTTTGATGCCGACCGCAATCTTCAATCTGGTTGCGTGTGCGGCCAGCACCGCTCGGCAGGAGAGCACGAGCAGGCGGCCCTGGCCCTGCGCTGCGAGCCCGTCGAGAGCGAGGAGACGCGCTACGAGGGGGTCGTCGCCTCGGCCGTCATGCGCGCGATGTTTCCGCAGGATGTGGCGCGGCGCGCCTTCCTGAAATCCGTCGGTGCCTCGACCGCGCTCGCTGCGCTGTCGCAGTTCTTCCCGCTCAAGACGGCGACAGAGGTTTTCGCGCAGACCGGTGCGCCCGAGAAGAAGGACCTCAAGGTCGGCTTCATCCCGATCACCTGCGCGACGCCGATCATCATGGCGGCGCCAATGGGCTTCTATGCCAAGCACGGTCTCAACGTCGAGGTGGTCAAGACGGCCGGCTGGGCCGTGATCCGTGACAAGACCATCAACAAGGAATACGACGCCGCGCACATGCTGGCACCCATGCCGATCGCGATCTCGCTGGGGCTCGGTGCCAACGCTATTCCGTTTGCTGTGCCTGCGATCGAGAATATCAACGGGCAGGGCATCGTGCTGGCGACCAAGCACAAGGACAAGCGCGACCCGAAGGACTGGAAGGGAATGAAATTCGCCATTCCCTTCGACTATTCCATGCACAATTACCTCCTGCGCTATTATCTCGCCGAGCACGGTCTCGATCCCGATACCGACGTGCAGCTGCGCTCGGTGCCGCCGCCGGAGATGGTCGCCAATTTGCGCGCCGACAACATCGACGGCTTCCTAGCGCCCGACAACATCTGCCAGCGCGCGATTTATGACGGCGTCGGCTTCATGCATCTGCTCTCCAAGGAGATCTGGGACGGCCACCCCTGCTGCAGCTTCGCCGCCAGCCGCGAATTCATCACGGCGGCGCCGAACTCCTTTGCGGCGCTGACCCGCGCCATCGTCGACGCCACCGCTTATGCGTCCAAGGCCGAGAACCGCAAGCAGATCGCGGAAGCGATCGCGCCGGCCAACTACATCAACGCGCCGGTCACGGTGCTGGAGCAAGTTCTGACCGGCACCTATGCCGACGGCCTCGGCGGGGTGAAGACCGACGCCAAGCGCGTCGATTTCGATCCGTTCCCCTGGCAGTCCTTCGCGGTGTGGATGCTGACGCAGATGAAGCGTTGGGGCCAGATCAAGGGCGACGTCGACTACAAGGCGGTCGCCGAGCAGGTCTATCTCGCCACCGATACCAAGAAGCTGATGACCGAGATGGGTCTGTCGCCACCGGCGAGCGCCTACAAATCGTTCGCGGTGATGGGCAAGACATTCGATCCCGCCAAGCCGGAGGAGTATACCGCGAGCTTCAAGATCAGGAAGTCGTCGTGATGACGGGCTGCGCTCTCTCCCCATCGTCGTCCCGGCGAACGCCGGGACCCATAACCACAGGGAGCTGTTTGGCGATGACTCGTCGTTCGGTACTCCCACTGACCGCCATCGATAGATCACGCGGTATGGGTCCCGGCGTTCGCCGGGACGACGGGTGGAGAGGTCTCGCGCGATGACATCCTCCCTCCGTCTCCGTGCCGGCCTCGTCTCCATCGTGCTGCTCGCCGCATTTCTCGGCATCTGGCATCTGGCGACGCGCTCGACTGGTGCCACCACGACGATGAGCCCGGAATACGCCAAGCTGATGGGCCTGACCGCGACGCAAGGCAAATCGGCGCTGCCGGGGCCGCTCGATGTCGGTGCCAAGCTCTGGGAGCATCTGCGGCGGCCGTTCTACGACAACGGGCCGAACGACAAGGGTCTCGGCATCCAGCTCGCTTATTCGATCGCGCGGGTCGGCATCGGCTATCTGCTCGCCGTGCTGGTCGCGATCCCGCTCGGTTTCCTGATCGGCATGTCGCCGCTGCTCAGCAAGGCGCTCGACCCCTTCATCCAGGTCTTGAAGCCGATCTCGCCGCTGGCCTGGATGCCGCTGGCGCTCTACACCATCAAGGATTCCTCGATCTCCGCGATCTTCGTCATCTTCATCTGCTCGATCTGGCCGATGCTGCTCAACACGGTGTTTGGCGTGGCCAGCGTCCGCAAGGAATGGATCAACGTGGCGCGGACGCTGGAGGTGGGCACGATCAGGCGCGCCTTCACCGTGATCCTGCCCGCGGCGGCCCCGACGATCCTGACCGGCATGCGGATCTCGATCGGCATCGCCTGGCTCGTGATCGTCGCGGCCGAGATGCTCGTCGGCGGCACGGGCATCGGCTATTTCGTCTGGAACGAGTGGAATAACCTCTCGATCACCAATGTCATCATCGCGATCCTGCTGATCGGGGTCGTCGGCATGCTGCTCGACCAGATCCTCGCGCGCTTCACGCGCATGGTCACGTTTCCGGAGTAGGTGACATGACCGACAAGTTCGTCTCCATCGAAGGCATCGCCAAGCGCTATCCCGGTGCGGGCGGCGCGACGACGACCATCTTCGAGAATCTCTGGCTGTCGATGGCGCGCGGCGAGTTTGCTTGCGTGATCGGCCATTCCGGCTGCGGCAAGACCACGGTGCTCAACATCCTCGCCGGCCTCGATGCGCCGAGCGAGGGCGCCGTCATCGTCGACGGGCAGGCGATTTCGGGCACCAGCCTCGACCGTGCCGTGATTTTCCAGAGCCATGCGCTGCTGCCCTGGCGCACCGTGCTCGGCAACGTCGCCTATGCCGTCAGCTCGAAATGGCGGAGCTGGGACCGGGCCAAGGTCAAGGCGCACGCGCAGAAATTCATCGATCTCGTTGGTCTTTCCGGCTCCGAGCACAAGCGACCGTCGGAGCTGTCGGGCGGTATGAAGCAGCGTGTCGGCATCGCGCGGGCGCTGTCGATCACGCCGAAGATGATGCTGATGGACGAGCCGTTCTCGGCGCTGGACGCGCTGACGCGCGGCACGCTGCAGGACGAGGTCCGCCGCATCTGCCTCGAGACCGGGCAGACCGCCTTCATGATCACCCATGACGTCGACGAGGCGATCTATCTCGCCGACAAGATCTTCCTGATGACCAACGGGCCCGGCGCGATGCTTGCGGAGGTGGTCGAGAACCCCCTGCCGAGGGATCGCGGCCGTACCGATCTGCACCGTCATCCACTCTACTACGCGCTGCGCAACCACATCATCGATTTCCTGGTGACGCGCAGCAAGACGTTCGCCGCCGAGACACCCGGTCACGATCCGCGTAATGTGCCGCTGGTGCATATCGGCAAGCCGGGCCTGACGATCGCATCAAACGGTGAAGAGCCACGACAGACCTGGATGCCGGGGACAAATCCCGGATTGAGTGCCTAACAAGGAGACGCCATCATGAAACGCGAAGACCTCACCGAAAAGCTGCTCGATATCAAGCGCGAGAAGGGTTGGAGCTGGAAGCACATCTGCGACAAGATCGGCGGCTATTCGGAGGTGCTGATCGTCGGCGCCGTCCTCGGCCAGATGAAGCTGACGAAGCCGCAGGCCGCCAATGCCGGCGAGCTGTTCGGCCTGTCGAAGTCCGAAGTCGCCATGCTGAACGAGACCCCGATGCGTGGCATGCCGATGCCCCCGACCGATCCCCTGATCTATCGCTTCTACGAGCTGGTGATGGTGAACGGGCCGGCCTGGAAGGCCTTGATCGAGGAGGAGTACGGCGACGGCATCATGTCGGCGATCGACTTCGACATGGCGATGGAGCGTCAACCCAACCCGAAGGGCGACCGCGTCAAGATCACCATGAGCGGCAAGTTCCTGCCGTACAAATATTACGGCGCCAGCGGTAACGTGCCGGAATACGGTTTCAAGGAGGAGTGACCGCAGCGAAGGCGGCGCGCAGCTCGCCGACGTTGGCCATCTCGCGAATGTAGCTGAAGGATCCCTTGTCCTTCATCTCGCGCGCGCAGCTCAGGAATGCGGCGAGGGCGTAGCGCGACATGGCCCCGCCGACGCTGATGCGCTTGACGCCGGCAGCGGACAATTGTCCGACTGTCAGCGTCGGGTCGGCAAAGCCCATCACGTGGTTGAACGGCCTCCTCAGCGAGGAGACGACGGTCCGGATCGTGGCGAGATCGTATAGCCCCGGCGAATACAGGACGTCGGCTCCTGCGGCCTCGAAGGCCTGCAGGCGCCGAACCGTGTCGTCGATGTCCTTGCGGCCGTGCAGGAAGTTCTCGGCCCGCGCCGTCAGCGTGAACGGAATTGGAAGTGCGCGCGCCACTTCCACGGCGGCCTGGACGCGCTCGACGGCGTGGGAAAACTCGTAGATGGGGCGATCGCGGTCGCCGCTGAAATCCTCGATCGAGCCGCCGACGGCGCCGGCCTCGGCGGCCCGCTGAATTGCTTCGGCGGCACGCTTCGGCTCGTCTGCGCCGCAATTCTCGAGATCGACGCTGACGGGCAGGTCGGTCGCTTCGGCGATCGCGCGCGCGTTAGCGAGGATGACATCGAGACTGACGCCGCTACTGCCGATCATGTTGGCCACCCCGAGGCTCGTGGTCGCCAGGGCCTCGAAGCCCATCGCCGCAAGCAGCTTGGCCGTGCCGGCATCCCATGGATTGGGAATGATGAAGGCATCCCGCCGCTCGTGCAGCGCGCGAAACGCCGTCGCCTTGTCCAGCTGGCTCGTCATGGCTCGTCTCCGTGTTGTCGGTCGAGGGAGACTTAGGCGCGTTTTCGCCATCCGCCAAATTTGTTATTCTTGCAGATATCATCAGCTTTTTGCATGAGGTTGGCATGGACAGCGACGCCCTCAACACCTTTCTGACGGTGCATCGCAGGGGCGGGATCTCGAATGCCGCGAAGTTCCTGCACCGTTCACAGCCGGCGATTTCGCGCCGAATCGCGTTGCTGGAGCAGGAGCTCGGCGTGCCCTTGTTCGAACGGGAGGCAGGCCGCACCCGGCTGAGCGATGCCGGGCGCGTGCTGATCCCCTATGCCGAACGCGCGGTCGCTGCGGCGCAGGATGCCGAACAGGCGATACGTGCATTGACCAAAGAGAATGCGGGGCCGGTTTCGCTGGCCGTGACCGGCACGCTCGCCGATGGCCGCCTCTCGACCATCATGAAGCGGTTCGCCCGGGAAAATCCGGCGGTCACGCTGACGTTGCGGACGGCGACCAGCGCGGAGGTCAGCGATCTCATCCGGCGCGGCGAGGCCACGATCGGCCTGCGCTACAACGTCGACCGCGCCGGCGATCTCGCCTGCGAGCTGGTGCTCACCGAGGCGTTGCAGGTCGTTTGTGCGCCCGATCATCCGCTGGCCGGCAAGCGCGTGAAGCGGCTTGCCGAGCTTCGCGGTGAACGCTGGATCGCATTTCCGGAAACGCGCGGACGCCGCGAGATCGCCGCGGCCCATGTGTTCGCGCTGTTTCTCACGAAAGGGTTCGGCGAAGTCGAATGGACCGCCGTCGACAGCCTCACCGCGCAGAAGCGCCTCGTGGAGGCCGGCTTCGGTCTTGCGCTGCTGGCACGAAGCCATGTGGATGAGGAGCTGCGCGCCGCCTCGATCGCGACGATCGCCGTCGGCGATCTTGCCGCGGACCAGGACACTGTCCTCGTGACGCGTCGCGATGGCTTTCTGAGCGCTGCCGCAGGGCGCCTGCTCGACACCATCCGCCGCAACTACGCCGGGCAGGACGTCTCGGCCACGCAGACGGTCAAAAAGCAAAACGTCAGAAGAAAGACGCCGGCGCGCAAGGTTGTTGCGCGCCGGCGTCTTGCCTGAATGGATTATTTCCCCGCCTTCACCTCGGCGGCCGCGACCGCGAGCAGCTCGCTCATCTTGGCGCGAATCGCCTGTTCGGTGACGGCGATGTTCTTGGCGGCGAAATCGGTCGTGATCTTGTGCAGGACGTCGGCATCGCCCGCTTCCTCGAAATCGGCCGCGACAACCTCCTTGGCATAGGCCGTGGCGGCGTCGCCTGACATGCCGAGCTTCTCGGCGGCCCACAGCCCGAGCAGCCGGTTGCGGCGGGCCTCCGCCTTGAATTTCTGCTCCTCGTCGAGGGCAAACTTCTTCTCAAAGCCTTCCTCGCGCTTGTTGATCTCGCTCATGCCTATTGCAAATCCCTGCTGACTGGAGCCGGCAGGCCCTCGTTGCGAGGGCCCCGGTGCATGCCTACATAAGGGGCACGAATCGGCAAAACAACGGGCCGTTAAGCCGCAGGCAAGACGGTATAAGTTGGCGCCGGACGGCCGGATCGATTGTGCTGGGACAGCCAATCGGATAGGTTGCCTAAAGGCTTGGTTCCCGTTCTGTTTCCTCAGGTTTCCTGAGGGCATGGATCGGTTCCCAGTCGTTCACGGCAGCTCCGCTGTGGGTCGTAATCCTAGTCAACCGGAGCACACCAAATTCATGGATTTCAACAAAACACGGTACATCCCCATGAGCCGTCGGCGTCGCATTTATGAAGGCAAGGCAAAGGTTCTGTATGAAGGCCCGGAGCCCGGCACCCTGATCCAGCACTTCAAGGACGACGCCACCGCGTTCAATGCGAAAAAGCATCAGGTGATCGAGGGCAAGGGCGTCCTCAACAACCGGATCTCGGAGTACCTGTTTCAGCACCTCAACGACATCGGGGTGCCGACCCATTTCATCCGCCGCCTCAACATGCGCGAGCAGTTGATTCGTGAGGTCGAGATCGTGCCGCTCGAG
Organism: uncultured Bradyrhizobium sp.; assembly: GCF_936943645.1. Classification (GTDB taxonomy): domain Bacteria; phylum Pseudomonadota; class Alphaproteobacteria; order Rhizobiales; family Xanthobacteraceae; genus Bradyrhizobium. Next base: position 114,234 of record NZ_CAKZJO010000050.1, on the reverse strand, counting down.
GTGGTGGTGCGGAACGTTGCCGCCGGCTCGCTGTCGCAGCGCCTCGGCATCGAGGAAGGCACGCAGCTGCCCCGTTCGATCATCGAATTCTATTACAAGAACGACCAGCTCAACGACCCCATGGTGTCGGAAGAGCACATCACGGCCTTCGGCTGGGCGACGCCGCAGGAGATCGACGACATCATGGCGCTTGCCATCCGTGTCAACGACTTCCTCACCGGCCTCTTCCTCGGCATCGGCATCCGCCTCGTCGACTTCAAGATGGAGTGCGGGCGCCTGTTCGAGAACGAGATGATGCGCATCATCGTCGCCGACGAGATCTCGCCGGATAGCTGCCGTCTGTGGGACATCAAGTCGAACGAGAAGCTCGACAAGGACCGCTTCCGGAGGGACCTCGGCGGGCTGCTCGAAGCCTATACGGAAGTTGCAAAGCGCCTCGGCATCCTCATGGAGAACGAGCGTCCGCAGGGCTCCGGCCCGGTGCTGGTGAAGAGCTGAAGAGGATTTTGACGTGAAGGCACGTGTCACCGTTACCTTGAAAACGGGTATTCTCGATCCGCAAGGCAAGGCCATCGAAGGCGCGCTGAAATCGCTCGGCGTCGACGGCGTTGCCAGCGTCCGCCAGGGCAAGGTGTTCGACATCGAGCTCGCCGGCGCCGACAAGGCCAAGGCGGAGGCTGCGCTGAAGGACGCTGCGGACAAGCTGCTGGCGAACACCGTGATCGAGAATTATGCTATCGAGATGAAAGCATAGGGATTAAGCCAAAATGCCCGACGTGACGGCCGAGCTCATGTTCGAGGTGTTGAAATCGATCCAGGCGCGGTTGGCGCAGGTCGATGGCAAGATCGATGAAATGAAGCAGGAAATTCTGGCGTTGCGGACGTCTCAAAATGCCGCTCGCCAGGATGTCACGAGTGTCTTTCAGGAGATTGCGGGGGTTCATGCCACGCTGGTGAGGCATGAAGGGCGGCTTGACCGGATCGAGCGCAGGCTTGAATTGAACGAGGGGCCTGTTCGATAGCGTTGGTCGAGTGCGTCACAGCCACCCCGCCCGGCGAAACCGCCAGTACAGCGCGGTGCACGCCGTCAGCATCACGCCGAGCAGCATGAAGTAGCCGTACTCCCATTCCAGCTCCGGCATGTGCTTGAAGTTCATGCCGTAGATGCCGGCGAGGGCGGTCGGGATGGCGATGATCGCGAGCCACGAGGCCAGCTTCTTCGACACCGCCGTCTCCTGGGCCTGGCCGACCAGAAGGCTCGCCTCGAAGGCGAAGGCCAGCACCTCGCGCATGGAATCGATGCGCTCCTGAATGTTGCGGACGTGATCGGTGACGTCGCGGAACAGCGGCTGCATGGCCTGCCGCACCATCGCCAGCTCGTCATGCTCCAGCCGGCGGCACACTTCCACCAGCGGTCCGATCGCGTTGCGCAGCCGCAAGAGGTCGCGGCGCAGCATGTAGAGCCGCTCGATCTGCGCCTTGCTGATCGGCTTGGAGAGCACGTCGTCCTCGATGCCCTCGACCTCGTCGTGGATGCTTTCCAGCACTGGCGAGTAATTGTCGACGATGAAATCGAGGATGGCGTAGAGGATGTAGTCCTCGCCGCGGGCGAGCGCCCGCGGGCAGCTCTCGCAACGCTCGCGGACCGGCTTGTAGGACGTCGAAGCGCCGTGGCGCACGGAGACGAGATAACCTTCGCCGACGAAGATGTGCGTCTCGCCGAAGGCGATGCGGCCCTCGATCAATTGCGCGGTGCGCGCCACGATGAAGAGGGCCTCGCCATATTGCTCGATCTTGGGCCGCTGATGGGCGTGATTGGCGTCCTCGATGGCGAGCTCGTGCAGATCGAACTGCTTCTGCACCGCTTCGAGCAGCGCCATGTCGGGCTCATGCAGGCCGATCCAGACCACATGGCCGGGCTTGGCCCGCCAGCTCGAGGCTTCGCTGATGGCGATATTGGCGACGCGTCGGCCGTCGACATAGGCGCCGGCCGCGACGACGCCCTCGGTGGATACCGGCTCGGAGGGAGATGCGGGGAGCGACGGGACGTTCATGGCTTCAATCCCGGGCAAAATCGTCAGGCAGAAGTGCCGTGGCTATGGCCTGTGTACAAGGCCATCCGGCAAGGCTAGCACTGGTAAAATCCCCGTCAAATGGCTATGTCTCTTCACGAAATGGCCCCTTGGCCAGCCCGATTCCCGTCACCGCCGGAACCCGAACATGAAAGCCGCCATCCTCGTCTTTCCCGGAATCAACCGCGAGCGCGACATGGCGCGTGCGTTGAGGCTGATCTCGGGCCACGAGCCGGCAATGGTCTGGCACGCCGAGACGTCGCTGCCATCAGGCACCGATCTCGTGGTGGTGCCCGGCGGCTTCTCCTATGGCGATTATCTGCGCTGCGGCGCCATCGCGGCCCGCGCGCCGGTGATGGATGCGGTGCGCGACTATGCGGCCAAGGGCGGCCTCGTGCTCGGCGTCTGCAACGGCTTTCAGATCCTCTGCGAGTCCGGCCTCCTGCCGGGCATCCTGATGCGCAATTCGCGGCTGAAATTCATCTGCAAGGATGTTCACCTGCGGGTCGAGCGTTCGGATACGCCGTTCACGCGCGGCTACAATGCCGGCCAGGTCATCCGCGTGCCGGTCGCGCATGGCGAGGGCAATTATGCAGCCGACGAAGAGACGGTGAAGCGGTTGCTGGGTGAGGGGCGCGTGCTCTATCGCTATTGTTCTCCGGATGGCGCCGTCGACGATCAATCCAACATCAACGGCGCGGCGCATTCGATCGCCGGCATCGTCAACGACAAGGGCAACGTGCTCGGGATGATGCCGCATCCGGAAAACCACGTCGAAGACATCATGGGCTGCACCGACGGTCGTGGCCTGTTCGCCGGCCTCACCGCGCATCTGGAAAAGGCCGCGTGATTTCCTTCGTGCTGAAGCGGTCGCTCGCTGCGATCGCGGCGCTGTCGCTGGCGTCATTTTCGCTCGCGACCGGCGCCTTCGCGCAGGATTTCCCCAAGCGTCCGATCACCATGATCGTGCCGTTCGCGGCCGGCGGCACCTCGGATGTGATCGCGCGCGCGGTGGCCGAGCAGATGGGCATCGCGCTCGGCCAGACCATCGTGATCGAGAACGTCGCCGGCGCCGGCGGCTCGACCGCGCTGGCGCGCGCCTCGCGTGCGGAGCCCGACGGCTACACCATCGCGATCGGCAATGCCGGCACCAATGCCGCGACCTACACGATCTATCCGAAGCTGCCGTTCACGCCGGAGTCCTTCGTGCCGATCGCCATGGTGGCGAAGACGTTCGGCATCATCGCGCTGCGCAAGGATTTTCCGGCCAAGGACCTGAAAGAGTTCGTCGCCTACGCCAAGGCCAATCCGGGCAAGATCAATCTCGGCCATGCCGGCGTCGGCTCCTCGAACTATCTGATCTGCAAGAGCTTCGTCACGTCAGCGGGGATCGACGCGACGCTGGTCGGCTATCGCGGCGCCGCGCCCGCGCTCACCGACGCGGTCGGCAGCCAGATCGACGGCGTCTGCGATGCGGCGGCTTCGGTCTCGCAGTCGATCAACGAGAAATTGGTGAAGGGTCTCGTGGTCGGCTCCACCGTGCGGCTCGCCACGCTGCCGGACCTGCCGACCTCCGCGGAGGCCGGCCTGCCCGAATTCGAGGCGCAGGGCTGGAACGGCCTGTTCGCGCCGAAGGGGACGCCGCCGGCCGTGATTGCCAAGCTGAACGCCGCCGCGCGCACCGCCGTGGAAACCGGCGCGGTCAAGAAGCGCTTTGCCGACCTTTCGACCGTCGCCCCCGATGCCGACGAGCATGCGCCCGAAGTGCTGCAAAAGCTGGTGACCCGCGACGTCGAGAAATACCGGAAGATGCTGGCGGACGACGCCAAGCAGTAGCTATCGCAACTTCAACTTCTCCGCCGGCACCGTCATGGCCGCAACCCCGGCCATCACCAGCAATAGCCCGAGCGCGAGATTCGACGGCACGCTCTCGCCGAGCAGCAGCACGGAGAGGCCGACGCCGATCGGGATGCGCAGATAGCCTTGGGCGTTGGTGGTCAGCGTGCCGAGCCGGCCAAGGCAGACATAGAACAGCATCAGGCCGAGTGCACTCGAGACGATGCCCATGACGATGGTGGCGACGATGGCCGTCGGCGTCGGGTGCAGCGTCCAGGGCTGGTCGATGATCAGCGAGGGCGGCAGCAGGATGAAGCCGCCGAACAGCAGCGAGCCGGCCGCCACCATCATCGGATCGTATTCGGACAGGCGCAGGCCGAAGATCGTGGCACAGGCAAACGAGATGGTGGCGAGCAGGATCGCGATCTCCGCCACGATCTCGCTGCCGAAGCCGCGCAGCGCATCGAGGCCGACAATGGCGACGGTGCCGGCAAGGCCCAGAATCGCACCGGCGAGCTTCAGCAGCGTGGCCGGCTCGTGCCGGGTGATCAGCGAGGTGATCAGGAAGGCAAAGATCGGCGTGGTCGAGGCCAGCACCACGGTGTTCGAAGCCGGCACGTAGAGCTGCGACCAGGTGATGATCAGGAACGGGAAGGTCGAGTTGATCAGCTGCTGGGTCGCGAACAGCTTCCAGGCCTTTGGGTCGGTCGGGATCCTGATGCCGCGCATCCACAGGATCGCGAACAGGAAGGCGGCCGCGATCAGGGAGCGGGCCGAGATGAAGGTGATGGGCGGGATGGTGGGGAGCGCGAGCTTGGCCAGCGGATAAGTCGAGCTCCAGCAGCAGGCGAGCGCGAGCAGCAGCGCATAATCGCGCCAGCTGCGCGCACCGGTGGCGGCCATGGACGGCAACGGCTTCGATGCGGCCGCCGTCGCGCGACCCGCCTCCGATGTGCTCTGCGGCACCTTGATTCTGCTCCCCGGCGCGATAAGCGCTTGCCGGGAAGTCTGGGCGAGGGCGCGCGAAAAGGGAAGGCGCCGAGCTATGCGTTTGGCTGAGGGAGCGCCTTCCGCTTCATCCGCTTGATCGTGCCGGAAAAGGTCAGCAGCACCCGGTCGCCGGACGTCATCTTGCCGCGCAGGAAGATCAGCGAGCCGCCGGCGCGGGTGACCTCGCCGGCGCACTCGATCAGTTCGCCCTCGCGTGCCGCATCGAGGAATTCGCAGGCAAAATTGGTCGTCACCGCCCGGCTGTCCAGGACATGGGTGGCGATCGCGAACAGGGAGTAGTCGGCAAAGGCCATGTAGCAGCCGCCGTGGACGTTGCCGGAGCCGTTGAGGTGCTTCTTCTCGACCCGGAAGGCGCTGCGGACGTTGCCGTCGGCCTCGATCCGGTGCCAGAAGGGGCCGACATGGGCTTCAAAACTGTCGCGAATCCAGGTCCGCCAGCCCACAAATTCGCCCTCGGTGGCGATGTGGAGGTCGGGCCGGCGGGGCGGGGGCGCTTTGGTCAATTCGTGCAAGGAAATGGGCCTTCAATTGCGGGTCTTTAGCCCTTAAATCCGATCCGTCCGCGCCGTGCAATTCCTGTTCCCGCCGCCCCCGTCTGCAAAACGTGGGACAGCGGGAAAATGGGCCATAAAGGGCTTTTCGCGAGCCCCGGATGTTCCTAAGAACGGCCAAACCGCCGCCGAAAGCCCCTGAAGCCATGAAGAACGAACCCAAGATCACCCCCGAACTGGTTGCCGCCCACGGGCTCAAGCCCGACGAATACGAGCGCATCCTGAAGCTGATCGGGCGCGAGCCGACCTTCACCGAGCTCGGCATCTTCTCGGCAATGTGGAACGAGCACTGCTCGTACAAATCCTCTCGCATCCATCTCAAGGGCCTGCCGACCAAGGCGCCCTGGGTGATCCAGGGCCCGGGCGAGAATGCCGGCGTGATCGACATCGGCGACGGCCAGGCGGTGGTCTTCAAGATGGAGAGCCACAACCACCCGAGCTACATCGAGCCCTACCAGGGCGCGACCACTGGCGTCGGCGGCATTCTGCGCGACGTCTTCACCATGGGCGCGCGCCCGATCGCCTGCCTGAACGCGCTGAGCTTTGGCGCCCCCGAGCATGCCAAGACCCGGCATCTCGTGTCCGGCGTCGTTGCCGGCGTCGGCGGCTACGGCAACTCCTTCGGCGTGCCGACGGTCGGCGGCCAGGTCCGCTTCCACACCCGCTATGACGGCAACATCCTCGTCAACGCGATGGCGGTCGGCCTCGCCGATGCCGACAAGATCTTCTATGCGGCCGCCTCCGGCGTGAACATGCCGATCGTCTATCTCGGCTCCAAGACCGGGCGCGACGGCATCCACGGCGCCTCGATGGCCTCGGCCGAGTTCGACGACAAGTCCGAAGAGAAGCGCCCGACCGTGCAGGTCGGCGATCCCTTCGCCGAAAAGCTGCTGCTCGAGGCGTGCCTCGAAATCATGGAGAAGGGCTGCGTCATCGCCATCCAGGACATGGGCGCGGCGGGCCTGACCTGCTCGGCCGTGGAAATGGGCGCCAAGGGCGATCTTGGCGTCGACCTCGATCTCGACGCGGTGCCGACCCGCGAGACCGGCATGAGCGCCTACGAGATGATGCTCTCGGAGAGCCAGGAGCGCATGCTCATGGTGCTCAAGCCCGAGAAGGAGAAGGAAGCCGAGGCGATCTTCAAGAAGTGGGGCCTCGACTTCGCCGTGGTCGGCTACACCACGCCGAGCAAGCGCTTCGTGGTCAAGCATGGCGGCGACGTCATGGCGGATCTGCCGATCAAGGAGCTCGGCGACGAGGCGCCGCTCTACGACCGGCCGCACGTTCCCTCCGCCGCGCTACCGGTCGTGCATGCCCGCGACGTGCCGGCGCCGATGGCGCTCGGAGCCGCGCTGGAGAAGCTGATCGGCACGCCGGACATGTGCAGCAAGCGCTGGGTCTGGGAGCAGTACGACCACGTCATCCTGGGCAATACCATGCAGCGTCCCGGCGGCGATGCCGCCGTGGTGCGCGTCGAGGACGGGCCGAAGGGCCTCGCGCTGACCGTCGACGTCACGCCGCGCTATTGCGAGGCCGATCCGTTCGAGGGCGGCAAGCAGGCGGTGGCCGAGGCTTGGCGCAACATCACAGCGGTCGGCGGCAAGCCGCTCGCGATCACCGACAATCTCAATTTCGGCAATCCTGAGCGACCGGAGATCATGGGCCAGTTCGTCGGCTGCCTGAAGGGCATTTCGGAAGCCTGCCGCACGCTCGACTTCCCCGTCGTCTCCGGCAACGTCTCGCTCTACAACGAGACCAACGGCCGCGCGATCCTGCCTACGCCCTCGATCGGCGGCGTCGGTCTGCTCGACGACTTCACCAAGTCGGCGTCGCTCGCCTTCAAGGCCGAGGGCGAGGCGATCCTGCTGGTCGGCGAGACCCATGGCTGGCTCGGCCAGTCCGTCTACCTGCGCGACATCTGCGGTCGCGAGGAGGGCGCGCCCCCGCCGGTCGATCTCGCCGCCGAGAAGCGCAACGGCGATTGCGTGCGCGGCATGATCCATGCGGGGACTGCGACTGCGGTGCACGACCTCTCCGACGGTGGCCTCCTCATCGCGCTTGCCGAGATGGCGATGGCGAGCGGCATCGGGGCCAAGCTCCTGGCAGCGCCGACCTCGCTGGTCTCGCAGGCCTATTGGTTCGGCGAGGACCAGGCGCGCTATCTCGTCACCGTGCCGGAAACCGAAGCCGGCCGCGTGCTCGCCAAGATGCGCGGCTGCGAGGTGCCTTGCGTGCGCATCGGCACCACCGGCGGCGACGCCATCGCGATCACCGGCGAAGCGCCTGTTGCGATCGATGCGCTGCGCAGGTCGCACGAGGGCTGGCTGCCGGACTACATGGGCGGTAAGGCGGCGTAGGCGTTACTTTCCTAGGCTCGTTGGCTCCCTGCGATTTCTTCGTTGCGACAAGCTCAACCGTCATCCTGAGGTGCGCGCTCTTGCGCGCCTCGAAGGACGGCTGCAAGCGCCCGTGGTCCATCCTTCGAGGCCTCACCTCGCGATGCAAATGCATCGCAAGGTTCGCACCTCAGGATGACGGCGGAGAGTGTGGCAGGTGCCGTAGCTGGAGCCTCACAACACGTGCGACGCGCCCGGAATCTTCCGTAATGCCGCCGTCAGGCCCCAGCTCAAAATCACCGTGAGCACGAAGCCGATAGCGGCCTTCACGATCGCCGGCAGGCTGTAGTCGAACAGCACGTATTGGATCCAGAGCGCGATCGGGTAGTGCACCAGGAAGATGCCGTAGGCATCCGCCTGCATGCGGTCGAGCAGGGTCGGCCCCGGCGTCCTCGAATGCAGGAAGAAGGCGAGGATCGCGAGCAGGATCGAGGCCGAGAACAGCACGAAGAACGTGCCGTAGAACAAATGGTACCAGTATGGCAGGTGATCGGGATTACCGAGGATCTCGCGCTTGATGTAGATCATGCACCACATCAGGCAGTACGGGACCAGCGTGATGATCACCCACGACCAGCGGCTCCTCGGCAACTGGCCGTCAGCCCCGAGAATGCCGCGGTCGAAATTCGCCGCACCGACGCTGGCACCGATGAAGAAGTAGGTGAAATAGAGCAGAATGCGGCTCGCCTGCACCGAGAACGGTCCGAACTCGAACCATTTGTTGGTCCCGAAATGGAGCAGCGCCGGCGGATAGACGATGAGGCTGACGGCGACGAGCATCAGCCAGAACAAGACGGGCTGCTGAAATCCGCGCAGCGACACGCGGTTGCCGGGATCGACCAGATGCGCCGAGACGCGGTAGAGCAGGCTTGCCGTCAGGTCGAAGGCAAGCAGCACCCATACGAACCAGATCGGGCCGCTCGGCCACGGGCCCGCCGTCACCGTCTTCCACCAGAACGCAGCGAAGGTCAGCTCGGGCTCGGCCCGCAGCGCGATGGCGTAATAGGCGAGTGGGATCACGGTGAGGGCCGCGATCGCGAACGGCAGCCCCAGCCGCAGCAGGCGGTCGCGCAGGAACACCGAGGGGGCCTTGCGCGCGATGCCGGGCCAGGTGAACAGGCCCGACAGGAAGAAGAACATCGCCATGAAGAAGCTGTCGGTGGCGAGCACGATCATGTCGAAACCGGCGAAGGAGGCCGGATCGGTGTGACCGAAATGCGTGTAGGGGATCACGGCATGATGCAGCAGCACCACGAGCGTCAGGAAGGTTCGGGCGCGATCGAGCGACAGGTTGCGCGATTTGCTCTTCGGCGCGGCATGCGCTTCCGCGCCGATCGTCGCTGAATGTGACATCGTGGTCATGGCCGCCCCGCGCTCCTGCTCCCGGGCGCGACTGTGCCGCCGGGAACCGGATTCAGCAAGCCTCGTTTGAGCAGGTCTTCAAGCCTGACACCCCTAGGAACCAGTTCCATGCAGCGAAGTTAGCGTCCGCGAAAAGGGCGTGAGGGCCGCGGGCAAGCGGCACCAATTGCGGAGCTGGTGATGACAATCCTGAAATGGGCGCTGATTTTCCTGCTGATCTCGATCGTGGCCGGCGTGCTCGGCTTCACTGGTATCTCGGCCGCCTCTGCCGATGTCGCCCGCTTCCTGTTCTATGTCTTCGTGGTGATCTTCCTGCTGCTGCTGATATTGGGGCTCACGATCTTCAGGGCGTAGCGACTGCGCCAGCATTATCGGCCTGGCTTGTCCCGGGCTTAAACGAAATTGCCGATCATCAGCAGCCAAGAACGTGAATGGCCGGGACGTTGCCCGGCCATGACGGAGAGACCTGTGCCGGTCTCTACCCCACTTCCTCGATCTTCACCTTGTCCGGGTAGAAGGCGAGGTGACCCGATATCTCCGTCATCGCGGGGAAGGGCGTCTCGTAGGTCCAGATCGCGTTGTCCAGCGTCTTGCCGTCGGCCTTGACGCTGTAATAGCTGGCGTCGCCCTTGTAGGGGCAATGGGTGGTCCGCTCGGTGCGCTCCAGCAGCGCCATGTTGGTATCCTCTCGCGGCACATATTGCACTGCCGGATATTTGGCCTCTTTCAAGGTCAGCGCCTTGTTGGTCTCGGCGATTACGATGTCGCCTGCCGTGACGCGGACGCGCCGGGGATTCGGGGTGATGGTGATGGGGTGGTCCGGCCCTGGAAGTTTCATGATTTCACGCCTTTTCGATCGATCTGCCGCGCGCGGCACTTTGTCGTGCCTTTATCCTGATGGGATCAGGGATATAGTGCCTGAGTGCGTGACGTAGAAGGCCGTTCACGCTAAGTTTGGCCTCGACCGGCGAGGGGACCCCGGTGAGTGATTCGACGACATGGCTATGAGCCGAGACAGGAGCTAGACCCGAATGCCCATGGACGCCCACGATATCGAGGCGATGATCAAGGCGGCGATCCCCGATGCCGAGGTGACCATCCGTGACCTCGCCGGCGACGGCGATCACTATGCCGCGACCGTGATCTCGGAATCCTTCCGCGGCAAGTCCCGCGTCCAGCAGCACCAGATCGTCTATCAATCCCTACGCGGCCAGATGGGCGGCGTGTTGCATGCGCTGGCGCTGCAAACCGGCGTACCCGGTACGTGACGAAGCTGCTCCTGACCTGACCAGCGCAACGGGGGACGATGATGGCTGCGGACAATCCGCGCGGCGCGATGTTTCGCGTCATCGTGCCCAACCAGCACAGCCGCGTCACCAATGTCGAGCTGTTCTTCGACCTCGTCTTCGTCTTCGCGGTCACGCAGGTGTCGCATACGCTGCTGCACCATTTTACACCGCTCGGTGCCGTCCATGTCACGATGCTGTTTCTGGCGGTGTGGTGGGTGTGGGTCTACACGGCCTGGGTCACCAACTGGCTCAATCCAGAGCTGACGCCGGTCCGCATCCTGCTGTTTGCAATGATGCTGGGCGGCCTCATGCTGTCGACGACGATCCCGACGGCTTTCGAGGGGCGGGGCCTGTGGTTTGCGATTGCCTATGCGACCATGCAAGTGGGGCGCACCGCGTTCTGGATGTTCGCAACGCCGCGGCACCGGACGGCGGTCCGGCACAATGCGATCCGCATCCTGGTCTGGCTCTGCATCTCCGCAGTGTTCTGGATTCTCGGCGGCTTCGCTCACGACGAGGCCCGGCTGTGGTTCTGGATCGTCGCCCTGACGATCGAATACATCTCGCCTGCGGCCCGCTTCTGGGTCCCCAGGCTCGGCTTCTCCTCGGTCGAGGCCTGGGCCGTCGAAGGCGGCCACATGGCGGAGCGCTGCTCGCTCTTCGTCATCATTGCGCTCGGCGAGGCCGTCGTCGTCAATGGCGCGACCTTTGCCGAGCTGGAATGGACTGCGGACAACATCCTGGCCTTCGTCTCGGCGCTGGTCGGCAGCATCGCGATGTGGTGGATCTATTTCCACAAGGGCGCCGAGGCCGGCTCCGAGTGGATCTCGAAATCCACCGAATCCGGCCGGTTGGCGCGGCTTGCCTATACCTATCTGCACCTGCCGATCGTCGCGGGCATCATCCTGACCGCAGTCTCGGACGAACTGGTGCTGAAGCATCCCTCAGGGCATTCGGACGTCCGCACCATCGTCAGCACGATCGGCGGCCCGTTGGTGTTCCTGGTCGGCACCATCCTGTTCAAGCACTCGATTCGCGGCTTCCTCCAGCTCTCGCACGGCATCGGCATCATCCTGCTCGCGGTGCTGTGGTGGTTCGCCGCCGATCTCTCACCGCTCTGGTTGTCGGTCGCAACGAGCGCGATCATGGTCGTGGTGGCGGTGTGGGAGTCGGTGTCGCTGGGGTCGAAGGACGAAAAGGCCGAGGCGCACTGAGCCCTGGAGCGGCCTGAGCAAGCGCCTCGTCCTTCGGTGCGAAGTCTTACTCAGCAACCTCCAGCGCATGCACCGAGAACATTCCGGCCGCATCCGTCCAGCTCTCGCGCACGCGCCAGCCGGCGCCCTGCGCCAGCGCGGCGAAACGCTCGATGCTGTATTTGTAGCTGTTCTCGGTGTGGATGCTCTCGCCGGTCCGGAACGAGAAGGTCGTGCCCAGGAGGCGCACGGTCTGGTTCTTCTTGCTGAACAGATGCATCTCGATGCGGTGCCGCTCGCGATTGTAGATCGCGCGATGGGTGAACGCCGAAAGATCGAAATTGCCGCCGAGCTCGCGGTTGATGCGCACGAGCACATTGAGGTTGAAGCGCGCGGTGACGCCGGCGGCGTCGTTATAGGCGTCGAACAGCACGCGCTCGTCCTTCTCGAGGTCGGCGCCGATGATCATCTGCGCACCCTTGCCGAGGATCCGACGCGCACTCTTCAGGAAGGCCTGCGCCTCGTGCGGTTCGAAATTGCCGATGGTCGAGCCCGGGAAGAACCCGACCTTGGGCAGGGACGCGACTGCCTTGGGCAGCTCGAACGGCGTGGTGAAGTCGGCAGCGACCGGGTAGATGCCGAGCGCAGGGAAGTCCCGCTTCAGGCCGTTGGCCTGAGCCTTCAGGAAATCGCCGGAGATATCGACGGGCACATAGGCCGCGAACTTGCATTGGCCCAGCAGCAGGCGGACCTTCGTGGTCGCGCCGGCGCCGAACTCGACCAGCGCGGCGTGCTCGGGAATGATCTTTGCGATCTCGTTGCCGCGCTCCTTCAGGATCGCAAGCTCTGTCCGTGTCGGATAATATTCCGGCAGCTTCGTGATCGCCTCGAACAGCTCCGATCCCGTCGCGTCATAGAAATATTTCGGCGACAGTTTTTTCGGCTGCTGTGAGAGATCCTCGATCGCCTCGCGGGCGAAAGCGGTGGTCTGCTCGTCGGGGAGATGGGCTTCGGCCAAAGCGCTGGCGTGCACATTCATGATACTCTCCTGAACGCGCTGTCCGGCGCGCATTTGTCGTCGGATGAAAGTCTACTCGTAGTCGGCGAGCCGCAGTCCGGTGAACTGCCAGCGGTGGTGCGGGTAGAAGAAGTTTCGATAAGTGATACGGCTGTGGCCTTCCGGAGTTGCAAGCGAGGAGCCGCGCAAGACCAATTGGTTGACCATGAACTTGCCGTTGTACTCCCCGAGCGCGCCCTCGACGGCGCGGTAGCCGGGGTAGGGTGAGTACGAGCTGCGGGTCCATTGCCAGACGATGCCGAAGGCGTCGTTGAGCTGACCTGAACGCGCGGCGACCTCCCATTCCATCTCGGTCGGCAGGTGCTTTCCGGCCCAGCGCGCATAGGCGTCGGCCTCGTAATAGCTGACGTGGCAAACTGGTGCTGCGGGATCAACCGGCTTGAGGCCGGCCAGCGTCATCACCTGCCATGCGCCGTCGACCTCGCGCCAATAGCCGGGGGCCTGCCAGTCTTCCTTGCTGGCGGCGGCAAAGCCGTCCATCAGCCAGAGCGTCGCACGCCGGTAACCGCCGTCGCGCATGAAAGCCAGCCATTCGGCATTGGTGACGAGATTGCGTGCGATCTTGACCGGGCCGACCAGGGCGCGATGCGCCGGCCTCTCGTTGTCGAAATGAAAGCCGTCATCGGCATGACCGACCGTGTGGATGCCTTCGTTCAGCGCCTGCCAGTCCTCGCCGGCGCGCGTTGCCGAGGGGAAGCGCCAGTCAGCGTCGTAGGCCGGATAGACCGGATTCTGCGCGAAGGCGTGCAGGATATCGGAGAACATCAATTCCTGATGCTGCTGCTCATGGTTGAGCCCGACCTCGACCAGCGGCGCGATTTCGCGCAGCTTATCGGCACCGGCCTCGCCGAAGAATTTCACGACGGCCGCATCGACATATTGCCGGTAGGCCCCGACCTGATCGGCACTGGGACGGGTGATGTCGCCGCGATGATTGCGGGCATGGCGGGGGCCGGCGCTGACGTAATAGGAATTGAACAGGAATGCGAAATCGGGGTGGAAGGGCCGATAGCCGGCCGCGTGCTCGCCGAGCAGGAATTGCTCCCAGAACCAGGTGGTGTGGGCCCGGTGCCATTTCGCCGGGCTGGCATCGGGCATGGATTGGATCTGCTGGTCCTCCGGCGAGAGCGGCGCGGCCCGGCGTTCGGTCTCATGACGGACGGCGATAAAGGCGTCCTGAAGCCTCTGGGCGAGGCTGCCCTGACCGGACGGTGACGAAAGCGGGGCGGTGGCCGTGGCGGAGGCTTGTTTCGTCACGTTTTTCTCCAGACAGGACAAGAGAACGTTGTTGGCGTTGCCCGGTTCCAAAAACCGGGTTCGTCCTAGATAGGGGCTCCGTTACGGTATGAAAGTCCTCTCCGGCGATGATATTGATGTCATCAGCCTATGGACCCGGCTGGGGCAAACCGGCTGCCGGGGACCTCGTCGCCGCCATTTTACTTTGGATGCACAACGGTTTGGGCTACATATATGGGCAGGTATCGGGTTAGATCGGCTGAGCCGGCCCGAGATGATTGGTGAGGGCTCCGCCCCGGAAGGACATCGAGATGAGCATTGAGGAATTCATCGCCAACGAAGTGAAGTCGAACGACGTGGTGCTTTTCATGAAGGGCACGCCGCAATTTCCGCAGTGCGGGTTCTCCGGCCAGGTCGTCCAGATCCTCGATCATATCGGCGTCGGTTATAAGGGCCTCAACGTCCTCGAATCCGCCGAACTGCGCAACGGCATCAAGACCTTCTCCAACTGGCCGACCATTCCGCAGCTCTATGTGAAGGGCGAGTTCGTGGGCGGTTGCGACATCGTCCGCGAGATGTTCCAGGCCGGCGAACTGCAGCAGCTCTTCTCCGACAAGGGCGTCGTCGTCGCGGCCTGATGACGTGACCGTGCTGACGCGCCGGATGGGCGGCGCCGAGCTCGAGGTCATCGTCGCCGATATCACCACGCTGAGCGTTGACGCCATCGTCAACGCCGCCAACACGTCGCTCCTTGGCGGGGGCGGCGTGGACGGCGCGATCCATCGGGCCGCCGGCCCCGATCTGGTTGCCGAATGCCGCTTGCTCCATGGCTGCAAGACGGGCGACGCCAAGATCACCAAAGGCTACCGGCTCAAGGCCGCCCATGTGATCCACACCGTCGGACCGGTCTGGAACGGTGGCACGTTGGGCGAGGACGATCTGCTCGCCTCCTGCTATCGCCGTTCGATGGAGCTGTGCGGGGAGCACAAGCTGACTTCCGTGGCTTTCCCCGCGATTTCGACCGGCATTTTCCGTTTCCCCGCCGGCCGGGCCGCCGACATCGCCATGCGCACGACGATCGAAGGCCTCTCTGCCGCGCCGACCGTTACGCGCGTGGTGTTCTGCTGCTTCGCCGAGCCGAGTGCCAAGCTGCATGCCGAGGCGATGGAGCGATACAGCGGCCCTTGTGCCTGATCACGCGGCCGGTACACTCGCCGGACCATGTTCCGGGGAGGGGATATGATTTTTCATTTTAGACTGCGCTCATTGATGTGGGGTGCATTGCTATCGCTCAGTGCGATGTCGCTGGCGCGGGCGGAAGGCACCTACGAGATTCCGGCCGGCGCGCATTTCAACCAGAACAAGCTCGCCAAAGTGAGCGAGTTCTTCAAGAACGAGGTCGCGACCGGCAAGATCGCCGGCGCAACCATCCTGATCCAGCAGCACGGCAAGCCGGTCTATCACGAAGCCTTCGGCGTGCAGGACGTTGTCAGCAAGGCGCCGATCACGGACAAGACCATCTTCCGCCTGTTCTCGATGAGCAAGGCGATCACCTCGGTGGTCGCAATGCAATTGATCGAAGACGGCAAGATCAAGCTCGATGATCCCGTCTCGAAATACATCCCGTCTTTCGCCAATGTGAAGGTCGGCGTCGAGAAGAAGGCCGAGGACGGCACCAAATCGCTCGAGCTGGTGCCGCCCAACCGGCCGATGACGGTGCACGACCTGATGACGCACACCTCGGGCATCACCTATGGCTTCTACGGCGACAGCCTGGTCCGCAAGGCTTATCGCGAGGCCAACATCTACGCCGGCGATTTCGACCTCGCCGAGTTTGCAGAGCGCATCGCCAAGCTGCCGCTGCACAACCAGCCGGGCGCGCTCTGGCAATACGGTCATTCCACCGACGTCCTGGCGCGCGTGATGGAGATCGCGGCCGGCAAGCCGCTGATCGACATCATGCGCGAGAAGCTGCTTGATCCGCTCGGCATGGTCGATACCGGCTTCTTCGTCACCGCCCCCGAAAAACAGAAGCTGCTTGCACAGCCGGTGCCGAACGATGCGGACTTCCGCGTCGGTCGCATCAACGATCCTACCGTGGTCAAGAAGATCCAGTTCGCCAGCGGCGGCATGGTGACGACCATGGCGGATTACCAGCGCTTCGCGCAGATGCTGCTCAATGGCGGCAGCCTCGACGGCAAGACCGTTCTCAAGCCCGAGACGTTCAAGCTGATGACGACCGACCAGATCGGACCGGGCTCGGGCGTCGACCGCGACTATTTCTACTTTCCCGGCGACGGTTTTGGCTTCGGTCTCGGCCTTGCCGTCCGCACCGATCCGGGCAATGCAAAACCGCCGCCGCCCGGCGATCTCGGCGAGCTGAAATGGGACGGCGCTTCCGGCTGCTATTTCGTGATCGATCCCAAGCAGGACATGTTCTTCGTCCTGCTGGAGCAGACCCCGACCGAGCGCCAGCGCGTGCAGCGGACGCTGAAGCTGCTGGTCTATGAAGCCATGGAGAAGTGACATGAGCGGGCGCCGCGCGCTCATCGTGGTGCTCGTTCTTCTGCTCGGAGTGGCCGGCGCGAAGGCCGGCTCCGAAGCCCGCAGTGCCCGTACGCTCTCGGCCGAAGGGCTGGCGAAGGTTGCCGACTACATCAACAACGAGGTTGCGACCGGGAGGATCCCCGGGGCCATCCTGCTGCTGCAGCAGCACGGCAAGCTGGTCTATTATGCGAATTTCGGCGTCCGCGACGTCGCCACCGGGAAGCCGATGAGCGCGGACACGATCTTCCGGCTCTATTCGATGTCGAAGCCGATCACGTCAGTCATGGCGATGATGCTGGTCGAAGACGGCAAGCTCTCGCTCGACGATCCCGTCGCAAAGTACATTCCGGCCTTTGCCGATATGAAGGTCGGCGTCGAGAGGAGGGGCGACGGAGGTAAGGTCACGCTCTCGCTGGAGCCGCCGCAGCGTCCCGTCACGATCAAGGACCTGTTGCGTCATACCGCCGGTCTGCCTTACGGCGGCAGTGGCGTGCGCGAGCTCTATGCTGCGGCCGATCTCTTCAACAGCGATCTATCCAACGCCGATTTCGTTGCGAAGCTCGCAACGCTGCCGCTCGCCGAGCAGCCGGGCACTGAGTGGGATTACGGCTTTGCCACCGACGTGCTCGGCCGCGTCGTCGAGGTGATCTCGGGAAAGACGCTGTTTCAGTTCGAGAAGGAAAGGCTGCTCGATCCGCTCGGTATGAACGAGACGGCGTTCTTCGTCGCCGATCCCGCCAGGTTTCCTGATATCGCCGAGCCGATGCCGGAGGACCGCAGCATCAGCGCGTCGACGCGGGTGCGTGACGTCAGGCGGCCCGTGAGATGGGAATCGGGCGGCGCCGGCATGGTCGGCACGGTCGGCGACTATGCCCGTTTCGCCCAGATGCTGCTGAACGGCGGCACCTATGAAGGACGCCGCTATCTCAAGCCCGAGACCGTTGCGCTGATGGCGTCGGATCATGTCGGGCCGGAAACCAGCATCGCGCGCGACCAGAATTATTATCCGGGCGCCAGTTCCGGCTTCGGCCTCGGCTTCGCCGTGCGCACGTCAGTGCCATCAGGCACGTCATGGCCGCTGGGCGAATATCGCTGGGACGGCGTCGGCGGCACCTTCTTCTTCATCGATCCCGAAGACGATCTGTTCGGGATCTTCATGGTGCAGGCGCCCTCGCAGCGCGGCCGGATTCAATTGGCGCTGAAGACGCTGATCTATCAGGCGATGGGGCGGTAGCTACGCCCCGCGCACGATCTCGCGCACGTACCCGATCGTCTCCTCGACCTGGGCCGCATTGACGTCGAGATGGGTGCAGGCGCGGATGCGGCCGTCCATCATCGCAAGCGTCACGCCGCGCTGGCGCAGCGCCGCGACCATCTTGTCGCCGGCAATGCCGGCGCCGTCGGGCTTGAAAAATACGAGATTGGTCTCGGGCTCCTGGACCTCGATGCCTGCGATCTGCGACAGCCCGCGCGCCAAGGCGCGTGCATTGGCGTGGTCGTCGGCGAGGCGCTCGACGTGATGGTCGAGCGCGTAGATGCAGGCGGCCGCGCAGATTCCAGCCTGTCGCATCGAGCCGCCGAGCCGCTGCTTCCACTGCCAGACCGCATCGATGAAGGCGCGCGAGCCCGCGAGCACGCCGCCGATCGGCGCGCCCAGACCCTTGGAGAAATCGATCCAGGCCGAGTCCCAGCCGGCGGTCATGTCGCGCGGGGAGATGCCGCTGGCCACCGTGGCGTTGAGCAGGCGCGCACCGTCCATGTGGGTGACGAGGCCGTGCTGCTTGGCGATCGCCACGATCTCGTCGAGCGCCGCCTTCTTCCAGATCGTGCCGCCGCCGATATTGGCGGTCTGCTCGACGCTGACGACCGTCTGCGGCGGCTGGTAGCGCGTGCGCGGATGCAGCGCCTTGCGGAACGTCTCCGGCGTGAACTGGCCGTCGGGGCCCTTCAGCTGCGTCACCTGGAAGCCGCCGATCGCAGCATGCGCGCCGCCTTCGCGGGCGATGATGTGTGCGGTCTCGTGCGCCAGGATCTCGTCGCCGGGGCGGCAATGCACCAGCGTCGCGGTGACATTGCACATCGTGCCCGAGGGCATGTACACCGCAGCTTCCTTGCCGAGCAGATCCGCCACGCGCTCGCACAGCGCGTTCACGGTCGGATCGTCGCCGACCTGCTCGTCACCGACCTCCGCCCGCGCCATCGCCTCGCGCATCCCAGCCGTCGGCTTGGTCTGCGTGTCCGACAGCAGATTGATGCGCACCGGCGGCGCCTTGGGATCGACGGGGGGAGGGGTGTAGAGCATCAACTTGCTCCCTGAAAGGAATGGCATTCGCTCGCGGTCAGCGAGCTCTGGGTGGACGCCGAGCGGCGTGACGAAATCGCATAATATCGATTTCTGTCGCGGTCACACGATAACCGATCAGATAGGGATAAGGGTTGACGGGCAAGCGACGGACGTATGCATGCGTAGTTGTTCGCCCTGCGTACGGGGAGGTCTCGAGCAATGCTATGAGAGCGACGATGCGGTCGCGCACGTGGCCTGCGCCTTGGGGCGAGCGCGCCTCGATGTAGGTCAGAACTTGGTCGATTTGGGCGAGCGCCCGCTTCGTATAGCGGACCTTCACAGCCCGTGCTTGGCCCACATCGCGCGGACTTCGTGGGCGCTGGCCAGCTCGCCGCGAGCGATTTCGGCTTCGGCCTCGGCGAGATCTGCCTCTTCGGCAGCTGTCAGCTGGACTGGTGGCTGATCGACCCCGGCAAGCTCAAGCAGGGTCCGCGCCAGTTCGTCCTGTTCTGAATCGGGCAGGCCGGAAACCTTGCTGAAGGCCTCCTCCAGAAGACGAGTCATGCTCAACTCCGCGATGTGCAATCATAACACAGATAGCTTGAGATTTGGGAATGGTTGGCTCAAACAAAAAGGCCCCGGAAACCGGGGCCTTTGAGCGATTGTTCTGCCGAAATGATCAGCGCGAATAGAATTCGACGACCAGATGCGGCTCCATCTGCACCGGGAACGGCACGTCGGAGAGGCCGGGGATGCGCACGTACTTCGCGGTCATCTTGCCATGGTCGACTTCGAGATAGTCTGGGGTGTCACGCTCGGGCAGCTGACTGGCTTCGAGGACGTGGGCGAGCTGCTTGGAAGCTTCCTTGACCTCGATCACGTCGCCGACCTTGAGCTGGTAGCTCGAGATGTTGACCTTGCGGCCGTTCACCTTGATGTGGCCGTGGTTGATGAACTGGCGGGCGGCGAAGATCGTGGAGACGAATTTGGCGCGGTACACGACCGCGTCGAGACGACGCTCGAGCAGGCCGATCAGGTTCTCGCCGGTGTCACCCTTGAGGCGGCTGGCTTCCACGTAGATGCCGTGGAACTGGCGCTCGGAAATGTTGGCGTAATAGCCCTTCAGCTTCTGCTTGGCGCGCAGCTGCACGCCGAAGTCGGAGAGCTTGCCCTTGCGGCGCTGGCCGTGCTGGCCGGGGCCGTACTCGCGGCGGTTCACGGGGCTTTTCGGGCGGCCCCAGATGTTCTGGCCCATACGGCGATCGATCTTGTACTTCGCCTCACTGCGCTTAGTCATCGCGTCCTCTTCGGTTGCATGGTTTGAGGAAACGCGCCCTCCTGTGTGACGGGCCAGGCCCGGCACCGACAGGTCCGATCCCCAAAGCTAGAGGGAGCCGACCACGGGTCGCGAAACGCTTCGCGGGCCGAAATCGGCCCGCGAGCAGGCGGCTTTTAGGGGAGTTTGGGGTTCTCTGTCAATGCGAATGGACCCGGAATCAGGTCCCGACGGCCCGGATCGGCTTTGGTCCCGCCGCCCGCAATTCGGCAGCGATTTCAGTGTTCAGGACCTGTTCCAGCCGGGTCAGGACCCGGGCGATCGGGGCGGCGTCGGTGACCCGGTGATCCCAGCGGATCACGACGTGGATGGTCTGGTCGCCCTCGACCACCCCGTAGCTGACGATGAAGGGGCCGGGCGTGACCGGATGGAGTTCGCCGCCGCCATAAGCGGCCACCGAGCTCACCGCGAAGCTGCCGAACCAGTTGCCGCGCTGCCGGCCGAAATTGAGGCCAATCGCCCAGGATAGGCGCCGCAGCGGCCATGGCAGGCGTGTGGCCCGCATGATCTTGCGGAACATCGGGACGTCCTCGATCGGCGCCGTCTTGCCGCGCCGGATCTCGGCATCGACCGCGGCCAGGGCCATGGTCTCGGGGGCCGCGATTCGCTGCGGCATGACGCATTCCTCGCCGTCCTCGACCCGGGCAATGGCGACCAGCGCTACGCTTTTGGGCAGCTCGTAGAGCGTCGGCCAGGGCCACTTGGCGTAGACCGTGCGCAGGACCGGCTCCTCCCTGGCGACCAGGGCGAAAGCCTTGACGAACATCGCCGCCCAGCCGGCCGGTGCGGCCGCCCCGGCACGGGCCTCCAGCAGGGGGCGGATATGGAGCGAACGGGACAGCGACACGAACGGCACGTCCATCGACGCGCGCATGAGGTCGCAGATCAGGCGGCGCGGCAGCGAAATGGTTTTTGGCGTCCCGCGCATCGCTCTTTCGGTTCCCGCGGATGAAAAATGAGGCGGCCAACGGCTGTCCCGTTCGCCATCTAGCACGAACCAACCGGCCTGGGGCCGATCGGTTCGCCGCATCAGGGGGCCGGGGAGGCCAGCGGCTTGGTCTTGTCGACGACGTAAACCCCCAGCACTTTCATGGCCTTGTCGCCATGAGCCTTGGCGTCGTGCACCACGCCAGCCGGGATCTGGTAGGAATCGCCGGCTTTCAGGGTCTTCTCGGGCTGGCCATCGACGAGGAGATTGAGCTCGCCTTCGAGCACGTAGCCGGTCTCGATACCCGGATGGGTATGGCGTCCGGCGGCACCGCCTGCCGGGACTTCTGCGATGGCGGTGATGGTATTATAGCCCTCCGGAAACTCGACCTTCTGGAGCGGGGTGCGCTTGATGCCGGGCTGCTGGGCGAAAGCGGCAAAGGCAAGTCCTGTAAAGGCAAGTCCTGCAAGGGAAAGAGCGAGCAAAGTCTTCTTGAGCATGGTTGTTTTCCTCCCGGGAACGACCCTAGCAGCGCGGCAGTTCCCGGCAAGGTGGTCGTCTGCTCGTTTAGCGCCTGATCCCGTCGAACGCGGCCATGATGCCGCGCTGGAATAGCGACCAGTCGAAGCCAAGCGCGATCGCGCGGTAGCCGCGGTCGATGAGGGCGTTGGCCTGATCGGCGGTGCGAGCGACGCCGCCGATCGGCACGCCGCTTCTGAGGATGCCGGCCTCGGCCCGTGCGACCAGCTCCAGCAGCTCCGGATCGTCCATCTGGCCGCGCTTGTTGATGGACGTCGCGAGATCGCCGGGGCCGATCACCGCGACGTCGATACCGGGTGTGGCCATGATCTCGTCGATGCGGTTGACGGCCTCGACATGCTCGATGGTGACCATGCAGATCATCTCGTCATCGGCCGAGGCCATGTAATCCGGCATCGACTGGCCCCAGCGGAACGGAGCGTGGAACGGACCCCAGAGCCGATCGCCGCGCGGCGGATAGCGCACGCTGCGCACCGCCTTCTCCGCTTCCGCACGGTTCGTGATCATCGGAAAGTTGATGCCGAAGGCACCGATGTCCATCGGGGCCTTCGCAAGCCACGGCTCGTTGGCCGCGATCCGCACCAGGGGCGTGCACGGCGTGCCCGTGGTCGCCGCGATCATCGCATGCGCTTCGGTGAGACCGATCGGTCCGTGCTCGAGATCGACGATGATCCAGTCGAGCGAGCGCGCCATGATCTGCACCATCTGCACGCTGGGGATGGTCGCGATCGCGCCGAAGGCGGGACGGCCCTCGCGCCAGAGCTGGCGGAGACGGTTGAGCGGCGCGGACGGGACTGGCATCGGAAGGCCTGCGGCTAGGGGGCGACGGCGAAACCTAGCAGCGCGCCGTCGCAGCGCAAGCTCATGCCAACGCGCGGCCGCCGAAGAACGGCGTCAGCGTGGCCGAAAGGCCGTGCACGCGGTTGGAGGTAAAGATCATCTCGGCGCCGGCCTGCGCGATGTCGCCGCTGCGCGCACCCAGCAGATCCGAGACGCGGCGGGCGATCGCCGGTGCCGGATCGATCCAGTCGACGGGCCAGGGTGCCAGCTTCTTCATCCGGTCGAGCAGCAGCGGATAATGGGTGCAGGCGAGCACGACGGTGTCGGTGCGCGCGCCGGCGTCCTCGGCATCGCCGACGAAGCAGGGAGCGAGCTCGGCAAGGATGTCGTTGTCGCTGACGGAAGCGCCGCCCAGCGCGGCTTCCGCGAGCGAGGCGAGCTCGGGCGAGCCGACCAGCGTCACCTCGCATCCTTGCGCGAAATCTCGGATCAGCGCCTTGGTGTATTCGCGCTTGACCGTGCCCTTGGTGCCGAGCACCGAGACGCGGCGGGTCCGCGACTGCGCGCAGGCCGGCTTGATCGCCGGCACGGTGCCGACGAAGGGCACGGAATAAGCGGCGCGCAGGTGAGACAGGACCAGGGTAGACGCCGTGTTGCAGGCGATGACGACGAGGTCGGGGTCATGCGTGCCGATCAGCTCCCCCATCAGCGGCACGACACGGGCGATGATCTCGTCCTCGCTGTGGTGGCCGTAAGGGAAGAAGGCATCGTCGGCGACGTAGACGAAATGGGCATCGGAGCGCGCCGCCACGACCTCGCGCAGCACCGTGAGCCCGCCAAGGCCGGAATCGAATACCAGGATCGTCGGAGAATTGGTCACACGGTCACCCTAGCCCTGCATGGTTACCATTCGGTTTTTGGGGCGGTTTTGCGGCGACGGCACCCAGAACCCGTTTGGCCCGGTTGATTTCGTGCCTGTCCCGTCATATCCGCAAAATTCCGGGGGGAGAGGGAGGCGCGGCGCGCACTTTCTTGGCGTGAGGCGATAGGATGCCTTCTGGCTGGTCCAATTTGCGCGCGCAGGAGGCGTCATGCTCACCGTCCATCATCTCGGCAGGTCGCAGTCCGAGCGCGTCGTCTGGCTCTGCGAAGAGCTTGGAATTCCTTACGAGCTGAAGCGCTATGCCCGCGATCCCGTCACCATGCTTGCGCCGCCCGACTACAAGGCGCTGCATCCGATCGGGGCGGCGCCCGTGATCACCGATGGCGATCTCGTGCTCGCCGAATCCGGCGCGGTCGTCGACTATATCGTTGCCAAATACGGCAATGGCCGGCTCGTGCTCGGCCCAAGTGATCCAGCCTTCGCGCAGTTTCTGTATTGGCTTCATTTCGCCAACGGCACCCTGCAACCCGGCATGGGGCGGATGATGATTCTAGGCCGGCTTGAGCTCGCCCAGGACAACCCGACACTGCGCGCGATGAAGGGGCGCCTCGATCGCGCTTACGACCTTCTCGACGCCAGGCTTGGCGAGGTCGAATATCTTGCGGGCAGCGCCTTCACCACCGCCGACATCATGACGGTGTTCTCGCTCACCACGATGCGTTACTTTCAGCCCTATGATGTCCAGCGCTGCCCGAACGTGGTCGAATATCTCGGCCGCATCGGCGGCCGTCCGGCCTATCGCTGCGCGATGGAGAAGGGCGATCCCGGCATGGCGTTGCTGCTGAGCTGAGCGGCGATCACGCGATCCTGTTGGTGGTGGGAGCCCGCGCTGCGTTGAGCTGCTTCTGCAGGCGATCGATGTTCTGCAGCAGGCGCTGGCTGGTCAGCACCAGGAAGTAATAGCCGAACTGCGGATCCTGGAAGTAGATCTCGAGCAGCCGGTCATAGGTGATCGTCAGCACCTGTCCGTCCTCGATGCATTCGATCGTTCCGGTGCGCCGGTTGTCCGGCGTGAGGAAACCGAGTTCTCCCATCAACGCGCCGGGCATAATCTCGACGTTGATTTCCTTGACCAGGAACTTGCCGGTGACGGTGAGGAGCATCTCCTTGGCGGGATCGCCCAGCTTGAACAGCGTGTCGCCGCGGCGATATTTGCGTTCGGTCATGAACGGCTTGAGCCACTCGATCGACATGTCGCCCTCGGCGGCATGGCGCGCCTTCTTGACCAGCTTGAGCATCTGTCGCAGGCGCAGGGCGTTGATCGGGAGCATCAGGAGATAGAGCAGGAACGTCGCGACGTTGGCGGAGAGCGCGCCGAAGATGGCAAAGAACGCGCAGCCGATCATGTTGGCGACGCGCAGCGGGACCATCGTGCGCATCAAGAGAGTGGCGACGAAGAAGACCGCCCCGACCACGGCGAACATATTGGCGAGCGTGATGTTGTGGACGAAGATCTCCAGCAGCCGGTTGAAGATCGCATCCCAGGTGACGTCGTTGGGATCGAGTCCCATCTGGACCAGGATCTTCGCGATCCTGAAATTGTCCGTGGCCGCTTCGAGAATGCGGTCGAGGATCGAGGAGATGTCTGCGCTGCCGGACGGCATGGTACTAACCCCGCGTAAGGCCTTCAGTCCTGGTCCGTATTGGTATAGCCGAAATCGAATGACGACCGCTTGAATGACGCCTTCAGCCGTCATGCCGCAAGAGGCAAATTTTAGCCTGATCGGGCGTTTCGGCAATTGCCCGTTGGTTGTGCGTATGACCTTGAAGCGCCCGTGATTCGGAACTGGCGGCACGGGCTCCGGTCTTGAATGAACCTTGCATGCCCCCGGCCAGCCTGGCGCGCGCGGTCCGATCGGCGCCTTACGGCTTGGCGGCAGGCTGCAGGACCCGCTGTTCGACGAGGTCAAGGTGACCGGGGAGCGAGCCGGCGCGGAGCAACATGGCGACGCTGCTCGCTTCCTCCAGGGTAAAGTTGCCGGAGATCTGACCCGAGCCGCCGGTGATGGGCTCGCGGATCACGGGAGCGGAAACCACCTTGTCGTCGAGCACGATGGCGAAGGGCCTTCCGACATTCTCTGCGGTAACGTGGGCGAAGCGCCGCGTGCCGCGGCCGTTGAAGCGGAACGTGGCGATCGGTTCCTTCGTGCCGTTCGCAAAGCCCGGGCCCGCATAGCTGATGTCGTCACCCTCGAGCGCGCTGTCCTTGGCCACCAGATAGGGGAGCTTGTCCTTGAAGCCGAACAGGACTTCGCTGCCCGCTGGCGGCGTGCCGGATCGCGCCTGCTCGCCCGGCATCGAAAGGTCGACGAGGCGGAAGCTCACCTTGATCTTCCGGGCAAAGATCGCAGTGGTCTGCTCGGCGTTCATTTCGCCCGGCAAGAAGATGCGGATGCGGTCGGTGCCGTCGGGCTGGACGCTGGCGAGCCTGATGCCTGAATCCTTGAGGCGTTGTTCGATCATGGCGACGGAATCTTCGACGAGATCGCGCAGCTGCGCTGCGGAAGCGGCCTCGGTCGGTGCCAGCCGGACCAGTCCGTCGCTACCATCCGTGACGGTGAGCGCATGCGACGGCAATCCCTCCGCAGCTGAGGCGAGCTTGCGCGCGAGCAGCTCGCGGGCTCTTGCGTCCGCGATCTTGAGTTCGACGCCGCCATCGCGGATCGCAAGTCCGGAGAAGGCGATCTTGTTCTCGCGCAGGGTCTTGTAGACGTCGTCGCGCAAATCCGTGATCACGCTCGCGCGCAGGCCGTCGGTATCGACCTTGTAGACGATGCGCGAGCCGCCGAGCTTTTCCATCTTGTCGCCGACGAACGCTGCGATCCTGGCCCGCATCTTGTCGAGCTGACTGTCCTCGGCGAGCGTGGCCCGGGGCAGGGCCATGACGGCTGCCATGGCGACCGTGACGATCAGCGCTCGATTGCGGCTTCGCTGGGGCCTCGTCATGATCACCTCGAGTCTTGCGGCAGGACGCTGCCAGGCGAATCCGATGCCTGTTCTTGGTCCCCGAACCGGGCGCGGAGGTTCAATGGCCTCTCGGGCGAGTTTGATCGCCACGGCCGCTGGGCCATGGACGAACGCTCGATCATCCATCATTCTGTTTCCGCTCGGCCGGCCATCGGTCGAGACCTCGCCGAACCAAAAATGTCAAAAGACAGGGCGGCCGGGATTTGCATCTGAGGGAGGACGGAATTCCATGGCGGGCATCCACGCGCTCGATCGGCTCATCGGCAACGACTATCCGGATCTGTTGACGGACGCGGAAGTCCGCGCTATCGAGCAGGTCCCTTACGCGGAGCGCATTGCGGCCGAGAGCACCTACGACGCGATCAAATTGGGTGCGGCGCGCAATCCTGATGGGGCGGCGATCCAGTTTCTGCAGAACGCCGATCCCGCCGACACGCCGCAGGTTGTCACGTACCGCGATTTCATCGCGCGCGTCACGCAGGCCGCCAACATGTTTCACGCGCTCGGCGCGGAGAAGGGCGACGTCATCAGCTTCATGCTGCCGCTGGTGCCCGATGCCTTCGTGACGCTGTTCGGCGCGGAGGCGGCAGGCATCGCCAATCCCGTCAATCCGCTGCTGGAGCCGCACCAGATCGCGGAGATCCTGGAGGCTGCGAACACCAAGATCCTGGTCGCCCTCGGCCCAATGCCCGGCACCGATATCTGGCAGAAGGTCGAGCAGATCCGCCCGCAACTGAAGCACCTCAAGGCAATCGTGCAGGTGTTCGGCGGCGGCGATCCGGACAAGGGCGTCTTCGCCTTCAATGATCTGATCAAGCAGCAGCCGTCGGATCGGCTTATCAGCGGGCGCAAGATTCTCGGCAGCGACATCGCCGCCTATTTCCATACCGGCGGCACCACCGGCACGCCGAAGCTGGTGCGGCATACTCACACCAATCAGGTTTACCAGGCCTGGGCGCTCAATCTGCTGCTGAAGTCCAAGCCCGGTTCGAACCTGCTGTTCGGCATGCCGCTGTTTCACGTCGGGGGATCGCTGACGCAGGTGCTGCTGACGCTGTCGAGCGGCGGCTCACTGGTCGTGCTGTCGCCGAGCGGCTGGCGCAATCCGAATGCGGTGAAGAACATCTGGGGACTGGTCGAGCGCTTCAAGCCCGAGGCGCTGTCGAGCGTGCCGACGGTGCTCGCCGCGACGCTGGCAGTCCCGCCGGGTAATGCCGACATCTCCAGCCTGAAATATGCCGCCGGTGGCGGCTCGGCGATCCCCGTAGCGGTCGGCTCGGCGATCCAGGACAAGCTCAAGCTGTCGGTGGTCGAAGTCTACGGCATGACCGAGACATCGAGCGTGCACACGCTCGCCTATCCGGGCCGGCCGATCCGGCTCGGCTCGGTCGGCCTGCCCATGCCCTACGCGCGCGTGCGCATCGTGCAACTCGATGCCGACGGCCGCCTGATCCGCGACTGCAAGCCTGACGAAATCGGTGTCGTCATCATGGCCGGACCCGGCGTGTTCGGCGGCTATCTCAACGACGAGCACAACAAGGGTGCCTTCGTCGACGAGGTCTGGGTCAATTCCGGCGATCTCGGCCGCCTCGATGCCGACGGCTATCTCTGGATCACCGGCCGCGCCAAGGACCTCGTGATCCGCGGCGGCCACAACATCGACCCGGCCCCGATCGAGGAGATCATGTTCCGCCACCCCGCGGTCGGCTTTGCCGCCGTGGTCGGTCAGCCCGACGCCTACGCAGGCGAACTGCCGGTTGGTTACGTGCAGTTGAAACCCGGCGCGACCGTCGAGCCGGGCGAATTGGAGACGTGGGTGCGCGAGCGTACGCCGGAGCGCGCCGCTGTTCCGGTGCAGGTCATTCCGATCGACCCGATGCCGGTGACGGGCGTCGGCAAGGTGTTCAAGCCGCAGCTGCGCTGGGACGCGGCCGAGCGTGTGTTCACCAAGGTGCTCACGCCGCTGGTCGAGCGCGGCATCGATTGCAAGGTCAAGGTCGGCGCCCATGGCAGCCACGGGTCGATCGCAACCGTTACGCTTGCCGGCCTGCCGGCGGACCAGCGCGATGCGGTTGCCGGCGAGGTGCACAAGCTGCTCGCGCCGTTCGTGATGCGGCACGAGGTGGTGCAGGCGTAGCTGCTTTTACCCGATGGTGGCCCGGATGGCCGGAAGCAGTACCCGGCAATCCAGCTGTGCGCGGGGGCGCTTTTGCTCACCCGGGCAACGAGCAGCACATTCGTCGGGTGGGCAAAGGCGCAACGCGCCGTGCCCACCCTACGAGATCTGCGCCTCACATATTGTCTACGCCGGCATCCGCGTCTCGATCATGCGCACCCAGAACGAGGCGCCGTGACCCAGGATGTTGTCGTTGAAGACGTAGGCCGGGTGGTGGCATTCGTTGCCGTCGCCCATGCCGACCAGCACCATCGCGCCGGGGCGCGCTTCCAGCATGAAGGAGAAATCCTCGGCGCCCATCATCGGGATGAACTTGTCGTTGACGCGCTCAGTGCCGACGATGTCGCGGGCGACGTCGGCGGCAAGGCCGGCCTCGCGCGCATGGTTCATGGTCACCGGATACATCCGCGTGTATTTCGTCTCGGCCGAGCCGCCATAGGCGCGGGCGACGCTGTCGGCGACTTCACCGATGCGGCGCTCGACGAGATCGCGCACTTCGGGGTCGAGCGTGCGCACGGTGCCGCCGAGCTCGGCGACCTCCGGGATGATGTTGAAGGCCGTGCCGGAATGGAATTGCGTGATCGAGATGACCGCCGACTTCAGCGGATCGACGTTGCGCGCCACGATCGATTGCAATGCATTCACGATCTGCGAGCCGATCAGCACGCTGTCGACCGATTTGTGCGGGCCGGCGCCGGCATGGCCGCCCTTGCCGTGGACCGTGATCTGGATGTTGTCGGAGGAGGCGAGCATCGCGCCGGGGGTCGTGGCGAAATGGCCTTCGGGCAGGCCGGGCATGTTGTGCATGCCGTAGACCTCCTGGATGTTCCAGCGCGTCATCAGCCCGTCCTCGACCATGGCCTTGCCGCCGCCGCCGCCTTCCTCGGCGGGCTGGAAGATCATGATCGCGGTGCCGTCGAAATTGCGCGTCTCTGCGAGATATTTGGCGGCCCCCAGCAGCATCGCGGTGTGGCCGTCATGGCCGCAGGCGTGCATCTTGCCGGGGACTTTCGAGGCGTAAGGCACGCCTGAGGTCTCCATGATCGGCAGGGCGTCCATGTCGGCGCGGAGCCCAATGGTCTTGCCGGATGCCGACTTGCGGCCGCGGATCACGCCGACCACGCCGGTGCGGCCGATGCCCGTCACCACCTCGTCGCAGCCGAACTCGCGCAGCTTGTCGGCGACGATGCCGGCGGTGCGGTGGACTTCGTAGAGCAATTCCGGGTTCTCGTGGAAGTCATGGCGCCAGGCGGCCATTTCGTCGGAGAGGGCGGCAACGCGGTTGACGATGGGCATGGGAAGGGTCCGTTTCTTCTGTGTTTGCAGGGGCGACGACGGCAAGCGTACTCCGCGCCATCGCGGTCCGCAAATGGTCGCCGGGCTTTCGCGGTGACGTTCGGCGACTATAAGATGAGGCCGCAATAGGGGACGGGGCAAGCCATGAAGTTTGGACGCAATAGTCTGGTGCTGGCGGCCTGCCTCGCGCTCATGGCCAGCCCGGCCCTTGCCTGCGATATCGGCTCCGCAACGGCCGCGATCGCATCGGTCAGCCAGAAGATCCAGGCGGGTCAGATCAAACGGATCGACCTTCTGAAAATCTCCGATCGCCTGCTCGCCAGCATTCCGATTTCGCCCGAGCACTTTGCGAGCTATTCGAGCGAACGCAAGACGCTGGTCATGAACCCGCGCGATGCGACTGAATTGGCGGCAGCGGTCAATGCGCTGACGCCGGCACGGTTGTCCTACCAGCCCGATCTGCGTTGGCAGCTGGTCTTCCTCGATGAGGCCGGCAACAAGCTGCACACTTTCTTCTTCAGCAAACGCTACGTCCAGGGGCGCGGCCGCGCGGGCTATGTCGACGGCAACATGTGCGCCTTCAGCACTGCCGCCATCGGCAGCCCTGCGCTGGTGAAATGGCTGCAGAAGCGGCTATAGACCGCCATCGCACGTACCCCGGCAGCCGCATGCGCGGCTCCCGGGCGACGCAAGCGGTGCTCAGCTCTCCCCGAACACGCGCTTGAAGATCGTGTCGACGTGCTTGAGGTGATAGCCGAGGTCGAACAGCTCCTCGAGCTCGGCATCGCTGAGATATTTCCTCACTTCCGCGTCCTTCTTCAGGAGCTGGAGGAAGTCGCCTTCGCCCCGCCAGACCGGCATCGCGTTGCGCTGCACGAGCTTGTAGGAATCCTCGCGGCTCGCGCCCTTCTGCGTCAGCGCCAGCAGAACGCGCTGCGAGTGCACGAGGCCACCGAGGCGGTCGAGGTTCTTCTGCATGTTGGCGGGATAGACCAGGAGCTTGTCGATCAGGCCGGCGAGGCGCACCAGCGCGAAGTCGAGCGTCACGGTCGCGTCCGGGCCCATCATGCGCTCGGCCGAGGAGTGCGAGATGTCGCGCTCGTGCCAAAGCACGACGTTCTCCAGCGCCGGCGTGACATAGGCGCGCACCATGCGGGAGAGACCGGTGAGGTTCTCCGACAGCACCGGGTTGCGCTTGTGCGGCATGGCGGAGGAGCCCTTCTGCCCCTCGGAGAAGAACTCTTCGGCCTCCAGCACCTCGGTGCGCTGCATGTGGCGGATCTCTACGGCGATGCGCTCGACCGAGGAGGCGATCACGCCGAGCGTCGAGAAATACATCGCATGGCGGTCGCGCGGGATCACCTGGGTCGAGATCGGCTCGGGAACGAGGCCCATGGCCTTCGCCACGTGCTCTTCGACGCGCGGATCGATCTGCGCGAAGGTGCCGACGGCGCCGGAGATCGCGCAGGTCGCGACCTCCTTCCGCGCCGCGATCAGGCGCTCCTTGGCGCGCGTGAACTCGGCATAGGCATAAGCGAGCTTGAGGCCGAAGGTGACGGGCTCGGCATGGATGCCGTGGCTGCGGCCGATGGTCGGCGTCATCTTGTGCTCGAAGGCGCGCTTCTTCAGGGCGGCCAGCACCTTGTCGAGGTCGGCAAGCAGAAGATCGGCCGCGCGGGTGAGCTGGACGTTGAGGCAGGTGTCGAGCACGTCGGAGGAGGTCATGCCCTGATGCACGAAGCGCGCCTCGGGGCCGACGATCTCGGCGAGGTGGGTGAGGAAGGCGATGACGTCGTGCTTGGTCTCGCGCTCGATCTCGTCAATGCGGGCGACGTCGAAAGTGGCGTCCTTGGCCTTGGCCCAGACCGTCTTGGCGGCCTCCTTGGGGATGGTCCCGAGCTCGGCAAGGGCGTCCGCCGCATGCGCCTCGATCTCGAACCAGATCTTGAACCGGGTCTGCGGCTCCCAGATCGAGGCCATTTCCGGGCGGGTATAGCGGGGGATCATCTGACGGCTCCAGGAAGGTGGGCGGGCGGTCCGAAAGGGGAAGCGCCGGCCAAAATGCTTTTTACGCCGTGATTTAACAGAGCAGGCAGGGCGAAACAAACGGTCTGGGCCCCGGGAGAGTGGGATCGCCGAGCTATCCACCGGCCGGCTGGCAAGGGGGCATAGACTTGGCCGCAAATATTAACTGTCAATCACGGATCATTGACTGACAGATATTGAAATCTGTCATCGAGATGTGTATACTTGTCTCTGGATGCTCCGATTGGGCGTCCCGCGACAAGCCCCGGGGAGCCCGACATCAGAGCCAAGCTCGGTTCGAAGGGCGGATTGAAGAACGGGGACCCGCGGACGAATGGAGACTTAAGACGATGACGACCGAAATCCTCAATTTTACCGGCGTGATTGGGCATTGGCTCAATTTGCTGGTGGCGCGCCAGATCGCGGCGCAGGCTGCAAAACTGCCTCATTAAGGCATAGGCTTTCCGAACCGACCGGCTACGGGCGCTTCGGAAGCAGCCCTACTGCCGGAGTAACTGAGCCCTGAACGGGAACATGGTGCTGGCATGAATGAAGCCGTTGTCTTGACGCCGGAGCGGATCCTCGAAGTCACCGAGGACGTGCTCAGGCGCTTTGGGCTTGCCAAGGCCACCGTGGTCGACGTGGCCCGTGCGCTCGATGTGAGCCACGGCAGCGTCTACCGCCATTTCCCGAGCAAGGCCTCGCTGCGCGAGGCCGTTGCCAAACGCTGGCTTGATCGCATCGATGCGCCACTCCTGGCGATCGCCAGGGAGCAGGGCCCGGCGGCCGACAGGCTCGACCGCTGGCTGCGCACGCTGTTCGCCGCCAAGCGTTCGCGCGTGCTTGACGATCCCGAAATGTTCGAAACCTATCTGACACTGGCACGCGAAGCCTGTGCGGCCGTGAAGTGCCACAAGGACACCATGATCGACCAGATCGCGGCGATCCTGGCCGACGGCGTCAAGCAGGGCGAGTTCAGTGTCGCCGACGCCAAGGTGACGGCGCGTGCGATTTTCGATGCCACCAGCCGTTTCCATCATCCGGCCCATGCCGACGAGTGGAAGGACGCCGATCTGCCGGCGCGCGTCGATGCGACCCTGGCGCTGGTGCTGCGCGGATTGAAAGTCTGCTAGGCCGCCGACGCCGTTCGATACGCCGAGCCCGATCAACCTCTCGCTTTGTGAAGCAGGGCGCCGTCGCCGAGCGACGGCGAAGGCTTTCGTGCGCGGAAAGCGCCGTCTGATGACGGGACGACCGGCGGACTCTCCGGATAGGCATTGATCGCGATCTCGACGTCGTCCTTCGACCGCTTTCGAAGACGCTCGAAGGCCAGCTCCTGACCGAGCATGGGGCAGCGGAAATGGACGATCGCGGTATCCGGCAGGCGGCAGAGCTCGTCGATGAGCTCGCCGACGGTGATGATCGAGGGGGCGACGACTGCCTTGTGATGACCCTTACTCATGACCCTGTACTCCTTCGCTCTGCTGCTAACCGGTACGGAATAGGCTCTGTTCCAATTCACGCGGCAGATTGAGAAATTTCAGGTCATTCGAAGCAATGCAGCAAGCCTGCTGCTAAATCCTCGTCAGCCCGCAGGTTGCGGCGAGCCGTACCAGCTGCGCATCGGTGCGGGCGCCGGTCTTGGTCTTGATCAGATAGTGATAGTTCTGCACCGTCTTCACACTGAGATTGAGGTGCGCCGCGATCTGCTCGGTGGTGGCGCCACCGGCGAACTGGCGCAGGATCTCGATTTCGCGTTCGCCCAGTTGATCCAGCACTGAACCCGCCGACAGACTGTCCTCGGCCAGAATATGCGCGATGTCGTCGCTCATGGCGCGCTCGCCGCGGGCGACGGCGCGGATGGCGCCGACCACGGCGGACGGCTCGCTGCTCTTGGTGACGAAGCCGCTGGCGCCGGCGCTGAACGCCGATTTCACCAGCACGGCCTCGTTGTGCATGGTGAAAACCAGGATGCGCGCCCGCGGGCTGCGCGCGCGGATGTTGCGGATCGCCTCAAGCCCGCTCGCGCCCGGCATCGAGATATCGAGCACGACGACGTCAGGGTCATGCGTCTTGAAGGCGCCGTAGGCGTCCGCGGCATTGTCGGCTTCCGCGACGACATGGAGATCGCCCTGGCTTTCCAGCACGCGCCGGTAGCCTTGCCGGACGATCGGATGGTCGTCGACCAGCAGCACGGAGATGCCTGTTGCCGCCACTTCGCTCATGCCGGCCTCATGCGGCCAGCGGGATGGTGGCGGCGACGCTGAGGCCGCCGCGGGCGGGCAGGATCGACAGCGAACCGCCGGCCGCCGTAACGCGCTCGCGGATGCCGGTGAGGCCGAAGCCGGCCGATCGCGAGACGCGCTCCGCATCGCCGCCGCCGTCGTCCTCGACGCGGATCAGCAGGGCGTCGTCCTCCCCGGCTCGCCGTTCGATCCGCAAGGAGATCTCGCGCGCTGCACTGTGACGCAGTGCGTTGGTCAGGCATTCCTGTGCCACGCGATAGGCAGTGGTGGCCGCGGGCCCGCGCACATCGGTCAGGTCGCCCCTGAGATCGAGCTGGATGGTCGGCCGTGCCGCGCTCTGCGAGCGCCAGCTGTCGACGAGATTGACGAGGCTGGCCTCGAGGCCGAGCTCCTCGGGCAGGGGGTTGCGCAGCCGCTTCAGCGCATCGCGCAGCGAGGCCATCAGGTGATGGGTGGCCTGCGAGATCATGCGGGCATCCTGTGCGATGCCATCGTTCTTGCTGTCTTTAGCGCTTGCGGTCTCGATGGTGTTGGCGAAGGCAAGGATTGCGGACAGGTTTTGTCCGAACTCGTCGTGCAGCTCGCGGGCGAGGGCGCGGCGCTCGTCGTCGCGGATTTCGATCAGGCGCCGTGTCAGCGCCGCGCGCTGCTCGGTGGCCTCCTCCAGCCGGCCGCCGAGCTCGCCGACGGCGTTGCCGATCATCGCCAGCTCCATGGAGCGGAACCTTGGCAGCTTGCTGCGATACTGGCCGCGCGCCATGCGCTGCAAGGCGGTCACGATCGCCTGCGCCGGTGCCAGCGCGTGCGCGATCGCCAGCGAAGCCAGCAGCGCAATTGCCGCCGCCATCAACAGCGCGACGTCGATCACGTTGAGGATGTACTCCCAGGCCAGCGAGATCGCGGCCGCGGCGTCCGGCGTCGCCACCACCGTTCCGGCCGAGGCGGCGCGGGGGCTGACCGGCCGCACCACTTCGGCGTGGCTGCCGAGAAAGATCGGCACGATCGATGCGAACCAGCGCGGCGGGGTCTTGCCCAGCCCCTCGCTCTGGCCGCAGAGCGGCTTCTCAAATGCGATGGCCGGCTGGAACTCGACGCAGACGCCAGGCGAAATTAGCTTCATCGTCTCCAGCGTGCGCCATTCCGGAACCGGCAGGAGCTGCTCGCGCGTCCTGCTGCTGCGCAGCAAGAATTCATGCCAGTACAAGGCCTGAAGCGCCTGTGCGACCCGCTGCGCGGAGGCCGCAGTCGCCCGGTCGACGCTGCGATAGGCGTCGAACGTGGCCCATACGGTCGCAGCTCCCAGGCACAGAGCCACGATGAGCAGCAGACGGGCGACAAGCTGAAGCACGAGGCGCATGCGATCACCCTCAACGTTTGATAGGCTCAGCCTAACAACGCCGCCGCGCCTTGCCAATTGCAGGGTGTGGCAGGATTGCAGCTCGGGCAAATTTCCCAAGCCGGATTGGGCATGGGTCTTTGGACCGGGCGCGATGGCTTTGATCTAATTGGGCTGGAATCTTGATAGGCTGAACGTTGCGAGCGAGGAGCGGTGCAGCATGAGTTCGATTACGATTGGACCGATCGCGCCTGTAACGACCGACCCATCCGAGCGCAGTGCGCTGCTGTTCTGGATGATCTTCACCGGGCTCTCGATCTTCGCCGTCGTGCTGCTGTGGCGGTTCGGCCTGATCCACCTGATGCTGACCTCGGACCGCACCTACATCTCCAGCGTCATCGCGGTGCTCTACATCCTCACCTGCGGCCACTGCTTCCTGCGCACGCGGGCGATCGCGCGGGAGGGGGCGGCGGCGCGGCGTTGCCGCGAGGCCCTCGCGGCGCCTGACGGCGGCCAGGTGCTCGATGCGCGTGCGACGGCGCTGCCGCGCGGGCTGGTGCGCGATCACATCGAGAGCCTGGTGACCAAGGCTGCCGCGCAGGATTATCGCCCCGTCGACCAGACCCTGCTGCTGCGCACGCTCGCCGATCGCCTGCGCGGCTCCAACGGGTTTGGCGCCTTCGTTTCGGACACGCTGATGAAGCTCGGGCTGCTCGGCACCATCATCGGCTTCATCATCATGCTGGCGCCGATCGCGGGGCTGGATGCGGCCGACAAGGTGGCGATGCGCTCCTCGATGGGGCTGATGAGCGACGGCATGGCGGTTGCCATGTACACCACGCTGGCGGGGCTCGTCGGCTCGATCCTGGTCCGCATCCAGTACTACATGCTGGATGCCGCGACCCAGCGGGTGTTCTCGGATGCGGTGGTGCTGACCGAGACCTATGTGACGCCGGTGCTTGAGCGCAAAGGTGCCGGGACGCCATGATGGATGATTTCGGTCTCTATCCGCGCGAGGAGCCGTTCGATCCGCTGGGTGTGATGCTGTTCAAGGCGCTCCAGGTGATCGCGTTCCTGTTCTTCCTGGCGCTGCTCGCGGTCTCTCCGGACGCCAAGGAAGGCAAGATCGACTCCAAGGCCGAGTTCATCATCACGCTGGACTGGCCGGACAACCACCCCGACGATCTCGACCTCTTCGTACAGGATCCCGCCGGCAACATCGCCTGGTATCGTCACCGCGAAGCCGGCTTCCTCACGCTCGACCGCGATGATCGCGGCGGAGCCAACGACTTCATCATGGTCGCCGGCAAGAAGATCGCCTCGCCCATCCGCGAGGAGATCGTCACGCTGCGCGGCATCGTCCCCGGCGAATACACGGTGAACGTCTCGCATTTCGTCGCCACGACCGGGGAGCCGGTGACGGCAAATGTGAAGGTGCAGAAGCTCAATCCGACCGCGCAGGTGGTCTTCGACAACAAGTTCACGCTCGACCATACCGGCGACGAGAAGACCGCCGTGCGATTCCGGCTCGATGGCGAGGGCAAGGTCATCGACGTAAGCCAGCGGCCGAAATCGCTGCTCGAGACGTTCCGCAGCAGCTGGCGCAACGGCGCCGATCTCGACCCGAGGACCGGCGTGAGCAAGAACCCCGTGAGGATCCGCCGTGATTAACCTGCAGACGGTCATCCTCACGCTGTCGGTGGCCTACGCCGTGATCGGCGCGCTGCTGCTGGTCGTGCTGGTCTATGCGCGGCTGCACTGGTCGCTGAAGGCGGTCGCGGTGGTCGTGACCAGCGCCTTCTATGTCGTCAGCTTCACCGAAATGCGCGGGCTGCTCGGATGGGCCAGTTCCGACCGGCTGCCGACCAGCTTCAAGCTGCTGAAGTCGCGCATCGTCGAGCCGCATTCGCTTCAGGGCGATCCCGGCTCGATCTATCTGTGGGTCGAGCAGCTCGACGAGGACAATCGCCCGAGCGGTATCCCGCGGGCGTTCCGCGTGCCCTACAATGATGCCCTTGCCGACAAGACCCATGCCGCGGAGAACGAGATCGCTCTCGGCCATCCGCAAGGCGGCCGCGCAGCGGATTTCGGCGGTGGCGATGGCAGCCTCATCGACATGGTCCGGGAATACGTGACGCCCAAGACCATTCTGGAGACCACCGGCGGCGATTCCTCGACCGGCGAGTTCTTGGCCCCACCAGCCGGCGCGCAAGGCGCCGTCTTCACGCCGATACCGCCGCCCCGGATGCCGCCGAAAGACGAGCAATAGGCCCTTCACCATGGTGCCGCCGGGCGCTGGTCAACCGCCCGGTGCTGGCGCATCCTGTTGACATCCCTCAATTTGGCCTTATCGGCCTTCAATAAGAATTGGAGGGTGGAGGGTGCGTGCTTCTCGCTGTCTTTTCAGATATCCACGGCAACCGGCAAGCCTTCGAGGCCTGCCTGAAGGTGGCCCGTGCGAAGGGCGCGGAGCGGTTTGTCCTGCTCGGTGATTTCGTCGGTTATGGCGCCGATCCCGAATGGGTGGTGGATACCGCGATGGAGCTCGTCGCCCAGGGGGCAATTGCCGTGCGCGGCAATCACGATCAGGCGGTCAATTCATCGGCGGAGACGATGAACGCGGAGGCCCAGGTCGCGATCGAATGGACGCGTGGCCGCCTCGACACCTCGCAGCGCCGGTTCCTGAGCGATTTGCCGATGCTGGTCGAGGACAGCGATCGCCTGTTCGTGCATTCGGAAGCCTCGAGTCCCCAGCGCTGGCACTATGTCCGCTCGACGGTGGACGCTGCCAAGAGCCTGATCGCGACGCCCGCCCATGTCACGTTCTGCGGTCATATCCATCGTCCCGCGCTCTATTCGATGTCGGTGACGGCGAAGATGACGAGCTTCACACCGAAGACCGACGTCCCCGTGCAACTGTTGCGCGGACGGCAATGGCTCGCGGTCATGGGCTCGGTCGGCCAGCCTCGCGACGGCGATCCGTCGGCGGCTTTCGTGTTGTTCGATACCGAGTCGTGCCAGATTACCTATTGCCGCGCGCCCTATGACATCGCGACCGCGGCGGGTAGGATCCGCGACAACGGCCTGCCGCATTGGCTCGCAGACCGGCTGTCGCAGGGGCGCTAGGGGCCGATGCCGAAATCACTGGTCAAGTCCGGCGCGGTGATCGATGGTTACACCATCGGCGAATGCGTTCACGCCGGCGGCATGGCGACGCTGTGGACGGTCACCCATCCCGGCCTCGACGTGCCCCTGCTGATGAAGATACCGCGGGTGTCGGAGGGTGAGGACCCCGCCGCGATCGTCTCCTTCGAGATGGAGATGATGATCCTGCCGCGACTGGCGGGGCCGCACGTCCCGACCTGTTTCGGCACCGGCGATTTCGCGCACCAGGCCTATGTCGTGATCGAGCGGATCTCCGGGACCACGCTCTACAAGCGGCTGCCCGACCTGCCGCTACCCTATGACGAGGCGCGGCAGCTCGTCGCCAGGATCGCGACCGCGCTCGCTGATCTGCACCGGCAGAACGTGATCCATCACGACATCAAGCCGAGCAGCATCATGTTCCGCGAGAGCGGCGAGGCGGTGCTGATCGATTACGGCCTGTCGCACCACAACCATTTGCCGGATCTGTTGCAGGAGGAATTCCGCCTGCCTTACGGCACCGCGCCCTACATGGCGCCCGAGCGGCTGTCGGGAGTGCGCGACGATCCGCGTAGCGATCTGTTTTCGCTTGGCGTGCTGCTTTACTTCTTCACGACCGGCGAGCGGCCGTTCGGCGAGGGCGAGACGTTGCGCGCGATGCGACGCCGGCTATGGCGCGATCCGCATCCGCCGCGAAGCTTGCGCGCCGACTACCCGCCCTGGCTCCAGGAAATCGTGCTGCGCTGTCTCGAGATCGAGCCGGTGTGGCGCTACCCGACGGCGTCCCAGCTCGCCTTCGATCTCGCCCATCCGGACCAGGTCAAGCTCACCAAGCGCGCGGAACGGCTCAAGCGCGATCCGCTCAGCGTCGCCTGGCGCCGCCGCTTCAATCTGGGCGTCATGGCGCCGCGCGCGAAATCGGATGTCGCCGCCCAAATCGCGTCGAGCCCGATCCTCGCCGTCGCGCTCGATACGGTGGAGGGCGCGGCAGAGCTGAACGAGGCGCTGCGCGTGACCACCGAGCGCATCCTCGCCACCTTGCCGTCGGCGCGGCTTGCCTGCGTCAACGTGCTCAAGCTGAACCGGATCGCGATCGACCGAACCCTGGACGAGCAGGGCTCCAACAAGCATATCGACCGCCTCGTCGCGCTCAGGCATTGGGCGACGCCCCTCAAATTGGATGAGAGCCGGCTATCGGTTCATGTGCTGGAGGCCGTCGATCCCGCCGCCGCGTTGCTGGAGTTCGCCGAGGTCAATCAGGTCGACCACGTCATCATCGGCGCGCGGCAGAGCTCGTTCCGCCGCACGCTGCTCGGCAGCGTCTCGGCCAAGGTGGCCTCGGAGGCGAGTTGCACGGTCACCGTGGTACGGCCGCCGCGGATGGCAGGGGATGTCGGGGACGCCGGCGCTGAAGAGGCGGCCGGATAAAGCTGCGCTTTCGGCGCCCGCTTCAAGCCGCGTGCGCGCTGTGGGCGACGCGCTTGCGGCGGATCGGCCAGGAGAATTGCGGGCCGGGCTCGCCGTGATCCGCGCTACCGCCGAAATACTGGATGATCTCGCGGCAGGGCTCGCAATTGAACAGGTTGCGCGAGGCGGATGCCTTGGTCATTTCCTTCAGGCAGTTCGGGCAGTGCGGTTTCATGGGGCGGTCCGGAAGTAGTCAGTGTCGGCGTTGAGAGAGAAAGGTTTGGTCGAGGTCCGTCGTGTCGAGCCCCGCATCGTCGTCCACCGTGCCATCGGTGCGCTCGAGGCGGCCGAAGAAGTAATCGAGGCCCGGATGCGGGCGGCGCGGAATGCGGCACCTGCGTTTCGGTTGACGCTTCACGAGGGCGATCTGCATGATGCTCAGCCCCGGCGGCGACGAAGGTGGATGATGCGGGCAGGAGCCGCGATCTTCACCGGTTGCGCCACATAGAGGCTGCGAGCTGCAACCGCCACATTGAACCCGAGCCACAACGCTACACCAGTCCAGATCAGGGTCGTTGCCATGATGTGCTCCCGTCAAAAGCAGGCAGGAGTCACTTGCGGTGATTTGCGCGAATCAGTGAAGTCCGGATGAGTACGGATCAAGGTTGCAATTTTAGGCATTGCGCGCTGCAACACCCGTAAAAGCCGCGGAAAATTCCGGTCGTTCGCGTGCGCGTTTGATCTAGCTCAAATAGCTTCGCCGCGGGCTCCGAGCGCGGCGTTGCGGATCGCGGCGATGTTGGTCTTGTACGCATCCAGCGTGCCGCCTCTGAACACGGACGTGCCGGCGACGAAGGCGTTGGCGCCCGCCGCGGCGAGCGCGCCGGCAACATCCGGGCCGACGCCGCCGTCGACCTCGATGTCGATCGGGCGTCCCGCGGTCATCGCGCGGATGTCGCGGATCTTGGAGATCGCGGAGGGGATGAAGGCCTGGCCGCCGAAGCCGGGATTGACCGACATCACCAGCACGAGGTCGACGAGGTCGAGGACGTATTCGAGCACGCTGATCGGCGTGCCGGGATTGAGCGAGACGCCGGCCTTCTTGCCGAGCACGCGGATCGCCTGCAGCGAGCGGTGCAAATGCGGACCGGCCTCCGCATGCACGGTGATGTGGTCGCAGCCGGCTTTCGCGAACGCCTCCAGATAGGGATCGCAGGGCGAGATCATCAGATGCGCGTCGAACACCTTCTTGGTGTGCGGGCGCATCGCCTTGATCACGTCGGGGCCGTAGGAAATGTTGGGAACGAAGTGACCATCCATCACATCGAGATGGATCCAGTCGGCACCGGCGGCGTCGACGCTGCGCACCTCCTCGCCGAGCCTGGAGAAATCCGAGGCCAGGATCGAAGGTGCGATGGCCAGGGGGCGAGGGGCGAAGGCTTGGGTCATGGCGCGGTTTCCCGAAAGGCAGCCGTGAAAGATGGGCCTCGCCTAACATGGGCCTCCATGGCGGGCAATGCAGGGGAGGCGTGCTTCCTGTGGGCGGAAATTTCTGCCGCGACCGGCACGAATTGCCGATGTATCCGGGCCGCCCAGGGCGCGGCAGCGGCGGATTTCATTGAACTTTTCGCGCTGGCACGACGCTTGCTGACTTCACCTGCAGAACATTGGCCGCGGCATGCCGCATTGGTTGGAGTTGTGCAATGTTGTTCGCCCTTGGTGCCGTCTCGAGCGCCCTCGACGCGATCCAGTCACTGACGAACTCGAAATCGTCTTCTTCGACGCACAAGACGGGGTCCGCGCAGGGCGCGACCAATCCGTTTGCGATCGACAGCGGCAACAGCAGCACGACCAGCGGCGCCACCTCCTCGGTCAACTCGGGCAATTGCGCGCAGATTTCGCCGGAGACCATGAGCGCGCTGATCGCCGCGCAGAGCCAATCGACTGATGGCGCCAGCAGCGCGGCGGCCTCGACCTCTGCGAGCTCGACCTCCTCGACGTCGAACAGCCGGGACGCCGCCCTCAAGGACCTGTTCTCCCAGATCGATGCGGACGGCGACGGCAGCATCACCAAATCCGAGTTCGAGGACGCGCTGGGCGCCGGCGGGACCAACCTCGCGCAGGCCGACGACGTGTTCTCCAAGCTGGACTCGAATGCGGACGGCAATGTGAGCCTGGACGAAATGTCGAAGGCGCTGAAGAGCGGTCACCATGGTCACCATCACGCGCAAGGTGCCGGCGGCTCGGGCGATGGATCGGATTCCTCGTCGAAGTCCGGCGGCGGATCGACCTCGACCACGACGACGGCCGCCGACGGCTCGACCACAACCACCGTCACCTATGCCGACGGCTTCAAGATGTCGACGACGGTGCCGGGCGCGAACACTCCCCGTAATTCGGCTTACGATTTGTTCGCGCAATTGATGCAGCAGCAGGGCGGGCAGGGCCAGGGCGCCTCAGCGACGGCCGGCTCGTCCATGTCGATGAGCGTGTGACGCCTTCTCTCGATTTGTGATGCTGTCATGCTCCGGCTTGACCGGGGCTTCCAGTACGCTGCGGCCCATCGATTTCATCTGCAATACTGGACCGCCCGGTCTTCGCCGGGCGATGACACCTGATGTCTGGATCGCCCTCTGGTCAGCCGCCGAACCGATCCTTCCACGCCGCTTGCGCACCTGTAAACGGCAGCGCGGTTGCGTTGCACACGCCCCGTGCAATGGCGCGCGCGACCACGTTGGCGGCGACGGTGCCGAGCTCGGTGAGGCCGACCAGCGGCTCGATCGGCTTCTCACCGGTC
Source organism: uncultured Bradyrhizobium sp. (assembly GCF_936943645.1). Taxonomy (GTDB): domain Bacteria; phylum Pseudomonadota; class Alphaproteobacteria; order Rhizobiales; family Xanthobacteraceae; genus Bradyrhizobium. The sequence continues at coordinate 71,458 of NZ_CAKZJO010000050.1, read as the reverse complement.
GCAGCCGCGAACAGCACGTCGCCGTCGGTCGGGGCATGCACCGGATAGATCGCGCGGGCCATTCCGGTATGCGCGATCATCGCGAGCCGCTTGGCCTGGGCCTTGGTCAGGGTCGCATCTGTGACGACGGCACCGATCGTGGTGTTCTCGCGCGCGCTCGCGGCGGGACCGCCCTTGATGCGCATCGCCAGCATGTCCGGCGTGAATTTGGGCGGCAGGCCACGTCCGCCGAACTCGCCGTTCTCCTCGAACGGCGCCGCCCAGAACCACGGCCCTTCGCCGACGGTCGTGCTGCCGACCGCATTGACGACCATGATCGCGGCGACCTTGATGCCGTTGGCGAGAACCGCCGAAGCCGACCCGAGCCCGCCCTTGAAGGTCGCGGTGGTGGCTCCCAGGCCCGCGCCGACGCTGCCGAGAGCGAAGTCGTCACCTGCGGCCGTCGCCGCAGCATAGCCGAGATCGCGATACGGCGCGAAGCGGCCCCAGGACTTGTTGCCGCCGTTGAGCAGGTCGAACAGGATCGCACCCGGCACGAGCGGGATCAGCGCACCGCGGACATTAAGACCGCGGCCCTGCTCGGCGAGCCGGGCCTGCACGCCGCCGCCGGCCTCGATCCCGAAGGCAGAGCCGCCGGACAGTGCGATCGCATCGACGCGTTCCTGCGTGCTGGCAAGATCGAGCAGCGCATCCTCCCGCGTGCCGGGGGCTCCGCCCCGGACGTCGATGGCGGCGATGGCCGGTTGGTCGAAAATGATCGCGGTGGCGCCGGAGGCGACTTTGGCGTCCTCGGCATGGCCGACGCGGACACCGGCGATATCGGTGAGCAAATTTTTCAAGGCCGGCACTCCATGCGCTACGATCACCAGCGATAGCGCAGGGATGCTGCCGGCTCAACTGGCGAGGGCCGTCCTGAGCATCTTGGCGAGCTCGGACTTGCGGTAGGGCTTCGCCAGCAGCAGCACGCCGGAATCGAGCCGGCCGTGATGGACGATGGCATTCTCGGTATAGCCCGAGGTGAACAGCGTCTTGAGATCGGGGCGGCGCCGGGCGGCTTCGTCGGCCAGCTGACGGCCGTTCATGTTGCCAGGCATGATGATGTCGGTGAAGAGCAGGTCGATGGTCTTGTCGCTGTCGATGATGATCAGGGCCTCCGCGCCGTTGGCGGCCTCGAGCGCGGTGTAGCCGAGGCTCTTGACCTGGGTCACCACATATTGCCGGACCAGCGCATCGTCTTCGACGATCAGGATCTTCTCGTTGCCGCCGGTGATGGGCGCATTCTGCAACGCCTCGATCTCGGTCTCCTGCACGCCGCTCGAGCGCGGCAGGTAGATCTTCACGCTCGTGCCGTGGCCCTGCTCGCTGTAGATCTTGATGTGGCCGCCCGATTGCTTGACGAAGCCGAACACCATGCTGAGACCGAGCCCGGTGCCCTTGCCGACCTCCTTGGTGGTGAAGAAGGGGTCGAACACGCGGTCAATCAGCTCGGGCGGGATTCCGGAGCCGGTGTCGCTGACGGCAATCATCACGTAATTGCCGGCAACGACGTCCGGGTTCATGCTGGCATAGCCGTCGTCGAGGAATATGTTGCGGGTCTCCAGCACCAGGGTGCCGCCCTCGGGCATGGCGTCCCGGGCGTTCAGCGCGAGATTGAGGATCGCCGTGGACAGCTGGCCGGGGTCGACCAGCGTCGGCCATGCATCCTCGGTGAGCTGCGGCACGATGGTGATCTGCTCGCCCAGGGTGGGGTGCAGCAGCTTGGCCGCTTCGAGCGCCAGCGCGTTGACGTCGATCTCACGCGGCTGGAGCGGCTGCTTGCGGGCGAAGGCGAGCAGATGCTTGGTCAACTGCGCGCCGCGCTCGGCGGCATCGTCGATCAGCTTGGTGATGGCAGCGAGCTCGGGGCGGTCGGCTACGGCGTCGGCCAGGATGCCGATAGTGCCGGTGATGACGGTCAGCACGTTGTTGAAGTCGTGAGCGACACCGCCGGTCAACTGGCCGATGGAGTCCATCTTCTGCACCTGGCGGAATTGAGCCTCGGCGGCCTGCTTCTCCGTCAGATCTCGTCCGATGAAGAAATGGCGCTTCACCGGCTCCGACCAGGTGCCCATCCAGTTCAGCGTGACCTCGTGACCGTCGTAGTGATAGTAGCGAGCCTCGAAGCTGCGCTTGACCGCACCGCGCCGCGCCGCGCGCATCTCCTCACGCGTCTTGTCGAGATCGTCGGCGTGGATGAAATCGGTCGCGCTGTGTCCGATCATGTCATCCGGGCTGAAGCCGAGGATGTCCTTCACGCTCGGGCTGACCTGGATGAAATTGCCGAAGCCGTCGGTGACCAGGATCAGGTCCTGCGAGGTCTCGAAGATGCGCTGGCGCTCCTCGATCTCCCGGCGAAGCTTTTCCCTGGATTGCTTCTCCTCGGTGATGTCGTGGGCAATCTTGGAGGCGCCGATGATTTGCCCGTCCTCCGCCCTCAGTGGCGAGACGTTGAGGACGACATCGATCTCGCGACCGTCCTTTCTGATTCGCACCGTCTCGTGCTGGGCGATCGATTCGTTGCCGCTGATGCGGTTGAGAATGCTCCTGACTTCCGGCTTGCGATCGTTCGGTACGATGATGTCGATCGGCTTGCCGATGGCCTCCGCCGCGGAATAGCCGAACAGGTGCTCGGCGGCGCGGTTCCAGCCGGTGACCACGCCGTTGAGCGACTGGGTGATGATGGCATCGTTGGAGGATTCGACGACGGCGCCATAGAGCGCCAGCCGCTTGCCGTAGAAGTCCCGATCCGATGCCGATTGCTCGCGCAGCCTGCCGACGAGACCCACGGTCCGGGCCTGAAGGCGAACGTTCTCGATCAGCAGCACCGCGAGCACGAAGCTCGACGCGCCGAGGCCATAGAGACGGCCGGCGTAGAAACCGAGATCGAAACGCGCGACGTTGACGATTGCAGACAGTGCGATGTCGAACAGCCACGCGCACATCACGACCATGAGCCAGATGTCGATCACCGAATGCGGACGCCGGAACCACAGCGAAACGAGGGCGGCAAAGCTCAGCGACCACACGAAGGACACGACCCCGATCATGGTCGCAGTGTAACGGCCCTCGCGAAGCAGCACCGGCAACACATCGTGCTGGCCGGTGACGATCCAGGTGAAGGCCCCCATGGCCGCGACCACCCCGAGCACGATGGCGCAAATCGCGTTCCGCGTCGCACCTCTGACCCTGGGGCCGCCGTCCTTTTCCTTCAGCCAGGCGTAGCCGAGGACGAAGAGCGGAAAGCCGCCGTGCCAGATCATGTAGAGCCACACGGTGGTTTGGCTACCCGCGCCAAACAGGCCGGTCGGCGTGAACAGACCGGGGAAGGTGAGGGCGTGCACCAGCGCCGCTGCGGCGGTGAACAGGTAGCCGCTCGACAGCCACAACAGCGCATGGGTCCGCAACACTGAAAATTGCGACAGCAGCAGCACGGCGGTGACGATGTCGCTGACCGCCAAGGCCGATTGATAGCTCGCGACAAAGGCGGGGACTGGAAGTAACGGGATACCGGCAAACGGGACGGCCAATGCAAAGAGGATCGAGGAAATGCCGACGATCCAGAAGGCCGCGATGCGGTCGGCCGGCGTAGCCGGCAGGGTCGAAAGAAAGGTGCTTCGGTCAATCGCAGGCGCATTCATCTCGTGCAGACCCGTTTTGAGCATCTCCGCAGTTCCAACGGTAGTCTCGACCTCCACGACCTGCACGGTAGCCCGTTCCGGGCGCGTGTCGTGAAATGTTGCAGCGACGACTCAACCGAAGGTTACAGCTTACTTAATTTGGATGGGAACGCGGAATAGGGATCAGGTAAGATGCGCTTTACTTAGCGGTGTCATAATGCCCTGCCATGGTGCCGGGTTCCAGGTTTGAATCATACCATTTGAGCGATCTGCGGGAGTTGTTCCCATGCCTCGCGTTCTCATCATCGACGACCAGAAGGACGTGCGCGCGATGGTCGCCATCGTGCTCCGGGTCAACCATTACGAGGTTGCCGAGGCCGACAATGGCGCGGCCGGGCTGAAAACCTTCGCGGAAAGCCCGTTTGACGCGGCGATCGTCGATATTTTCCTGGGCGACATCAGCGGCGTCGACGTCATCGCTGCCCTGCGAGAGCGCGCGCCGGGGCTTCCCATCGTTGCGGTGTCCGGAATGACGGCGCTGGATTTCATGGAACAGTCGCCCCACCTCGCCAACGTGATCTGCCTGCAAAAGCCGTTTCGACCGAACGATCTCCTGCAGGCGCTTCGCAAGGCCCAGGCCGCGGCCGCCGGCGAGCTGCCCGCAGCCGTCTGATCCTGCCGCGAACGAAAACGCCCCGGGGCAAGCCGGGGCGTTGACGAGGTTCGCATGACGGGCCCGAGGCCCTGCGCCGCGCTCAGGTGCCGTTGCCGCTGATCTCGGCGTAGCCGCCCTTGGCGTCCCACTTGTAGACGACGTAGTCGATCTGCTTGATGTCGCCCTTGGCGTCATACTCGATCGGACCGATCACGGTGTCCCACTTGCCGGCCTTCATCGCTTCCATGACCTTCTTGGCGTCGGTGGTGCCGGCCTTCTTGGCCGCCTGCGACCACACCTGCATCGCCGCGTAGGTGTAGAGGGTATAGCCCTCGGGATCGATGTTCTTGGCCTTGAAGGCCTCGACGATCTTCTTCGCGGTCGGCTTGTTGCGCGGATCGGGGCCGAAGGTGAACAGCGTGCCTTCGCCGGCGGGGCCGGTGATGGAGGCGTACTCCTTGTCGGCGAGCGCGTCGCCGGCCATCAGCACGGTCTTGAGACCCTGGTCGCGCATCTGACGCAGGATCAGGCCGCTCTCCTGATGGTATCCGCCGACATAGACGAGGTCGATGTTGTCGCGCTTCAGGCGGGAGACGATCGCGTTGAAGTCCTTGTCGCCCTTGTTATAGGACTCGTACATCTTCTCGGTGACGCCGGCCTTGTTGAGCGCCTTCTTGGTCTCGTCGGCAAGACCCTTGCCGTAGGTGGTCTTGTCGTTGAGGATCGCGATGTTCTTGCCTTTGAAGTTCTTGGCAATGTACTGCGCCGCGATCAGGCCCTGCTGATCGTCACGGCCGCAGACGCGCGCCACGTTCCAGAGCTTGCGCTCGGTGAACAGCGGGTTGGTCGAGGCCGGGGTGATCTGCAGAACGTTGCCGTCGGCATAGGCCTCGGAAGCGGGGATCGACGACGATGAGCAATAGTGGCCGGCCACGAACGGGATTTTTGCACCGGCGATCTTTTCGGCGATCGAGCGCGCCTGCTTCGGATCGCAGGCGTCGTCCTCGACGGAAAGCGCGAGTTTCTTGCCGTTGACGCCGCCGGCGGCGTTGATATCAGCCACGGCCATCTCGGCGCCGTTCTTCATCTGGCGGCCGAAGGCGGACTCGCCGCCGGTCATCGGACCTGCGACTGCGACGGTGACATCCTGCGCGAATGCCGCGCTCGACAGTGCGAGCGATGCGCCGAATGCCAGACCGATGAGCTTCAGTGATTTCATGAGATACCTCGCGGGTGGTCGCCTGTGGACATTGCCGGGCATGCCCGGTTCAAACCGGCGCCATTCTTGAATGAATTCGAGGAGAAGTCACCGGCAAAATACGGGCATTGGCGCAGATATCTCGCCACATTCGGCCGCATGCGGGGAGGCCCGCCGCTCGGTCAGCCGTGCCGGCCGCCTTCCAGATAGGCGGCGCGTATCTCGGGGCGCTGCAACAATTCGGCACCTGTGCCGGCCAGCGTGATCAGGCCATTGACCATGACATAGCCGCGGTGGGCGAGCTTGAGGGCGTGGTTGGCGTTCTGCTCGACGATCAGCACGGTCAGCCCGTCCTGCCGGTTCAGGGTGCGGATCGCATCGAAGATCTGGCGGGCGATCAGCGGGGCGAGGCCCAGCGAGGGCTCGTCGAGCAGGAGCAGGCGGGGACGGCTCATCAAGGCACGGCCGATCGCCAGCATCTGCTGTTCGCCGCCGGACAGGGTTCCGCCACGCTGGGCGTAGCGTTCCTTCAGCCGCGGGAACAGCGTGAAGACGCGCTGCAGCGTCGCTTCGCGTTCGGCCTCGGTGCACTCGGTGGCGTCCGCCCCCATCTGCAGGTTTTCCGCGACGCTCATGCGCGGGAAGATGCGGCGGCCCTCCGGCGATTGCGCGATGCGCAAATGCGCGATCTCGTGGGTTGGCACGTCGGTGATGTCGCGGCCTTCGTACAGGATCTGGCCGGCGCGGGCGCGCGGCTTGCCGAAGATCGTCATCATCAGCGTCGACTTGCCGGCGCCGTTGGCGCCGATCAGCGCCACGATCTCGCCGGAGTTGATCTCGACGTCGACGCCCTTCAGCGCCTCGATCTTGCCGTAGGCGGCGCGCAGGCCACGGATCGCGAGCAGAGGAGAGGGCGCGGACGTCACGAACCGCCCTCCATCACAGCGGCCGCCTCTTCCTCGTCGGCGCCGAGATAGGCGGCGATCACCTTGGTATCGTCGCGGACCTCGCGCGGGGTGCCTTCCGCGATCTTGACGCCATGATCCATCACCACGATGTGGTCGGAGATCTCCATCACCACCGACATGTCGTGCTCGATCAGGAGGATCGAGGTGCCAAGCTCGTCGCGGATCGAGAGCAGGAGCTCGCTCAAGGCCGCGCTCTCGCGCGCATTGAGGCCGGCGGCGGGCTCGTCCAGGCACAGCAGCGCAGGCTCGGTGCACATCGCGCGTGCGATCTCGAGCCGGCGCTGGTCGCCATAGGCGAAATTGCCGGCGGCATCGTCGGCACGGTCGAGCAGATTGACCCGCTTGAGCCAGTCGGTGGCCAGGTCGATCGCGCGCTTCTCGGCGTCGCGATAGCCGGGCGCACCGACGAGGCCGAGGAAGGTGAAGCCGGAGGCGCGCATCAGGGCGTTGTGCTGCGCCACCATCAGGTTTTCCAGCGCGGTCATGCCGGGAAACAACCGGATGTTCTGGAAGGTGCGGGCGACCTTGGCCTGCTTGGCAATGCGGAAATCGTTCAGGCGCTCCAGCGCGACCGTCCGGCCGTCGTCATGGGTGAGGCGAATGGTGCCGCCGCTCGGCTTGTAGAAGCCGGTGATGCAGTTGAACACCGTGGTCTTGCCGGCGCCGTTCGGTCCGATCAGCGCGGTGATCTTCTTGCGCGCCGCCGAGAATGACAGGTCCTGCACGGCGACGATGCCGCCGAAGCGCATGGTGAGCCGGTCGACGTTGAGAATTTTGTCGCCGCTCATCCGTGACCTTCCTTGACGAGGTCGGAGGAGATCGCCTGTGCCTTGGTCAGATAGACGGTCGGGGCGCGATGGCCGATCAAGCCGCGCGGCCGCCAGATCATGATCAGCACCATGGCCATGCCGAACACCAGCATGCGATAGCCCTCGAGGCTCCGGAACAATTCGAAGCCGCCGATCATGGCGAGTGCCGCAAGCGCGACACCGAGCTGCGAGCCCATGCCGCCGAGGACGACGATGGCGAGCACCAGCGCCGATTCTTGGAAGGTGAAGGATTCCGGGCTGATGAAGCCCTGGCGGGTGGCGAAGAACGCGCCGGCGAAGCCGCCGAACATCGCACCCGTCGCGAACGCCGTGAGCTTGGTGGTCGTGGTGTTGATGCCGAGGGCGCGGCAGGCGACCTCGTCCTCGCGCAAGGCTTCCCAGGCCCGCCCGATCGGCAGGCGGCGCAGGCGGATCGTCGCCCAGTTGGTGAGCAGCGCGAGCGCCAGGATCAGATAGAACAGGAAGATGATGCGGTGGGTCGGCGAATACTCGATGCCGAGCTTGGCGGCGAGGCCGTCGTCGCTGTTGTCGAGCGGGATGCCGAAGAAGGACGGGCGGGGAATGCCGGAGACGCCGTTGGGGCCTCCGGTCAGATCCTGCCAGTTGATGATGACGAGGCGGATGATCTCGCCGAAGGCGAGAGTCACGATGGCGAGATAGTCGCCGCGCAGGCGCAGCACCGGAAAGCCGAGCAGGACGCCCCAGAATGCGGCGAGGATGCCGGCCAGCGGCAGGCAGATCCAGAACGACCAGCCGAAATTGGTCGCAAGCAGTCCATAGGAATAGGCGCCGACCGCGTAGAAGGCGACGTAACCAAGATCGAGCAGGCCGGCGAGCCCGACCACGACATTCAATCCCCAGCCCAGCATGACATAGGTGAGCACGAGGATCGCGAGGTCGAGAATGTAGCGCTGGTTATAGAAGATCACCGGCACCAGCAGCGTGAAGATCAGGAGCGCCGGCGCGACGAAGCGGCCGAGGAACGACATGCCGCTCCGCACCGCCGGCGGCACCAGTTTCTCGGCGCCGATCGGGCCGATCCATTGCCGCAGCAGCTCGATCACGATCGAGCCGCCGAACACCGCCGCGACGAGGGAGGCGAGATCGCCGAAGCGCGTCCAATAGGTGAGCTGGCCGGAGGCGCCCGCCTCGGTGCGGATGCCGACCATCAGCGAGAACAGCACCAGCGCGACGAGGGCGTTGATGAAGGCGGTCTTGAGGAGGGCGGGGATGCCCGTTGCAGTTTTGGCCGTATGGGTCGAGGGAGCTTTCACGCGCGCGTCCGTCAGACTTTTTCGACTTCGGGACGACCGAGCAGGCCGGTCGGCATGAAAATCAGCACGACGATCAGGATCGAGAACGCCGCGACGTCCTTGTATTCGACCGAGAAGTAGGCCGACCAGAATGTCTCGATCAGGCCGATCGCAAGGCCCCCGAGCATGGCGCCGGGCAGCGAGCCGATGCCGCCGAGCACGGCGGCGGTGAACGCCTTGATGCCCGCGACGAAGCCCATGAAGAAATCGACGAGACCGTAATAGAGCAGGTACATCAGGCCCGCGACGGCGGCGAGCGCCGCACCGATCACGAAGGTCATGGAAATGGTGCGGTCGACGTCGACGCCGAGCAGCGCCGCCATGGTCTGGTCCTGCTCGCAGGCGCGCATGTCGCGCCCGAGCCGGGTCTTCGACACCAGCCAGGTGAACAGCGCCAGCAGCACGATGGTGGTGACGACCACCATGATCTGGATGTTGGAAAGCTGGATCACGAAACCGTCCGTGCTCTCATGCAGCGTGTAGCCGCCGGTGATGAAGGGCGGGATCGGCTTGACGCGCGCGCCTTGCGCAACCTGCGAATAGTTGGTCAGGACGAACGACATGCCGATCGCCGACAGCATCGGGGCGAGGCGGAACGAATGGCGCAGCGGCCGGTAGGCGATGCGCTCGATGGTCCAGCCATAGAGTGCGGTGATCGCCATCGACACCAGAAGCACCACGAGCAGGATCAGCGGGATTGCGGTCAGCCCAAGCGAGATCAGGATCAGGAAGGTGATCAGGGCGATGAAGCCGCCGATCATGAAGACGTCGCCATGGGCGAAGTTGATCATGCCGACGATGCCGTAGACCATCGTATAGCCGATCGCGATCAGGCCGTAGATGGAGCCGAGCACGAGGCCGTTGATGAGCTGCTGGGCGAAATAATCCATGGGCTGCCGTACCAAACCTGAGGCGGGCTCAAAAGGGAGAGCTCTTAGGAGAGTGGGTCTATTGGGCAGTTTCTTGGGCCCCGGCAGCCCCTAAGCATTCTTGCGGTTTTGTAACAGGAGGGAACTGGCGGCTGCAACAGGTCAGCGCCTCGGCAGAAGGTCTTGTACAGAGGTCATTTGGCGCTTTCGGTTCCGCATCTGCGAGGAACAGGGTTCCCTGGGGCAACCAATATGGATGGCGGCAGTTATCTCGTCTCTGACGTCCAACAAGGGAGTTCCCCGCATGACGAAGCAGCAGAACCAGAATCCGGGCCAGCAGAGTCAGAACCCCGGCCAGCAGCGCCCCGGGCAGCAGCAGGGCGGCGGTCAGAAACCCGGACAGCAGCAGCAGAACGACCCGATGCGCCAGGGCGACAAGCCCGGCCAGCAGCAGGGCGGCCAGCGCGATCAGGACAATTAGTTTGGGAGCCCAGGAGTGATGAGGGTGACGGGCCCCGCCGAAAGGCGGGGCCTTTTTTCTTTTGCGTCTCACTGCGTCATTCCGGGACGGCTTGAGGAGCCGTCCCTGGGGAATCTCGAGATTCCGGGGGCTGACGCACCATCCCGGAATGATGGCGTCCCCGGGGCCCGGTTAAGGTAAACAAAGGGTTTAAATTGCCGCCACAGTCTGATGCGAGTTAGCTCCGGCGAAGCCGCTGCCTTCCGTCGAAGGCCTTCGGCCAGATCAAGCGGGAAGCGGCATGTTCAGGAATTGGCGGATCGGCTCGGTCAACGGCGCGCTGCTGGCAGCCTATTTCATTCCCGTCTGGACCCTCGTCGCCTTCAATATCATCGTGGCACCGGTGCACGGGCTCTACGAGCGGCCGAGCGTCGCCGTTGCGCTTTACCTCAGCGATCATCTCCAGATGGCGGGGATGGACACAGTGCGCGCCGCCTGGTTGCTGGCACTGGGACGGCTGACCGTGGTGGCGTTTTTCGTGATTTATCTCGCGCTGCTCTGCATTCCCCGCACGCGGAAGAATGGCGGCAGCGACGAGGCGCTCGGCATTGCGCTCGCGATCGGCAGCCTGCTCTCGTTTGCCAGCATGGTGATGGCCTCGAAGGTCGGCGAGATGGCTGCGCTTCGGCTGCACGCCACCGAGCTGCTGCTGCTGCTCGGTGCCGCTATTGTGCTCGTGATCGAGAAGCCGGTGGCGACGCCGAAGACCGTCGAGGCCGCTGCGCCGGCAAGTCTTCACCCGGCAAGTCTTCAGCCGGCAAGTCTTCAGCCGCTAGCTCTTGAGCAGGCCGAGCTCCTGCACAATCGCTGAGGCTTCCTTCACGGCGTGGTTGGCAGCCGGCACGCCGCAATAGATCGCCTGCTGGAGCAGGATTTCCTTGATGTCCTCGGGCGTGAAGCCGCCCTCGGCGAGTGCCGCGCGAACGTGCAGGCGGAATTCGTCCCATTGCCCGAGCGCGACCATGGTGCCGATCACCAGCACCCGCCGCGTGCGCTCGTCGAAATGGGGGCGGGTCCAGATCTCGCCCCAGGCATAGCGCGTGATCAGGTCCTGGAAGTCGGTGTTGAACGCATTGCGGTTCGCGATCGACTTGTCGACCCAGGCATTCCCCAGCACCTTGCGGCGAACGTTCATGCCGGCATCGCGGCGCTTCTGGTCGTCCATTCTATCCTCCTCTCCGTCATTGCGAGCGTGGCGAAGCAATCCAGAGTGCTTCCGCCGAGGGATTTCTGGATTGCTTCGTCGCCAGCGCAAATTGCTTCGCAATTTGACGCGGGCTCCTCGCAATGACGGTTGTTGCTGCTAGCGCTGCGTCAAGAAGCCCACCACCGCGTCGGTGAATGCGTGCGGCTGCTCGACATTGGAAATGTGCGCGGCGTCGATGATGGTCATGCTGGCGCCGGGAATGTTCGAGCGGATCAGCTCTCCCGCGGAGATCGGTGTCGCCATGTCGTGGCGGCCGGCGATCACCAGCGTCGGGCTCTTGATCTTGGGCAGCAGCGCGCGCTGGTCGAGCGTCGACAGTGCCTCGCAGCAGGCGAGATACCCTTCGACCGGCGAGGCGAGCAGCATCGACTTCATCTTCGCGGTGATGTCGGGCTCGCGCTCGCGGAAATCCTGCGTCAGCCAGCCTGCGATCACGGCGTCGGCGACCGCGGCGATGCCGCCTTTCTTCACGGCGTCGATGCGCTCCAGCCATTTGGTCGGCTCGGCATAATAGCAGGAGGTGTTGGCGAGGATGAGCTTGCCGAATCTTTCAGGGGCATTGGCGCCGAGCCATTGCCCGACCATGCCGCCCATCGACAGGCCGCACCAGTGCACCTTCTCGATGTTGAGATCATCGAGGATCGCGAGCACGTCGCGGCCGAAGCGCTCCATCGTATAGGGGGCGGGCGGCACCTGGGATTTGCCGTGGCCGCGGCGGTCGTAGCGGATGACACGGAACACCTGCGTCAGCGCCTTCATCTGCGGCTCCCACATCTGCAACGTGCAGCCGAGCGAATTGGACAGCATCAGGGTCGGTCCACCGTCGCGGCCCTCGACGGAGACGTTGAGCAGGCATCCGTCGGCATCGATCATGGGCATGCGGCGTCTCCGTCGTCTTGTGCGGTTCTTATTCGCGGTCGAGGCTGGCGAGCAGCCGGTCGATCAGGGCTTGGGAAGCCCCTTGATAGGCCATCGGCTCGAACAATGCCGCAATTTTTTCCGGCGAGAGCTGCGCGGTGACCTGCGAATCAGCCGACAGCACCTCGCGCAGATGCTTCTTCTCCGCGACCGCGCGCTTGCTGGCGGCTTCGACGAGATGATGCGCATCGCTCTTGCCGATTGTTTCCGCCAGCGCGAAGGTGACCGCCTCCGCCATGATCAGCCCGTGCGTCGCATCGAGATTGCTGCGCATGCGCGCGGCGTCGACGTCCAGGCCCTCGGCGATGTCGACAATGGCGGCCACCGCGCCGGAGGCGACCAGCATCAACTGCGGCAGCGTCGGCCATTCCGCGTGCCAGGGGCCGGCGCTGCGCTCGTGGTCCTGCACCTGGGCCGCGAAGATCGTCGCCGCAAGCTGCGGAGCCATCGTGGCCGCGCCGAGCGCGCTTGCGGCGGCGACCGGGTTGCGCTTGTGCGGCATGGTCGAGGAGCCGCCGCGGCCTTCGCCCGCCGGCTCGAACGCTTCGGCGACGTCGGTCTGCATCAGCAGCGAGACGTCGCGCGCGATCTTGCCGCAGCTACCAGTCAGGATCGCCAGGCAGGACGCGGCTTCCGCGATCCGGTCGCGATGGGTGTGCCAGGGCGCTTCCGGCAGCGGCAGGTCGAGCTCCCGCGCGAGGCGCTCCGCCACGGCAAGGCCCTTGTCGCCGAGGGCGGCGAGCGTGCCGGCGGCGCCGCCGAACTGCAGCGCGAGGCCCTCCCGCCGCAGCCGTCGCAGCCGGCAGCGGGCGCGGGCGAGGCTTGAGGCATATTCGGCGGCCTTGAGGCCGAACGGCATCGGCAGCGCGTGCTGAAGCCAGGTCCGGGCCACCATCGCAGTATTGCGATGGCTGCGCGCCAGCGCTGCAAAGCCCTTGATCGCGCGGCTGAGATCGGCGTCCAGCGCATCGATGCCGGCGCGCAGCGTGAGCATGGTCGCGGTGTCGATCACGTCCTGGCTGGTGGCGCCCCAATGCACGTAACGCGCGGCCTCCTTGTCGGCCTTGCCGACAGCGGCGGTCAGCATCTTGACCAGCGGAATCGCGAGATTGCCCGATCGTGTCGCGGCCTCGGCCAGCGCGGCCATGTCGAGGTGATCGGCCTTGCACGCGGCCTCGATCGGCCCCACGGCCGATGCGGGAATCATACCCGTGGCGGCTTCGGCGCGGGCCAAGGCTGCCTCGAAATCAAGCATGTTCTGCAGGGTAGACCGGTCGTCACAGATCGCCCGCATGGCGGCGCTCGACAGCATCGGTGCGAGCAGGGGAGAGAGGGATGTGCTCATGTTGCGCGCGACCTAATCATCATGGCCGGGCCGTGCCAATCCCCCAGTGCCCGCACACGGCTTTTTGCAGTTGCGAATATGCATTGCACGTGGCCGGGCGCCGCCCTTTCCTTTGCCGCGTCCCTGCGTTACTTGATCAGCACTATAGTTACGCGATCCGGGAGGCATTCTCATGGCCATGACGATGAACGGCGAAGTCCAGCTTGCGGCGTCGCGCGAGGCCGTGTGGGCCAAGCTCAACGATCCCGAGGTGCTGAAGGCCTGTATCCCCGGCTGCGAAGAGCTCGAGAAGACCGACGATGGCGGCTTTCGTGCGACCGCGAAAATGAAGGTCGGCCCGGTGTCGGCCCGCTTCAAGGGCAAGGTCACGCTCAGCGATCTCGACCCGCCGAACGGCTACAAGATCTCCGGTGAGGGCGAGGGCGGGGTCGCCGGCTTCGCCAAGGGCGGCGCGGGGGTCAAGCTCGCGGAGAAGGACGGCGGCACGCTGCTCTCCTACGAGGTCGAGGCGCAGATCGGCGGCAAGTTGGCGCAGCTCGGCCAGCGCCTCATCAACGGCGCCGCCAAGAAGCTGGCCGACGAGTTTTTCACGAACTTCGCCAAGGCCGTACAGAGCTGAAGGTCCAATAGCTTTAGCACGGCGCCTTCGGCATGGCGCCTTGCATCCCGGGCGATGTTGCCCCGGGGCATAATGGCCCATATGATGGGTTGGAATAATTATAAGAACCGCTTCGACGGGACCCGTCGGGGTGCTGATAGAGAGTGCTTATGGCAAAAATCTCCCTCATCGTGAACGGCAATCCTGTCACGGCCAACGTCGATCCCCGCACGCTTCTGGTGCAGTTTCTGCGCGAGAATCTGCACCTGACCGGCACCCATGTCGGCTGCGACACCTCGCAGTGCGGCGCCTGCGTCGTGCATCTCGACGGCAAGGCCGTGAAGTCCTGCACCACGCTTGCCGTGATGGCCGACGGCCACGAGGTCAAGACGATCGAGGGACTGGCCGCCGACGGCGCGCCGCTGCATCCGATGCAGGAAGCCTTCCGCGAGCATCATGGCCTGCAGTGCGGCTTCTGCACGCCAGGCATGATCATGACCGCGATCGACATCGTGCACCGCAAGGGCCACGAGCTGGACGACCATACGATCCGGGAAGAACTGGAAGGCAATCTCTGCCGCTGCACCGGCTACCAGAACATCGTCACCTCGATCTCCGCCGGCGCCAAGGCGATGGCGAAATCCGATCTCGCGTAACGCGCCTCCCGCGACCAGGACATTCAGATGTACGAATTCAAATATCATCGCCCCGGGACCGTGCGGCAGGCCGCCAATCTCCTGGTGAAGAACGAAGACGCCAAGGTGATCGCCGGCGGCCACACGCTGATTCCCGTCATGAAGCAGCGTCTCGCCAGCCCGCCCCATCTGGTCGACCTCTCCCATATCGAGGGGCTCAACACGATCGAGATGAAGGGCCGTTCGCTCGTGATCGGCGCCACCGCCAAGCACGCCGAGGTCGCGAGCTCCGCGATCGTCGGTGAAGCCATCCCGGCGCTGGCGAATCTCGCGAGCCAGATCGGTGATCCCGCCGTGCGCCACAAGGGCACGATCGGCGGCTCGCTCGCCAACAACGATCCGACCGCGGATTACCCGGCGGCCGTGCTCGCGCTCGGCGCGACCATCGTCACCAACAAGCGCCGCCTGAAGGCCGAGGAATATTTCCAGGGCCTGTTCTCGACCGCGCTGGAAGCTGACGAGATCATCACCAAGGTGATGTTCCCGCTGCCGAAGAAGGCGGCCTACATCAAGTTCCGCAACCAGGCATCGCGCTATGCGCTGGTCGGCGTGTTCGTGGCGCGGCGTCCGTCGGACGTGCGGGTTGCCGTGACCGGCGCCGGCTCCGAGGGCGTGTTCCGCGTCGAGGCATTCGAGGAAGCCCTCAAGAAGCGTTTCGCGTCGAAAGCGATCGAAGGCATCGACGTGCCGGCGGAAGGTCTCAACAGCGACATCCATGGCAGCGCCGAATACCGCGCGCATCTCATCGGGGTGCTGACGCGGCGTGCCCTCGACGCCGCCAATGCCAAGGAGTGAGTGAACCTCACGCCACGGCAAAACCTGTCCCGGTGAGGGCGTAGCGAGACTGGCTTTTTCATGACTTCAGCGACCAATTCTTCCGGCGCTTTGCCGGCATCGGTCGATGCGATGCTCGAACTCCTGACGTCGCGCGGCTATCTCGCCGAGCGATCGCTGGCGACGGTGACATACCTCTCGCTGCGCATGGGCCGGCCGCTGTTCCTGGAAGGCGAAGCCGGCGTCGGCAAGACCGAGATTGCAAAGGTGCTGTCGGCGGCGCTGGGGCGGAAGCTGATCCGCCTGCAGTGCTACGAGGGCCTCGACGTCTCCTCCGCGGTCTACGAGTGGAATAGCGCGGCGCAGATGATCGCGATCCGAATGGCGGAAGCCGCCGGCGACACCGATCGTGACCAACTCTCCTCCGACATCTTCGCCGACCGCTACATGATCAAGCGGCCGCTGCTGCAGGCGCTCGAGCCCGACGTCGCCGGACCGCCGGTGCTGCTGATCGACGAACTCGACCGTGCGGACGAAGCGTTCGAGGCCTACCTGCTCGAAATCCTCAGCGACTTCCAGGTGACCATCCCCGAATTCGGCACGGTGAAGGCGCCGAGCCCGCCGATCGTCATCATCACGTCCAATCGCACCCGCGAAATTCACGACGCGCTGAAGCGGCGCTGTCTCTACCATTGGGTCGATTATCCCGCGGCCGAGCGCGAGCTTGCGATCGTCAAGACGCGCGTGCCCGGCATCTCCGCAAAACTGTCGCAGCAGGTCGTGCGCTTCGTGCAGGCTTTGCGCAACCAGGACTTCTACAAGTCGCCCGGTGTTGCCGAGACCATCGACTGGGCGACCGCCTTGTCGGAGCTGGATGCCCGCTCGCTCACCCCGCAAGTGGTCGGCGACACGCTGGGCGCGCTGCTCAAGTACCAGGACGACATCACCCGCATGCAGGGCGACACCTTGCAGAAGGTGCTGAAGGAAGCGACGAGCGAGAATTGACGCGCCTCACAATTTCTCCCGTCATTCCGGGGCGCGCGTAACGCGAGCCCGGAATCCATACTCCCGATCGTGGTTATGGATTCCGGGCTCGCCGCTCGCGCGGCGCCCCGGAATGACGGGAAGATGGGAACGACCATGGCCATTAACCACCTTGCTCCTGAGCAAACCGAGCAGTTCGCCGACAACATCGTCGGCTTCGCCCGCGCGCTGCGTTCTGCAGGCATGCCGGTCGGGCCGGGCGCGGTCATCGATGCCATGAGCGCGCTGCAGGTGATCGACATCGGCAACCGCGCCGACGTCTTCACCACGCTGGAGGCGATCTTCGTCAAGCGCCACGAGCATGCGCTGATCTTCAGCCAGGCCTTCAACCTGTTCTTCCGCGCGTCGGAAGAGTGGAAGCACATGCTGGATTCGGTGCCGCTGCCGGATGAGGCCAAGAAGAAGCCGAAAGCCGGCGCGCGCCGCGTGCAGGAGGCGATGTCGCAGCCGCGCATGACCGAGACGCCGCAGCACCAGGAGCAGGATCTGCGCCTGTCGGTCTCCGACAAGGAAATCCTTCAAAAGAAGGATTTTGCGCAGATGAGCGCGGCCGAGATCACCGAGGCGCTGCGCGCCATCGAGCGGATGAGGTTGCCGCAGGCCGAGCTCCTGACGCGCCGCTACCGGTCCGATCCGCGCGGGCTGCGCCTGGACCTGCGCCGCACGCTGCGCGCATCCTTGCGCACTGGCGGCGACATCATCGACATCCATCGCCTCGGGCGGATCGAGAAGCCGGCGCCGATCGTGGCGCTGCTCGACATCTCGGGCTCGATGAGCGAGTACACCCGCCTGTTCCTGCATTTCCTGCATGCCGTGACCGACGCGCGCAAACGCGTCTCGGTGTTCCTGTTCGGCACCCGCCTCACCAACGTGACCCGCGCGCTGCGCCAGCGCGATCCCGACGAGGCGCTGGCGAGCTGCTCGGCCTCGGTCGAGGACTGGGCCGGCGGCACCCGGATTTCGGCCTCGCTGCACAACTTCAACAAATTGTGGGCGCGGCGGGTGCTGAGCCAGGGCGCCATCGTGCTCCTGATCTCCGACGGGCTGGAGCGGGAGGCCGATTCCAAGCTCGCCTTCGAGATGGACCGGCTGCACCGCTCCTGCCGCCGGCTGATCTGGCTCAATCCGCTGCTCAGGTTCGGTGGCTTCGAAGCCAAGGCCCAGGGCATCAAAATGATGCTCCCGCACGTTGACGAATTCCGCCCCGTGCATAATTTGAGTTCAATCCAGGAACTGATCACGACGCTCTCCCGGCCGCTGCCGCCGCATCACCGCAGCCTGATCCGCTCCGCAGCTTGAGAGGCCACCGATGCTCGATCGCGACGAGGATATTCTGAAGGCGGCGGAGGACTGGCAGAAGGCCGGCCATGGCGTCGCATTGGCGACTGTCGTGGAGACCTGGGGTTCGGCACCGCGCCCGGCCGGTTCGAGCCTCGTCATCAACGACGAGGGTACGTTCCTGGGCTCGGTCTCCGGCGGCTGCGTCGAGGGCGCCGTGGTCACCGAGGCCATGGACGTGATCCAGAGTGGCAAGCCCAGGATGCTGGAGTTCGGCGTCGCCGACGAGACCGCCTGGAATGTCGGGCTGTCCTGTGGCGGCACGATCCGCGTCTTCGTCGAGAAGGTCGGCTAGCCGTGAAGCTCGCAATCCTGCACGAACTCAACGCCGAGCGCGCCGCGCGCCGGCCGGCAATCCTGGTGACCGACACCGAGAGCGGCGAGCAGCGCTTGGTGAAAGCCGCGGATTTCGCCAAGGATCCGCTCCGCACTGAGCTGGAAAAGCAGCTTCGCATGGGCAAGAGCGCCAATGTCGAGGCCGGCGGCAAGAAGCTGTTCCTCAACGTCTACGCGCCGACCGCAAAGCTCGTCATCATCGGTGCGGTCCATATCAGCCAGGCCCTGGCGCCGCTGGCGCGCTCGCTCGGCTATGACGTCACCGTCGTCGATCCGCGCACGGCGTTTGCGAGCCCCGAGCGCTTTCCCGACATTCCGCTCGTTGCCGAATGGCCTGATGCGGCGCTGCCGCCGCTCAATGTCGATGCCTACACGGCGTTCGTCGCGGTGACACACGATCCCAAGATCGACGATCCGGCGTTACTGCATGCCTTCGAGCGCGGCTGCTTCTATATCGGCGCGCTCGGCTCGCGGAAGACGCATGCCAAGCGCGGCGACCGGCTGCGGGCGCAGGGCGCGAAGGAAAGCGACATCGCGCGCATCCACGCACCGATCGGGCTTGCGATCGGCGCCGTCTCCCCGTCCGAGATCGCGGTGTCCATCATGGCCGAGATCACGGCGGTGCTCCGCCTGCCTCCCAAGGAAAAAGAAGAAGCGGCATGAAATTCGGCCCGGCGACCCCTAAGGATGCGATCGGCGGGGTGACCGTCCACACCCTGCGCCAGGGCCCGCTGGTGCTGAAGAAGGGCACGACCATCGGCCCCGCCGAGGTCGAGCAGCTCACGCGCGCCGGCATCAAGGACATCGTCGTGGTGCGCATGGAGGCGGGCGACGTCTCCGAGGACGTCGCGGCCGCCAGCATCGCGCTGGCCGTCGGGGGCGAAGGCATCCATGTCGAGCGCGCCTTCACCGGCCGCGCCAATCTGTTCGCCGCTCAGCCGGGCGTGCTGGTGATCGATCGCGCCGCGGTCGACCGCATCAACAACATCGACGAGGCCATCACCTTTGCGACGCTCAGCGCCTACAAGCCGGTGGTCGAGGGCGAGATGGTCGGCACCGTCAAGATCATCCCGTTCGGCGTCGAAGGCGACTTGCGCGATGCCGCGGTAAAGGCGGCGGGTAAGGACGTTCTGAAGGTCGCGCCTTACGTGATCAAGCGTGTCGGCGTCGTCTCGACCCTGCTGCCGGGCCTGTCCTCCAAGGTGATCGACAAGACGCTGCGCGTCACCGCCGAGCGGCTTGCACCGGCCGGTGCCGGCATCATCGCCGAGCGGCGGGTCCAGCATGACGAAGCCGCGCTGTCGGCCGCGATCAAGGAATTGCTCGCGCTTGGCGCCGAGCTCGTCATCGTGTTCGGGGCCTCCGCGATCGCCGATCGCCGCGACGTGATCCCCGCGGCCGTCACCGGCATCGGCGGCGAGATCGAGCATTTCGGCATGCCGGTCGATCCCGGCAATCTCCTGCTGATCGCAAGGGCCGGGGGCGTACCGGTGCTGGGTGCGCCGGGCTGCGCGCGCTCGCCGGTCGAGAATGGCTTTGACTGGGTGCTGATGCGGCTGCTCGCCGGCATCAAGGTGACGCGCTCCGAGCTGATGGGCATGGGCGTTGGCGGCCTGTTGATGGAGATCGTGACGCGGCCGCAGCCGCGCGCGACAGCGGAGACCGAGGGTAACAGCCATGTCGCCGCCATCGTGCTCGCGGCGGGACGCTCCACACGGATGGGCGGGCCGAACAAGCTGCTCGCCGAGCTCGACGGCAAGAAGCTGGTGCGGATCGCGACAGAGCAGGCACTCGCTTCAAAGGCGTCCGAGGTGATCGTCGTCACCGGCCACCAGACTGAGCTGGTCGAGCAGGCGCTTCAGGGGTTGAAGGTGCGGTTCGTCAGGAATCCTGATTTTGCCGGCGGCATTGCGAGTTCCGTCAAGGCGGGCATCGCCGCCGTGCCGGAGACGTGTGATGGCGCCTTAGTCTGTCTCGGCGACATGCCGCTGATCGATGCCGGCCTGATCGACCGTCTCATCGACGGCTTTGCGCCGGATCGCGGCAATCTCATTGTCGTGCCGGTCAGCGAGGGGCGCCGCGGCAATCCCGTGCTGTGGTCGCGCCGCTTCTTCAAGGAGCTGATGACCCTCGACGGCGACGTCGGCGCGCGTCATCTGATCGCCAAGCACACCGAGGCCGTGGCCGAGGTGCCTGTCGACGGCGAGAGCGCCTTCCTCGACATCGACACGCCGCAGGCGCTGGAAGCGGCAAGGCGGGGATGAAGGTGCCGTGATGCCGTAGGGCGGGTAGTGCCGTAGGTGGGCAAAGGCGCATAGCGCCGTGCCCACCATCTCTCCCCGCAGTCGCAAATCGTGGGCACGCTTCGCTTTGCCCACCCCACGACACTGTGCTTCGCGCGGCCGCGAGCGAATCCACGCTACGCGCCGCGTTCGCCTACTTCCTGGTATTCGACAGCTTCTCGCTGGCGGCCTTCAGGTCGATGCCGCTCTTCGTCAGCAGGGCCTTGTCGCCGCTCGAGAATGTGAAGGTGTCGGCGCCCGCGCTGATGCCGTTCCATGCGACGGCCTCGCCGAGGGACAGATACCACAGTCCCTGGAATCCAGTCGCGTTGTTGAGCTGTCCGGTCCAGACCGTGGTCGAGCCGCAGCCGAGGAAATTCACCGAGAAGCTGATCGCCGTGCCGGTGTTGCCATAGGCCAGCCAGCCGGACACGCCTTGCGGCTTGCCCTCGTCGCAACTGTTCGCTGCGTTGTTGGTGTAGGTCCCCGCGATCGCGCCGGTATTCGAATTGAAGCTGGTGATGGCCAGGGTCGAGCCATATTGGTTGGTCCAGGTCCAGTTCACCGCCTGCGCATGCGCGGGTGGAAGTCCGATCAGACAGGCCGACGCGATCATTCCCAGCAGCATTGTTTTGGTTGGACGCATGGTTGCCTCCTTTGGCCGAGCTTGCAGCTTGACGACCTTAAATTATGCGATTAAAAAATACAACCATAAAGTGTATTGATGCCGTCACTAGTCCGGCATCGCCTTTCAACTGCCCGTTCACCATCTGGAAACGACCGCCGCTTAGAGTTCCTCCACCTGCCTTGGGGGGAGGGGTTTTTCCATGGCTTCGAACGTCGTCGCGCGCCGTTGCGCGATGTTTTTCTTTGCGCTGTCGGTTTGTGTCGCCGGTGCCCGCTACATCACTGAAGCCCATGCCGCCGGCGCGTTCGCGGTCGGCAAGTGCGGCGCTTATGGCCAGGCCTTCGATTACGGCCACGAGCACGACGCCCGCGCCGCGGCGCAGAAGCAGTGCAAGGGTGATTGCACCACCGTGACGATGAAACGCGCTTGCGCGGCGATGTCGGTCGATCTCGCCAATCCCTGCGGCGCCTATGGCTATGCGGTCAAGCCGAAGATCTCCGCCTCGCTCAACGCTGCCACGCGCGAATGCTACAAATACGGCGGCAAGGAATGCGTGATCCGCGCCTGGGCCTGTGACGCCAAGGGTTGATTCCGTCCTGCGCCGATTCTTCTTGCTGTCATTCCGGGGCGATGCGTAGCATCGAGCCCGGCAATTCAGGAATGACAGTGGAAGGAACAGATGCAATTCGACACCAAGATCGCCATCGTGATCCGCGCCGATCTTCAGGCCTGGCAGAAGCTCAACGTCGCGTCCTTCCTCTCCAGCGGCATCGCTGCGGCTTTTCCCGAATGTGTCGGCGAGGCCTATGAAGACGCCTCGGGCACGACATATCATGCGTTGATCGGCCAGCCGATCCTGATCTATGGCGCCGACGGCCCTGCGTTGTCGCGTGCGCTGGACCGCGCGCTCGCGCGCAACGTCAAGCCGGCGGTCTATACCGAGGACATGTTCAGCACGACGCATGATGCCGCCAATCGCGAGGCGGTGAGGGCAGTGGCGCGCGCGGATCTCAATCTCGTCGGCATCGCCATGCGCGCCGAGCGCAAGGTGATCGACAAGGTCATCGACGGCCTCAAGTTCCATAGCTGACGGGCCTTCCGCGCGGCGTCATCGTGGTGTCATGATGAGGCCGGTCTTGCGCAAACTTTGTGCTGTTTGACCCCTATCAAAGGAGCACCGGGCGGCGTCGCTATTCTGCCTCGCAACACGCAGAGGAGCAGACTGATGCCGACCATGAAAGCCGCAATCGTCAAGCAATTCGGCAAGCCCTTGGTGATCGAGGACGTGCCGGTGCCGCAGCCCGGTCCCGGCGAGGTTCTGGTCAAGGTCAAGGCCTGCGGTGTCTGTCACACCGATCTGCATGCAGCCTCCGGCGACTGGCCGGTGAAGCCGGTCCCGCCTTTCATTCCCGGCCATGAGGCCGCGGGTATCGTTGCGGCGCTCGGGCCCGGGGTGAAGAATCTGAAAGTGGGGGATGCCGTCGGCGTCGCCTGGCTGCATGACGCCTGCATGTCCTGTGAATATTGCGAGACCGGCTGGGAGACGCTGTGCGAGCACCAGCACAACACCGGCTACAGCGTGAACGGCGGCTTCGCTGAATACGTCATCGCCTCGGCTGCCTTTGCTGCGAAACTGCCGGCGAGCGTCGATTTCGCCGCCATTGCGCCGATCCTGTGTGCCGGCGTCACCACCTACAAGGGCTTGAAGGAGACCGAGGCCAGGCCCGGCGAGTGGGTGGTGATCTCAGGCGTAGGCGGGCTCGGCCACGTCGCGGTTCAATACGCCAAGGCGATGGGGCTCAAGGTCGTGGCCGTCGACATCGCCGAGGACAAGCTCGAACTCGCCCGCGAGACGGGCGCCGATCTCGCCGTGAACGCGCTTGCGGCCGATGCGGTGGACAAGGTGCTGGCCGCAACCGGCGGCGGCGCTCATGGCGTGCTGGTGACGGCGGTCTCGACCCCGGCATTCGCCCAGGCGCTGAAGATGGTGCGCCGGAAGGGCACCGTCAGTCTCGTCGGTCTGCCGCCGGGCGAATTCCCGACGCCGATCTTCGACGTCGTGCTCAAGCGCATCACGGTGCGCGGCTCGATCGTCGGCACGCGGCGCGACCTCGACGAAGCCGTCGCATTCGCCACGGACGGCAAGGTGAAGGCCGAGGTGACGAAGGTGCCGCTCGCGCAAATCAACGATGTCTTCGATCGGATGAAGGCCGGCAAGATCGACGGCCGCATGGTGCTCGATTTCGGTTAGTCTCCGTCAGGAGCAGAGCGTGGCCCGGCCAACGAAGATCGTCTTTCTGGGTGCGAGCAGCGCATCCTTCGGGATGAGCATGTTTCGGGACCTGTTCTCGACCCGCGATCTGGCCGGTTCGACGCTGGTTCTGGTCGGGCGAAACCTCGACCGGCTCGACCGGTCGAGGCAGCTCGCGAAACTGCTCAACGAGAGATCCGGCGCCGGTTATGCCATCGAGGCCACGACGGATTGGCGCGCGGCGCTCGACGGTGCCGAGTTCGTCGTGCATTCCACCGCGATCGATCGCAATCGGCTGTGGCGGCTCGATTTCGAAATTCCACGCAAGTTTGGCATCCGTCATACGCTGGGTGAGAACGGTGGACCCGGCGGCTTGTTCTTCACGCTGCGCACCTTGCCGGTGGTCTTCGACTTCGTGCGCGAGATGGAGCTCCGCTGCCCGCGCGCGAGCTTCATCAACTTCTCCAATCCGGAAAGCCGCATCATCCTGGCGCTTGGGCGCTACAGCAGGATTCGCAGCGTCGGCCTCTGCCACGGAATATTTCTTGCCCGCGGGAATGTCGCCCGAATCCTCGGGATGCGGGAGGATCAGGTGGATGTGTGGGGCGCAGGCCTCAATCATTTCCAGTGCCTGACCGAAATTCGGAATCGGGAGACAGGCGAGGACCTTTATCCGCTGTTGCGCGAGAAGGAGCGGGATTTCGATCCCACCTTCTCACCCCTGACGCGCAAGCTATTGCATGCCTTTGGCTACTGGCTCGGCTGCGGCGATGGTCATGTTGGTGAGTATCTCTCGTTCGGCTGGGAGGCCGGAGAGGGAGGCTACAATTACGACTGGGACGAGCGCGAACGCGCCCAGCTGACGCGGCTGATCGATGACGTGCTCGCCGGGCGTACCGATGTGCCGGACTGGTGGTCGGTGCCCTCGGGGGAGCGTGCGACCAGTATCATCGCCGCCATCGTTCACAACCGCAAGCAACTCGTCGAATCCGCCGTCGTTCATAATCGACAGGTGATCCCGAACCTGCCGGCCGATGCCGCGGTCGAGGTGCCGGTCGTGGTAGATGCCGCCGGCATCCACCCTGTCTCCCTCGGGCCGCTGCCCGACGGCGTGGCCAAACTGATGGCGGTTCAAGTTCAGGTTCAGCAGATGGCGGTGGAAGCAGCCATGCATGCATCCAAGGAGATTGCGCTGCAGGCGTTGCTGCTCGATCCCGTCGTCCATTCCGAAGAGGCGGCGCGGGGCTTGCTCGAGGAGCTATGGGAGATCAATCGACCCTACATCCGCGCGTGCATCTGAGCCGCCGACTATCCTCAGCGCGTTCAGTTTCACGCCGGCGGCATACCTGTAAATTTCGGCAGGCTGGGATCGATATGATCCCAGCCTTGTCCGCGCGCAACGTAGGTCACCGCCTGCGGCCTGTAGCGCGCGGGTTCGTCGAGACTCGCGGCGCGGATCGTGAAGATGTCGGGCATGGCCGCGAAGGTCATGTAAACCGCGACGCCGCATTGCGGGCAGAAGCTGCGCGTCTTCACATTGCCGCTGTCGCCGACCATGTCCCAGTGCTGGGCCTCGCCGGTGACCGTGATGCCGGTCCGCGCGAAGGTCGCGTAGGAACCGTGGCCGCTGCCGCTCTCCCGCTGACAGTCGCGGCACTGACAATGATTGCTGAACAGGGGCTCACCCGGAATCGAATAGCGGATCGCGCCGCAGGCGCAGCCGCCGGTATAGGGCTTGTCCATCGCGATGCGTCCTCAGCTGTCTTCGCCGGCGATGGTATCGAGCCGCTGCAGCACCTTGACCCAGCCGTTGCTCATGTTGCGATAAGCCGTGTCGTTCTTCGGCGTCGCGAAGCCCGAATGCACCACGCGCACGCGCGTGCCTGCTTCGACCGGGGTAAGGGACCAGGTGACGACGGTGTCGAGCGCCGAGCCGTAGCCGGTGTTGCTTTCGTCGCCGCCCTTCCAGGCATAGGCGAAGCGCTGGTTCGGCACGACCTCCAGAACGCGGCAATGGATCGTGCCGTCCCACACGCCCGCCGGGTTGGTCTTGAACGTGAAGGCGTTGCCCTCGACGGCCTCGAAGCCGGTCGGCGGCATCAGCCAGCGCGCGATCAGCTCGGCGCTGGTCAGCGCCTTCCAGATCGTCGCGACGGCATGAGGGAAGACCTCGTCGATGACGATGTTCAGAGTTTGGACCTTGGAAGCAACTGCACTCACGGATCGATCTCCTTCAAGAGGTCACGCAGATTCTGGAAGCGCTCGCGCCAGAACACGCCGTAATGGTCCATCCAGGTGACCAGGGGCTCGAGCCCTTGCGGCGCGGCGCGGTAGTAGACGTTGCGGCCCTCGGCGCGCTCGGCGACGAGGCCGGCCTGTTTGAGGGACTTCAGGTGTTGCGAGATCGCACCCTGGGTGACGCCGCTGCCGCGCGTCAGCTCGGCGACGCTGATCTCCTTGCTCTCGAACACGCGCTCGAACACGGCGCGCCGCGTCGGGTCGGCGAGGGCACGCATGACGGTGTTGACGGGGTTTGGAGCAGCTTCGATCATGTCGATTAATTAGCAGATACTAATTCATTAGCAAGTACTAATTTATTAAACCTGAACAATCGTCTTGACTATGACTGACTAGTCAGTCAATTATTCAACATGACGAAGAAGTCGACCAGACCAGCCAAGCCGTCTGCAGAGAGTGGAGGGCATGCGCCCGCGGCCGGCGGTCAATTGCCCGCGTCGAACCGTGCGGCGCGCGCGCTGGAGCGGCGCGCGGCGATCGTGGAGGCAGCGATGGAGGAGTTCATCGCCCGCGGCTTTGCCGCCACGCGCCTCGACGACATCGCCAAGCGCGCAGGCGTGGCGAAGGGCACGATCTACCTGCACTTCAAGGACAAGGAATCGATGTTCGAGGAGTTGGTGCGGATCGTGATCGTGCCGGTGGTGGAGCGGCTGACCGCGCTGCCGCCGCCGACCGGCTCGGTCCGCGACCTCATCGAGGTCTTTGCCGGCAACTTCCTGAAAGAGGTCATCGGCACCAGGCGTGGCGATCTGGTGCGGCTGATCGTGGCGGAGGGGCCGCGTTTTCCGGCCGTCGCCGATTTCTATTACCGTGAGGTCGTCTCGCGCGGGATCGCCGCCATGCGCGCCCTGATCGAACTCGGCATCGCCCGCGGCGAGATCCGCGAAAAGGATCTCGGGCGCTATCCGCAGATCCTGGTCGCGCCCGCGATGATCGCGGTGATTTGGCAGAGCCTGTTTGCACGGCACGCGCCGCTCGACGCGCAGGACATGCTGCGCGTCCACCTCGATTTGATCTTTGGCGAACGGAGGACGACATGAGGTCGTCACGCTTACTTGCTGCATTTGCATTGGTCGTCGTCCTCGCAGCCGGCCTCGCCGGGTGCAATGAGAAGCGCGATCCTGGCTTCCAGGGCTGGGTCGAGGCCGACATGATCTATGTCAGTCCCGATGAGGCGGGACGGGTGACGAAGCTTGGCGTGCGCGAGGGCGATGACGTCAAGGTCGGCGACCAGCTCTATTCCGTCGACGACGACCTTCAGCTTGCCGATCTCAACCAGAACAAGGCCACGCTGGCGAATGCGCAGCAGACCTATGATCGCGCGGCCTCGCTGAGCAAGACCGGATCGGGCACGCAGGCCAATCTCGATTCCGCGGTGTCCGCCTTGCGCGTCGCGGAAGCGCGGGTGGCGACGTCGGAAACGCGGATGGCGCGGCGCAAGGGCTTTGCGCCCGTTGCCGGCACCATTCAGCAGATCTATTTCCGCGAGGGCGAGATGGTGGCGGCGCAACGACCGGTGCTGTCGATCATGCCGCCCGGCAACATGAAGCTGCGCTTCTTCGTGCCGGAGACCGCACTGCCGAAGCTCGCGACCGGCGACACCGTGCGCATCTCCTGCGACAATTGTGCGGCCGATCTCACCGCGAAGATCTATTTCATCGCGACCTCGGCCGAATATACCCCGCCGGTCATCTACAGCCTCGATGAGCGCAACAAGCTGGTCTATCTGATCCAGGCGCGGCCTTCGCGCCCTGACGCGCTGCGGGTCGGCCAGCCGATCGACGTCTACCTCAATCCGAAGACCCCGGTGGCGGACAAGCGATGAGCGCTGGCAACGGCATCGCGATCGACGTCAAGGGCCTGAGCAAATCGTTCGGCGGCCGCGAAGTCGTGCATGATCTGTCGATGCAGGTGAGGCGCGGTTCGATCTACGGCTTCCTCGGGCCCAATGGCTCCGGCAAGACCACGACCATCCGCATCCTCTGCGGGCTGCTCACGCCTGACAGCGGCGAGGGCACCTGCCTCGGCTACGACATCCTGAAAGATGCCGAGAAGATCAAGCGCCAGGTCGGTTACATGACCCAGCGTTTCAGCCTGTACCAGGATCTCTCCGTGCGCGAGAACCTCGAATTCGTCGCGCGGCTCTACGGTCTGGCCGATGCGCAAGGCGCCGCCCGCGACATGATCAAGCGCCTCGGGCTCTCCGGGCGCGAGGAGCAGCTCGCGGGCGAGCTCTCGGGCGGCTGGAAGCAGCGGCTGGCGCTCGGGGCCTGCACGCTGCCCAATCCGCAATTGCTGCTGCTGGACGAGCCCACCGCCGGTGTCGACCCCAAGGCGCGGCGCGACTTCTGGAACGAGATTCACGCGCTGGCCGCCGAAGGCCTCACCGTGCTGGTGTCCACCCACTACATGGACGAAGCGGAGCGCTGTCACGAGATCGCCTATATCGCCTACGGCCATCTACTGGCGCACGGCACCGTCGAGGAGGTGATCGCGAAATCCGCGCTGACAACCTACACCGTGACGGGCGAGGACCTCAACGGCCTCACTTCCGAGCTCTCCGGCAAGCCCGGGGTCGACATGGTGGCGCCGTTCGGCACCTCGCTGCACGTGTCCGGCCGCGACGTTGCGGCGCTCGAAGCCAGCATCGCGCCGTGGCGGCAGAGAAGCGGTCTGCACTGGCAGCAATCGTCGCCGTCGCTGGAAGACGTGTTCATCGAGCTGATGGGGCGCTCCAAGGACAATTTCCAATGAGTGCCGTCGATCGCCCGGCTCAAGGCCCAGCCCCAGTCCACGCCATTCGCGAGCGCTTCGGTTTCCTGCGGCGCTCCTATGCGATGCTGGTCAAGGAGTTCATTCAACTCAAGCGTGATCGCGTGTCGTTTGCGATGATCGTGATGCTGCCGGTGATGCAGCTCATGCTGTTCGGCTATGCCATCAACACCACGCCGCATCACCTGCCGAGCGCGGTGCTGCTTCAGGAGGACTCCGATCTCGCCCGCTCGATTCTGAAGGCGCTGGAGAACACCGCCTATTTCCGCTTCCTCTATGAGGTGCACGACGTCGACGATTTCGATAATCTCCTGAAATCCGGCAAGGTCCTGTTCGGCGTCGAGATTCCGCGCGGATTCGAGCGGGCGGTGCGGCGCGGCGACAAGCCGGCCCTGCTGGTGGCGGCCGATGCGACCGATCCGGTGGCGGCCAGCGCGGCGATGGGCTCGCTCGGCACGATCGTGCAGACCGCGCTCAAGCACGATCTCTATATCGGCGATCCCCCTGAGATGCCGTTCGAGATCCGCGCGCATGCCCGCTACAATCCGGCGGCGTCCTCCAGCCTCAACATCGTGCCGGGTCTCGTCGGCACCATCCTCACCATGACCATGCTGATCTTCACCGCGCTGTCGGTCACGCGCGAGGTCGAGCGCGGCACCATGGAGAGCCTGTTGTCGATGCCGATCAAGCCGGTCGAGGTGATGTTCGGAAAGATCGTGCCTTACGTGCTGGTCGGGTTCCTCCAGGCCTTCCTCATCATCGGCATCGGCGTCGGCCTGTTCGGCGTCCCCGTGCTCGGCAATCTGTTCCTGCTGGCGCTGCTCTCGACGCTGTTCATCACCACCAATCTGTCGATCGGCTACACCATCTCGACGGTGGTGCAGAACCAGCTCCAGGCCATGCAGATGTCGATGATGTTCTTCCTGCCGAGCATTCTGCTCTCCGGCTTCATGTTCCCGTTCGCAGGCATGCCGGCCTGGGCGCAATATGTCGGCGAATGCCTGCCGCTGACCCATTACTTGCGGATCGTCCGCGCCATCATGCTGAAGGGCGCGACCATGCAGAATCTGCGCTTCGACACGCTGGCCCTGGTCGCCTTGATGCTGGTCGCCATGACCATCGCCGTGACGCGCTTCCGCCGCACGCTGGATTGAGGCACAATGCCCCGGAATCGAGGGGCAGAATGGTTAGGTTTGCGAGCAGGAGGACGCGGCACCACGCCGTGCTGTCGGAGGATTTCGAGCGCGAGCTGACGCGGGAAGTGCTGCGCACCGAGCTGTTGCGGGTACGGGCGCTGATCATGACGGGCTGCATCATGATGGTGCTGCTGACCGCGATCTATCTGATCGACCCCAGCGTGGTGAACCGGGTGTGGCGCGGAACGGAGGGGCTGGTCGAGGTCTACGGCCTGCTCGGCGGCTTCATCCTTTTCGAGGTCTGGGTCCACACCCAGATCAGGAAGAATCTCCGGCTCGATCGCGATCTGCCGGTGATCCGGCGTTACATCGGCACGCTGATCGAGACGTCGCTGCCCACGGTGATCCTGATCCTGCAAACCCGCACCATGGGCCCGAGCCAGGCTCTCGGCTTCGCCGTGCCGCTGATGTACTTCATTTTCATCATCCTCTCGACCCTGCGGCTGGACTTCTGGCTCTCTGCGTTCACCGGCCTTGTGGCCGCTGCCGGGCTGCTGTCCGTTGCGCTGCACTACAACGCGGCCGACGAGGCGGGCGATCCCCTGGTCTATTTCCACGCCGTGCGCAGCGTCGTGATCCTGATCTGTGGTGCGCTGGCGGGCGCTGTCGGCGCTCAGCTCCGCCGCCAGTTCGCCGCGAGCATTGCGGCGGCGACCGCGCGCGACCGGGTGACGAACCTGTTCGGTCAGCACGTCTCGCCGCAGGTGGTGGAACGGTTGATGGCGGCAGGAACCAGCGCCGGCGGTGACGTCCGCCGCGTCGCGGTGATGTTCGTCGATTTCCGCGGCTTCACGGCGGGGGCGCAATCGCGCAGTCCGCAGGAAGTGGTCGACCGGCTCGACGGCGCCTTTGCGGTGCTGGTGGACATCCTCGATCGTCAGGGCGGCATCGTGAACAAGTTTCTGGGCGATGGCTTTCTCGCCCTGTTCGGTGCCCCGCTGGAAGCCTCCGATGCTGCGCAGCGCGCGGTTGCCGCGGGCCGCGAGATGCTGCGTGCGATGGACCGCATCAACGCGCAGACGAGCTGGCCGCTGCGTATCGGCATCGGCATTCATTTCGGCGAGGTGGTTGCCGGCAATATCGGCTCGCCCCGGCGCAAGGAATACACTGTCATCGGCGACACCGTGAACTTCGCCTCGCGGCTGGAGGCGCTGAACAAGGAGTTCGGCTCGCAGCTCCTGATTTCCGCGACCGTGCGCGAGGCGCTGGGCGAGGCCGGCAGCGACGCTGTCGCGCTCGGCGAGGTCTCCGTACGCGGTTACGAGCAGAAGGTGGCGGTGTTTCAATTGGGGTAGCGCGCCTTCACAGGTGAGTCGCATTTCGTTGAACGGGGTCGCGCTTCGGTGAAGGCGCGTGATGAAATATCAGGGGTAGCTTTCGCGTATTGCACTGTGGAAGCCGAATGTCTCGGCTTTCACTTTTCACCCCGGAGAAAGCCAATGACCCGATTGACCCTTGTCGCGGCGGTCCTTATCGCCGCAGCCGCCACCCAGACCCAGGCCGCAACGGTGCGCCACGCTGCCCCGCCTCGCGCTGCCGTCACGCAGGCGATGACCGACACCTGTGTCAGGGCTCCGGCGGAAGGCGCGTATGCCTCTGCGCCCTACACGCAGCCACCGTGTCTGCCGAACACGGGGTACTCCTACGCTTACTGACGATCGCGCCGAGCGATGCCGGGCTGGCGGAATCCGCCAGCCCGACATCGAGAAATGACTGCAGCCTGCTCGCTTCCAAAACGTCATTCGCGATTGCTCCGATTGCTCCGAATTTTGGGGCATGACGAGCGATGTTTTCGGCTTGTAGACTGCCGCGCGATGCGGCCGGCTATCGGCCGCGACTTGCATGGGGAAGTGACGATGCAGCGCCGCTACATCACCGTCGACGTGTTCACCGATCGCGCCTTCGGCGGCAACCAGCTCGCAGTGGTGCTCGACGCCGGCGGGCTTTCGTCCAGGCAGATGCAGGCGATCGCCACCGAGTTCAACTATTCCGAGACCACCTTCGTGTTGCCGCCGCGCGACAAGGCCCATGATGCGGAGGTGCGCATCTTCACGCCGGTCCGGGAGATGCCGTTCGCGGGCCATCCCAATGTCGGCACGTCCTTCGTGCTGGCGAGCCTTGCGAAGGAGCCGAAGCCGCGCCTGCTGTTCGAGGAAATCGCGGGTCTCGTGCCGGTCGACATCTTCAGGGAGCAGGGAAGGGTGGTCAGTACCGAGCTGACCGCGCCGCAGCCGCTGTCGCGGCTTGCGCAGCTTTCCGCCAAAGACGTCGCGGCCTGCATCTCACTGAATGCCGATGACATCAGGACCGATCGCCACGCCCCCCAGGTCATCGGTGTCGGAACGCCCTTCGTGGTCGCGGAAGTGGCGTCGCGCGATGCGCTGAAGCGGGCCAGGTCCGACGCGGCGGCCTTCGGCAGGCTCTTGCCGCGCGACGGCGCCGTCTCGGTGTGGTTCTATACGCGCGATGTGCCCGCGGCGGAGGCGCCGAGCGAGATCCAGGCGCGGATGTTCATGCGCGGCGCCGGCGGCTACGCTGAGGATCCGGCCACCGGCAGCGCCACGGTTGCCGCGGCCGCACTGTTCGCCGATCTCGATCCCGTGCGCGATGGCGAGCTCAAGCTCACGGTCGGCCAAGGCTTTGACATGGGGCGGCCGAGCATCCTGCTGACGCGCGTGCGCAAGCAGGACGGCAAGATCGTCTCCGCCCATGTCGGCGGGCAATGTGTGCAGATGATGGAGGGGACGTTTGGACTTGCAGGGGAGGGGTAGGCGCTCTCTCAGTACAAGTTCAAGCGAGACCCGTCATCCTGAGGTGCGAGCTCTTGCGAGCCTCGAAGGATGGGCGGCCGCGATGCAGCCTTCGGGCACGCCGTCGTCCTTCGAGGGCCGCTGAAGAAGCGGCCACCTCAGGATGACGGCTACGGTTAGAACCGGCGCCAATGAGGGCTATACCTGCCGCCCCGCCAGATTCTTCACCGCGACCCCATCGCGTTCTTCGATGATCTCCGCGATCATCTGGCGGTGGCAGTGGGTGTGGTCGCGCTCGTAACAGAGCAGGCACACCGGGCCCGCCTTCTTCACCAGTGCCGAAAGCTCGTCCATGGCTTCCCTGGCCTCAGGTGCCTTCAGATGCTTTGAGAAGATCTTTTCCAGCACATCGTACTGCCCGCTGCGCGCGGCGAGGCGGCCTTCCTTCGGCGTGCCGAGGGCGGCGAGGTGGACATAGGAAATGCCGCGCTCGTCGAGCCCTGCGGCAAGCTGCTTCTTGGAGAAGCCCGGGCGCCGCGACGACGTCACCGCGCGCACGTCGACCACGAGCTTGACGCCGGCCTGTTCCAACTCGTCCAGCACCGCCTTGGGCGGTGTCTGCTCATAGCCGATGGTGAACAGCTTTTTCGCCTTTGCCATGGGCCACCTCAGCTCACCCGCGCGATCAGTTCCATGGCGCCGTGCGGGGCGCGCACCTTGCCCTCGTGAATGACGTAGGCGAACACGTCGCGCGGTTCCTTCTTGGGCTTGGCCTTGTCAACCTTCGGCAAGTCGTCGGGTTCGCCGCCCGAGGCCCAATCCTTGAAGCGCTCGGCCCAGGCATCGAGCTGCTTCGGCGGGTAGCAGGTCTTGATCTCGTCATTGCCCTTCTGCAGCCGCGCATAGACGAAATCGCCGGCGACGTCGGCGATGGCAGGATATTTGCCGTGCTCGGCGAACACGACGGGCGTCTCGAATTCGCGGATCAGCGTGATGAAATCCGGCGTGCAGAAGCTGTCGTGGCGGACCTCGACGACGTGACGCAGCGCGCGCCCCTCGAGCTTGCGCGGCAGCAGCTCGAGGAATTTGCCGAAATCGGCGCCGTCGAACTTCTTCGTGGGCGCGAACTGCCACAGCACCGGCCCGAGATGATCGCCGAGCTCCAGCACGCCGGAGTCATAGAACCGCTTGATGGAATCGCCGGCCTCGGCGAGCACGCGGCGGTTGGTGGCGAAGCGTGGTCCCTTCACCGAGAACACGAAGCCGTCCGGCACCTCGCTCGCCCATTTGCGAAAGCTCTCGGGCTTTTGCGAGCCGTAATAGGTGCCGTTGATCTCGATCGAGGTCAGCTTCGAGGCTGCGTAAGACAGCTCCTTCGCCTGCGTCAGCTTCTCCGGATAGAACACGCCGCGCCAGGGCTCGAAGGTCCAGCCGCCGATGCCGATGAAGATGTTGCCGGATTTTTTGGACGCGGTTTTTGCTTTGGCCACGGATGATCTCGCATCGACGGGGGAGGGAAGGCCTCATCCTAGTCAAACGAGATGTGATTGGCCAGTTCTCGCCTCCAGTCTAAGCTTGCGTGATGCAATCTGCGACAAGGGAGAACAAGATGCGGATGCCGATGCTGGGAGCTGCGCTCGTCATGATGACATCTGCTGCCATGATGTCTTCAGTCATGGCGGCTGATGACGATGCCAAGGGCGCACAGAAGCTCGCCCAGCAGGGCCGCGACGATTACTGGCATTGCCTGGCGCGGGAATATTCGCGTGACAGCAATCAGGGAATGACGGAACAGGATTTTGGCCGCTCGGTTGCGGGCGCCTGTCCGTCGGAGCGGCAATATTACCGGGTGGCGCTGCTCGACTACCTCACCACGCAATACCCGAACATTGATGCCGGCGCCCATCTCGCGACCGCGAACAGGGCGGTGGAGTCCGCGCAGAAGGATATCGTGTCGGCTTTCGTCAAGCACAGGCCGCCAACGAAATGAGGGAGTGGCGAATGGCCAATAGCGAATAGGGCAAGAGGGCGGCCTTCTCCATTCGCTACTCGCCATTCGCTATTGGCCCTGGGCCCTTCCGGCTCTGCGCGCATCCGTGGTATCATGGGGCGTATCTGGATGAGGGATGGGTTTCATGGCGTCTGAGTCGATGGGTGGCATTTTGGGCGCGATCGTCGCGGCGATCGTGCTTGCGGTCGCCGTCGTGTTCGGGCCGATCGGCCAGTACGGCAAGCCGCCCAAACCGGCAAAGGTCGAGCCGGCCCCGGCTGTGGCTCCCGTAGCCCCCGCTGCGCCGGCGCCGCGGGGCCCGATCATCCGGGAGGTGCCGAACCAATAAGGCACAAGAATTCCGGTTTCCGGCCCCTTGCGGAGCTGTCCCGGCGTTCCTATTTAGCCTTTAACGGCGACGTTGAGCGAAAAACTCCGGCGCTGGGACGACCTTGGAATAGCTTAAGGCCTGCGCCGGATGTACGCGCGGCCCGCCGTTCCGGGGTCGTTGGCATTTTGGGACCCCTTTTGGGTCGATTCCCACAGATCTCCCGGCTTGGCAGCGCGAGAACTTGGCAGCGCAGGACGCGGCGGATATACGCTGCCGTCATGAATGAAGCGATCAGACCCGGCTCCGACCATCCGCCTCAGGCTCAAGAGGGCCCGGAACTGTCGGTGATCGTCCCGACCTTCAACGAGCGCGACAACGTCACGGTGCTGTACCGGCGGCTGGAGGCGACGCTCGCCAACGTCGCCTGGGAAGTCGTGTTCGTCGACGACAATTCGCCCGACGGCACCTGGGACGTCGTGCGCGCCCTGGCGCAGCAGGACAGTCGCGTGCGCTGTATCCGCCGCATTGGCCGCCGCGGCCTGTCGGGCGCCTGCATCGAGGGTATCCTGGCTTCCAGCGCGCCCTTCGTGGCCGTGATCGACGCCGACCTCCAGCACGACGAGACGCAGTTGCCGAAGATGCTGTTGCTGCTCGCCAGCGACGAGGCCGATCTCGTGGTCGGCAGCCGCTACATCGAGGGTTACAAGAGCGAAGGTTTCAACAAGCAGCGCGCCGGCGCCAGTGCGCTGGCGACCGAGGTCGCCAGGAAGATGCTGCGGGTCGAGATCGCCGATCCCATGAGCGGCTTCTTCATGGTGCGCCGCGACCGTTTCGAAGAGCTCGCGCCGAAACTGTCGGTGCACGGCTTCAAGATCCTGCTCGACCTCGTCGCGACCGCACATGGCGGCCTGCGGGCCGTCGAGATTCCCTACACCTTCGGCGCCCGCCAGCACGGCGAGAGCAAGCTCGATTCCATGGTCGCGCTGGATTTCCTCGGCCTCGTGCTCGCCAAGCTGACCAACGACATCGTCTCGCTGCGCTTCGTCCTGTTCGCGATGGTCGGCGGCATCGGCCTTGTCGTGCATCTCACCACGCTGTTCATCGGACTTCAGCTGTTCAAGGCGCCGTTCGCGGAGGCGCAGGCCGCCGGCGCCATCGTCGCGATGACCAGCAATTTCGTCCTCAACAACTTCCTCACCTATCGCGACCAGCGGCTGAAGGGTTTTGCCCTGCTGCGCGGCCTGATCGCCTTCTACATCGTGTGCAGCGTCGGGCTGCTCGCCAATGTCGGCGTCGCCTTCTCGGTCTACGACCAGGAGCCGATCTGGTGGTTGGCCGGCATGGCCGGTGCGCTGATGGGCGTGGTGTGGAACTACGCGATGTCAGGCCTGTTCGTCTGGCGCAAGAAATAGCCGGAAGATGGCCGGAGCCGACGCGCGGATCGTCCGCAACACCGCGCTGGTGATTCTGGCGCTGGTGGCCCTGCGGCTGGTCGCCGCCGCCGTCACGCCGATCACCTTCGACGAAGCCTATTACTGGATGTGGTCGAAGAACCTGGCGGGCGGTTACTACGATCATCCGCCGATGGTCGCCTATGTGATCCGTGCCGGCACCATGATCGCTGGCGATACCGAGCTCGGCGTCCGCCTCGTCTCTATCCTGCTTGGCTTGCCGATGAGCTATGCCATCTACCGCTCTGCGGCGATCCTGTTCGGCGGGGTACGCGTCGCGGCGACCAGCGCGATCCTGCTCAATGTGACGCTGCTGGCCTCCGTCGGCACGCTGATCGTGACGCCGGATGCGCCGCTGCTGGTGGCCTCCAGCTTCGTGCTGTTCTTCCTCGCCAAGGTGCTCGAGACCGGCCGCGGCGCCTGGTGGCTCGCAGTCGGCGCTGCCGTCGGCGCGGCGCTGCTGTCGAAATACACCGCGATGTTCTTTGGCGCTGCGATCCTGATCTGGCTTGCTTGCGTGCCGAAACTGCGGCGCTGGTTCCTCTCGCCCTGGCCCTATCTCGGCGGCCTCGTTGCGCTGGCGCTGTTCTCGCCGGTGATCCTCTGGAACGCGGATCATCAATGGGTCTCGTTCGCCAAGCAGCTCGGCCGCGCCAGGATCGAAGACTTCCGTCCGGTCTTCATCGCCGAGCTGATCCCGACCCAGATCGCGTTCGCGACCCCGCTGGTCTTCATTCTCGGCGCCATGGGATTGCATGCGCTGACCTGGCAACGTGCCGGCGCGCTGGCCTCGCGCGTGCTGATCGAGGCGCTGTTCTGGACCATCGTCGCCTATTTCGTCTGGCATTCGCTGCATGCCCGCGTCGAGGCCAATTGGTTCGCGCCGGTCTATCCGCCCTTCGTCCTCGCCGCGGGCGCCGCCGTCAGCCTCGCGCAGTGGGGGCCGCGTGCGCGTCGCCTCGTGGACTTCTGCCTGCGCTGGGCTGCGCCCGCGGGCGTCGTGATGTTCATCGCGCTGGTCGTGCAGGCCAATACCGGTTGGCTGTCCTTCTATCGCCGCGACGCGACCGTGCGCAGTGTCGGCGTCGGCTGGCGCGAGCTCGCCGCGGGGATCGAAGCCGAGCGCGTGCGTCATGGCGCGACCTGCGTGCTCGCGCAGGATTACGGCACCACGGGTTGGCTCGCCTTCTATTTGCCGCGCGGCACCTGCGTCCTGCAGCAGAACCAGCGCATCCGCTGGGTCAATATGGCCGAGCCCGATCCAAAGCTGCTTGCGGGCAAGCTGCTCTATGTCGACGAGCTGCGCGCGGGCGGTCACCCCGCGCTCAATGATCTCTTTGCGAAAGTCACGCAGGTTGCGCAATTGCAGCGCAAGCGCGGCCCGCTCGTGGTCGAGACGTACGGCATCGATCTGCTGGAGGACGCCAGGGGCGACGTGCTCGACCGCTCGCCGCCGCCGGAAGCCAGGTAGCGGCCTCACTGCTTCCATGGTGTCGTCCCCGCGAAGGCGGAGACCCATACCCCCAGGGAGGAGTTTGGCGAAGACTGCTCGTGGGCTTTTTTAGTCGGTACGGCTAGCTGTGCTCATCGATGGATCACGCGGTATGGGTCCCTGCGCCCGTGCGCAATTGCGCACTAGGCAGGGACGACGGCGGAGTGCTGAGGCGATAGCAACGACCATCAGTCAATCGCCTCGGCCTTGGCCGCCGTTTGCGCAGGCCCGTTTTGATCGCGCCAGAACCACACGGTCACGACGCCTGAGCGACCGCGGACGTGGGCCAGGAGGGGCCCCGACAGAACGCCGTCGGGGGCCCCGTGGAAGTCGGCGGCATCCAGCAGCGTATCGCTCAGCGCGAGCCGCGCATCGTTCTGGACGGCGACCTCCATCAGCCGGTTCGCGACGTTGACGGTGTCGCCTGTCGCGGTGATGTGCTGGTGGCTTTCGCCGAGACGGGAGGCGACGATCTCGCCGAAATGCGCGCCGATCTTGAAGCCCAGCCGATCGCCGATGGCGGGAGACAGCGAGGCGATCCATTGTTCGACGCCGCGATGCAGGTCGATCGCACATTTCAGCGCGCGCGCCGCATCATCGGGCATCGCGCCCGGAAGCCCAAACAGAATCATGGCGCCGTCACCGAGAAAGCCCGTGATCGTGCCGCCGCAATCGACCGCGGTCCTGTCGATCAACGCGTGAAATGCCTGCAAAACCTCCTGGATCGCGTCAGGATCGGTCTGTTCGCTCAAGCCCGTGAACCCGGAGAGGTCGATGAAGACCACGGCTGCGTTCTGCCGGACCGGCTTGGACAGGAAATTCGGATCTCGCGCCAGCCACTCCTGCACCGCAGGCGCCTGCAACCGGGCGAGCGACCTGCTCTTGGCTGCGAGATACTGCGTGCGGCGGCCTCCGACCCACAGCTGGACGCCCGCAAAGACCGCAACCGGCGGCACGGCGGCGGCGAGCGTCGTTGCCGCATTCAGCCAGACGCCATGCGTGAAGGCGAGCGCGTTGAGGCCGGCCCAGGCAATCATTACCGCGGCCGCCGCCATGATACCGAGCGCGCTGCGCCGCCAGGCCAGCAAGCCGACCAGCAGCATCGGCAGCAGGATTGCAGCGAGCGCGTCGGCAACATGAACCCTGTAATCGCGCACGACGCCGTCTCCGGCAACGAGATGCGTGATCGCGGTCGAGACCACTTCGACGCCGGGCATCAGCGAATCGAACGGTGTGGGATAGAAGTCGCCGCCGCCGGCGACCGAGGCGCCGATCACGACGATCCGGTTCTCGATCGCCGCGCGATCGAGCGTGCCGTCGAAGACGCTCTGCGCGCTGACAGTGCGGATGGTGCGTCGCGGACCGTAATAGGTGATCGGCAGCGCGAAATCGGCGTCGGTCGGCACCGCGCGCTCGCCGAGCATGAGGTGATCCGAGGCAATCGTCAGCGGCTTGTCGAGCGCGCGGGTGGCGACCCGCAAGGGGAATGACAGCTCGACCTTGTCGTGCGTCCGGAACAGCATCGGTACCGAAAGCGGTGAGCCCGACTGCCCCGTCGCGACGTTGACGACGCCCACATCGGCGTGGTCGGCGAACGCCGGCAACGGCAGCAGGAAGCGTTCGGCCTGCGGCAGCACGGCGAGGGGGCCCGCGCTGCTCGGCTCCACGGTTTCGCTGGCGCTGGGAAAGATCGCCGCCGCGGCCAGCACCATGGGCCCGGTAGCCAGCGTGTTGGCCAGCGTTGCGTCGCCGATCGCGGCGCTACGATCGACCAGGAGGAGATCGATCGCGACGACCTTCGGCTTGAACTGCACGATGGTGTCGACGACCCGGGCGAGATCGGCGCGCGGCAGTGGATAGCTGCCGCCGCGCTTCACGACGGTATCGTCGATCGCAACGATGGTAACGAGATCGGGCGGACGCTGCACGCCGCGGACCTGTGTTCGCCAATCGGTCAGTGTCGCTTCGAGGCGGTCGAGAAAGCGCAGATGGCCGTCTGCGTGCGCGGCATAGATGCCGGCGCCCCACAACGCGGTGAGGGCGAGTGCCACCAGGATCTGAACGCGTCTCGTCACTACGTACTGCAATCTTCTTTGTTTTAAGTCCTGTTGACCCAGCCTTATCGACCAAGCCTTATTGCCCAAGCCTTGCCATCAGCGCGTCGACGCGCGGCTGGCCCCATGTCTTGACGGTCAGCGGGCCGGTCGCTTCGACGTCGACGCCTTCGCCGGGGCCAAGTACGACGCCGCGCCCCCGAGCTCGTCGGCTCACGCCGACACGGCCGTCAGCGACGAAAACGGAGGTTTTGGTCTCAGCGACGTCGACCGCCCATCTTGTGCCGCGCACCGCGGCAATCGCCTGCGGGGTCAGCACCTTGAAGGGATTGCCGCGGGGCTTCTTGGGCACCTCGACCAGCAGGGCTCTGCTGCTCAACTCGACGGAGTCTATATGTCCGTCGCGGTTGGCGTCCTTTAGTTCAAATCGGGCGCCGTTTTCTGCGACGATGGTGATGCCATTGTCGCAGCGCCAGACTTGCGTGCTCGCGGCTGAAATCGACGACGTGCAACCTGCATTGGCGGGCTGCGCGGCCGCATATCCCATCAACAAGGACGACCATACGAGAGCCAAAAGCCCAGCGCGCGCGACCCCACTCATGCCAGCCTCCATTTGCGTGCTTGGCACAGTTCAAGGCGATGTTGATACGGTACCGTATCACACGCAGAGGCTGCCGAAAAGTGCCGAGTCTGGAGCTATTTTCTTCGCATGGCCTTTTCCAGATCGGCGCGATCAACTTTCGGTCAGGGCACCGTAGCGCTCTGTGCGCGAAGTGTGATGTGGGGCGAGCCCTCGTGCCATGCTGAGGACTCCCGCGCACCAGCCTCGCACAACCCTTCTCCGGTATCTTCCGGGCATTGATGACCACGAAAAGGACTTGGTTGGATGCGCTTAAGAGGGGGCCGGAGAGGTCCGCTGAATGCGCCGATCCGGCCGAGAATTATGGTTAACAGACGCGTCTAAGTCCGTAGTTCTGCGGGATTTTTTCTCAGAATGAGACAGCGTTAACGAGTTGCCCTACATACGCCTGAACTTAATCCGCATTTAACTAAAAGTCGCCTTAATGACGCTCCGACCCTCTGCGAAATGCTGTTCCCGGATCGTGACCAGCGGCACTTTGAAGGGGGACTGAGTGACACCGTCCTGGACGCAAGGCGAATGAGTACGAGTATCGCTGCGCATAGTAACGCGGCACGGAAGTCCAAGAATCTTGGCAAGAATCCTGGCAAGAATTCTCTTCGGAAGCCTTCCCGCAAAATGAGCACGACCAATTGGCTTGGCGCCGCGGCGATCGGCTGCGTCGTGATGTGCGCCGGCTGGACCATCTACAGCAACGTCTTCGGCGCGAGCGTCTATCCGACCGTCGGTAGCCTCGGCTACGACGAGCCGGTGGTGAAGCGTGCGCCCAAGGTCGCGCTGCGCGAGGCCGGCGACGCCATCAAGGAAGCTTTCGCGTTGCTGCCAGACCGGCTGCAGGTCGCCGCCCCGATCTCGCGCGAGATGTTCAACGAGCGCTTTGCCGCGGCCGCGACCCAGGGTGTGGCGTCGAACGCAGCGAGCGCGGCGCCTGCGACCCAGGTTGCGGTGGTGAAAGATCCGCCGAAGCAGAG
Source organism: uncultured Bradyrhizobium sp. (assembly GCF_936943645.1). GTDB lineage: Bacteria > Pseudomonadota > Alphaproteobacteria > Rhizobiales > Xanthobacteraceae > Bradyrhizobium. Next base: position 30,088 of record NZ_CAKZJO010000050.1, on the reverse strand, counting down.
CGTGATCGCGAAGGTCGCGGAGGCGCTGAAGCCGGCCCCGGCCAAGACGAACGAGAAGACGACCGACAAGGCTGCGGACAAGGCCAAGCACGCTCCGGATGCCCATATGCAGCTCGCTTCGGCCGATCCCGCGCAGATCGTGCCGGCACCCGAGGCGAAGAAGTCATTTGCGGACCGCGCCAAGGCCGCGGTGATGTCGATCACCGGGCCGCGCCAGTCGATGGTGGAAAAGCTCTGGGGCAAGCGTGAGCCGTCCGGCGGGCTGTTGGCCTATGCCTCGGCCGATGCCAGCGTGACCTCGGCCATCGCGCCGAAGGAGCAGAACCCGATGTTCGGCGGCGCGCCGCCCTATGAGCGCGACACCGCGGTCTACGACATCACGGCCAAGACGGTGTATCTGCCCGATGGCACCAAGCTCGAGGCGCATTCCGGCCTCGGCTCCAATCTCGACGATCCGCGCTCACAGCGCACGCGCATGCGCGGCGTGACCCCGCCGCACATCTACACGCTGAAGCCGCGCGAGGCGCTGTTCCACGGCGTGCCGGCGCTGCGCCTGACCCCGATCGGCGGCGAGAGCGCGATCTACGGCCGCGACGGCCTGCTCGCCCACACCTTCATGCTCGGGCCGAACGGCGACTCCAACGGTTGCGTGTCGTTCAAGGACTATTACGCGTTCCTCGACGCCTATCGCAACAAGGGCATCCGCAAGCTCGCGGTGCTGGCGCGGGTCGAGTAAGCTCAATCAATCGAGACGATGCAAAAGGGCCGCTTCGCAGCGGCCCTTTTCTTTTTGCGCGTCAGCCCGGCCAGCATTGTCCGCCGCCGTCGACCCGCAGCACCTGGCCTGAGACGAAGGCGCCCATCGGCCCTGCGAAGAACTCGACGACGCGCGCGACCTCGTCGACGGTGGCGATGCGATCGAGCGTGCCGGTCTCGACCATCCGGCCAGGGTCCACCGCGCGCGTGCCGAGAAAGCGGCCGGTGCGGGTGTCGCCCGGCGCGATGCAGTTGACGGCGATGTCGTAGGGGCGAAGCTGGTCGGCGAGGCACCGCGTGTAGTGGGTGACGCCCGCCTTCGACACCGCATAGATCGAGCCCTGGGTGCGTCCCTTGAAGGCGGCGACCGAGCCGAGCGTGACGATGCGGCCGGCCCGCCGCTCCATCATGCCTTTCGCGACCGCCTGACAGGTCAGGATGGTCGAGAGCAGATTGCGCTCCAGCACCGCGCGCACATCCGCTTCCTTGATGTGGACCGCGTCGTTCGGATCGGGCTTGCCACCGGCGGCCGCGATGTCGCCGCCGGCATTGTGCACGAGGATGTCGATCGGGCCGAGCGCGCGTTCCGTCTCGGCAATCACGCGCGCGATGTCCTCACCCTTGGTGAGATCGCCGAGCACGCGCTGGCTGCGGACGCCGAATTCCTTGCCGATCTCCGCGGCCACCGCGGTCAGCGTGGTGCCCTCGCCATATTCCGCCGGCCCGTTCTCGCGCATGCCGTGGATGGCGACGTCGGCACCGAGGGCGGCGAGTTTTTCCGCGAAGGCGCGGCCAAGCCCGCGGCCTGCGCCGGTCACCAGGGCGATCTTGCCGGCAAGAATCTTCGTTCCGTCATGCGTTGCCATGATCTTGTTCCTGTCGTGAGATGTCCGCGTGTTGCGGGGGCGGGGCCGCCCCCGTTGCCCGCATTGCGTGATATCGCACGATCAGCGCTTGACGAAAACAAGATTGCAGGCGCGCGCCTCGTTGCGTTTGCCGCTGCCACGGGTGCGATCGAACTGCGCATCGACCGTGAAGGCGTATGGCGAGCCGGGCGCGAGGTTGTTGAGCGTGTAGGTGCTCGCGCCCGTCGTGCCGCGCGCGCTCAAGGTCGTCTTGCCGTCGGCCGGGATCTGGCCGTCGATCTCCAGCCGGTTGACGCCGTCTCTGCCCTGGGCTTCGGCGTGAAACACGCCGTTGGTCACCGTGGCGACCAGCGGCCTTGTGAACCCCTGCGCCTTGCCGGTCGGCAGGCAGTTCAGCGTCACGTCCCAATTGCCGTCGAAATCCTTGCTGCCGGTGGTTCGCGCGTTGCCGCTCGGCGCCAACGCGACCTTCTGCTTCAATCCCTCGGCGCGCGCCTTGGCGAGGGTGGCGAAGATGCAGTTCGGAAAGCGCGCGAGATGGTCCTCGAAGGCCGCCAGCGTGCCGATCCCGTCCGCGGCCTTCCAATGGGCCTCCGCAGCCGAGCAAGGATCGGCCTTCGGCGCGGCTTGCGGCGCGGCGGGCGCCACCGTGACCGACACTGGTCCGTTCAGATAGAATTTTCCGATGATCGACAGCGACAGCTCCGGCAGCTGCGCCTTGCCGCTCGCGTCGTAGACGTCGCTGCTGATGTCGCGGAAGACGTCGCCGATCTCGTGCGGCTCCTCGATGTGCTTCAGGAACGCCGTCGTGTAGGGACTGTTGCGGCCGACACCGTCGGCGGCAACCTGTCCTGATTGCGTGGAGAACGACACGATCGTGCCGCGCGGCGCCTCGACTTTCGACAGGCCCCGCCCGATCGAGGCGGCACGCGTCGCACCGGCCGAGCGCTTCAGGGTTTCGGCCAGCGGATTGTCACGGCAGGAATCGAGCACGAGGATGCGCAGGTTCTTGGCCTGTTGCAGGTCGTTGATGATGTCGTCGACGCGCACGAAGCGCTTGAGGTCGGCTTCATCCGCCAGCACGGCGTCCACGGGCATCAGATAGTTGACGCCGTTGTACTGCATGGCATGGCCGCTGTAGTAGAACATGGCGACGTCGGCGCGGCTTGCGGCGCGTGCGAAGCGGATGGTGAGGTCCTGCATGTCGGACTGCCGCAGATCGATTCCCTGGATCACCTCGAAGCCGCTCCGCTTCAGCGAGGCCGCGACGTCCTCGGCATCGTGCGAGGGGTTCGGAAGCTGCGCCGTCGAAGCATAGGCGCCGTTGCCGATGACGAGCGCGACGCGCGTCTCGGCAGATGCGGGACCAAGGCCGAGCCAGCCGGCGAGCAAAACCAGAGAGAAACCGGGCAGGTGAAGGCGTGAAAAAGCGCACATGGGAGCCGTCCGGGAAATATTGAAAAAATATCTCCCAGCTTAGCGCATGCCGCGCGGCCGGCAATGCCTTCGCGATGGAACCCTCGGTGCAGCCCGCCGTGGCATCCTGTCACGCCGCGAGGGTTTTGCGCAGCGCCAGCTCGGTCGCGATCGCCTCCCGCACGGCGGGGCGCGCCTGCATGCGCGCGAGGTAGGACGCCAGGGACGGCCATTGCGCGACGTCCACGCCTGCGGGGCGGAGCAGCAGCAGCGCCCAGGTCAAATGAGCGTCCGCGACGGTAAAGCGATCACCGACCAGGAACTCGTGCTCCGCCAGATGCGCAGCCGGCACCGCCAGGGTCTGCGTGATCCTTGCGCGCGGCTTGGCCAGCGAGCCCTCGTCCTTGTACCAGAAGGTTGGAAACAGGAACGCCTTGTGGATCTCGCCGCCGATGAAGCTCAGCCATTCCTGCAGCCGATAGCGATCGGGATCGCCGTGATCGGGCGCAAGACCGGCCTTCGGCTTCGCGTCTGCGATGAATTGCAACACCGCGGCGCTCTCGGTCAGCCGCTCGCCGTTCTCCAGCACCAGGACCGGCACCGCGCCCTTCGGCGACACGCCGCGGAAATCGCTGCCGTCGTCCACGATTTTCTTCGTCCAGATATGAGCGAGATGATATTGCGCCTCGATGCCGGCCTCCATCAGCGCGATGCGGCTGGAGAGCGAGCAGGCCATCGGGAAGAAATAGAGTTGCAGCATGATCGGCTCCGTCAGGTCAACGCATCGCTCTGCGTGATGATCGCGAAGCGGTCAGAAAGCTCGGCCAGCGCGACTTCGTGAATCGTTCGGGCGTCGAGCGTGCCGCCGCGGCCGTCGGGCAGGTCGCGGGTGGCGCAGGCGTCGGCTGCGATCGTCGTGCGCAGGCCGAGATCGAGCGCGGCGCGGGCGGTCGAGGAGACGCACATGTGCGTCATGAAGCCGGCCAGAACGATGTTCTTGCGTCCGGTGGCGGTAAGCCGGGCTTGCAGGTCGGTGCCCGCGAGCGCGTTCGGCAGCGCCTTCTCGATCACGGCTTCGCCCGCGAGCGGTGCCAGGCGCTCGACGATCGCGCCGCGCGCGGCCTCGCGGTCGAACAGGCCGCCGGCGCGGCCCTTGTGCGCGACATGGAAGATCGCAGCGCCGCTCTCCCTTGCCCGCGCCAGCAGGCGCGCGGCTGCTGCGATCGCCGGCTGCGCATCCGGCAGGGCCAGCGGGCCGGCGCAATATTCGTTCTGGATGTCGATCAGCACGAGGCAGGCTTCATGGAGCTTCGGCGGATTGAGATCAGCGCCGGCGAGTTCGAGCAGGGTCTTGGGAGCGGTCATGCTGGTCAGGGCCTTCTGGCGTATCGGATGGCGCGACATTAGCGCAGCCGCGTCCTGCCATTGTGCAGGACTATTGCAGCATATGGCTGCAGAATTGCAGGCGGCAGCATGGCCTGCTAGGCTCGGTCCCCATGAACTGGGACGATCTGCGCATCATCGCCGCGGTGAGGGACGAGGGCACCTATGCCGGCGCCAGCGCGCGGCTGCGCATCGACGAGACCACCGTCGGCCGCCGTCTGGCGCGCATCCAGCGCGATCTCGGCGTGCCGCTGTTCGACGCCGTGGACGGGCTGCGACGGCCGACGCGCCATTGCGAGGCGGTGCTCGAACATGTCGGCGCGATGGCCGCCCATGCCGCCGCGATCGATCGCATCAAGGAGAGCCAGCCGGGCCCGGTCGGGCGCCTTCGCATCGCCTCGACCAATGCGGTCGCCGAGGAGTTGCTGGCGCCGCGGACGAGCAGCTTCCTGCGCGATCATCCCGGCCTGACCCTGCAATTCCTCACCTCCAGCGGCAACGTCAAATTCTCGCGCTGGCAGGCCGACCTCGCCATCCGCCTGCGCAAGCCGGAGAAGGGCGACTTCACCATCTCCAAGCTCGGCGATGTCAGGCTGTATTACTTCGAGCCTGCCGACCGCACCGGAGGCGAGCCGATCGCCTGCGTCTATCCGGACGAGCTCGACACGATCCCGGAAGCGCAGTTCCTGCGTGCCAAGCGGCTGACGAACGTCCGTTGCATCACGGACAATGTCCGCATCATCAGGACGATGATCCAGTCGCATCAGGCCGTCGGCGTGCTGCCCGAGCACAGCTGCACCGCCTTGCTTGCCGACCGCGGTCTGCGCGCCACGCTGCTGTCGAAGCGGCGCGACGTGTGGCTGCTCGTGCAGAACCATCTCAAGCGCGACGCGGCGACGCGCGTGACGATCGACTGGGTCAGGCACTGCTTCAAGGATGCCTCGCCTGGCTGACCACGGGGGAGGTCCAGGCCTGCACATTGAACGCAGCCTGCGCGATGTGCGACCAAGATCACGGAGCCGGGATTGCGCGTGCGCCAGGGTTGCTTAATCTCGCGACGAGACTTGATCGGGGCAGGTGCATGACCATTCTTTCGGAAACGACCCGGCCCTCGCGGGCGCAAGCGCGGGACTGGAAAGCGATTGTCATCCTGATCCTGCTGGTCCCGGTGCTGTGGTCGCCGCTGATCCTGTTTCGTTTCGTGCTCTATCAGCCGTTCAGCATCCCCTCGGGTTCGATGGCGCCGACGCTGATGGTTGGCGACTACGTCTTCGCCGCCAAATATGCCTATGGCTACGGCCGCTACTCCACTCCGTTCGCGCCGTCCTTCATCTCGGGCCGTATTCTCGCCGCCGACCCCGCATACGGCGACATCGTCGTGTTCCGGACCGCGAAGGACAATTCGGTCGACTACGTCAAGCGCGTGGTCGGGCTGCCCGGCGACCGCATCCAGATGCGGCAGGGCCAGCTCATCCTCAACGACCGCCCGGTGACGCGCGTCGCCCTGGAAGCGCGGCCCGCCGGTTCGACCTGCGGAGGCGACGAGGACGCGAAGGTCAAGCGCTGGCGCGAGACGCTGCCGAACGGCGCGTCCTACGTGACCAACGACTGCGACGACAACGGCTACCTCGACAACACCAGCGTCTTCACGGTGCCGCCGGGCCATTTCTTCGCGCTCGGCGACAACCGCGACAATTCCACCGACAGCCGCATGATGTCGACGTTCGGCTTCGTGCCGATGGACAACCTCGTCGGCAGGGTGACGCGGATCTTCTGGTCGCTCGACGAAGACGGCGAGCCGCGCTTCGAGCGGCTGGGGAAGGTGCGGTAGGCCTGCTGTCATTCCGGGCTCGCGCCCAAGCGGGCGCGCCCCGGAATGACGGGGAGAGAGCATCCCCCAAACAAAAACCCCGGCATCGCTGCCGGGGTTTCGTCGTTCTTGAGATCGTTGGACGCTTAGAAGTCCATGCCGCCCATGCCGCCGCCCGGGGGCATCGCCGGACCGGCGCCGCCCTTCTTGGGCAGCTCGGCGACCATGGCTTCCGTGGTGATCAGGAGCGCGGCCACCGAGGCAGCGTTCTGGATCGCGGTACGGACCACCTTGGTCGGGTCGATGATGCCCTTCTTGACGAGGTCGGCATATTCGCCGGTCTGGCTGTCGAAGCCGTAATTGTACGACTTGTTCTCCAGCACCTTGCCGACGATCACCGAGCCGTCTTCACCGGCGTTGATCGCGATCTGGCGGGCGGGAGCCGACAGCGCCTTGCGCACGATCTCGACGCCGGTCTTCTGGTCGTCGTTCTTGGTGCGCAGGCCCTTGAGCTGCTCGGAGGCACGGAGCAGGGCGACGCCGCCGCCCGGGACGATGCCTTCCTCGACAGCCGCGCGGGTCGCATGCATCGCGTCATCAACGCGATCCTTGCGCTCCTTCACCTCGACCTCGGTCGCGCCACCGACGCGGATCACCGCGACGCCGCCTGCGAGCTTGGCGAGACGCTCCTGGAGCTTCTCACGGTCGTAGTCCGAGGTGGTCTCCTCGATCTGCGCCTTGATCTGGGCCACGCGCGCCTCGATGTCGGCCTTCTTGCCGGCGCCGTTGACGATCGTGGTGTTCTCCTTGTCGATCATCACCTTCTTGGCGCGTCCGAGCATGTTGAGCGTGACGTTCTCGAGCTTGATGCCGAGATCTTCCGAGATCGCCTGGCCGCCGGTCAGGATCGCGATGTCCTGCAGCATGGCCTTGCGGCGATCGCCGAAGCCCGGAGCCTTGACGGCCGCGACCTTCAGGCCGCCGCGCAGGCGGTTCACGACCAGGGTCGCGAGGGCTTCGCCTTCGACGTCCTCGGCGACGATGACCAGCGGCTTGCCGGTCTGCACCACGGCCTCGAGCAGCGGCAGCAGCTCGTTCAGCGAGGAGAGCTTCTTCTCGTTGATGAGGATGTAGGCGTCGTCCATCTCAACGCGCATCTTGTCGGCGTTGGTGACGAAGTAGGGCGAGATGTAGCCGCGGTCGAACTGCATGCCCTCGACGACGTCGAGCTCGGTCTCGAGCGACTTGGCTTCCTCGACGGTGATGACACCCTCGTTGCCGACCTTCTTCATGGCGTCGGAGAGGAACTTGCCGATCTCCTGGTCGCCGTTGGCCGAGATGGTGCCGACCTGGGCGATCTCCTCGTTCGAGGTGACCTTCTTCGAGTTCTTCTGCAGGTCCGCAACCACGGCCTCGACCGCGAGGTCGATACCGCGCTTGAGGTCCATCGGGTTCATGCCGGCGGCAACCGACTTGGCGCCTTCCTTCACGATCGCCTGGGCGAGCACGGTGGCGGTGGTGGTGCCGTCGCCGGCCGCGTCAGCGGACTTGGAGGCGACTTCGCGCACCATCTGGGCGCCCATGTTCTCGAACTTGTCGTCGAGCTCGATCTCCTTGGCGACGGTGACGCCGTCCTTGGTGATGCGGGGAGCGCCGAACGACTTGTCGAGCACGACGTTGCGGCCCTTCGGACCGAGCGTGACCTTCACCGCGTTGGCGAGAACGTCGACGCCGCGCAGCATTTTGTCGCGCGCTTCAACCGAGAATTTGACTTCTTTGGCTGCCATCTGGAGTTTTCCTTGGATGATGTTTGACTGGAGGGAGGAGAGGGGCTCTTAAGCCGCCTTCTTCTTGGAAGCGGGGACGTCGAGGACGCCCATGATGTCGCTTTCCTTCATGATCAGGAGATCGACGCCGTCGATCTTGACCTCGGTGCCGGACCACTTGCCGAACAGCACGCGGTCGCCGACCTTCAGGTCGATCGGGATCAGCTTGCCGGCTTCGTCGCGGCCACCCGGGCCAACGGCGACGACTTCGCCCTGGGAGGGCTTTTCCTTGGCAGTGTCGGGGATGATGATGCCGCCGGCGGTCTTCTCTTCTGCGTCGATGCGCTTGACCACGACGCGGTCGTGAAGCGGACGGAATTTCATGCAGCTCTCCTAAGCATTTGCACGAGTTGATGATTTCAAAGTGTTAGCAATCGGCGCCCGCGAGTGCTAGCGCCGGCGGAGCTGAAATAGGACAGGAAATTTGCGGGGGCAAGGGCTTCTAGCAGAAAATTTGGCGCTCCAAAGGCCGGCCTGCCAGAATCTCTTTACCATCGTTAACCGGTCTTCATGACCGTATTAGCACGGAGCCTCCTGTGCTGCTAAAGCATTGAATTTCAACAGCTTGTTAAACTTTTGGGCTTGAGATGGATTGTCAGTTTGCGTCACATTTCTCTCATGTGAGCGCATCGTTTCCGGGTGGCTCCCCGGGGCACCGATCAAGCCACCCCTCAATGCGCTCCTGCAAAGGAGGTTGGCATGGGCTTGCGGAGTGGGGGCGTTTCCGAGGACTTCCGGAAACAGATGCTGGGCTACGGGCTGACGACGGCACAAATTCTCTACCGGATGCCGGACCATCCCTCGCTGCTCCAGACCTATGTCTGGCAGAACTACGATATGTTTCCGAAATTCCCCGCCCTGAAGGACTTCCTGGCGTTCTGGCAGGAGAAGCTCGACGGTCCGCTCCATTCCGTCACCGTAGCGCATTCCAAGCTGATCAAGCCGGCCGAGCTGCGCGCCGTGGACGGCGTGTTCCGGCTGCATTGAGCAGAAAGCCGGTCCTGTAAGTCCTGTAGGGTGGACAAAGGCGCTCTTGCGCCGTGCCCACCATCTGCCTCCGATTGAAAAAGGTGGTGGGCAGGCTTCCGCCTTCGCTCATTGAGCTTCGGCGGACAAGTCGCTTTGCCCACCCTACGATATCTCCATTGCCGCTGCGTCGAGCGAACGCGCAGTCCGCGTAATCGCCCGAGGGGCAATCAACCACCGCTGCTGCAATAGCGCTGCCACATCGCGCGATAAGCCTCGTCCACCGCGCGCCCGTATGAGACGGGGTTGCTGGCGGCCGTTGCCCGGATCCTGTCGGGCAGTTCGCGGCGCAACTTCTCGAGCTCTTCGATCTGCAAGCCCCAGCTCGTTGCGATGTCGATATACGCCTCGCGGCTATCGGTGACCCAGTCCGGCAAGCCGAGTGCGGTGAGGATGGAGCCGGCCGCACGGCTGGGGAGACTGTTGCCGAGTTTTGCGACCACCGGCACGCCCATCTGCAGGGCTTCCCAGGTGCTGACGCCGCCATTCTGCGGGAACGGGTCGAGGCAGATGTCGACGCGATTGAACGATGCCAGATGTTCGCCGCGCGAGGTGGCCCCAAGCAGCTCGACGCGTTCGGCCGGCAAGCCGCAAGCCGCGAACCGCGCCAGCAAATTTTCGCGGACCATCTGGTCGTCCAGCGCGACGTCCTTGATCAGCAGTCGCGAACCCGGCACCGCCTCGAGAATCCTGGACCAGACTTCCGCGGCCTCGTCGGAAATCTTGCTGATGCGGTTGAAGACGCCGAAGGTGACGAAGCCGTTCGAGATCGCCGGCGTCGGTGCCCGCGTAATCCCGTCCGGCAGCGGCGCCAGCGTCACGAAGCATGGCAGGTCGACAATGGTCTCTGCGAACAGATGCCGGACATCCCGGGGAATCGCGACCGGGTCCGACATCAGATAATCGATCGTCGGCAGGCCGGTGCCCGTGCCGTGGCCCCAGCCATGGACCTGGATCGGTGCCGGTTTGCGCGCAAATACACCGAGGCGGTTGCCTCTTGTATGGCCGGACAGATCGATCAGGATATCGATGCCGTCGGCGCGGATCTCGTCGGCGAGGCGATCTTCGGTCCATTGCGAGGCATCGCGCCAGCGATCGGCGATCTCACGAAATTCGCCGGTCGCCGCATCCACTTTCGCCGAGCAGGCGTAGCACACGATCTCGAACTGTGTCCGGTCATGGTGCTGAAGGACCGGCTTGAAGATCAACGCGGCCGAATGCGCGTTGAAATCCGACGAGACATAGCCGAGCACCAGGCGGCGATCCGGATCGCGGCCGTTGTCGTGCGGTCTCGCCGTTTCTGAAGCGATCTTCGCGCCGACGCGGTCCCACCACACCTGCCGCGCCTGCTGATGCCGCTCGACGGTGGCGTCCCCTGCAAAGTCGAGCGTGAAGATCTTGTTGGAGATTGCGCTCTGCAGGTCAGGCTGGATGTCGAGCGCCCTGTCGAAACTGGCGAGCGCATCGTCGACCCGGCCAAGTCCGGCGAGGCAGAGGCCCAGCACCAGGTGAGCCTGAATGGAGCCGGGATCGATCGCGAGGGCCTGCTCGCAATCGTGCGAAGCCTGGGCAATCTGCTGGATCTGGAGCAGCACACCGGCCCTTGCGAGCCACCCGTTGGCCTCGTCGGGTGCCAGCGCGATGGCCCGGTTGCCGTCCGCCAGGGCTTCGTCAAATCGCTGAAGTTCCCGCAAGGCGGTGGCGCGGTTCGCGAGCGCCGCCGCGTAATTGGGCTTGATCGACAGCGCGCGGTTCAGGCTTGCGACGGCCTCGTCATAGCTGCGCTGACGGCAGAGCGCCCAACCCCGGCCGTTATGGGCTTCGGCAAGGTTCGGGTCGAGTGCGAGCGCCTTGTCGTAGCTGCGCAGCGCTTCCTCGTGCAGCTCCAGGGCTACGCTCGCGTTGCCGAGATTGGACAACGTGACGGCGTGGTTAGGCCGCAGGGCGAGGGACTTTCGATAGCTCGCGCAGGCCTCGTCGTGACGCCGTAAGCCGTTGAGAGCGATGCCGAGGCTCATATGGGCATCGGCGGATCGCGGATCAGCGGCGACCGCCCGGCTCAGCAGGCTTTCGGCTTGCTCATAGTTCTTGGCATCGGACTCCAGGATGCCGAGCATGTGCAGCGCGACGATCTGGTTGGGCGCGAGTTGAAGGACCTGGCGATAGGCGGTCTTCGCTTCCGGCAACAGCCCCATCTTGTGCAGCTGGAGAGCGTGCCCGAGCATTGGCAGCACTTCGGCCTTCTGCCGCTTTTGAAGCCGGGCATTCTGAAATGCACGCTGACCTACGCTGCCGCCCATGAATCAAGTCCCCCAGAATCTCCCTGCAAGATTAATTCAGCGAGAAAACGAATACGAGACGAGGGCCATTCGCGACGACAGCTTCGGACAAGCTACGACCGCAATTGCTGCCTCGTCCAGGACTGGCTAGTCTGCGCCCGGGCCGAACCCGTCCGGCGGGCGCGGCAGAGATCAGGGAGGCAGACAATGGCCAAGCAAAAGGCATCACGACCCGCCACGAAGACTGCGGTGAAGAAGCGCAGCGGCGTCAAGGCCGCGGCACGCTCGCCGGCCCGCAAGGCGGTGAAAGCGAAGGCGCCCTTCGCGGCTCCAAAAAAGCCAACCCGGGCGAGGCAGCGCATCGCGATCAGCCATCACCGTGAGGAAGACTTCAAGGCCGACGGCCTGCGCGCCTACGCCAAGTACCGCGACCTCGGCATCGCCGACGCGACCCGAGGTCTTGCGCAAGCGCATGTGATCCGCCTGCAGGGCCCTTGCGATCCGGCGGAGGTCTCCAAGCTGCACTTTCACAACGTCGAATTCCAGATGGTCTACGTGCTCAAGGGCTGGGTGAAGACCTATATGGACGGGCAGGGCGAGACCTTGATGAAGGAAGGCAGCGCCTGGACCCAGCCGCCGAAGATCAAGCACATGATCCTGGATTATTCCGACGACGTCGAGTTGCTGGAGGTGATCCTGCCGGCGGAGTTCAAGACGGTGGAGCTGAAGGCGTAGACTCTCTCCTCGTCATTGCGAGCGGAGCGAAGCAATCCAGACTATCTCCGCGGATGCATTTCTGGATTGCTTCGCTCCGCTCGCAATGACGGGGGAGGGTTTCTTCGTAGCCCGGATGGAGCGCAGCGTAATCCGGGGCCGCTGCACGCGACGGTGCGCACTTTCCCGGACTACGCTGCGCTCCATCGCGGCTACTGGCTTTTCGCGTTTGCAATGGCTTTTCGGGCGTTAATAGAACATGGTCGACATTGCACTCTCAGGCGGTCTACTTCTGTATTATCGTCACCCGACATTTGAACTCCTTTGCACTGCGGGAGAAGCTTCGTCGGTCGACCTTTCGTTTGACGAAGCGCAAGCGCTTTTTGCGTCTATTGCATCAGCCTGTGAACGATTGGAAATTGTCCAGGTCAAACTTGACCGCTTATCGTGGACGACAGATGCAAGACTGAATCCGAAGCACCCGGACCGCGTCATTGTAAAATTCAGCGGAGCGCTTGGCTGGGGGAATATTGGGTTGAATCGTCGCCATCTGCTTTCCGCTTGCCAGGAATTCGCAGATGCATTTGGGACGAACTGACGAGATTCAGACAGTTCGTACCTAACTCAACACCCCCACCACCGCCCCCATCAAGCACGTCGTCAGCGTCCCCGATACGATCGACTTCAGTCCGAGCGTGTTGATCTCCTCGCGCCGCTCCGGCGCCATCACCCCTAAGCCGCCGATCATGATGCCGAGGCTGGCGAAGTTGGCGAAGCCGCACATCGCATAGAGCATGATCAGGCGCGAGCGCGGATCGAGCGTACCGGGCGGCAGCTTCGAGAAGTCGACATAGGCGATCAGTTCGTTGAGCACGGTCTTGGTGCCCATCAGGCTGCCGGCGGTGACGGCCTGGTCCCACGGCAGTCCCATCAGCCAGCACACCGGCGCCATCACAAGGCCGAGCAGGCGCTGCAGCGAGATCGCGGCGCCGCCAATGTTCGGCAGCAGGCCGAGAATGGCGTTGACGAGATAGACCAGCGCCACCAGCACCAGCAGCATGGCGACGATGTTGATCAGCAACTCGATCCCCGCGCTGGTGCCTTTCACGATCGCGTCCATCGTGCCGGACACCTCCATCTCGGGATCGCTGGCGACCCGGGGATCTCCCAGCATGCCGCCGGTGCGCTTGTCCGAGGTCTCGGGCACCATGATCAGGCTGATGAGGATCGCGGCCGGTGCGCCGAGCACGGACGCGATCACGAAATGCGCGGCGGCATCCGGGATGAGGGGCGCGAGCAGCGTCGCATAGAGCACCAGCACCGTGCCGGCGATGCCCGCCATGCCGCCGGTCATCACCAGGAACAATTCGCTGCGGGTCATCTGTGCCAGATAGGGCCGCACGAACAGCGGCGCCTCGACCATGCCGAGGAAGATGTTGGCGGCGGTCGACAGGCCGACCGCGCCGCCGACGCCGAGCGTCCGCTCCAGCAGCCAGGCCATGCCGCGGACAACAGGCGGCAGCACGCGCCAGTAGAACAGCAGCGTCGTCAGCACGCTCATGACCAGCACGATCGGCAGCGCCTGGAACGCCAGAATGAAGTCGGCGCCGGGCACTTTGACGTCGAAGGGCAGGGTGCCGCCGCCGACATAGCCGAACACGAAAGCGGAGCCGGCGCGGGAGGCCGCGGAGATCGCCCCGACGGCGTCGTTGATGGCGCCGAAGGCGTGCGCGACGACCGGCAGCTTCAGGAGCACGATCGCGGTGGCGAAGGTGACGAGCAGGCCGACCGCGGCCTGGCGCAGCGACACGGCGCGCCGATTCTCCGCCAGCGCGAAGGCGATCAACAGCAATGCGAAAATGCCGAGTGCCGATTGCAAGCGCAGCATGATGTCCCCAAACCCTCAATGATTATGGCCGCGCCCGCGCTGCAAAGGCAATGCCGGGAGCAGCCGGAAGCGCCCCACTGTTGACAAGCGGGTCGACCTCGGTCACGCGGGGCCCCGTCCACGTCGAAGGGGGAGAGCGGTCCGAGGGTGACCCGAAAGGCGATGCCAGAGCAGCCAGTATCCGGACATCCGCCGGTCAGCGCCCGCGCGCTTCTTGCGCACCGCGCGTTCCTGTTCTTCCTGCTGTCGCGCAGCCTGTCGCGTTTTTCCAGCCAGATCGCGGCGGTCGCGATCGGCTGGCAGATCTACGATCTCACCGGATCGGCCTTCGATCTCGGCATGGTCGGCCTCGTCCAGTTCCTGCCCACCGCGCTCCTGGTGTTCGTCGCCGGCCATGCCGCCGACCGCTTCGAGCGCAAGCGCGTGGTCCAGCTCTGCCAGCTCGTGGAGGCCGCGACCGCGCTCTATCTCACCGTGATCACTTATCTCGGTGTGGTCAGCGAGGTGCAGATCTTCATCGCGACCTTCCTGCTCGGGATCGCCGGGGCGTTCGAGAGCCCGACCACGGCAGCGCTGCTGCCGCTGATCGCGCCGCAGGGCTCGCTGCAGCGTGCCACCGCCGTCTCCAGCGGTGCGGCGCAGGTCGCAACCATCACGGGGCCCGCGCTCGGCGGCTTCGCCTATGCCGTCGCACCGCATCTCGCCTATGCCATCATGGTGCTGTTCTGGATCTTCGGGATGATCCTGACCGGCTTCATCCGGCCGCGCCCGCAGGCCATCGCGAAAGAGGGAACGGACTCCGACAACATCTTTGCCGGCGTCCGCTTCATTCGCAGCAACCCGGCCATCCTCGGCACCATCTCCCTGGATCTGTTCGCGGTGCTGTTCGGCGGCGTCACGGCGCTGCTGCCGATCTATGCGCGCGACATCCTCCAGACCGGCCCTGTGGGGCTCGGCGTGCTGCGCGCTGCGCCCGCCGTCGGCGCGTTGCTGATGACCGTGGTGCTGGCGCGTCACGCCATCTCCAGGCATGTCGGCCTGCGCATGTTCCAGGCCGTGATCGTGTTCGGCCTCGCCACCATCGTGTTTGCGCTGTCGTCCTGGATGTGGCTGTCGGTGCTCTCGCTCGCCGTGCTCGGCGCGGCCGACACGATCAGCGTCGTGATCCGTTTCTCGCTGGTGCAGCTCGCAACGCCCGACGAGATGCGCGGCCGCGTCGGTGCGGTGAACTTCCTGTTCATCAACGCCTCCAACCAGCTCGGCCAGTTCGAGAGCGGCGTGGCCGCCGCGCTGCTTGGCGCCATGCCGGCCGCCGTGCTCGGCGGCGTCGCCACCGTCGGAGTAGCGCTGCTCTGGATGAAGCTGTTTCCAAGCCTGCGGAAGGTGGAGAGTTTGGAGTAGGCCTCCGCTCTCTCCCCGTCATTGCGAGGAGCCCTTGCGACGAAGCAATCCAGAATCCCTCCGTGGAAATATCCTGGATTGCTTCGCTGCGCTCGCAATGACGATTGTTGAGACAGCGCGGGGACTTAACTCGTGCCACCCCCGCTGCCGAGCAACAGCAGGCGCCTCTTGACGCCTACTGTGCATGGGGTTGTTTTCGCGTTTTTTACTTAACCCCGTCCGACGAACGGCATCTTGGTCGCCATCACCGTCATGGTCAGCACGTTGGCATCGAGCGGCAGGCCGGCCATGTAGGCGACGGCATCGCCGACGGCCTTGGCGTCCATGCGCGGCTCATGCTTGGTGGTGCCGTCGGGCTGCAGCACGCCCGGGCCGTTGACCATGCGATCGGTCATCGGGGTCGCGGCGTTACCGATGTCGACCTGGCCGACCGCGATGTCGTACATGCGGCCGTCGAGGTTCGAGGCCTTGGTGAGGCCGGTGATGGCGTGCTTGGTCGAGGTATAGGCCGCCGAGAACGGCCGCGGCGCGTGCGCCGAGATCGAGCCGTTGTTGATGATGCGGCCGCCGCGCGGGCTCTGGTCCTTCATGATGCGGAAGGCGTGCTGGGTGCACAGGAACGGGCCGGTGAGGTTGGTGTTCACCACCGCCTGCCACTGTTCGAGGCTGAGATCCTCGAACGGCACGGCCGGCGCGCCCATGCCGGCATTGTTGAACAGCACGTCGAGCCGGCCATAGGTCGCCTTCACCTTGTCGAACAGCGCGGCGATGGAATCCGGCTTGGTCATGTCGGCGGTGACGCAGAGGCTCTTGCCGGCGGGGCCGAGCTTTGCGGTCTCCTCGAGCATGTCGAGCCGGCGCCCGACCAGCACCACGGTGAAGCCGATGTTCATCAACGCCAGCGAGGCGGCGCGTCCGACACCGGTGCCGGCGCCCGTCACCACGGCGATCTTCTTTGCTTCACTCATCGTTTCCTGCCTTTTCTCTCTTCAAGGTCTCTTGGTTGTCAGGTCTTGTGGTTGTCAGGTCTTGTAGCTGTCAGGTTTTGGGTTCTTTTTCGTTCTTGTAGGGCGGCCGCGGAATGTTCTGATGCGCCGCGCGCAACGCCGCCGACCAGCGCGAGCGCAGATCGTGGAAATAGGGCTCACCCGCCTCGATGCGGTGGTTGAGGTCGGCCTCGCAGGCGTCGCTGCGCACCACCAGCACGTCGATCGGCAGGCCGACGCCGAGGTTCGAGCGCATGGTCGAATCCATCGAGATCAGCCCGGTCTTCAGCGCCTCGTAGAGCTCGACGTCGTAATGCATGGCGCGGTCGAGCACCGGCTTGCCGTACTTGTGCTCGCCGATCTGCAGGTAGGGCGTGTCGGTGGTGCACTCGATGAAATTGCCGGCGGTGTAGACCATGAACAGGCGCATGCGCGCGCCCTTGATCTGACCGCCGAACAGGAAGGAAACGTCGAAGGACACGTCCTCGGATCTCAGCGCCGGCCCTTCGGTGGCATGCACGGCGCGGATGGCCCGGCCGATGCGCTGGGCCGCCTGGAACATGGTCGGCGCGTTCATCAGCGTCTCGAGCTCGCCCGTGTTGGGGTCTTCCAGGCCTTCGGTCAGTGTGGAGAGCACGGATTGGCTGATCGCGAGGTTGCCGGCGCTGGCGATCGCCATGATGCGATCGCCGGGCTTGGAGAAGATGTGCAGCTTGCGGAAGGTCGAGACATTGTCGAGACCGGCATTGGTGCGGGTGTCGGCGATCATCACCAGACCGTCCCGAACCAGGATTCCGCAACAATAGGTCATTTCCAGTCCCCGAACGCGTTTGCGCGGAATTACTAGCCAATTTCGCCGGCCGCTCCAACCCCCGATTCCCGGGGCAGAACCTCAGTCGGCTGTATCGACCAGAAACGCCGCATCGACGGGCACACCGAGCGCGGTGACCAGGCGGTTGGTCTCCGCGGCCATGCCGACGATGGCGAGCAGCTCGCCATATTCGGCCTCGCTCATCCCCTTGGCCCGCGCGGCGGCGGTGTGGGAGTGGATGCAATAGCTGCAGCCATGCGCGATCGACACCGCGACATAGAGCATCTCCTTGACCTTGGGATCGAGCGCGCCCGGCGCCATCACCTCCTTGATGCTCTCCCAGGTCCGCCGCAGCGTCTTCGGATCATGCGCCAGCGCACGCCAGAAATTGTTGACGAAGTCCGACTTCCGCACCTTGCGGATATCGTCGAAGACGGCGCGCGCCTCGCTGGAGAGTTCATCGTCCGAAAGCAGTTTGACAGTCGCCATGGGGTCCTCGCGGGAACAGGTCTGATCCCGCGAGTGTAGCACGTCCGATAGGCCGGACGGCGGCGCCTAGCTCTGCCACTGCGACTGCGATTGCCCGCCGCGGCCGGCCTGGTCGACCTTCACGGCCACCGTCAGCGTCTCCGCGCCGCCGCCATAACGGGTGCCGCGCACGGGGGCCGCGCCGAGATAGTCGAGCCCGATCGCGACGCGGACATGGGCGTCGGTGGCGCAGATGCCGTTGGCGGGATCGAAGCCGACCCAGCCGAGATCGGGCACGAAGGCTTCCGCCCAGGCGTGCCCGGCATCCTGATGCAGCATGCCGTCCGCGCGCAGGAAATGACCGGAGACGAACCGCGCCGGCACGCCGCCGACACGGGCGCAGGCGATGAAGATGTGTGCGTAGTCCTGGCAGACGCCGCGCTTGAGCGCGAATGCCTCCGCCGCCGAGGTCCCGCTGTTGGTCGGGTCCTCGTCGAACGTCATGTGATCGGCAATCTCGCTCATCAACGTATGCAGGAAGCCGAGCGTGTCGCTCTCGGCTTCGCTGCGCAACTGGCGCGCCACCGCCGCCATCGCCGGGTTGACGGAGGTGAGGTCGGTGGCGCGCAGGAACATGCCGGCCGGAAAGCGCTCGTCGGCGCCGCGCAGCACGCCGCCGGTGTCGTGGGTCTCGATCAGCCCTTCGGCGGTGATCTGGATGTCGCCGACAGGCCCGCAGGACAGCACATGGGTGACGTTGCCGAAGGCGTCCTCATGCATGTCGAGCTTGGTGTCGGTGGAGACGTCGATCTGCCATTCCGCCACATATTGCCCGTCATGGCTGCCGGGCGTCATGCGCAGGATCTGGATCACGCTCGTGGCCGACGGCTCGTAGCGATAGGTCGTGGTGTGCAGAATTCGCAGGCGCATGGTGACCGTCGTTCTGGCGTCGTTCCGGGCGGTGCGCAGCACCGGGTCAGATCAAATACTGCTTCGTGATGATTTCGCCCAGCCTGGAATTGTCCGTGATGAATTCCTGAATGAATTCATGCACGCCATGCTGGAAAATGTCGTTCATGTTGCTGTGTTCCAGCCGGTTGCGGATGCCGCGGGCGTGGCGCTGGGCCGGGCCCTGGCGGCCATAGGCGACGCCGATCTGGTCGAGATTGCGCACGAGATTGTCGTAGCAGCTCGCCAGCGAGCGCGGCAGCGTGCCGTTGAGGATGAGCAGGTCCGCGACCAGCCACGGCTTCAGCGTCTCGCGGTAGACCCAGTGATAGGCCGTCAGCGCCGAGACCGAGCGCAGGATCGAGCTCCATTGATAGAAGTCGAGCGGGCCGCCGACATGCTCCTCTTCCGGCAGCAGCACGTGATACTTCACGTCGAGAATGCGCGCGGTGTTGTCGGCGCGCTCGAGGTGCAGGCCGAGGCGCGAGAACCAGTAGGCGTCGTTGCGCAGCATGGTCCGGTAGGCCGAGCCGTCGAAGCGCAGCGAGGTCTCCTGCACGAAGCGCAGGAACTTGGCCAGATCCTCGCGAGTCGACGTGCCCTTGCTCCAGACCTCCTGCAACTCGATCCAGGCCGAGTTGATGGTGTCCCACATCTCGCTGGTCAGCGCGGTGCGGACCGAGCGTGAATTCAGACGCGCCGCCTCGATGCAGTTCCTGATCGAGGACGGATTGTCCACGGAGAAGGAGAGATAGTCGACGACGTTGTGCTCGTTGGCCTCTTCATATTTCTGATAGAAGCTGGCGGCGACGCCGGCGGTGAGCAGCGCCGAGTCCCATTCGTTGGTCTTGCCGATATAGGCGGCGGGAAGCGCGGTGACGCGCAGCGTCGCATCGATGGTGCGCGCGAGATATTCGGCCCGTTCGACGTAGCGGGCGAGCCAATAGAGGTTTTCGGCGGTACGCGACAGCATCGAGCTACTCGTCCAGGATCCAGGTGTCTTTGGTGCCGCCGCCCTGGCTCGAATTCACGACCAGGGAGCCTTCCTTCAGCGCGACGCGTGTCAGTCCGCCCGGCACGACGGTGGTCCGCTTGCTGCCGGTGAGCACGAAGGGTCTGAGATCGACGTGGCGCGGCGCGAGGCCCGAGGCCGTGCAGGTCGGGCAGGTCGAAAGCGCCAGCGTCGGCTGGGCGATGAAGCCCTCCGGCTCGCGCTTGAGCTTCTCGCGGAACGCTTCGATGGTGGCCTTGGTCGCGGCAGGTCCGATCAGCATGCCGTAGCCGCCGGAGCCGTGCACTTCCTTGACGACGAGCTCGCTTAAGTTGTCCAGCACATAAGCGAGATCCTTCGGCTCGCGGCAGCGCCAGGTCGGGACGTTCTTCAGGATCGGCTCCTCGCCGAGATAGAACTTCACGATGTCAGGCATGTAGGAGTAGATCGCCTTGTCATCGGCAATGCCGGTGCCGACCGCGTTGGCGAGCGTGATGTTGCCGGCCGCATAGGCCGACATCAGCCCGGGCACGCCGAGCACGGAATCGGGACGGAAGGTGAGGGGGTCGAGGAAGTCGTCATCGACGCGGCGATAGATCACGTCGACCCGCTTCAGCCCTTCCGTCGTCCGCATGAACACTTCGTTGTTCTTGACGATGAGGTCACGGCCCTCGACGAGCTCGATGCCGAGCTTGTCGGCGAGGAAGGAGTGCTCGTAATAGGCGGAGTTGTAGACGCCCGGCGTGAGCAGGGCGACTGTCGGCTCGCTGGATGCGCTGAGCGGCGCGACCGAGCGCAGCGCGGCGAGCAACTCGTCCGGATAGCGCTCGACCGGCGCCACCCGGTGGCGGGCGAACAGATCCGGAAACAGCCGCATCATGATCTCGCGGTTTTCCAGCATGTAGGAGACGCCGGACGGCGTGCGCGCGTTATCCTCCAGCACGATGAAGTCCTCGGCGTCGACCCGGACGATATCGATGCCGGCGATGTGCACGTAGACATCGTGCGGCACCTGCTGGCCGTTCATCTCGGGGCGGAACACTGGGTTCTGGAAGATCAGATCGTCGGGCACGATCTCGGCGCGGAGGATGTCGCGGCCGTGATAGATATCGCGCAGGAACATGTTCAGCGCCTTGACGCGCTGCTTCAGCCCCTTTTCCAGCAGCGACCATTCCTTGCCGGACATGATCCGGGGGATCACGTCGAAGGGGATCAGCCGCTCGGTTGACTCCGAATCGCCGTAGACCGCGAAGGTGATGCCGATCCGGCGGAATAGCAGCTCGGCCTCCTGGCGGCGATATTCGAGCGCCTCGGGAGGGGTCTCCTTGAGCCAGCGCGCCAGCTCCTGATAGGCGGGGCGAAGATCCCCGCCGGGAATATTCATTTCATCAAACGCGACTGCCATAGATCCCGACTGTTCTCCCCGGGGCGTTGCGCCATTGGTCAGGTCGTTTGGTCCTTGGTGGAGACCGCAACGTCCTGTGGCCATGCCGTGAGAGTGCATGACTTCCGTAGGAGGTAGCAAGGGCCGGGCCAGCGCGATAAGCATGGACTGGCGGCGTTTGCCGGGGACGGCCGGCGGCCTGCCTGAAAAAATGGCTGAGGACTGCTTATTTCGGCAGCAAAACCGCGTGACTTCAACGCGTTACCCCGGCAAAGTCGGCGCCACAGGTGAGGGACTTAAGGCATGAGCGAGATCGTCACGGCGGGCATTCTGGTCATTGGGGACGAAATCCTGTCCGGCCGGACCAAGGACAAGAATATCGGCTTCATCGCCGAATACCTGACCAATATCGGCATCGATCTGAAGGAAGTCCGGGTCGTCTCCGACGACGAGCCCGACATCATCGCGGCCCTGGATGCACTGCGGCATCGCTACACCTATGTCTTCACCACCGGCGGGATCGGGCCGACCCATGACGACATCACCGCCGACAGCGTCGCCAAGGCGTTCGGCGTCGGCATCGACCACCACCCCGAGGTGGTCGCCCGCTTCCGCGAGCGCTGGAGCGAGCAGGACCTCAACGAGGCCCGCCTGCGCATGGCCCGCATCCCCGATGGTGCCGAGCTGATCCAGAGCGCGACCATCCTCGCCCCCGGCTTCAAGATCGGCAACGTCATCGTCATGGCGGGCGTACCCTCGATCATGCAGGCGATGATGGACATCGTCGCGCCCAAGTTGAAATCGGGAGTGCGCATGCTCTCCGACACCGTGCGCGCCAATGCGCGCGAGGGCGACATCGGCAGCCCCTTGCGGGCGATCGCCGCCGCCCATCCCGACACCATCATCGGCAGCTATCCCTTCATGGACGAGGAGCAGAAGCCGAACACCAATCTGGTGGTGCGCTCGCGCGATCCGGAGAAGCTGGCGGCTGCTATGGCGGCCGTGAAGGACATGCTGGCGGGGTTGAACATCACCCGCTAAAGCTCCCGGCGCGCCGGGCGCTGTGCGAAGCAGGAGACGACAATGGCTGGTGAAGCACCGGAACTGAGTGCGCAGGAGCGGGCGGGCAGGGCCTTTCCGGTCTCGTGGGACCAGTTCCACCGCGACTGCCGGGCGCTGACCTGGCGGCTGAACGAAGTCGGCCCGTTTCATGCGGTGATCGCGATCACCCGCGGCGGTCTCGTGCCGGCCGCGATC
This sequence comes from uncultured Bradyrhizobium sp., assembly GCF_936943645.1. Classification (GTDB taxonomy): domain Bacteria; phylum Pseudomonadota; class Alphaproteobacteria; order Rhizobiales; family Xanthobacteraceae; genus Bradyrhizobium. The sequence continues at coordinate 7,878 of NZ_CAKZJO010000050.1, read as the reverse complement.
GTGGCGCGCGAGCTCGGCGTGCGCGTGATCGATACGGTCTGCATCGCGAGCTACGATCACGACAAGCAGGGCGAGCTTCAGGTGCTCAAGGGCATTTCGGAGCAGGCGATGAAGCTCGGCGGCGGCACCGGCAAGGGACTGTTGATCGTCGACGACCTCGTCGACACCGGCAAGACCGGCAGGCTGGTGCGCGAGATGCTGCCCGATGCGCATTTCGCCACCGTCTATGCCAAGCCGAAGGGCCGTCCGCTGGTCGACACCTTCATCACCGAAGTCTCGCAGGACACCTGGATCTTCTTTCCCTGGGACACCGCGCTGTCCTACCACCCGCCGCTGCGGGATGGGGCGGCGTGATATCCGCCGTCATTGCGAGCGAAGCGAAGCAATCCAGAAATGCATCCGCAGAGATAGTCTGGATTGCTTCGTCGCAAGGGCTCCTCGCAATGACGGGTTGAGACACCATGCCCCTGCAAAACCGCGTCACGCCCACCGGCGAGATCATCGCCACGCCGCATCGCGGCATGTTCACCGGCAATCGCGGTATCATCCATGATCCCGCGACCAAGACGCTGCTGAAAAAGCGCTGGTCGTCACCGGCCTGGATCATTTGCCTGTGCGAATTCCGCGGCTGGCGGCGCCCGGTGATGGCGCGGCGGAGCTGGACCGAGCTGTTCTTTCTCGACGAAGCCACCGCCTTTGCGGCGGGACACCGACCTTGCTTCTTCTGCCGCCGCGACGATGCCAACCGGTTTCGCGCGTCCTGGGACAAGGGGAACGGTACGAGCAAGGTGAGTGCGAAGGCGATGGACGCCGAACTGCATCGGGAGCGGCTCGATCGCGGCAAGAAGCGGCTGCACGACTTGCCGATGCCACCAGCGCAATTGCCCGACGGCGCGATGGTGCAGCAGGGCGAGGAGAGCTTCCTGATGAGACAGGGCCAGCCGCTGCTGTGGTCGCCCGCCGGCTATGCCCGCGCCGAGTGCGAGCTAGAGAGCCCGATGCTGCTGACGCCCCCGTCCACACTGCGGGCGTTCAGCGCCGGCTATCAGCCGACGCAGCATCCGAGCGCGCTGGACTAGCGGACCCGCCTTCGGATCATCCCAGCTTCTCCCGCGCCAGCGAGGCGCCCGCGCCGAGCGCCATCAGCTTGGCTTCGGCGATCTCGCGCCGCATCGGGGCCATGCCGCAATTCGTAGTGGCGATGATGTTGCTCTTGGGCACGAATTTCGACACCGCGTCGATCACCTTCACGACGTCCTCGGCGGTCTCGACGGTGTCGCTGGCAACGTCGATCACGCCGGCCTGCACGACCTTGTTCTTCAGAAGCGCGAGCAGGTCGAGCGGCACCTTGGAATTGCGGCACTCGATCGCGACCTGCTGGATCGGGCTCGCATCGATCGCCGGAAAGATCTGCTCGTATTGCCGCCATTGCGCGCCGAGCGTCTCCTTCCAGTCGGTGTTGGCCTTGATGCCGTAGCCGTAGCAGATGTGCACGGCCGTGGTGCAGGTCAGTCCCTGCGCGGCGCGCTCCAGCGCCTTGATGCCCCAATCGTTGACCTCGTCCATGTAGACGTTGAAGGCGGGCTCGTCGAACTGCACGAAATCGACGCCGTCGGCCTGCAGCGCCTTGGCTTCCTCGTTGAGCAGCTCGGCGAAGGCAAACGCCATCTTGACGCGATCGCCATAATAGCGATCGGCAATGGTGTCGATGATGGTCATCGGGCCGGGCAGGGTGAATTTCAGCTTCTTCTTGGTGTGCGTGCGTGCCACGCGGGCCTCGAAGGCGTGTACGCGATCCCTCAGGCGGAGCGGGGCGACCACCTGCGGCACCATCGCCTTGTAGCGATCCTTGCGGATGCCCATCTCGACCTTGTGGGCGAAATCGATGCCTTCGATCTTCTCCAGGAATCCGTGGACGAAGTGCTGACGGGCCTGCTCGCCCTCGGTGAGGATGTCGATGCCGGCGTCCTCCTGGATCTTCAGCCAGATCAGCGTCGCGTCGCGCTTGGCGCGCAGCAACTCGTCGCCTTGGGATTTCCAGGGCGCCCAGAGCATGTTCGGCTCGGCGAGCCATTCCGGCTTCGGCAAGGAGCCGGCGATCGTGGTTGGAAACAGCATGGCGGCCCTCCCGGCAGGTGATGTTGCGCCCCTTCCTGCCATGTCCTAACGTCGAGGTACAGAACAACGAAAGTCGCTCTCTATTCCGGCGGCGGCGACAGGAAATGCCAGGGAAGACCCCAAGGGAAGTGCCAAGGGACAGGTCATGATCGACCTCTATTACGCGCCGACGCCGAACGGCTGGAAAATCTCGATTGTGCTGGAGGAGCTCGGGCTTCCCTATACGGTGAAGCCCGTCAACATCCGCGCCGGCGAGCAGTTCAGTCCCGAGTTCCTGGCGATCTCCCCGAACAATCGCATTCCCGCGATCGTCGATCATGATCCCGCCGACGGCAGCGGACCGTTCTCGGTCTTCGAGACCGGCGCGATCCTGATCTATCTGGCGGAGAAGACCGGCCGCTTCCTGCCCACCGATCTGCGCGGCCGCTCCACTGCGATCCAGTGGGTGATGTGGCAGATGGCTGGCCTCGGGCCGATGCTCGGCCAGCACGGCCATTTCGCGCTCTATGCCGCCGAGAAGATTCCTTACGCGATCGAGCGCTATCGCGACGAGGCCGCGCGGTTGTACGGGGTGCTCGACCGGCAGCTGAAGAAGACCGGCGCCTATGTCGCCGGCGACTATTCCATCGCCGACATCGCCTGTTTCCCCTGGACCATGACCCACAAGGCGCAAGGCTTCACGCTCGACGACTATCCGAGCGTCAAACGCTGGTACGCCGAGGTGCGGGCGAGGCCGCAGGTGCAGGCGGGGCTTGCGATCGGAAAATTCGTCAAGGAGCCGTTCGACGAGGAATCACGCAAGATCATGTTTGGGCAACGGGCTAAGGAAGTGCTGGGAAGGAAGTAGGCACCGCTCTCTCCCCGTCATTGCGAGCGAAGCGAAGCAATCCAGAGTTTTTCCGCGGAGGGATTCTGGATTGCTTCGTCGCAAGAGCTCCTCGCAATGACGGGGAGAGGGCGGGGCAAGACAAGACACATAAGGAAACGCCATGATCGAATTCTTCTTCGACTGCTCCAGCCCCTGGACCTATCTCGCCTTCCACAACATCCAGCCGCTCGCCAGGGAGGCGGGCGCCGAGATCGTCTGGCGGCCGATCCTGGTCGGCGGCATCTTCAACACGGTCAATCCGAGCGTCTATGCGCAGCGCGAGAAGCCGGTGCCGCTGAAGGCGCGCTACATGAAGAAGGACCTTCAGGACTGGGCGCGCTCGGCCGGCCTTGCGATCAAGATGCCGCCGACGGTGTTTCCGGTGAACAGCGTCAAGGCGATGCGGGGCTGCATCTGGCTCGGCAAAGACATGGTGCCGTTCGCGACGGCCGTGTTCGAGGCCTATTGGGGCGAGGACAAGGACATTTCGCAGGACGCCGTGCTGGCCGAGATCTGCAGGAAGGTCGGCATCGACGCGGCAAAGTTCTTCGCTGGCATTTCGGAGCAGGGGATCAAGGATCAACTCAAGGCGAATACCGAAGAGGTCGTCGCCCGCGGCGGCTTCGGCTCGCCGACGATCTTCGTCAACAAGACCGACATGTATTTCGGCAACGACCGCCTGCCGCTGATCCGCGAGGCGCTTCTGCGCAGCAAGGCGAGCGCGGCCTGATGGTGCGCGCCGTCGTCTGCCACGCGCTCGGCGAGCCCGAGACCCTGCGCCTGGAAGAATATCCGTCGCGCACCCTGAAGCCGGGCGAGGTGCGGGTCAGGATCCGGGCCGCGGGCCTCAATTTCCCCGATGTGCTGATGGCCGCCGGGCAATATCAGCTCAAGCCGGAATTGCCGTTCACGCCCGGCATGGAAGCCGCCGGCGACGTCACGGAGATCGGCACCGAGGCGAAAGGTGTTGCCGTCGGCGACAAGGTCATCGTCAAGATGCGTCATGGCGCATTCACGGACGAAGCCGTCGTCACGCCGTCGCAGCTGACCCCCAAGCCCTCGACATTCGACTACGCGGAAGCTGCGACTTATCTCGCCGGTCATGGCACGGCCTATCACGCGCTGATCGATCGCGGCCGGGTCGAGCCGGGCGAAGTGCTGCTGGTGCATGGCGCCGGCGGCGGCACGGGATTGGCGGCCGTCGAGATCGGCAAGATGCTGGGCGCGACCGTGATCGCCACCGCTTCCAGCGACGAGAAGCTCGCTATCGCCAAATCGCGCGGCGCCGATCATCTCATCCGCTACGACCGCGAGCCGTTTCGCGATGCCGTCAAGCGCATCACCGACGGGCGCGGCGCGGACGTCGTGTTCGATCCCGTCGGCGGCCAGGTCTTCGAGGACTCGATGCGCTGCATCGCCTGGGGCGCGCGGCTCCTGGTGATCGGCTTCACCGGTGGCATCGGTTCGGCGAGGACCAACCTCCTGCTGATCAAGGGTGCGAGCGTGCTCGGCGTACGTGCCGGCGAAGCGGTACGAAAGAACCCTGCGCTCGGACAGCTGCGTCTGAATGCGCTGCTGCAATGGGCGGAGGAAGGCAAGCTGCGCCCCAACGTTTCACACCGTCTGCCCCTGCAGGATTATGCAAAGGCGATGCGGCTCTTGATCGACCGCAAGGCGATCGGGCGTGTAGCGCTGACGATGGACTGATCGGCCTTGCCGCATTCGTGAGCAGGCGTCGCCTATCTTTTTCTCACTCGTATAAGGCGTTTTCTTTACCAGTCCGATCCTATCACGAGTACGCAATCGTGAACTCGGATGATGTTCAGGAATATAAGAATAATTCATCGCATCGCGCTGGCGGCGCTGCTGCCTCTCGCGACGCTCGCTGCGCTCGCCCTGTACGATATTTCCGCCAAATGGGCCGTGCGTTCTGAAATGGTGGCGATGCAGCCGGTCGTCGACGGCGTCGGCAAGTTGAGCGGCCTGGTCCACGAGCTGCAGCGCGAACGCGGATTGTCCCTGACCTTTCTGAGCAGCAAGGGCACGCAATTGGGCGCCGAGCTCCAGCAGCAGCGCGGCCGCACCGACGCGGGCCGCGCGATGGCGCTGGGTGCGCTGGCGGATCTGACGAGCGAAGGCCGCGGTCGGCTCGCCTCTGCAAGTCAGGCGGCAACCGAGAGCTTGGGACGCCTTGATTCACTGCGCGCGCAGATCGATCGGCAGGCCATCGCTCCCGCAGCGGCGACCGGTGCCCTGACGGAGATCGTCGGGCGTCTGATCACGGTGACATCAGGCATTTCCAAGCTCGCAACGGATGACGAGATCTCGCGGTCGATTGCCGCCCACGCCAATCTGGTGGAGGCCAAGGAACGCGCCGGCCTGGAACGCGCGACCGTCGCCGGTGCGATCGCCGCCGGACGTTTCGAGCCGCAGGCCTATGTCAGGGCGATTGGCCTTGCAGCCGCGCAGGACAGCTTCTTTGCCGCCTTCCGCGCGGTGGCCTCGCCTCACGCGAGGGATCTGTTCAGCTCGGAATTTTCGGGGCCTGCGATCGACAAGTTCGACGGCATGCGCAAGGTCGTCGAGCGCGGCGGGCTTGCGGGCGAGTTCGGCTCGCTCGGCAGCAAATCCTGGTTCGATGCCGCCACGGCTCGGATCGATCTGCTGAAGAAGATCGAGGACGGCCTGGTGACGGAGCTCACCGGCCTGATGGCGAAGAAAAAGTCCGAAGCAACTCTCAGCCTCGGTCTCGTGACGGCGCTGTCCTTGCTCGCCCTGCTGACGAGCATGTTGACCGCGGCGATCATGGCGCGGGGCATTGCCGTGCCGATCGGGCGGCTCGCCGGCACCATGACGCATCTTGCCGACGGCAAGCTGGACCAGCAGGTGGAGGGCACCGACCGCACGGACGAGATCGGCTCGATGGCGTGCGCGGTTCAGTTCTTCAAGGACAGCCTGGTTCGAAGTGTCGAGCTGAACGCGAGAGAGCGTGAGGCTGCTGCGCAACAGGCCGCGCGCGCGACGCGCATCGACGAGCTCTCCGACCGCTTTGACGTCGACGTGACCGAAGTGATCGAGACCGTCATTTCCGCATCGTCGCAGCTGGAGGCGACCGCGGGCGGGATGAGGCGTTCCGCCGGCCAGACCAGCGACAAAGCGGCCAGCGTGGCGGGCGTGACCGAGATTGCGTCGGCGAACATGCAGACCGTCGCTGCGGCCACCGAGGAATTGTCCAGTTCGGTTGCGGAGATCGGACGGCGCGCGACGCAGTCGGCGCAGATCGCGGAGAAGGCCGTCACCGAGGGACGGCGCACCAACGAAACCGTGCAGGGGCTCTCGTCGGCGGCGGAGAAGGTCGGCGACGTGCTCCAGCTGATCAACGAGATCGCGCGGCAGACCAATCTGCTGGCCTTGAACGCGGCGATCGAAGCGGCGCGGGCGGGGCAGGCGGGCAGGGGATTTGCCATCGTGGCGGGCGAGGTGAAGAGCCTCGCTGAGCAGACCTCCAGGGCGACCGACGACATTCGCGATCAGGTCGCCGCCATCCAGACCAGCTCCGGACAGGCCGTGAGCGCGATCCACGGCATCACGTCCACGATCGAGGAGATCAACGAGATCGCCTCGTCGATCGCCGCCGCGGTCGTCGAGCAGGACGCGGCCACGCGGGAAATCGCCCGCAATGTTCAGGAGGCCGCACGAGGGACTGGCGAGATCTCGCAGAGCATCCAGGGTGTGAAAGTCGGATCGAGCGAGTCCAGCGCTGCCGCCGGCGAAGTGTTCGATGCCTCCGAGGAGCTGACGCGTCAGTCGGAGAACATGCGTCAGTTCGTCGAGACCTTCATTCGCGCCATCAAGGCGGCGTAGGCCTCTTTCGCCTACGCCACCTGGGCGGGCTCGTTACTTGTAGTCCCGCTCCGACCACCAGGGGAAATAATCCGGCATATCGCTCGAGACCTTGTTCTTGAACTCTGCGGGCCGCTTCTCCAGGAACGACACCACGCCTTCCTTGACGTCGTCGGAGCGGCCGCGGGCGTAGATGCCGCGGCTGTCGACCTTGTGGGCTTCCATGGGATCATCGGCGCCCATCATGCGCCACATCATCTGGCGGATCAGGGCGACCGAGACCGGCGCGGTTTTCGCGGCAAATTCCTTGGCCAGCGCGCGGGCGGTCGGCAGGAGATCGTCGGGAGCGACGACCTTGCTGACGAGGCGGCCGGCGAGTGCCTCCTGTGCCGGAAAGACGCGGCCGGAATAGCACCATTCAAGCGCCTGCGAGATGCCGACGATGCGCGGCAGGAACCAGCTCGAGGCAGCCTCCGGCACGATGCCGCGCTGGGAGAACACGAAGCCGAAGCGCGCGGCCTCGGATGCGATGCGGATGTCCATCGCGAGCTGCATGGTGACGCCGATGCCGACCGCCGGGCCGTTCACCGCGGCAATCACGGGCTTGAGGCATTTGAAGATGCGCAAGGTCACCTGGCCGCCGCCGTCGCGCACCTGCGGATCGCTGTAGTCCACCTTGCCGTCGGCGAGGCGCTTCACCGGCCCGCGCCGCGCGTCGCGGTCGAACGTGTCGGCGCCGGAGGAGAGATCGGCGCCGGCGCAAAATCCGCGTCCTGCGCCTGTCACGATGATGGCGCGGACGTTGTCGTCCTTGTCGGCGGCGTCGAACGCGTCGATCAGCTCCGCTTGCATCTGCGCGTTGAAGGCGTTGAGCTTGTCGGGCCGGTTCAGCGTGATGGTGAGGATCTGCTCGGCGACCTCGTACTTGATCGTCTCATACGCCATGGTGGGTTTCCTTCCTTTATTCGTTTCGCTGCGCAGACGGCAGAGGCTGATTTCTTCACCCTCCCCTGGAGGGGAGGGTCGATCGCGCGACGCGCGAGCGGGGT